>NZ_LZIS01000122.1 GCF_001667015.1 Mycobacterium sp. E3198 | reverse complement strand
CCATCGCAGCCAATGAGTTCGACTACGTGGAGATGTGGGCTCAGGACGCGGCCGCGATGCTGGGCTACCACGCTGGCGCGACGTCCGCGGCGTCGACGTTGACACCGTTTGGTGCGCTGCCGGCGAGTTTGACGGGGTTCGCGGGGGTTTCGGCGGTCGTATCGTCGGTGGCCACACAGGCGCAGGTGGTGATGGCGGCGGCGCCCGCCGCGATGTCGGCGCTGCAGTCGCTACCGTTGCAAAATCTGTCGGCGCTCATGTATCCGGCGAGCATGGCGATGTACCCGATGAGCATGATCATGGGCTTGGCCCGCATGGGTGGCACGCCTGGGTTAGCCGGGGCGGCCGCCGCGGCGACGCCCAAGTTGGCAAGTCGGGCGGTGCCTGCGATCAAGCCGTTGGGTGGTGGCGGCCTGCACGCGGCGATGTCGGCGGGTTTGGGTAAGGCCCGGTTGGTGGGGGCGATGTCGGTGCCGCCGGCCTGGCAGGGATCGACTCCGGCACGGATGGCAAGTTCCGCGATGCGGGGGCTGGCCGGGGCGGGTATGCCTACCCCTGCGGCGACGGCCGGCGCGGCGGCGGCCGCTGCCGGTCGCCCGATGCCTTTGCCCATGCCGATGGGTGGGATGGGCGCGGGTGCTGGGGTGCCCGGGGGCATGATGGGCCGCGGTGGGGCGAGTCCGCACGTGTCGCAGAGCCGGCCCAGCGTGGTGCCGCGGACCGGAGTGTGACACACCAATTCTGGTGTGACACAACAATCTAGAGCGGAGGGCCGCCCCAGCCGTCGCGCGCGACGACCTCGTCGAGGGGGCGCCGGCGGGCGGGGGAAAAGGTGCGCCCGGCGCGCAGGCGCCCCACCGGTAGCAGGCAGCCCTGGGTGTAGCCCTCCGGGATGCCGAGCAGGCTGCGGACCTCCTCTTCGCGGTGCAGGTGCAGCGTCGTGATGCAGGTCCCGTACCCGCGGGTGTGCAGGGCGAGCTGAAAGTTCCACACCGCCGGGAAGATCGAGCCGTACAGCGTCGCCTGGTGAAACGACTCGTCGCCGTCGACGCGCGGGAGGTAGGGCGCATAGCAAGGGATCACCAGCAGGGGTACGTCCGCCATGTGCTCGACCAACCACTCCGTCGACGACATGATGCGGCTTTCCGGCGTGCCGGCCGGCAGCAGGTCGGCGAGCAGCTGCCCGCCCACCCGCAGCAGGTAGGCCTCCCGGTACAGCGCGGCGATCCGGGTCCGCAGCGAGGCGTCGGTGATCACCAGCCACCGCCAGGACTGCTGGTTGGAGCCGTTGGCGGCCTGCAGGCCGATGCGCAGGCAGTCCCTTATGTCCCCGAGGTCGACGGGGGCCGCCAAGTCGAGCGACTTGCGCGCCGACGGGGTCGCGGTGAGCAGGTAGTCGATGTCCATCACTGCCGACCTCCCTTGGCAAGGCGCGCACCGAGTTCCGTGAGGTATCGGTCGGGGGCGCCGAGCAGCCCGCTCCAGCTCAACAGGCGCTTGAGATAGAGGTGAGCATCGTGCTCCCAGGTGTAACCGATACCGCCGAACACCTGGATCGCGGTGTCGCCCACGGAGGCCAGCCGCCCGGCGAAAGCCTTGGCCCGCAGCGCGGAGAGGTGCCGCTCGTCGGCGCCGGCGTTGTCGGCGGCCCAGAGCGCGTGAATGACGCCACTGCGGGCGAGCTCGACGGTCTCGTACATGTCGACGCACAGGTGCTGGACCGCCTGGAACGAACCGATGACCTGTCCGAATTGCTTTCTGGCTTTCGCGTATTCGATGGCGAGGTGCATCACCGCCCGCGCCGCGCCGAGCGCGTCGGCGGCCGTCGCGATCAGCACGTCGTCGACCATGGCCGCGACGGCGTCCGACGGCGCCGGGACCAGCCGGTGCGCGGGCACGCCGTCGAGCCTGACGCGAAAGCGCTTGCGGGTCTGGTCGATTCCCGGCTCTTGCGTCACCGAGACCCCGGGGGAGTCGGCCCGCACCGCGAAAAGCCCTGCGCCCGAGGGGTCGTCGGTGAGCACCAGCATGGTGTCGGCCGCCGCGGCGTCGGGCACGCCGGCGATCTCGCCGCGCAGCACGGCGTCGTCGCCCTGCCGAGAATCGAGAAAGCCGACGGTGGCGATGGTGGTCCCGTCGGCGATCCCGGCCAAAATCGTTGCGGCAGCGTCATCGCCGGGGAGCCGGGTCAGTGTGCGCGCCGCGGCGACCGCTGTCGACAGCCACGGGCCCGGGTGCAGCGCGGCGCCGAGCTCCTCGGCGACCACGCCGGCCTCGACCATCGTCATCCCGGCGCCGCCGTGTTCCTCGGGCACCAGCAGCCCGGTCACCCCGAGGTCGGCCAGGCCGCGCCAGACCGGTTCGTCGACGCCGGTCGGATCGTCGAGCAGCTCACGCACGTGCCCCGAAATCGGCGCCTTCTCAGCGAGAAAGCGCCGCGTGGTGTCGCGCAGCGCGGCCTGCTCGTCGGTGAGTTCGAGGTTCATTGTCGCGGTAGCCCGAGCACTCGCTGCGCGGTGATGTTCTTGTTGATCTGGGTCGTTCCGCCCGCGATGGTCAGCGACCGGGAGGTGAGGCGGTAGTTGGCCCACGCGGCGTTGGCGCCGCCGGTCCCGAGCACGTCGAAAGCCAGGGCGGCCATGTCCTGTCCGATCTCTCCCCACACGGTCTTGGCGAGGCTGGCCGACGCGAACGGGTCGCCGCCGTGCAGCGTCGCGGAGATCGACCGCTGGCAGAGCACCTCGAGATACTTGATGCGGACGGCGATTTCGCCGAGGCGCCGCAGGGTCACCGGGTCGTCGAGGGCGCCGGCGTCGCCAGTCGCGATGTCGTCCACCAGTTCTTCCAGCCGCACCTGCATCTCCGCGTACAGCCGCGCCGCCCCGGCCCGCTCGTGGCTGAGCGTGGTGGTCGCCACCTGCCAGCCCGCGTTGAGCGGGCCCAGCAGTGCGTCGGCCGGCACCCGCACGTCGTGAAAAAACACCTCGGCGAAATCCGTGTCGCCGTTGAGCGTGACGAGCGGGCGGACCTCGATGCCGGGCAGCGCCATGTCGACGATGAGGCAGGAGATCCCCTTGTGCTTCGGGGCGTCGGGGTCGGTGCGCACGTACAGCTGACACCAGTGCGCACGGTGCCCCAGCGAGGTCCAGATCTTCTGGCCGTTGACGACGAAGTCGTCCCCATCGCGCACCGCGCGGGTGCGCAAGGCGGCGAGGTCGGATCCCGCTTCGGGCTCCGACATGCCCTGGCACCAGATGTCGTCGGCGCGGATCATGCGGGGGAGCAGCGTCGTCTTCTGGTCCTCGGTGCCGTACGCCATGATGGCGGGGGCGATGTTGTTCATCCCAATGACGTTGAGCGGCATGGGTGCTCGGGCGCGGGTGGTCTCCTCGGTGTAGACCAGCTGCTCGAGAACGGTCGCGCCGCGGCCGCCGTATTCGCGTGGCCAGGAGACCGCGGCCCAGCCCGCGTCGGCCATCGTCCTGCTCCAGGCCCGCAGCAGCTCGATGGCCGCGACGTCGCGGCCGGCCGGCCGGCGCGCGGCCACCAGCTCGTCGGTCAGGTTCGCCGACAGCCAGTCGCGCAGCTCGGCGCGGAACAGTTCCACTTCCGAGGGATAGGAAAAATCCATTTTCCGGGACTTTACGTTTGGGCAGATGGCGGGTCAATAACGGTCAGTCGCCTCGGTGTTCGGGGAATGCGACTTCGGCGTTCCCTGGCATGGCGCTGACGCCGCGCCGCGCACACACTTCCAGTACCTCATCGACGATGGACGCGGGCACGATGAACTTCTCCGTGGACGAGATCTCCTCGAGGTGTTCCTGGATGTCTTCGGCCGTCGGCGCGCCGTCGGCGTCGGCCAGCCAGCCTTCGGCGAGCCCGACGAACACCCGCGCGTAGCGCCCGGCGGCGGCCGAATAGTTGCGGTGGGTGAACGCGCAGGCGGTGCTGGCGAGGAAGGTCACCAGCGGTACGACGAGTTCGGGCCGGATGGCCTGCATGAAGCCGGACTCGGCGAGGAACGTCTCGTCGCCGACGGTCTCGGTGACCATGCGCGAAAAACCGGTGGGCATAACGGAATTGGCGAGGATTCCGTGCGCCTCGCCTTCGATCGCGATCACGTTGGTCAACCCGACCAGGCCGGCCTTGGCCGCGGCGTAGTGGGCTTCCATCGGCTGGCCGAAGATTCCGGCGGAGGACGAGATGAACACGAACCTCCCGCCGCCGCCCTTCTTCATCACGCGATACGCCGGCTGCGCGAGGTAAAAGCCGCCGTCCAGATGCACGCGCAGCATTCGCGTCCATTCGTCGGTCGAGAGGTCCTCGAACGGCACGGTGCCGAAGATTCCCGCGTTGCTGACCACGGCGTCGAGGCGGCCGAACGCGCGCAGCGCCGCGTCGACGATCGCCTGGCCGCCGGTGGGGCTGTCGACCGAGTCGTAGGAGGCGATGGCGGTGCCACCGGCCTTGGTGATCTCGTCGACCACTTCGTCGGCGACGGCGGAGTCGGAGCCCTCGCCGCGCATCGAGCCGCCGACGTCGTTGACCACCACCGCGGCGCCCCGCCGTGCCAGGTCCAGCGCGTACAGCCGCCCGAGTCCGCGTCCGGCGCCGGTGACCACGGCCGCCTGGCCGGTGAAGTCGATCATGCTTCTCCTGATTGACTGCAATTTTGCCGGACTCTACGGTGGAACAGATATTTGGTCAAAGGGAGGTTGAGCGTGGGGGACGACGCTCGCGCCGAGCGGCTGCAGGCCCTGGGCATGTTCGCCTCCGCGCTGGCGGGCCGCGCCACGGCGGTTGCCGGGCTGCGACCGGGTGAACCCCCGTGGACGGACGGCCAGACCATTTACGTCGATGCCGCCACCGATCACCGCGCGCAACTCGAGGCGGTTGCCGTACAGGCATCGATGATCGCGGCGGGCAGCCTGGACCCGGGCGTCGTCCGTCCGCTCGTCCGGCATCCCCGGTTGGCCCGGCGCTACCTGGCCGTCGAGGGGCACCGCGCGCTGGCCGCCGCCGGCGACCTGCTCCCCGGCATGTTGGCGTCGTTGCCCGACCGCGAGATCGCGAGCCGCGGCGACTCGCCCGCGGCGTCGTTGCGAATCGCCAAGGCGCGGGCGAGGATCGACGACCCGCCGGCTGGATTCGGCGTGATCCGTGCAACGAAGGTGCTGGCCGCCCGCCGCGTGGCCGAACAACAGGACCAGGCGAGTCCCGGGCACGTTCCCCGCAGCGGGGGCGCGAGGGAACTGGCGGAGCTCGACGACGGTGAGACCGACGATTCCGACGATCCGGACCTGTTCACCAGTCCGGTGGGCGGGGGCGGCTTCATCGGCAAGTGGCTGAAAAAGATGTTGTCCTCGGCGCGCAAGACCGGTAGCGGCGGCGGACCGCCGGGGGCGGACATCCCGACGCACCGCACGAACTCGGGAACCCGCGGCCCGCACGCCGTGTCGTCGCTCGCGTCGCCCTCGAGCGAGGACACCAACGACGAGGGGGCCACCGCGGCCGCGGACGGCGTGCGGTACCCGGAGTGGGACGCCGCGCGCAAGGGCTACCGGCCCGCGTGGTGCACCGTGCGCGAGGTCGAGCCGACGATCAAGGCGCAGGCGACCCAGGAGATCGACGCCGCCATCGGGGTGCGGCGGCCGCTGTCGCGTCTGGGCATGGGGCTGCACCGCCGCCATCGTCAGTCGCAGGGCGACGACATCGACATCGACGCCGCGGTGGAGGCCCGCGTCGAGGTGCGGGCCGGGTCGGTCCCCGACAAGGCGGTCTACCTCGACAGCCTGCGCCGCCGCCGGGACCTGTCGGTGCTGCTGTTGCTCGACGTGTCGGGCTCGGCGGCCGAGCCCGGAACTTCCGCGCGCACGGTGCATCAGCAGCAGCGCGCGGCCGTCGCCAATCTCGCCGTCGCACTGCACGACCTGGGCGACCGGGTGGCGCTGTACGCCTACTACTCGCAGGGCCGGCAGGCGGTCAGCATGATTCCGGTCAAACGGTTCGACGACCACCTCGACGCCCGGGTGATGAGGCGGCTGAACAGCCTGGAACCAGGCGCGTACTCCCGCCTCGGCGCGGCCATCCGGCACGGCTCGGCCGTCTTGGAGGCGCGCGGGGGAACGGCGCGGCGACTGCTGGTCGTGCTGTCCGACGGGCTCGCCTATGACCACGGATACGAACGGGCCTACGGCGCCGCCGACGCGCGCCGCGCCCTGATCGAGGCCCGCCGCCGGGGGACCGGCTGTGTATGCCTGACGATCGGCGCCGGGACCGACGTGCGGTCGCTGCGCAGAGTCTTCGGCAGCACCGCGCACGCCACGATCGCGCGCCCGGATCAGCTCGCCGGCGTCGTCGGCCCGCTGTTCCGGTCCGCGCTGCGCTCGGCGGAGGTCCGCCGCCGCCCAACTGCCGCGGGCCGGGGGCACCTCCCGCTTGCGGGGGAGCGTGTCGGTACGGCGACACGCCGCGCGCCGCGTACATCTGCGCACGCTGGCGGTCGTTGAAACAAACATCTGTTCCGGATAGGCTCCAATCGACATCGGAAGGAAGCCATGGCCAACGAGTCCGGGGTCGCTCACCGCAACGGCGCGACCCCCGAGGCGGAGAACGTGCGGCCCTACTACCAGGCGATCGGCAACGAGGAAGCCATCTTCAAGGCCGCCTACCGCCAGGGCTTGTCCCTCGTGTTGAAGGGGCCGACGGGGTGCGGCAAGACCCGCTTCGTCGAGGCGATGGCCTACGACCTCGGCCGGCCGCTGATCACCGTCGCGTGCCATGACGACCTCACCACCGCCGACCTCGTCGGCCGGTATCTGCTGCGGGGCGACGAGACGGTGTGGGTGGACGGCCCGCTGACCCGGGCCGTGCGCGAGGGCGCGATCTGCTACCTGGACGAAGTGGTGGAAGCCCGCCAGGACACCACCGTGGTGCTGCACCCGCTCGCGGACCACCGGCGCCAGCTGCCCATCGAACGTCTCGGCATCACGCTGGACGCCGCGCCC
>NZ_LZIS01000121.1 GCF_001667015.1 Mycobacterium sp. E3198 | reverse complement strand
TGCTGCGGCCCGGGGACCGGCTGGTGAAGAATCAGCCCCGCCTCGGCCTGAACGGCAACCACAACAAATGCCTGGAACTGGCGCGCGGCACGTGCGTGCAGTTCGTGCACGGCGACGACTGGCTGCTTCCGGGCGCCTTGGCGACGCTCGCTCCCTACTTCGACGACCCGACCGTCGGGCTGGCGTTCGCGCCCCGGCAGGTGGTGGGTGACGACGAGCGCTGGCAGCGCCGGTACGGCAAAATGCACACGCGCTTTCGCAACCTGCGGGAACGCAACGACGGCCCCTCGTTGGTGCGCCAGGTGGTGTTGCGCGGCGCGAAGGAGAACTGGGTGGGGGAGCCGACCTGCGTGATGTTTCGGCGCCGGCTGGCGCTGGAGGCGGGCGGCCTGCGGAACGACATCTATCAGCTCGTCGACGTGGATTTCTGGTGGCGTCTGATGCTGCGATCGACGGTCTGCTTCGTGCCCCGGGAGTTGTCGGTGCGAACCCACACCGCGACCAACGAATCGATGCACATCGTCAAAGCGGGGGGCAATTGGCTCGACCAGCTA
>NZ_LZIS01000120.1 GCF_001667015.1 Mycobacterium sp. E3198 | reverse complement strand
GTGCTCGGCGGTTACTCGCTGGGCGCCGAGGTGGTTGACCGCGCGATGTGGGGCGGGCTGCCGCCGGGTATGGATCAACACATCGCGGCGGTCGCGTTGTTCGGCAACGGCACCCACGGGCTGGCCCCCGCGTTCGCCGGTAAGACGATCGACCAGTGCGCCGCCGGCGATCCCATCTGCGGAAGGGGGACGAATTGGCCGTCACACCTGCAGCCCTCGTACATCGGCTCCGGACTGGTGGATCAGGCCGCCGGCTTCGTCGCCGGGAGGCTCTAGGACGGGGTGACGGCGTTCAGCAGCTCCAGCTCGCGAGCCAGAACGTTGACCATGTGCCGGATCTGTTCGGATGACTGGCAGCTGGTGACGAAGAAGCGCAGCCGCGCTCGGCCTTTCGGCACCGCGGAACTGAGGACCGGGTCGGCATAGATGCCGTGCCGCACCAGAGTTTCCGACAACCGGAGCGCCGTGCTCGAGCTTCCGACGATGCAGGAGATCACGTTGGCGCCCTCGCCGTCGGCGGTGTCGATGCCTGCTTCGCGCGCCAGGCTCGTGAAGAGCGCAGCGTTATCGCGCAGCCGGCGCAGGTGTTCGACCAGAGCGGGGCGCCCGGTGGCGCGTTGTCTGGGCGCCGCAGGAGTGATCACATCCGGGCCGCGGGTGGTGTACATGTTGTGCTCCGTTTCCTTCATGGGGCACGGCCGGACGGGCCGCGTTCACGGGTAGGAGCGCCGAAAGCGTCTAATACAGACACTTTTTCCGAAACTTTCGAAAAGCCGGCGACCGTAGCGACGGTCGCGACCACACGCTGACCGAGTCGGGCGGTAACGGTGGATTTCGGCGAACCGCCTTTGTCTGTCACGGATCAACCGAAATAGCTGCGTCAATCCCCAACTCACACTGAGCACATATGTTTTCGAAGTTGACATCGCCGATGCGCCGAGTCGTAAACTATCGAAAACTTGGTCTCAGCTAACGAAAAAGTGTCGGCTCTCGATTAAAACGAAGCGGACTTTAGATTTCCTTGTCAAGCTCCATCCAACGGTTTAAGGGAGTCGGAATGAAGTTCACGCTTACCCGCCTTGGCGCTGCGATAGTGGGTTGTGCTGCGGCGTGTGTGTTTTCCACTGCGGTCGCCATCGCCGACCCGCCCGACCCGCACCAGCCGGACATGACGAAGGGCTTCTGCCCGGGGGGCCGATGGGGTTACGGCAACTTGGCCGTGTGCGACGGTGAAAAGTACCCCGACGGGTCGTTTTGGCACCAGTGGATGAAGACCTGGATCGTCGGCCCCCAGTTCTACTACGACTGCGTCGGCGGCGACGAACCTCTCCCCGGCCCGCCGCCGCCGGGGGGCTGCGACGGCGCGATTCCGCGCGACCAGCCTCCGCCGCCCCCAACCTGACGGCGCGGCGCGGCACACGCGAAATCACGCCCGAGTTTCGACCTCGATGCGTTTCGCAGCCGGCGCACCGTTGGGCACCGGCACCGAGATCGCCAAAATGCCCTTTTCGTAGGTGGCGCGGACGTCGTCGACGTCGGCTCCGGCGGGCAGCGGGACCGAGCGCGCGAAAGCTCCATAGCTGAATTCGGAACGGCCGTGGGATTCGACGGCCTGGCTGCGCACCGCCTTGATGGTGAGCATCCCGTCGTGCACGGTGATGTCGATGTCCTTCGCGGGGTCGACACCGGGAATCTCGGCGCGCACCTCGTAGCGGCCGCCGTCGAATTCATCCTCGACGCGCAGGAGGTTGCGGTCGAACAGCGGGCGCAGGCCGGCCAATAGGGGAGTGCCGCCAAAGAGGTCGGCGAGATCGGGGACCAGGGTTCTGGACTGACGCTGGGCTGGCAGAGTTGCCATGAATTCTCCTGAAATCGTTGCATCCCTTACGATTTCGATCGAACCACGGTGCCGCCGCCGATGCTAGAGCGCGCGCGTCGATGTTGCCAAGAG
>NZ_LZIS01000119.1 GCF_001667015.1 Mycobacterium sp. E3198 | reverse complement strand
GGTTCACCGTGCTCGGGCACGGACCGGTGGCCGGCACCGTCGTCCCGGGCGAGCGCTACCAGGCCGCGTACACGCCGTCGGCCGGGATGGCCGAATACATCGGCGGGGCCACGTTGGCGGTGGGAAAGCCCAGCTCCATGCCCCGCCCCTCGCCCCGGACGACGACGCCCTCGACGCGATGCGGGCGGCCCAGGGCCTCGGTGGCGGCTACCACGTCGCCGGCGTCCACGCAGGAACGGATGTAGGTGGACGAGAACGTCACGGTCTCGTTGCTGTGATGCTCGGACAGCAGCGACATCGACTCCACCGCGAATCCGAACCGGTCGCCGGCGCGCCGCAACGTCTCGACGTTGCCGGCCGCCTTCTTGCCGAACGTGAAGTTCTCCCCCACCACAACCTCCACCACGTGCAGGTTCTCCACCAGCAGCTCGTGGATGTAGCGCTCCGGGGTGAGCTTCATGAAGTCGCTGGTGAACGGCATCACCAGGAAAACGTCGATGCCCAGCTCCTCGACGAGCTCGGCGCGGCGGGTCAGGGTCGTGAGCTGCGCGGGGTGGCTGCCGGGATAGACCACTTCCATCGGGTGCGGGTCGAACGTCATCAGCACGGTCGGCACGTTGCGGGCGCGGGCGGCCTTCACCGCGTGCGCGATCAGCTCGGCGTGGCCGCGATGGACACCATCGAACACCCCGATGGTGACCACGCATCTGCCCCAGTCCGTGGGAATCTCGTCTTGGCCGCGCCACCGCTGCACGACCGCTAGCCTACGGCGCCACACCGGGGTGTGGCGCGCCAGATCGGAGCGCGGCACCCCGAATCAGGGGTGGGTTGCCTAAACTTTCTGCTTGTGAGGGCTGACGACGAGCCTGGCGGTATCACCGCGGTCGGCCAGGACTATTTGAAGGTCATTTGGAATGCGCAGGAATGGTCCACCGACGGGTCCGCGCAGAAGGTCAGCACCAAGATGCTGGCCGACCGGATCGGGGTGTCGGCCAGCACCGCCTCGGAGTCGATCCGCAAGCTCGCCGAGCAGGGCCTGGTCGACCACGAGAAGTACGGCGCGGTGACGCTGACCGAGGCCGGGCGCCGGGCGGCCCTCGAGGTGGTGCGCCGCCACCGGTTGTTGGAGACCTTCCTGGTCAACGAGCTCGGCTACGGCTGGGACGAGGTGCACGACGAGGCCGAGGTGCTCGAGCACGCGGTATCGGATCGCCTGGTCGCCCGCATCGACGCCAAGCTGGGGTATCCGCAGCGCGACCCGCATGGCGACCCCATCCCCGCCTCCGACGGGCAGGTGCCCACGCCGCCGGCCCGCCAGCTGTGGGCCTGCGGCGACGGGGACACCGGCACGGTCGCCCGCATTTCCGATTCCGATCCGGAGATGCTGCGCTACTTCACCGACGTCGGCATCCACCTGGACTCGCGGCTGCGCGTGCTGACCCGCCGCGAATTCGCCGGCATGATCTCCGTCGCGATCCAGGCCGCCGACGGCGCCGAGTGCACCGTCGACCTGGGCAGCCCGGCCGCGCGCGCGATCTGGGTCGTCGCCTGAGTCCTAGCGCCGAGCGTGAACCCACTGCGAGATTTCGGCAAATTTTTCGCGCTCACTTCACGCTCGGCGCGAAAGGGTTCAGCTCAATAGGCCCTTGGCGATGTGGGTGACCTGAACCTCGTTGCTGCCGGCGTAGATCATCAGGGACTTGGCGTCGCGGGCCAGCTGCTCCACGCGGTATTCGGCCATGTAGCCGTTGCCGCCGAACAGCTGCACGGCGTCCATCGCGACGTCGGTGGCCGCCTCCGAGGAGTACAGCTTGATCGCCGACGCCTCGGCGAGCGTCAGCGGTTTGCCCGCCTGCTGCCGCTCGATCGTCTGAAACACCATGTTCTGCACGTTCATCCGCGCGATTTCCATCTTGGCCAGCTTGAGCTGGATCAGCTGGAACTGCCCGATGTTGCGGCCCCACAGCGTGCGGGTCTTGGCGTAGTCCACGCACAGCCGGTGGCATTCGTTGATGATGCCCAGCGCCATCATCGCGATCCCGATGCGTTCCGCGGCGAAATTGTCGCGGGCGCTGTCGCGGCCGTCCCCGCCGGCGTGCTGGCGGTTCTCGCCGAGCAGCCGGTCGGGCGTCAGCCGCACGTTGTCGAAGAACAATTCGCCCGTCGGCGAGGACATCATGCCCATCTTCTTGAACGGCTTGCCCTGCGTCAGGCCCGGCATGCCCGCATCCAGCACGAAGATCAGCACCGGCCGGTTGCGCTTGTCCACCTTCTTGTCCGGGCCCGCGTCGCCGTCGTCGAGCTTGGCGTAAACCACCAGGACGTCTGCGCAGGGCCCGTTGGTGATGAAGGTTTTCTGCCCGTTGAGGATGTAGTCTTCGCCGTCGCGCTTGACGTAGGTCTTCATGCCGCCGAACGCGTCCGAGCCGGAGTCCGGCTCCGTGATGGCCCACGCCGCGATCTTCTTCAGCGTCATCAGGTCGGGCAGCCAGCGCTCCTTCTGGGCCAGCGTTCCGCGGCTCATGATGGTCGCCGCGCCCAGTCCGAGGCTGACCGACGCGGTGCTCAGCAACCCGATGCTGACGCGGGCGATTTCGGAGACCAGCACCGCGACCATCGAACCCTGCGCCCCGAAACCGCCTGCGCCGTCGCCCTTTTCCTCGGCCGCCTCACCCGCTTGCCTGGCGCGCTCGCGTTCCAGCATCGACTTGACGGACTCGGCGGCCATCGCGTCGAGGCCGAACTGGCTGAACAGCTTGCGGGCGATCGGATAGGGCGACAGCTCACCCGTCTCCAGCTCGTCGAGGTGCGGCCGGATCTCCTTGTCGACGAACTGGCGAACGGCATCCCGGACCATCAGGTCCGTCTCGGACCATTCGAACATCGCGCCCTTAGCGCTCGGCGCGCTGGTAGGCGGTGACGACGGCGGCCCCGCCCAGCCCGATGTTGTGCTGCAGCGCCGCGGTCACGTTGTCGACCTGCCGCGCCTCGGCGGTTCCGCGCAGCTGCCAGGTCAGCTCGGCGCACTGCGCCAGCCCGGTCGCGCCGAGCGGGTGTCCCTTGGAGATCAGCCCGCCGGACGGGTTGACCACCCAGCGGCCGCCGTAGGTGGTGTCGCCGTTGTCCACCAGCTTCGGCGCCTCGCCCGGGGCGCACAGGCCGAGGGCCTCGTACAGCAGCAGCTCGTTGGCCGAGAAGCAGTCGTGCAGCTCGATCACCTGGAAGTCCTCGGGGCCCAGCCCGGACTGGTCGTAAACCTGTTGCGCGGCTTGCACGTTCATGTCGTAGCCGATGAGGTTCTTCGCGCTGCCGTCGAACGTCGAGGCGAAGTCGGTGGTCATCGCCTGGCCGACGATCTCCACGGCCTGGCCGGCCAGCCCGTGGCGGTCGACGAAGCTCTCCGAGGCCACGATCGCCGCGCCCGAACCGTCGGACGTGGGCGAGCACTGCAGCTTGGTGAGCGGGTCGGAGATCATCCGCGACGCCAGGATGTCGTCGAGCGTGTAGGACTCCTGGAACTGCGCGAACGGGTTGTTGGTGGAGTGCTTGTGATTCTTGTAGCCGATCTTGGCGAAATGCTCTGCGGTGGTGCCGTATTGGCGCATGTGCTCGCGGCCGGCGGCGCCGAACATCCACGGCGCGACGGGCATCGCGAACTCGTCGATCTCGGCCATCGCCTTGACGTGTTTGCCCATCGGCGACTCGCGGTCGGAGGCGCCGCCGCTCAGCGCGCCGGGTTGCATCTTCTCGAAGCCGAGCGCGATGGCGCAGTCGACGATCCCGCCGCGGACGGCCTGCGCGGCCAAGAACAGCGCCGTCGAGCCGGTCGAGCAGTTGTTGTTGACGTTGACGACCGGGATGCCGGTCATGCCCAGCTCGTAGAGCGCCCGCTGCCCGGACGTCGAGTCGCCGGCGACGTAGCCGACGTAGCCCTGCTGCACCTCGCGGTAGTCGACGCCGGCGTCGGTCAGCGCGTTGGTGCCCGACTCCCTCGCCATGTCCGGGTAGTCCCAGCCCTCGCGGCGGCCCGGCTTCTCGAATTTCGTCATGCCGACGCCGACGACGTAAACCTTGTTGGACATAGCACGCCTTCCCGGAGATGTGGGGCGAGTTGACACCCGTCTGGTCGGGAGCTTAGCCGGGTCAACGTGGTCGCTGGAACCCCCGTCGCTGCCGGGGCGCCCGACGTCAGGCGGGGTCGGCGAAGACCGGGTCCTCGCCCGACATTCCGGCGACCACGGCGGCAAGCTGATTGGGCTTGCCGAGCAGCCCGACTTGCAGCTCGGATTCGCGTTTGAGGGCGGCCGCGGCGTCGTTGCTGAGCCACGTTTCGTCGTAGAGACGCTTGGCGGCGCGAACGGCGTCGGGAGATTTCCGCGCGATCTCGTCCGCGAGTTGCTTCGCCGAGGCCAGCGGATCGTCGCTGTTTCGCGTGACCAGTCCGAGCGCCAAAGCTTCGCTGCCGAGCACAATGCGGCCGGTGAAGGTCAGCTCCTTGGCAACGTCGATGGGGACGAGCCGCGGCAGTGTC
Organism: Mycobacterium sp. E3198; assembly: GCF_001667015.1. GTDB lineage: Bacteria > Actinomycetota > Actinomycetes > Mycobacteriales > Mycobacteriaceae > Mycobacterium. Next base: position 11,232 of record NZ_LZIS01000119.1, on the reverse strand, counting down.
TGCGTGATGCCCATGTCGGGGACCAGCCCCCACTTGACCTCCATGATGGACAGCTTCGCGTCCGGTGCGGCGATCCGGATGTCGGCGCCCAGCGCGATCTGCAGGCCGCCGCCGAAGCAGTTCCCGTGAATCGCCGCGATGACCGGCGCCGGCACCAGGGACCAGTCGTAGGCCACCCGTTGCGCGAAGTTGGCCACCCGGTCGCCGTCGCGTTCCAGCAGCACCCCGGTGCCGCCCTGTCCAGACATGAAGCTGGCGACGTCCAGGCCCGAGCAGAAGCTCTTGCCCTCGCCGTGCAGCACGACCGCGCGAACCGATTTGTCTTCTGCCAGTTGCCCTGCCGCATTCATCAAGCCCTCGAACATGGCTTGGTCGAGCGCATTGTGCTTGTCGGTGCGCACCATTGTCACCATGGCCACGCCACCGTCCCCGACGCGCACGCGGACCCTGTCTTCGCTCACCCGTAAGAACCTACCGCGACAGCGTCGAGGGGCGAATCACCACGACCGACTTGGTCCGCGAACCGTCGTCGCGCAGCAGCGCGATCACCCGGCCGCCGGCGTCGGCGGCGGCGTAGACCCCGTCGATCCCGGCCGCCGGCAGGGGCCTGCCGTTGCCGGCCGCCTCGGCCTGCTCGGCGGACAGGTCGCGGCGCGGAAACAGCAGCAGGCACGCCTCGTCCAGCGGCCAGGTCAGCCGCGGGCGCTCGGCCAGGTCGTCCAGCGAGTGCGCCCGGTCCAGCCCGAAACGCCCGACGCGGGTGCGCCGCAACGCCGTCAGGTGCCCCCCGACCCCGAGCTCCGCGCCGAGGTCGCGGGCCAGCGCGCGGATGTAGGTCCCCGACGAGCAGTCGACCTCGACGTCGACGTCGACAACGTCACCGGCCCGGCGCACGGCCCGCACGTCGAACCGGTCGATGCGCACCGGCCGGGCCGCCAGCTCGACGGCCTGACCCTCCCGGACCAGCCGGTAGGCGCGCCGGCCGTCCACCTTGATCGCGCTGACCGCCGACGGCACCTGCTCGATGTCGCCGCGCAGCCCGTCGATGGCGGCGCCGATCGCCGCGTCGGTCAGGTGTCCGGCCGGAACAGATTGCAGCACTTCACCTTCGGCGTCCTCGGTGGACGTGGTCTGGCCCAGGCGGATGGTGGCGGCATACGACTTCGACGCCGCGGTCAGCAGGCCGAGGATCTTGGTGGCCCGGTCGACGCCGATCACCAGCACGCCGGTGGCCATCGGGTCCAGCGTCCCGGCGTGGCCCACCCGGCGGGTGGCGAAGATGCGCCGGCACCGCCCCACCACGTCGTGACTGGTCATCCCGGGCGGCTTGTCGACGACGACTATTCCCGGACCGATGCCCAGACCGGTCAAAGCACGATCCCGGTGATCACCAGCCCGCGCTCGACCGACCAACGGCCCCGCAGCGACGTCAGCGGCGGACCCGACAGCGCCTCCCCGTCGATCAGGATCTTGGAGACGAACGCCCCGGTGGTCCGCGAATCGGGGTCGAACACGATGTGGGCGTCCTCGAAACCCAGCCACCGCTTGGTCAGCGGGAACCAGGCCTTGTACGTCGCCTCCTTGGCGCAGAACAGGATCCGGTCCCAGTGCAGCCCCCCGGGCAGCGCGGCGATCTCGTGGCGCTCCTCCTCCAGCGCGATCGCGCCCAGCACGCCGTCGGGCAGCACGTCGTGCGGTTCGGCGTCGATGCCCACCGAGCGCACCGCGCCGGCGCGGCCCACCACCGCGCCGCGGTAGCCGGTGCAGTGGGTGAGGCTGCCCACCACGCCGTCGGGCCAGCAGGGCTCCCCCTTGTCGCCCTTGAGGATCGGCACCGGGGGCAGCCCGAGCTCGCCCATCGCGACACGGGCGCAGTGCCGCACGGTGATGAACTCGTTGCGCCGCTTGGCAACCGACTTGGCGATCAGCGGCTCCTCTTCGGGCAGCGGCGTCAGGCCCGGCGGGTCGGAGTACACCTCGGAATAGGCGAGATCCGCCGAACCCGAAGAGAGCAGGGCGTCGGGCAACACCGACGACACCAGCGTGCGGCCCGTCATCGGGATTGCCGCTGCCGCACTCGTTCCCGGAACTGCACGGCCTGCTTGCGCATCTCGGGGGTGATCACGAAGTGACCGCCGAAGTCGTTGAGATAGCCCGGCGCGTACTGGGGATCCGGTAGCACCTGGCGCAACCAGCTGTACGGCTTGCGGCGGCGCCACTCGCGCGGGTAGCCGACCGACACCTCCTCGAAGCGCACGTCGTCGTACCAGGTGGTGCGCGGGATGTGCAGGTGCCCGTACACCGAGCAGATGGCGTTGTAGCGGGTGTGCCAGTCGGCGGTCTTGGTGGTCCCGCACCACAGCGAGAATTCCGGGTAGAACAGCGCGTCGCAGGGGTCCCGGACCAGCGGGAAGTGGTTCACCAGGACGGTCGGCGTCATCCAGTCGAGCTCCTCGAGGCGGGCCCGGGTGGCGGCCAGCCGCTCCCGGCACCAGGCCTCGCGGCTGGCGTAGGGCTCGCAGGAGAGCAGGAATTCGTCGGTGGCGACCACGTTGCGCTCCCGCGCGATGGCCAGCCCCTCGGCTTTGCTCGTCGCACCCTCCGGCAAGAAGGTGTAGTCGTACAGCAGGAACATCGGCACGATCGTGGCCGGGCCGCCGCGTTCGGTCCACACCGGGAACGGGTGCTCGGGGCTGACCACGCCCAGCTCGTCGCACATGTCGACCAGGTAGTCGTAGCGGGCCCTGCCGAAGACCTGCATGGGGTCGCGGCTGGTGGTCCACAGCTCGTGGTTGCCGGGCACCCAGATCACCTTGGCGAAGCGCCGCCGCAGCAGGTCAAGCGCCCAGCGGATGTCGTCGGTGCGTTCGGCGACGTCGCCGGCGACGATCAGCCAGTCCTCCGGCGAGGACGGATGCAGCGATTCGGTGACCGGCTTGTTGCCGAGGTGGCCGGTATGCAGGTCGGAAACCGCCCACAGCGTCGGCTGCGCCCCGTTGGTCGATTCCGATGTCACCACGACTAACCAGCCTAACGACTCGCTCCGCCGAGCCGGTTTTGCGGCGGGCCCTTGCCTGCCGGATTAGAACGTGTTCTCGTGTACACAACTCGCAACGGACGGCTGAGGCCTCAGGGGGTGTGGTGTTCGCCAATCTGCGTCTTATCTCCGCGCTGGGCGCGCTGGCCGCGGCGGTGGCGGTGGGTTGGCAGAGCGCGCCGCCGGGGCCGAGCGGGGGTGGGCCGGTCGAGCTGCGGTCGACGGCCCAGCCGATGGAAACCACCATGAAGAGCCCCATCGTCGCGACGACCGACCCGCGCCCCTTCGACGCGTGCGAGGACATTCCGTTCGACGCCTTGCAGCGCCTCGGGCTGGCGTTCACGCCGCCCGAACACGAGGACGGGCTGCGCTGCCACTTCGACGCGGGCAACTATCAGATGGCCGTCGAGCCCATCATCTGGCGGACCTACGAGCAGTCCCTGCCCCCCGACGCCATCGAAACGACGATCCAGGGTCACCGCGCCGCGCAGTACTGGGTGATGAAGCCGACCTATCACAACAGCTTCTGGTTCTTTTCCTGCATGGTCGCGTTCAAGACCAGCTACGGCGTGCTGCAGCAGGCGCTGTACTTCTCGACGGTCTACTCCAACCCGGAGGTCGACTGCATGTCCACCAATGTGCAGCGCGCCAACGACCTGGCACCGTATTACAAGTTTTAATCCGGCGAAGAACCTAGCCTGGGGGTCGTGAGTACGACCTCCACCCGTCTCGCGCACCGCACCCCAAGCCCGCTGAGCCGTGTCGGCGACGCCGCGCTGGGCCGCGTGTTGGGCCTGCCGCGGGCGACCACCGACTACACCGTCGAGCGCGTCGACGTGCCGATGCGCGACGGGGTGCACCTGGCGGCCGACCACTACGCGCCCGCCACGTCGAGCCCCAAGGGCACCTTGCTGGTCCGCGCGCCGTACGGCAGGGCGTTCCCGTTCTCGCTGGCATACGCCCGGCTGTACGCCGCGCGGGGGTACCACGTCGTGCTGCAGAGCGTGCGCGGCACGTTCGGGTCGGGCGGGGACTTCGAACCGATGGTCAACGAGGCCGCCGACGGCGCCGACACCGCCGCGTGGCTGCGCGAGCAGCCGTGGTTCACCGGTCGATTCGCCACCGTCGGGGTGTCGTATCTGGGCTTCACCCAGTGGGCGCTGCTGCAGGATCCCCCGCCGGAGCTGGCCGCGGCCATCATCACCGCCGGTCCGCACGATTTCAACGCCTCCGTGTGGGGGACGGGTTCGTTCGCCATCAACGACTTCCTGGGCTGGAGCGACCTGGTGTCGCACCAGGAGGACCCGGCGCGGGTGCGGCTGGCGCTGCGCCAGCTGCGGGCCCGGCGCAAGGTGGCGGAGGCGGCGGGTGCGCTGCCCCTGGGCGCCTCGGCGCGGGCGCTGCTCGGCACGGGTGCGCCGTGGTTCGAATCGTGGGTCGAACACGAGGACGCCGCCGACGCGTTCTGGGACTCGCTGCGGTGCCGCGAGGCGCTGGATCGCGTGCGGGTGCCGGTGCTGCTCATCGGCGGCTGGCAGGACCTGTTCGTGCGGCAGACGCTGCAGCAGTACGCGCACCTGCGCGACCGGGGCGTCGACGTCGCGCTGACGATGGGTCCCTGGACGCACACCCAGCTGCTCGGCAAGGCGCTGCCGATCAGCGCGCGGGAAACGCTGGACTGGCTGGACGCCCACCTGGGCGGCGCGCCGCTGCGCCGGCCCAGCAGGGTGCACGCGTACGTCACCGGCTCGGACGGGGGTCAGGGCTGGCGCCACCTGCCCGACTGGCCGCCGGCCACCACCGAACGGGCGCTGTACCTGCGGCCGGGCGGTCACCTGGGCGAGACCGCGCCGACGGGCCTGAAACGACCGGCGCCGGCGACGTTTCGCTGCGACCCCACCGACCCGACGCCGACCGCCGGCGGTCCGCTACTGGCCACGAGCGGGGGTTACCGCGACGACAGCCGCCTCGCCGAGCGCGACGACGTGCTCGCCTTCACCGGCCTCACCCTCACCCACGATCTGTACGTGTACGGGAACCCGGTGATCGAGCTGGCGCACAGCTCCGACAATCCGCACGCCGACCTGTTCGTCCGGGTGAGCGAGGTCGGGGCCAATGGCCGGTCGCGCAACGTCAGCGATGGATACCGGCGGCTGAGCGGCAAGACGAAGACGGTCCGAATCGAACTGGACGGCATCGCCCACCGGTTTCGCGCGGGGTCGCGCATCCGGGTGCTGATCGCGGGCAGCTGGTTCCCGCGTTACGTGCCCAACCTCGGCACCGACGAACCGTTGCTGACGGGCCGACAGTCCACGCCGGCCACCCACGCCGTGCACTACGGCCGCTCCCGGCTGCTGCTTCCCGTCGGGCCCGGCGCGCCTTGAGCCGACGGCGCCGACCCGCAGCGCCCGGTCCCCCAGCTTCGCGGGGGTACCCCCAACGCCGCGCTTGCGATCGCCGCTCAGCCGACCGCGTCGCGGACCCGGCGGGCGACCCGGTCTAACGCGGCCTCGTCGCAGACCGGCGCGCCCAGCCGCACATCGGCCGGTGTCAGCGGGAGTTGCACCCAGCTGGTGCACCCCGCGTACTGCGGGGTCCGCGTGATCCGCACCGGCTCGGCCAGCGGGATCACCGACACCACCAGCACGGCCAGCTTGTGCTTGGGCCGGAAGTCGAGCCGGTCCTCGCGCACCGACTCGGCGGTCCAGATGTGCAGGTCCTCGATCGCCGCGAGGCCATCGGGCCGGTTGACCTCTTGTGCCGCAACGACTTTCGCGGCGGCCCGCAGCACCAGCTGATCGTCGGTGCTGTCGGCGGCCCCGGCGTCCAGCAGGTCGCGATGCTCGGGCCGGACGCGCTGGGCGTGGCTGTGGGCGACCGTCGGGAACAGCACGAACTCCCGGGCGGCAAGCTCGAAGCGCTTCTCGCCGATGCCGCCCTTGCGCAGCAGCACGCGCTGCCGGCCGTCGAGCAGCGCGTGCACCACCGCGCTCCACTCCTTGAGCGCGGGCATGGTCGCGGTGAGCGTCATGTCGCGCCGGCGAGGCGGGCCACCACCTCGGGCCGGCGCAACGGCGGCACGGTCCTGGGCGGCCGGCGCCGCGGCGGCAGGGCAGCCAGCAGTCGCGTCGTCGTCGCGGTGACCTCGGCGATCGCGGCCTCGAACGCCTCGGCGTTGGCGGCCGAGGGGTGGGTGATGCCGCTGACCTTGCGCACGTACTGGCGCGCGGCCGCCGCGATCTCCTCCGGCGTGGCCGCCGGCTGCAATCCACGCAGTTCGGTGATGTTCCGGCACATGGGATCCACGATAAGCGCGGTAGCCGGTCGCCGATGCCCATCGAGCCTGCGCTCAGCGCGGGGATTTCGGCGCATCGACGCTCCCAGCGCAGGCTCGGCGACGTCAGCGCCGCGGGCCACCCTCTACGGTGAACACATGACCGACGACATCCTGCTGATCGAGACCGACGAGCGGGTGCGCACCCTGACCCTCAACCGGCCGCAGGCGCGCAACGCGCTGTCGGCGGCGCTGCGGGACGAGTTCTTCGGCGCCCTGACCGACGCGGAGACCGACGACGACGTCGACGTGGTCATCGTCACCGGCGCCGACCCGGTGTTCTGCGCGGGGCTGGACCTCAAGGAACTGGGCGGCGAGTCGGCGCTCCCGGACATCTCGCCGCGCTGGCCGCCGCTGACCAAGCCGGTGATCGGCGCGATCAACGGTGCCGCGGTCACCGGCGGGCTGGAGCTGGCCCTGTACTGCGACGTCCTGATCGCCTCCGAGCAGGCCCGGTTCGCCGACACGCACGCCCGGGTGGGGCTGCTGCCCACCTGGGGGCTGAGCGTGCGGTTGCCGCAGAAGGTCGGCATCGGCCTGGCCCGGCGCATGAGCCTCACCGGCGACTACCTGTCGGCCGCCGACGCGCTGCGCGCCGGCCTGGTGACCGAGGTGGTCCCGCACGACCGGCTGCTGCCCACGGCCCGCGAGGTGGCAGCCTCCATCGTCGGCAACAACCAGAACGCGGTCCGGGCGTTGCTGGCGTCCTATCACCGGATCGACGACTCGCAGGCCAGCGCGGGGCTGTGGATGGAGGCGATGGCGGCCAGGCAGTTCCGCACCAGCGGCGACGACATCGCCGCCAACCGCGACGCCGTCCTGCAACGCGGTCGGGCCCAGGTGCGTTAGGAGGAGACGATGCGCGGCCACACCTTGCGGGCCCTCGGAGGCCTGACCCTCGCGGCAGCCGCAGTGGCGTCGGCACCCCCGGCCGCGGCGCTGCCCCCGCCGGGATTTCCCGATCTGAACAGGTTCATCGCCGTCCCCGTGGACGGCTACGCCGTGACGCCGAGCCAGGGCGGCGGGCGCCGCATCAGTTTTTCGGTCACGCCGACGCTGGTGTGCGACTTCTACGGGGGCCCGGCGCCCGCGCCGCAACCGTCGCAGGACATCAAGTGCAGCGGCGACGCGCCCGGCATGGACGACGTGCCGTTCCCGGGCGGGGGCCACCCGAAGCCGGGCGATTGCGTCGTGGGCGCGGTGAATTTCAAGGGACCCGGCTACGAGCTGAGCCGCATGACCTACGGCGGGTGCGACGGCAACCCGCCCGCGCTGCCTTCGGGCGGCAAGCCGTTGCCCGCGGGCGCGAAATTGTCCTACCTGAACGTGACGTGCGCGGTCGACGGCGGCAACGTCGTCGCCTGCCTGGACACCACCAGCGGGGACCACGGCTTCGTGCTCGACCCGTCGGGCAGCTGGGCCTTCTAGCCGAGCGCCGCGCGCAGCGACGCCACCGCGTCGTCGATCGAGCCGTCGGTCGAATAGCCGGCGGCCAGCCGGTGTCCCCCACCGCCGAACTCTGAGGCGACCGCCGCCAGATCCACGTCGGCCTTGGCCCGCATCGACACCGACCACCGCTGCGGGTCGACCTCCTTGAAGACGGCCGCCACCTCCGCCTGCTGCGTGGTCCGCACGATGTCGACGATGCTCTCGACTTCCTCCGGGCGGGAGTCGACCCAGTCCCGATGCCCGACGACGGCGTAGACCAGCCCGCGACCGCCGACCGCATCGGGCAACAACTGCGCCGAGGCCAGCACCCGCGACAGCAACGGCAGCCACCCGAACGGGTGCGTGTCCATCAGCGTTCGGCTGATCTCGGCGTTGTCGACGCCGACGTCGACCAGCCGGGCAGCCAGCCGCAGCGCGCGGGCGCTGGCCCAGCGGAACGAGCCGGTGTCGGTCGTCAGCCCGGCGTAGATGCAGTGCGCCACGTCCAGATCGATCGGCTTGCCCCACGCGTCGAGGATGTCGGCGATCATCATCGTGGTGGAGTCCGCCGACACGTCGATGAAGTTGGCGCTGCCGAACATCTCGTTGGAGGCGTGGTGGTCGATGACCAGCACCCGCCGGCCGGGACCGGCCAGGTCGCTCAGCGCCCCCAGCCGCTTGACGCTCGGAACGTCCACGGTCACAACCAAATCGACGTCGCGGCTCATCCCGTCGGGGCTGACCAGCAGGTGACATCCGGGCAGCGACGCCAGCGATTCCGGCAGGGTCGCCGGCGCGGCGAAGCCGACCTCGACGCGCTTGCCGCACTTGTCCAGTACCAGGGCCAGCGCCAGCCCCGCGCCGATGGTGTCCGCGTCGGGGTGGACGTGGGCGACCACCGCGATCGTCTCGGCGCCCGACAGCAGCTCGGCGGCGCCGCGGGCGTCGACGCCCACTACGTCAGTCTTCGGGTCGATCGCCGTCACCGGTGTCCCTCACACGATATGGATCGGCGTCACCGGCCGGCTTGGCACCCGAGCGGACCCGTTCCAGGTCGGCGTCCGCGGCGCGGGCGCGCTCCAGCAACTCGTCCATGCGCTGCACACTGTCGGCGGTCGTGTCCCGGCTGAACGTCAGCGTCGGCGTGAAGCGCACCCCGGTGCCGGCCCCGACCATGGTGCGCAGCGCGCCCTTGGCCCGCTCCAGCGCGGCCGCGGCGGCGGCGTAGTCGGGCTCGTCGTCGAGCGTGCGGCCCATCACCGTGTAGAACACGGTCGCGTCGTGCAGGTCGGCGGTCACCTTCGCGTCGACGATGGTCACCCCGTCCAGCCCGGGATCCTTGATCTCGAACTCGATCGCCGAGGCGACGATCGTGAAGATCCGTTTGGCCAACCGTCGCGCGCGGGCGGGGTCAGGCATCGTGATTCACCGCTTCCTCCTCATCACTTCGTTCTGCATCGTCAGCGGTGGTTAGGCGCGCTCCTTCTGGACCAGCTCGTAGGACTCGATGATGTCGCCCTCCTTGATGTCGGAGTAGCCCAGCGTCATACCGCATTCGAAGCCCTCGCGGACCTCGGTGACATCGTCCTTCTCCCGGCGCAGCGAGGTGATCGAGAGGTTGTCGGCCACCACGATGTTGTCCCGCAGCAGCCGGGCCTTCGCGTTGCGGCGCACCACACCCGAGCTGATCATGCAGCCGGCGATGATGCCGACCTTCGAGGACCGGAAGATCGCCCGGATCTCGGCGCGACCCAGCTGGTTCTCCTCGTAGATCGGCTTGAGCATGCCGCGCAGGGCCTTCTCGATCTCGTCGATCGCCTGGTAGATAACCGAGTAGTAGCGGATCTCCACGCCCTCGCGGTTGGCCAGCTCGGTCGCCTTGCCCTCGGCGCGCACGTTGAAGCCGATGATGATCGCGTCCGAGGCCGACGCCAGGTTGACGTTGGTCTCCGTGATGCCGCCGACGCCGCGGTCGATGACGCGCAGCGCCACCTCGTCGTCGACCTGGATGCCCATCAGGGCCTCCTCCAGCGCCTCGACCGTACCGGCGTTGTCGCCCTTGAGGATCAGGTTCAGCTGGCTGGTTTCCTTCAGCGCCGAATCCAGGTCCTCCAGGCTGATCCGCTTGCGCGACCGCGCGGCCAGGGCGTTGCGCTTGCGCGCGCTGCGCCGGTCGGCGATCTGCCGGGCGATGCGGTCCTCGTCGACCACCAGGAAGTTGTCGCCGGCGCCGGGCACCGACGTGAACCCGATGACCTGCACCGGCCGCGACGGCAGCGCCTCCTCGACGTCCTCGCCGTGCTCGTCGACCATGCGCCGGACGCGGCCGTAGGCGTCGCCGGCGACCACCGAGTCGCCGACCCGCAGCGTGCCGCGTTGGATCAGGACCGTGGCGACCGGTCCGCGGCCGCGGTCGAGGTGCGCCTCGATCGCCACACCCTGGGCCTCCATGTCGGGGTTGGCCCGCAGGTCCAGGGCGGCGTCGGCGGTCAGCAGCACCGCCTCCTCGAGTGCGGAGATGTTGGTGCCCTCCTTGGCGGAGATGTCGACGAACATCGTGTCGCCACCGAAATCCTCGGCGACAAGCCCGAACTCGGTGAGCTGACCGCGGATCTTGGCCGGGTCGGCGCCCTCCTTGTCGATCTTGTTGACCGCCACCACGATGGGCACGTCGGCGGCCTGCGCGTGGTTGATGGCCTCCACCGTCTGCGGCATGACGCCGTCGTCGGCGGCGACCACCAGGATGGCGATGTCGGTGGCCTTGGCGCCGCGGGCACGCATGGCGGTGAACGCCTCGTGACCCGGGGTGTCGATGAAGGTGATCGGCCGCTCGGTGCCGTCGAGGTCGACGGCGACCTGGTAGGCGCCGATGTGCTGGGTGATGCCGCCGGCCTCACCCTCGCGCACGCTGGCCTTCCGGATGGTGTCCAGCAGCCGCGTCTTACCGTGGTCGACGTGACCCATGACGGTCACCACCGGCGGACGGGTCTGCAGGTCCTCCTCGCCGCCTTCGTCCTCGCCGTAGGTCAGGTCGAAGGATTCCAGCAGCTCGCGGTCCTCGTCCTCGGGGCTGACGACCTGGACGACGTAGTTCATCTCGCTGCCCAGCAGCTCGAGCGTCTCGTCGCCGACCGACTGCGTGGCCGTCACCATCTCGCCGAGGTTGAACAGCGCCTGCACCAGCGAGGCCGGGTTGGCGTCGATCTTCTCGGCGAAGTCGGACAGGGACGCGCCGCGGGCCAGCCGGATGGTCTCGCCGTTGCCGTGCGGCAACCGCACGCCGCCGACGACCGGCGCCTGCATGTTCTCGTACTCGGCGCGTTTTGCCCGCTTGGACTTGCGGCCGCGCCGCGGCGCACCGCCGGGCCGGCCGAACGCGCCGGCCGCGCCGCCGCGCTGGCCGGGACGGCCACCACCGCCGCCGCCACGTGGG
>NZ_LZIS01000118.1 GCF_001667015.1 Mycobacterium sp. E3198 | reverse complement strand
GATCGCGGCCCCGCCCCCCCCTCCCGGCCGCACACCGAACTGGGCCCAGCAGGCGCCGCGGCGACGGGGGGACCCGGCGGCGGTTGCGAGGCCGGCCACGCCGTTCCCGCGTGTGCGGCCACCGGGATGCCCATCGATTCGGTTCGGGGCGGGCGCCCGGCCAGCCCTTGGTGGCGGCCCACTTCGAAGGTCAGCTGCGGCCCGTCGGGATTCCCGATGTTGACGGTTTGGCCGTCGTGGATGTCCACCACCGGGACCCGGCGGCCGTTGCAGAAGGTCCCGTTGAGCGAGCCGTTGTCGATCGCCAGCCACCGGCCCTGGTCGAAGCGCAGCAACAAATGGGCGCGCGAGATCAGCGGGTGCGTGATGCGCATGTCGGCCCGCAGATCGCGCCCGACCACCACGTCGTGGCCCGCCGCGAACGTGCGCTCCGACCCGTCATGGCGAACGGTCAGCGCTGGCGGGGCTGGTGCACTCATCGCCACAACTGTAGCGGGTGCACCTGTTGTCACCCTGTGGGCTGAGTGACCGAGTCAGGGGCGCCGGTGACCACGCAGCGGGTCCGGGTGTAGATGGTCGGCATGCACCGATTGCAGTGCGTGCACGCCGAATGCACGGTGTGGGCGGCGCCGTCGGCGGCGATCCGATTGATCAGGTCCGGCTCGGCCAGCAACGCCCGGCCCATCGCGACGAAGTCGAATCCCTCCGCCATCGCGAGGTCCATCGTCTCCCGGTTGGTGATGCCGCCGAGCAATATCAGCGGCATCGTGAGCTCGGCGCGGAACAGCTTGGCGTCGCGCAGTAAATAGGCCTCGCGGTAGGGGTACTCGCGGAGGAACTTCTTGCCCGTCATCCGCATGCCCCAGCTCAGCGGCGGCTTGAAGGCGCCGGCGAATTCCTTGAGCGGCGGGTCGCCGTGGAACAGGTACATCGGGTTGACCAGCGAGCTGCCCGCGGTGAGCTCGATCGCGTCCAGACCGCCGTCGTCCTGCAGCCACTTGGCGGTGATCAGCGATTCCTTCGTGCTGATGCCGCCGCGCACCCCGTCGGACATGTTGAGCTTGGCCGTGACCGCGATCGGCGTGCCCTCCTCGTCCACCGCGCGCCGGACGGCCATGACTATCCCGCGGGCGACCTTGGCCCGGTTCTCCAGCGATCCGCCGAATTCGTCGGTGCGGCGGTTGATCAGCGGAGACAGGAACGCGCTCGCCAGATAGTTGTGACCCAAATGGATTTCGACCGCATCGAAGCCGGCTTCGATCGCGAGCCGGACCGCGTTGACGTGCCCTTGGATGACGTCGTCGATGTCGTCGCGGGTGGCCTTCTTGGCGAAGCGCATCCCGATCGGGTTGAAGAATCGCACCGGCGCCAGGGCTTTGGCCTTGTTGGACTTGGCGTTGGCGACCGGGCCGGCGTGCCCGATCTGCGCGCTCACCGCGGCGCCCTCGGCGTGGATCGCGTCGGTGAGCCGGCGGAACCCGGGCACCGCCTCCGGTCGCATCCAGATCCCGTTGCCCTCCGTGCGGCCGCCGGGCGACACCGCGCAATAGGCGACGGTGGTCATCCCGACCCCGCCGGCCGCCGGCAGGCGGTGGTATTCGATCAGGTCGTCGCTCACCAGGGCGTTGGGCGTGCGCGCCTCGAAGGTGGCGGATTTGATGGTGCGGTTGCGCAGCGTGATCGGGCCCAGCTTGGCCGGGCTGAGCACGTCTGGAGGGGTAGACATGCGAGGAGCTTAATCGTGTCGCGTGCCAGACTGTGAGGCGTGGGCGCAATCACGCTGGACGGCAAGGCCACCCGGGACGAAATCTTCGTCGACCTCAAGCAACGAGTCGCCGCTCTGACGGCAGCGGGCCGCACGCCCGGGCTGGGCACCATCCTGGTCGGCGACGACCCCGGGTCGCAGGCCTACGTTCGCGGCAAGCACGCCGACTGCGCCAAGGTCGGCATCACGTCGATCCGCCGCGACCTGCCCGCCGACATCAGCGCCGCCCAACTCGACGAGACCATCGACGAACTCAACGCCAACCCCGAGTGCACCGGCTACATCGTCCAGCTGCCGCTGCCCAAGCACCTCGACGAGAACGCGGCGCTCGAGCGCGTCGACCCCGCCAAGGACGCCGACGGCCTGCACCCCACCAACCTGGGCCGCCTGGTGCTGATGGAGCGGGCCCCGCTGCCCTGCACGCCGCGCGGCATCGTGCACCTGCTGCGGCGCTACGACGTCGAAATCGCCGGGGCCCACGTGGTCGTCATCGGCCGCGGCGTGACGGTCGGCCGCCCGCTGGGGCTGCTGCTGACCCGCCGCTCGGAGAACGCCACGGTCACGTTGTGCCACACCGGAACTCGCGACCTGGCCGCGCTGACCAGGCAGGCCGACATCATCGTGGCCGCCGTCGGGGTGCCGCACATGCTGACCGCCGAGATGGTACGTCCGGGCGCCGCGGTCGTCGACGTGGGCGTCAGCCGCACCGAGAACGGCCTCGTCGGCGATGTGCATCCCGACGTGTGGGAGGTGGCCGGGCACGTGTCACCAAATCCCGGTGGCGTCGGCCCGCTCACCCGCGCGTTCCTGTTGACCAACGTCGTCGAATTGGCCGAGGGACGGCAATAACCGGTGCGCGCGACGCTGCGGGCACAATGGCCGATCCTGTTGGTCGGCCTGATTTTCGCCGCGGCATTTGTGTTGGCGGGGGCCAACTTCTGGCGTCGCGGCGCCCTGCTGATCGGCATCGGGGTGGGCGTGGCGGCGATCCTGCGGTTGGTGTTGTCCGAGGACCGGGCCGGCCAGTTGGTCGTCCGCGGCAAGGGGACCGACTTCATCACGACCGCGACCGTCGCGGCGGCGATGGTCTATATCGCCTCGACCATCGACCCGTTGGGGACGCGCTGAGCGGCTAAGCCCCTGGCATGCCCGGGATTTGCTGGATGCCGGGGATGCCGCCGGCAAGACCGCCGGGCAGACCGCCCGGAATGCCCGGCAACCCAGCAGTCGGGTTGCCGCTGGCGATGTTGGCCATCTCCTGCGGGCAGTACATCTGAATCGCGATGGTGGTGAACATCTTGGCCATCCCCGGCGACAGGCCGCGGTTGCTGACGGTCGCCGCGGCGGCTGCGAAGTTGCCGCCGGGCTGCGCGAGCATCGGGCAGATGGACTCGCCCACTTTCATCGCGTTCCCCGGCTCGCCGAAGTCGATGCCGGCGTGGTTCAGCGCGTCGATGAAGGCGTCGTCGGTCGCCGGGTCCGCCTCGGCCGGCGCCGCGAACGCCGCAGCCACCGTGAGGAGGCCGGCGGCACCGGCCAGAAGGCGAACGGTCAGAGGCTGGTGACGAAACAGCCAGATCCACCGTTGAGTTCCCGCCGCCAGTGCCTTCATGCCAGCCTCCCTGTCTCGGAATGCGCCGACGGCACTCCAGTCACTTAGGGAACTCTGGTCTATGACTGTCACGTTTACAACACGGTGCGATAAAGCTTTGCACAATAAGCGTTTTGTAAGGGCATCGCGCCCCTGACGTGCCTTATTGGGCTCCACGACGGCCGTGCCGGCGCCGGCGGATCGAGGCCACACTGTGACCTGACACTCGCGCCGGGGCCGGATTTTCGGGTGCGGATTCGACCAGAATCCGGCTCATGACGACGAATCGCAGCCGTCCGCTGGACCATGAGATTTCGCGCCAGACCTTTCTTCGGGGGGCCGTCGGGATGCTGGCGACCGGGGCCGTGTTCGGCAGCGCGCGGGCGGCCGCCGACCCCACCGTCGGCTGGGGCGGCCTGGCCTCCTCCATCGGCGGGAGCGTCGCGTTGCCCGGCAATGGCGCTCAATTCTCCTCGGGCAAACAGCTTTTCAATTCGTTCTACGACAACTCCAGTCCCGCGGCGGTCGTCACGGTGTCGTCGCAGTCGGATGTGCAGAAGGCCGTGTCGTTCGCAACGGCGAACGGGCTCAAGATCGCCCCGCGCGGGGGCGGCCATTCGTACATCGGCGCATCGAGCGCCAACGGCACGATGGTGATCGACCTGCGCAAGCTGCCCGGCGGGGTGAACGTCGACGGCGCCGGCAACGCCACCGTCACGCCGGCGACCACGGTGTACGCGGTGCACCAGGCGCTGGCCGCCGCCGGCCGCGCGATCCCCACCGCCACCTACCCCAGCATCGGGATCGCGGGACTGGCCCTGGGGGGCGGGGTGGGGGCCGATTCCCGCCACGCCGGACTGACATGCGACGCGCTGCAGTCGGCGACGGTGGTGCTGCCGAGCGGCGACGTGGTCACCGCGTCGGCCAACGACCATCCGGACCTGTTCTGGGCGCTGCGCGGTGGGGGCGGGGGCAACTTCGGGGTGACGACGTCGATGACCTTCGCGACGTTTACGACCGGTGACAACGACGTCGTCCGGCTCGACTTCCCGCCGGCGTCGGCGGTGCAGGTGCTCATGGGCTGGCAGTCCTGGTTGAGTGCCGCGGACCGAAACACCTGGGGGATAGTCGATCTCTCCGTCGGCAACCAGCCGAACTGCCACGTCCTGGCCACCTGCCCGGCGGGCGCCGGACCCGGTGTCGTCGACGCCATCAAATCCGCGGTGGGTGTCGCTCCGAGCGCGGTCGTCAACAAGACGCTGAGCCACATGGATTTGGTGACCTACCTGGCCGGCGGCAGTTCGACGCCGTCGCCCGTCGGGTTCGTGGCGGGCTCAGACGTGCTGTCGACGCTGAATTCCGCTGCGGCCAAAGCCATTGCGACGGCGATCGGGCAGTGGCCCGCCTCCGGCGGCAAAGCGTCGCTGCTCGTCGACCCACTGGATGGCGCCGTCGGCGACGTGGCGCCGGGGGACACCGCCTTTCCGTGGCGCAAGCAGTCCGCGCTGTTGCAGTGGTACGTCGAGCCCGCCGCCAACCAGGTTTCCGCCGCCACCCAATGGCTGAACTCCGCGCACCAAGCGGTGCAACCGTATTCGGTCGGCGGGTACGTCAACTACCTGGAGGCCAACAGCTCGGCGGCGCGCTACTTCGGCTCAAATCTCTCGCAGCTGACGACGATGCGGCAGAAGTACGATCCGAACCGGGTGATGTACTCGGGGTTGAACTTCTGACGAGATGCGCTCAGTGGGCCTCCCGCTGAGATGCACGCGCTTCGAGCGCGGCCGCAAGGGAGCGTTCGGCGCGCCGGCGCGTGTCGCCGAGACCCACTACCAAATTGATCGCGAGTGGGACCATCACGTCCTGCAGTCCGTCGGGGTCAATGATTCCACTCATCGCCAACAGCACGAATCCGTGTGTGGCACTCAAGATCTGGGTAGCCGCGCGTGTCGGCTCCTGTGGTCGGATTCGTCCGGCTTCAATGACGCGCTCGACCGCACTGACTAGTACCGACAACGCGTCGACTCCTTCGGCCAGATCCCAAGGCGTGGCCGCATCGGCCGACACCTTATTGATTCCGCCAAGGTCGGTGAGGCCAAACAGCAACCGGTACAGCTGCGGGCTTCGCATGGCGAACTCGCCGTAGGCCAGTCCGCCAGCGAGGAGATCAGCCATCGGGTCGTCGGTATGCGGCACTGCGCGAGTGTGCTCGGCGAAGCGCGCCAGCCCGGCACGCATCATTGCTTCAATCAGCTTGGGCATTCCCCCGAAGTGCGTGTACACCGCCATCGTCGACGCGCCGATTTCGCCTGCCAATGTCCGCGCTTGAATCGCCGCCGGGCCGTCCCGCTCCAGCACGGCTAGAGCGGCTGTCACCAGGCGCTCCTGGGTGCTCAGCGTGGTGTCGGCCGAAGTCATCATTGACATGATGCCATAACAAGCGTTATGTTCTTGACAAGTAATAACAGCTGTTATGCGAACGGGCAGGCGCCTGCCGCAATCGTTTGGGGGGATGAACATGGCTGTGCAGACTCCCGTATATCGACGGATGATCGCCGGCGTCGGCGGCGCCGCGCTGATGTTGGGGCTCTTTCTGCCCTGGGAGGACGTTCAGGGCGTGAACCGCACCGGTTGGCAGAGCAACACGATTGCCGCCGCCCTGTTCCTGGTGGCTGGTGTGTTAGGCATTGCTACGGCGATCACCGGCGGGAAATGCGGCCTTGGCCGACCCGATTTGTCGCTCATCGCCGCAACCGACCTGATCAACACCACCTCAATGCTGTTGCTCGCCTGGCTGATTTCCTTTGGCTTTCCCGACCATGCCAGCCGTCAGCCCGGCGTCTTCGTGGCGCTGATCTCAGCAGCCGCAACCGCCTTCGCCGTCGCCGATTACCGGCCTCTCCGGGGAGCGCCGTGGTTTCCGTTCATGGATACCGTTGAGCCAACAGGCAGTCGTATCCCGCAATAGTTCAGCTCCACGAACCCTTTGCGCAGCCAAGACATTTAATCGGTTCATCCACAATAAGGTGGGCCGATTTGGTTTCACTGGTCCCAAGTGGTTCATGAGTGTTGCACCACGCACACGGAGCCAAATAACTTGGGCCACTTTGGTTTCAGTGGTCACAATGCGGGGATTCTTGTCGGTAGGTGTTCCTAAGGTTGGGGGCATGGGTGCGAGCAGTCGTGAGGAGATCGTGGAGGTCTTCGATGCGCTGCGCGCCGACGTGGACCGGTTGTGCGGCTTGTCGTTTGAGGTGTTCACCACCCCGGAGCGGTTGCGGGCCCTCGAGCGCCTGGAGTGCGCGGCACGCCGGCTGCGGTGGGCCCAGCACGACCTGATCAACCAACTCGAGGCCCAAGCCAGCAAGGCCGAGTTGGGCGGCACGCTGCGCGCGGCGCTGGCCGATCGGCTGCGCCTGACAAAGGCCGAGGCGGGCCGGCGCGTCGATGACGCCGACGACCTGGGCCAGCGCCGCGCCCTGTCCGGTGAACCGCTGGCCCCCAAACTGGCCGCCACCGCCGCCGCCCAACGCCAGGGCCT
>NZ_LZIS01000117.1 GCF_001667015.1 Mycobacterium sp. E3198 | reverse complement strand
CGGATGGTCGAGCCAATTGCCCCCCGCTTTGACGATGTGCATCGATTCGTTGGTCGCGGTGTGGGTTCGCACCGACAGCTCCCGGGGCAGGAAACACACCGTGGACCGGACCATCAGACGCCACCAGAAATCCACGTCGACGAGCTGATAGATGTCGTTCCGCAGGCCGCCCGCCTCCAGCGCCAGCCGGCGCCGAAACATCACGCAGGTCGGCTCCCCCACCCAGTTCTCCTTCGCGCCGCGCAACACCACCTGGCGCACCAACGAGGGGCCGTCGTTGCGTTCCCGCAGGTTGCGAAAGCGCGTGTGCATTTTGCCGTACCGGCGCTGCCAGCGCTCGTCGTCACCCACCACCTGCCGGGGCGCGAACGCCAGCCCGACGGTCGGGTCGTCGAAGTAGGGAGCGAGCGTCGCCAAGGCGCCCGGAAGCAGCCAGTCGTCGCCGTGCACGAACTGCACGCACGTGCCGCGCGCCAGTTCCAGGCATTTGTTGTGGTTGCCGTTGAGGCCCAGGCGGGGCTGATTCTTCACCAGCCGGTCCCCGGGCCGCAGCAGCGCGGAGGCGATTGCGGCGC
>NZ_LZIS01000116.1 GCF_001667015.1 Mycobacterium sp. E3198 | reverse complement strand
GCGACAAAGCTACGGATGATCTTGATGTGCCCGTCGCCGATCAACCCCTGGCGCTGGGCGGCGGCGGTCGCGGCCAGTTTGGGCGCCAGCGGCTGGCCGGTCAACGACCGGCGCTCCCCGAGATCCTCGGCCTCATCGACGCGCCGGGCGGCCTCGGTTTTGGTCAGCCGCAACCGGTCGGCCAACGCCGAACGCAGCGAGCCCCCCAACTCGGCCTTGCTGGCCTGCGCCCCGAGCTGATTGATCAACGCGTGCCCGGGTGTGCGCAGCCGGCGCGCCACGCACTCGAGGCGCTCGAGGGCCCGCAATCGCTCCGGGGTGGTGAACACGTCAAACGACAACGCGCACAGGCGTTCCGCCTCGTGATCGAGCGCGTCGAAGACCTCCACGATCTCCTCACGACTGCTCGCACCCATGCCCCAGACTCTACGAACACCCCCCGACAAGAATCGCCACAATGTGACCACTGAAACAACTGGGACGCAAGGGATTACCGGCAAACACCTCACCGGTGGTGGGGCCGATTGGTCGCGTACACCTACGACAGCAAAGCGGGCGACGGCCTTCGCGAAAGGTGCGCCCGCGGGGAGCTGGAGATGTGGAAAGCGTGTTGGGCGTGCGGCAATTCGGCGTGGCGACCGGGGACTTGGACACCGCGCGCGAATCCTCGACGATTCCTGCGCCTCGCCGACCAGGATGCGGGAGTGGTCGTGGCCTGGGCGCCCGCACTCAAGACGACGAAGGCCGCCAGCCGCTGCCCGTACGTCCATCGTTTTTGCGAGGCGATCCGGGCGAAGCGCCTGTGGGACTTTATGCCCTAGCTCCGACCGCGGGTGACGACATAATTAGAACAAGTTACAGAGCGGATTTTTGGTCTGTACCAGCGAAAACAATCGAATATTCGACCAATATTGCAACGTGCTCTAGTCCCGTGATCGGGTGCGCACGCCTGGAGGTAAGCAGTGACGACCATTCAAGAGCTCGATGCGCATTCCGTCCTGTCCGACATCGACGACCTGCTGCCCAGGCTGCGGCAGCGGGCGCCGGAGACCGAGGAGCTGCGGCGGTTGCCGGATGCCACCGTCGACGAGCTCCAAGAGATCGGCTTCTTCCGGCTGCTGCAGCCGGCGCAGTGGGGTGGGCTGCAGTGCGATCCGACGGTGTTCTTCGACGCCGTCCGGCGGCTGGCCAGCGCGTGCGGGTCCACCGGGTGGGTGGCCTCGATCCTCGGCGTGCACAACTGGCACGCGGCGCAGTTCGACCAGCAGGCCCAGCACGACGTGTGGGGCGAGGACGCGGGCGTGCGGATCTCCTCGTCGTACGCCCCGATGGGCGCCGGGCAGGTGGTCGACGGCGGCTATCTGCTCAACGGTTCGTGGAACTGGTCGTCGGGCTGCGACCACGCCACGTGGACCTTCGTCGGTGGCCCGGTGATCAAGGACGGCCAGCCGGTCGACTTCGGCAGCTTCTTGATCCCGATCGGCGATTACCGCATCGACGACGTGTGGCACGTCGTCGGCCTCAAGGGCACCGGCAGCAACACCCTGGTGGTCAAGGACGTGTTCGTGCCCCGGCACCGGTTCCTGTCCTACAGGTCGATGAACGACCACACCGCCGGCGGGTTGGCGGCCAACACCGATCCGGTCTACCGGATGCCCTGGGGCACCATGCATCCCACCACGATCACCGCACCCATCGTCGGGATGGCGTACGGCGCCTACGGATCCCACGTCGAGCATCAAGGGCGGCGGGTGCGCGCGGCGTTCGCCGGCGAGAAGTCCACCGACGACCCGTTCGCCAAGGTGCGCATCGCCGAGGCCGCCAGCGACATCGACGCCGCGTGGCGACAGCTGATGGGCAACGTCGGCGACGAGTACTCGTGCCTGCTGGCGGGCCGGGAGGTGCCGTTCGAGCTGCGGACCCGGGCCCGTCGCGATCAGGTGCGCGCCACCGCCCGCGCGATCGCCGCGATAGACCGCTTGTTCGACGCTTCGGGCGCCACGGCGTTGGCCGATACCGCCCCGCTGCAACGGTTTTGGCGCGACGCGCACGCCGGCCGGGTGCACGCCGCCAACGATCCCGAGCGGGCCTACCTGATCTTCGGCAACCACGAGTTCGGGCTGGCGCCCGGCGACACGATGGTCTGACAGAGGAGCCACTGATGACCTGCCCCCACCTTCCCGCCGGCTTCGACCCGACTGATCCTGACATCTACGCCGAGCGGTTACCCGTCGAGGAGCTTGCCGAGTTGCGCCACAACGCGCCCATCTGGTGGTGCGATCAGCCCATCGGCAAGGGCGGCTTCAACGACGGCGGCTTCTGGGTGGTGACGAAGCACAAGGACGTGAAGGAGGTGTCGCTGCGCAACGACGTCTTCTCCAGTTGGCTCAACGGCGCCATCCCGCGTTTCGCCGACGACATGAGCCGCGAGGACATCGACCTACAGCGGTTCGTGTTGCTCAACATGGACCCGCCGCACCACACCCGGCTGCGCAGGATCATCTCGCGGGGGTTCACGCCGCGCGCGATCGGCCGGCTGCGCGACGAGCTCAACGAGCGGGCGCAGGCCATCGCCAAGGCCGCCGCCGCAGCGGCTTTCGGTGATTTCGTGGAGCAGGTCGCGTGCGAACTTCCGCTGCAGGCCATCGCCGGGCTGCTCGGTGTGCCGCAGGAGGACCGCGGCAAGCTGTTCCGGTGGTCCAACGAGATGACGGGTGCGCAGGATCCGGAATACGCGCATGTCGATCCCAAGGCCTCATCCGCCGAGGTGTTGGCCTACGCGATGCAGATGGCCGAGGCCAGAGCCGAAAACCCCGGCGACGACATCGTTTCCACGCTGCTGCAGGCCGATATCGACGGCGAGAAGCTCTCCGACGACGAATTCGGTTTCTTCGTGATGATGCTGGCGGTCGCCGGTAACGAGACCACCCGCAACTCGATCACCCAGGGCATGATGGCGTTCGCCGACTTTCCGGACCAGTGGGAGCTGTACAAGAAGGAGCGCCCGGAGACCGCGGCCGACGAGATCGTCCGGTGGGCCACCCCGGTCACGGCCTTCCAGCGCACCGCCAAACAGGACACCGAGCTGTCGGGGGTCACGATCAAGAGGGGCCAGCGGGTGTTGATGTTCTACCGCTCGGCCAACTTCGACGAGGACGTCTTCACCGATCCGTTCGCCTTCGACATTTTGCGTAACCCGAACCCGCACGTCGGGTTCGGCGGCACCGGCGAGCACTACTGCATCGGCGCCAACCTGGCCAAGCTGACGATCAACCTGATGTTCAACGCCATCGCCGACCACATGCCCGACCTGACGCCCCTCTCGCCACCGGAGCGGATCCGGTCGGGGTGGCTCAACGGCATCAAGCACTGGCAGGTCGACTACACTGGCGCGCGCTGACTTCTATTGGGGCTGAACGACCTTGGGCCGCAGGTTCTCGTCGACCTCGGCGTGCCAGTGCCTGTTCGCCGCCGTGGTGTCGACCTCGTACTCGAAGCGGTCGGTCATCTGCGGCGTGACGTCGGCGGCATCCACATAGAACTGCTGGTACCAGCGGCGCAGCTGATAGACCGGGCCGTCCTCTTCGACCAGCAACGGGTTTTCGATCCGGGTCTTGTGCTTCCAGATCTCGACGTCCTGCAAAAAGCCCATGCTGACGCCCTCGGTGAACGCTTCGGACAGCTTCTCGGTGGCGGCGTCGTCCATGCCCTCGGGCTTTTTCACGATGACGCCCCACTGCAGCATGAAGGAGTTCTGCGTGACGGGGTAGTGGCAGTTGACGAGCACCGACTCGACTTTGTAGCCGCCGTAACTGTTGTGCAGCCAGTTGATCATGAACGACGGGCCGAAGTAGGAAGCCTCGGAATCGAGCAGTTGTTCGCCGGTGTAGTGCGAACCGCCGAGCAGCACGTCGGGCCGGCCGACCGTGCGCAGGTACTGCGACGCGATGTGGCCCTCGAAGACGTTCTTGAAGTACGTCGGGAAGCCGTAGTGGATGTAGAAGAAATGCGCCATGTCGACGATGTTGTCGACGATCTCGCGGCAGTTCGAACCCTCGATCAGCTCACTGCGCCAACGCCATTCGGTCCATGCGTCGCTGGCGGCCTCGGGAATGTCGGGGATCTGTAGTTCCGGCGACGGGGGGTTGCCCTCGGGGTCGTGCCAGACGAAGAGCAGACCGTTGTGCACCTCGGTGGGCCACGTTCGGGTGCGTGCCATCCGCGGCGTGCGCTTGGCGTACGGCACCTGCGTGCACCGGCCGTCGCCGCCCCACCGCCAGTCGTGAAACGGGCACGCGACGGTATCGCCCTTGACCATGCCCTGCGACAGGTCCCCGCCCATGTGCCGGCAGTACGCGTCGAGGACCCGCAGGTTGCGTTCGGTGTCGGCGAAGACGACCAGCTTGGTGCCGAAGACGTTGACCGGGTGGGGCCGGCCGTCGAGGAAGTCCCGGGCCACGCCCAGGCAGTGCCAGCCGCGAGCGAACCGGGTCGGCAACGTCCCGACGTCGATCTCCCGCACGCCGACCCCAGCGGTATCGATACTCACCGTGCGCCTCCACTCGCCGACCGACTAGAACACGTTCTAGTTTTGCCTCTGGCGAGCGGACAGCAATGCAGGCGAAAGCCCCTAAAGATGTGACTTATGGCCCTAGTCGCGCCCGAGATAGGTGGTCGCGTAGACCCAGGACAGGAACCGGGCCACCGCCTGCGCGGATTTATTCGCCCGCGGCGAACCGAAGATGTCGAAAGCGTGTTGCGCGTAAGGCAATTCGGCGTAGACCACGGGGGACTTCGACACCGACCGGAGTTCGCCGACGAACTCCTGCGCCTCGACGACCGGGATCAGGGAATCGTCAGTTCCATGCAGGACGAAAAATGGCGGTGCGTCCGGCCGCACGTATTGGATCGGCGAGGCGTCGAGGTAGATGTGCCGGTGGGTGCTGAGCTTGTGTTTTACCACCAGCCTTTCGAGCACCTCGACGAACTCGGCGCGCCCGTCGGCCTCGGTGGAATACCAGTCGTAGCGCCCGTAGTACGGGACGGCCGCCACCACCGAGGTATCGGCCTCTTCGAAGCCCGGCTGGAATTTGGGGTCGTTGGGCGTCAGGGCCGCCAACGCGGACAGGTGACCACCCGCCGAGCCGCCGCTGATCGCAACGAAATCCGGGTCTCCGCCATAGGCCGAGATGTTCTCCTTGACCCACTTCAGCGCGCGCTTGACGTCGACGATGTGGTCGGGCCAGGTGTGCCAGGGAGAAACGCGGTAGTTCATCGACACGCACACCCAGCCGCGCGAAACCAGATGGCTCATCAGGGGATACGCCTGCGGGCGGCGCCACCCGATCATCCACGCGCCGCCGGGCACCTGCAACAGCACCGGCGCCTTGCCATCGCGCGGCAGGTCGCGTCGACGCCAGATGTCGGCCAGGTTCGCGCGCCCGTGCGGGCCGTAGGACACGATGTTTTCTTTGTCGACGAAGCGCCGCCGGGCCACC
This sequence comes from Mycobacterium sp. E3198, assembly GCF_001667015.1. Lineage (GTDB taxonomy): Bacteria > Actinomycetota > Actinomycetes > Mycobacteriales > Mycobacteriaceae > Mycobacterium. The sequence goes on along the minus strand of NZ_LZIS01000116.1, from coordinate 93,375 downwards.
GTGGTGCGCAGGGGTGGGTTGCGTCGGCCCCTGCCCTTTCGAGGGGTCGGCGTCGCGGGCAGTTTGGCCAGTTCCTCGGCGTAATCGGGGCCGAGCTCTTCTTTCAGTCCGGTTTCCAGCACTGGGCCGGGGGTTGTCGCGCCACGGTATTGGATCATTCCCAGGATCGGCCAGGACGCGACCGTGAGGGCCAGCGCCAGCTTTCCCTTTCGTCCCGCGAAATCACCCCGGCGGGCGCGTCGGGCGGCATCGAGCATGGAGGCGGCGGCGTAGAGGCCCGGCACCTCCGACGCCGGCCAGCCGAACCAGAACACCAGCACCGAGGCGTAGGGATGCCGGCTGATCGGGTGTAATCCGTTGGCAGCGTTGGTCAATTCGAGCGCGGCACGCGCCAGCGGCCTGGGTTGTCTGACGTTGAAGCGCATCAGCCGCCGACCCGGGCCTGCAGCTCGTTGCGCAGGATCTTGCCGGTGCTGCCGCGGGGCAGCTCGTCGAGGACGGTGATTTCGCGGGGCACCTTGTAGTTGGCCAGGTTCTCGCGCACGTGTTGTTTGAGCGTGTCGACCGTGGCCGATCCGCCCGGGACCAGCACCACGAAGGCCGCCAGCCGCTGCCCGTACTGCTCGTCGTCCACGCCGATCACCGCGGCCTCCGCCACCTCGGGGTGCGCCGCCAGCGTCTTCTCCACCTCGATCGGGTAGACGTTCTCGCCGCCGGACACGATCATCTCGTCGTCGCGTCCCACGACGAACAGCCGCCCGGCCTCGTCGAGGTATCCGACGTCGCCCGACGACATGTACCCGGCGTGAAAATCCTTCGTGGTGCCCGACGTGTAGCCCTCGAACTGGGTGTCGTTGCGGACGTAGATGGTGCCGACCTCCCCGGTGGGCAGCTCGTTGAATTCGTGGTCCAGGATGCGGATTTCGGTTCCGCCCGCCGGCCGGCCCGCGGTGTCGGGGGCCGCACGCAGGTCCGCCGGGGTGGCGGTGGCGATCATGCCGGCCTCGGTGGCGTTGTAGTTGTTGTAGATCACGTCGCCGAACTGGTCCATGAACGCGATGACGACGTCGGGGCGCATCCGGGACCCGGACGCCGCGGCGAACCGCAATGACTTGCCGCTGTACCGGTTTCGCACCTCGGCGGGCAGCTCCATGATGCGGTCGAACATCACCGGCACCACCGCCAGGCCGGTCGCCTGATGGCGGTCGACGAGGTCCAGGGTGGCCTCCGGGTCGAACTTGCGCCGGGTGACCACGGTGCAGGCCATCGACGCGGCGAAGATCAGCTGCGAGAAGCCCCAGGCGTGGAACATCGGCGCCGCGATCACGACGGTTTCCTCCGCCCGCCACGGCGTGCGGTCCAGGATCGCCTTGAGCGTGCCCACTCCGGCGTTGCCGCCGGTTTGGTTGGCGCCCTTGGGTGTTCCGGTGGTGCCCGAGGTCAGCAGGATCATCCTGCCCTTGCGCCCGGTGCGGTGCGGCCGTTGGCCGGCGTCCTCGGCGATCAGCCGCTCGACCGTCGCGCCGTGCTGCCCGTCGGAGGTCCAGGCCAGGATCCGGGTGGCGTCCGGCTTGTCGGCCAGCGCGCGATCGACGGTCTCGGTGAACTCCTCGTCGTACACCACGGCGTCGACGCCTTCGCGGTTGACCACGTCGGCCAGGGCCGGCCCGGCGAACGACGTGTTGAGCAGCACGACGTCCGAGCCGATCCGGGCGGCGGCCACCACCGCCTCGACGAAGCCGCGGTGGTTGCGGCACATGATCCCAACGACCTTCGGCTGACCCGAGGGCAGGCCCTGCAGCGCCGCGCCGAACGCGTTGATCCGCTCGTCGAGCTGCCGCCAGGTCAGCGTGCCCAGCTCGTCGATCAGGCCGGGACGGTCCGGGCAGCGCGCCGCCGCGCTGGCGAAGCCCACGGTCATGCCCAGGCCCTCGCGGCGCATGGCCGCGGCCATCTTCAGGTAGCGGTCGGGGCGCATCGGCGCGATCATCCCGGCGCGCCACAGGGTTCCTAAGACACCGAGGCCGTCGAGAGCCTGGTTGACGGGGGAGGCCACGGCTCAGCCCAGGATCGGGAAGCGTCGTTTGGCGGCGAGCCCGTCGAGCGCCTGCTGCATCACCGACCGCACATGCTCGTCGACCTCGTCGACGTCCGGGTCGTCGCCGAACTGCGCGGCGATGTCGATGGGCGGCAGCACCTGCGTCACGATCTTGGCGGGCAGCGGCACGTTGGGCGGCACGACGGCGCTGAGCCCGAACGGGAAGCCGAACGACAGCGGCAGAATTGCGCTGCGCAGCAAGCGCTTTATGCCCAGGCGCTCGGCCAGCCAGGTGCCGCGGGTCAGGTAGAGCTGGGTCTCCTGGCCGCCGATGGACACGGCGGGCACGATGGGCACGCCGGCCTCGATCGCCGTGCTGACGTAGCCCTTGCGGCCGTTGAAGTCGATGACGTTCTCCGCGACCGTGGGCCGGTACGCGTCGTAATCGCCTCCCGGGAACACCACCACCACGCCCCCCGACCGCAGCGCCTTGGCCGCGTTCTCCCGGTTGGCCCGGATGTAACCGGTGCGCCGGAACAGCGATGCCGTGGGGCCCGTCATGAGGATGTCGTGACTCAGGGTGTAGACCGGCCGGCCGTAGCCGAACTTCTCGTAGAAACCGGCGCTGAAGATCGGGACGTCCATGGGGAACATGCCCCCGGAATGGTTGCCGACCACCAGCGCCCCGCCCGGCGGGAATGAATCCAGGCCGTGCACCTCGGATCGGAAATAGGTCTTCAGGAACGGGCGCATCACGCCCATCAGGCGCTGGGTCAGACCGGGGTCGAATTTCTCGATGTCCTCGATGTCTGGGCTGTCGCTGTCGGTCACGTTTCTCCTCGTGGCTCTGGCGGGCCGCAATGCCCGTCGAGTCCCTCGATGGTAGCGACCGGGATCGGGCCGCCGGCGCGATGTTTGCCCGGATTTGTACCCGCGACCGGTTTGAGCCAACCCACCGCAGAGGGATCCGCTGCCGGGGCGTGGGGCGTCGGTCGGCTCGGGGAAGACAATTCACGATGCAATTTTGGGAAACGTTCGTTTTCCGGCCTGCTTTGCGGCCCGCGCCTATGGCGCCGGTCGGGTCCGGGGGTTATGGTTACCTCTCGCCAAACACCCAAGCCGCAGCTGAGAGGGCCGAAATGGAGGTCGCCGGTTTGTCCGACGAGCGCGCCACCCGCCCGGCTGCTGGGCACGCCTCGGGTGGTGTTCGGGACCGGCGCGGGCGGATGCCCCGCAGCAGCGCGGTCCGCCCAGGCCCGGTAAACGTCCGCCAAGGAGGGGCCATGCCTGGCGTGACCGTGAACCGCCCAGCCCGCGATGTCACGCTGCCGGCCGCGGTGGTCGAGACGGCCGATCACCGGCAGGCCGACTACTTCCGTCGGGTCCTGGTCCAGAGCCGCCGCCACATCGACCACCGGCTGGGCGAGTACCAGAAGGCGATCGCGGCCGCCGAGGCCGCCGGCGACGCGGAGGCCGCCGGCAGCCTTCGGCGCATGGCGAGCAGCGAAGAGCGGGAACGTCAGGTTTTGGACGGCATGATCGAAAACCTGCAGCGGCGATTCCCGCATCGCTCGCGCCCCGCGACCCGCTAGGGCCGCCGCCGGCGCCTCAAACAGGCTGGGCGTCAGCGATTCTCATCGACCCATACCGCTGGGTCCCTCGCTGTGGATAGATTGTATTGGCCAACTGGTTTCCTCTCGGACTTTAGGGCCGCCCATGGGATTCATGTCACCCGAGCTACCGGACGTCGACCCCGACACCTGGCGGACGTTGCCACGGGCAACGCGGCTGCAGATCGTGACCCGCCACTGGGCGGAGCACGGGTTTGGCACCCCCTACGCGGTGTACCTGCTGTACCTGCTGAAGATCGCCCTGTACGTCGCGGCACCGGCCGCGATCATCTCGCTGACGCCCGGCCTGGGCGGCCTCGGGCGCATCGGCGACTGGTGGACGCAGCCGATCGTGTACCAGAAGTTCATCGTGTTCACGCTGCTGTTCGAGGTCCTCGGCTTCGGCTGCGGCTCCGGCCCGCTGACCGGCCGGTTCATGCCGCCCATCGGTGGGTTCCTGTATTGGTTGCGCCCCAACACGATTCGGCTGCCCGCATGGCCGGGCAAGGTCCCGTTCACGGCCGGCGACAACCGCACCGTCGTCGACGTCGCGCTGTACGCCGTCGTGCTGGTCGGCGGGGTGTGGGCGCTGTTGTCGCCGGGCCCCCTGATCGACCCGGTCCGGGTGGTGCCGACGATCGTCGCGCTGGCGGTACTGGGTCTGCGGGACAAGACGATCTTCCTGGCCGCCCGCGGCGAACACTATTGGCTGAAACTGTTCGTTTTCTTCTTCCCGTTCACCGATCAGATCGCGGCCTACAAGATCATCATGTTGTGCCTGTGGTGGGGAGCGGCGACCTCCAAGCTCAACCACCACTTCCCGTACGTGGTCTCGGTGATGACGAGCAACAACGCGCTGTTGCGGCCCAGGCTGTTCAACCCCCTCAAACACGCGCTCTACCTCGACCACGTCAACGACCTGCGCCCGTCGTGGTTGCCGAAGGCCATGGCGCACATCGGCGGCACCACCGCGGAATTCGTGGTCCCGACGCTGCTGGTTTTCGTCGCCGGCGATCAACCCTGGCGATGGTTCCTCATCGGGTTCATGGTGATCTTCCACCTCAACATCCTGTCCAACCTCCCGATGGGAGTTCCGTTGGAGTGGAACGTGTTCTTCATCTTCTCGCTGTTCTATCTGTTCGGGCACTACGGCGCGATCCGAGCCACGGACCTTCGATCGCCCCTGCTGCTCGCCCTCATCGTCGTCGCGGTGGCCATCGTGATCGCAGGAAACATGTTTCCCGAAAAGATTTCGTTCCTGCCGGCCATGCGCTACTACGCGGGCAACTGGGCCACCAGCGTGTGGTGCTTCCGCGCGGGCGCCGAGGACAAGATCGAGGCACGGGTCGTGAAAAGCTCTGCGCTCGTGGTGAATCAGCTGGCCAAGCTCTACGGCGCGGGGACCGCCGAAGTGATGTCCGACAAGGTGGCCGCTTTCCGGGCGATGCACACGCACGGCAGGGCACTCAACGGGCTATTGCCCCGCGCGATCGCCAACGAGGCCGATTACCGCATCCGCGACGGCGAAGTGGTTGCCGGGCCGCTGGTCGGATGGAACTTCGGCGAGGGCCACCTGCACAACGAACAACTGCTCGAGGCGGTGCAACGGCGCTGCGGATTCGACGACGGTGACGTCCGCGTCATCGTGCTCGAAGGTCAGCCGATCCACATCCAAAAGCAGTGGTACCGCATCCTGGATGCCAAGACCGGACTGATCGAGTCGGGCTACGTGGAGGTCGCGGACATGCTGACCCGCCAGCCGTGGCCGGAGCCCGGGGACGAGTTCCCCGTCCACCTCACCACACAGCCGGTCGTTCACGGCGAGTCGTGACCAAGGCGGTCGTCGTCGGCGCCGGGCCCAACGGCCTGGCCGCGGCGATCCACCTGGCTCGCAACGGCGTCGACGTGCATGTGCTGGAGGCCCGCGACACGGTCGGCGGGGGAGCCCGCTCGGGTGAGCTGACGGTGCCCGGCGTCATCCACGACCACTGCTCGGCTTCCCACCCGTTCGGCGTCGGCTCGCCGTTCTGGGAACAGATCGGGCTGAAAGACCATGGGCTGGTGTGGAAATGGCCCGAAATCGACTGTGCGCACCCGCTGGACGACGGCACCGCGGGCGTGCTGTATCGGTCGATCGAGGCGACCGCGGCCGGCATGGGGCCGGACGGGAAGCGGTGGCGGCACGCCTTCGGGGACCTCGCGGCGGGGTTCGACGAGCTCGCCGAGGATTTCTTTCGGCCGATCCTGCATTTTCCGCGGCACCCGGTGCGCGTCGCCCTGTTCGGTCCGCGGGCGCTGTTGCCCGCGACGGTGCTGGCGCGGTGGTTTCGCACCGAGCGGGCGCGCGCGTTGTTCGGCGGCGCGTCCGCGCACATGTTCACCCGGCTGGACCGGCCGCTCACCGCGGCCATGGGGCTGATGTTTTTGGCCGGCGGGCACCGCCACGGGTGGCCCGTCGCCCAGGGGGGATCCGGGTCGATCATCCGGGCGCTGGCCGCGGCCCTTTCTGCGCACGGCGGCACCGTGAGCACTTCGGTGACCGTCACCGACCGCCGCGACATCCCCGCCGCCGACATCGTCATGCTCGACCTCACCCCCGCGGCGGCGCTGAGGATCTACGGCGACGTCATGCCCGGCCGCGTCGCGCGCGCCTACCGGCGCTTCCGCCAGGGGTCGTCGGCGTTCAAGGTCGACTTCGCGATCGAGGGCCGCATCCCGTGGACCAACCCCGACTGCCGCCGCGCCGGCACCGTGCACCTCGGCGGCACGTTCGCCGAGACCGTGGAGACCGAGCGGCAACGCGCCCAAGGCAAGATGGCGCAGCGGCCGTTCGTCCTCGTCGGGCAGCAGTACCTGGCCGACCCGTCGCGGTCGTCGGGCAACGTCAACCCGATCTGGGCCTACGCCCATGTGCCGTTCGGCTACACCGGCGATGCGACGGCCGCGGTCACCGGCCAGATCGAGCGGTTCGCCCCGGGCTTTCGCGACCGCGTCACCGCGACCGTCAGCACGGGCACCGCCGACCTGGCGGCCTACAACCCCAACTACATCGGCGGGGACATCCTCGGCGGCGCCAACGACGGCCTCCAGGTCATCCTGCGCCCGCGGATCGCGGTCAACCCGTATGCGACCGGCGTGCCGGGCGTCTACCTCTGTTCGCAGTCGACGCCGCCGGGCGCCGGCATCCACGGGCTGTGCGGGTACCACGCCGCCGCGTCGGCGTTGCGGTGGCTCACCGTGGCCAAACCGTGACTGAGATTTGACCAATTGCGCACGCGCCCTTGCGCTTCCGCTGGTCGCCCGCCCTCTAACATCCCTATTGCAACTGTGTCAGTTGATGGATTTGGGTCGGTTAGCTAAGGAATTGGAGCCATGCGAGCGGTTGTTCGGTGTGTGCTCGCCGTGGGGATCGCCGCGAGCGTGGTAACGGGGCCGGTCGACGTGCGCCTGGCGGCGGCGAGCCGGCCCTACGGCCCCACCATCGCCTCGGTCCTGCCTGCGCGCGGATCGGTGGTCGGCGTGGCACACCCGGTGGTGGTGAGGTTCGGCGCGCCCGTCACCGACCGACGCGCGGCCGAGCGCGGCGTGCAGGTCACCTCGGCGCCACCGATGACCGGCAAGTACGACTGGCTCGACGCCGACGTGATGCGCTGGGTTCCCGACCACTACTGGCCGGCACACAGCACGGTGGCGCTCTCGGTGGGCGGGCGGGCCACGGAATTTCAGACGGGTCCCGCCGTGGTCGGCGTCGCCAACGTCGCCGACCACACCTTCCGGGTGACCATCGACGGGGGGCCGCCGCTGCCCGCGCCCCACCACCGGCCCCACTGGGGAGAAGAGGGTGTGCTGCCGGCCTCGATGGGCCGGCCCGAGTACCCGACGCCGGTCGGCTCCTACACCGTCCTGTCCAAGGAACGCACGGTGATCATGGACTCGAGCAGCGTCGGCATCCCCGTCGACGACCCCGACGGCTACCGCATCCCGGTGGACTACGCCGTCCGCTTCACCAGCCGCGGCCTCTTCGTCCATTCGGCCCCGTGGGCCGTCAACGCGATGGGGCTGGAGAACACCAGCCACGGCTGCATCAGCTTGGCCCCCGAGGACGCGGAGTGGTACTACGACACCGTCCACGTCGGCGACCCGGTGATCGTCGAGGACACGCCACCGGCGCCACCGCAACGGCCCAAGCCGCCGTTGCTGTGGGAGGCCCCGCCGAGCTGACGTCCGAATCCGCGGTTACCGCAACGCCTTTCATCCTCCACCACGAAACGGACCCGCCGGGTTTCACCCAGCGGGTCCGTTTCGATCAGAAGCGGTTCGGCCTCAGTGCGCGGGGCCCGGCGCAATCGGCTCACCCGACACCGGGCCGCCGGCCGGCGCCGGGCCGGTCGGCTCGCCCTTGCCGGTCCCGGCCATGTCGATGATCGGAGCGGCCACCGGCGCCGCGGCGTCCAGCGGACCGCCGGCGAGTGCGATCAGCGGAGCGCCGACCGGCACCACGGGCACGGGCGCCCCCACGGGCACCGGCGGTATCGGCGCGCCCACGGGGATCGGCGGTATCGGCGCGCCCACGGGGACCGGCGGTATCGGCGCGCCCACCGGCACCGGCGGCACCGGCGCGCCCACGGGCACGGGCGGGCCGAGCGCGATGAGCGGAACTCCGGCCGGCACCACCGGAACCGGCCCGGGCGCAACCAGCGGCACCCCCGACATGTCGGTGATCGGGGCGCTCGACGTGCATACGGTGGCGGCCGGTGCGGGTCCGCCGGGCGCCGGAGCGGGTCCGGCGGGTGCGGGTCCGACCACTCCCGGTGCGCCGGCGCCCAGTGGCGCGCCGCCGGCCGCCGGCGCGCCGGCCTCGCCCGACTGTCCCTGGATGCACGCGTAGCCGCCGGTTTTCAGCGGGACGGCCGTCGCATCCGGGCTCAACGCTATTGCGGCCCCGCACAGTCCGGCGATGGCACCAACTGTGATGTTGAACCGATCTAAGCCCGTCATCAACCTCGACTCCTTCAGCGTTCGCAATCAAATGCGGCGGCAGAACCGCATAGCCGTACCGCAGCCGTGTCGAATGTATGGGTTGGCATCGCTATTGGACATGCGACGATTCGGGGGCTTATAGAACCGATACAAAGGAGACACGCTCCGGTTACCAGGGGGTTTGCGCCCGGCGAGAAGCGCCGTCGCAAGGCCGGCGCTGTTACCGGCGCGCGGCGGCGTTTGCTGCTGATCTAGGCTGGCCACGAGCGCTCATCAGCGGACATAGAAAGACAGGGAGAGACAAGTGACTGTCCGAGTAGGCATCAACGGCTTCGGTCGAATCGGACGCAACTTTTACCGGGCCCTGCTGGCTCAGCAGGAGCAGGGCACCGCGGACATCGAGGTGGTGGCCGTCAACGACATCACCGACAACGCCACGCTGGCGCACCTGCTCAAATTCGACTCGATCCTGGGCCGGTTGCCCTACGACGTCACCCTCGAGGGCGAGGACACCATCGTGGTGGGAACTCGCAAGATCAAGGCGCTGGAGGTGCGCGAGGGCCCGGCGGCGATGCCGTGGAGCGACCTGGGCGTCGACGTCGTCGTGGAGTCCACGGGCCTGTTCACCAACGCGGCCAAGGCCAAGGGGCACCTGGACGCCGGGGCCAAGAAGGTGATCATCTCCGCGCCGGCCACCGACCCCGACATCACCATCGTGCTGGGCGTCAACGACGACAAATACGACGGCAGCCAGAACATCATCTCCAACGCCTCGTGCACGACGAACTGCCTGGCGCCGGTCACCAAGGTGCTGCAGGACGAGTTCGGCATCGTCAAGGGGCTGATGACCACCATCCACGCCTACACCCAGGACCAGAACCTGCAGGACGGGCCGCACAAGGACCTGCGCCGCGCCCGTGCGGCCGCGCTGAACATCGTGCCGACCTCCACCGGGGCGGCCAAGGCCATCGGCCTCGTGATGCCGGAACTCAAGGGCAAGCTCGACGGGTACGCGCTGCGGGTGCCGATCCCGACCGGCTCCGTCACCGACCTGACCGTCGAGTTGTCCAAAGCCGCCGGCGCCGAGGACATCAACGCCGCGTTCAAGGCCGCCGCGGAGGGGCGCCTGAAGGGCATCCTGAAGTATTACGACGCGCCGATCGTGTCGGCCGACATCGTCACCGACCCGCACAGCTCGATCTTCGACTCCGGGTTGACCAAGGTCATCGACAACCAGGCCAAGGTGGTGTCCTGGTACGACAACGAATGGGGCTACTCCAACCGCCTCATCGACCTGGTCGCGCTGGTCGGCAAGTCGCTCTGACCGTGCCCGTCCCGACACTGGAAGACCTTCTCGCGGAAGGGGTTTCGGGTCGAGGCGTGCTGGTGCGCTCCGACCTGAATGTGCCGCTGGACGACGACGGCGCCATCACCGATGCCGGCCGCATCACCGCGTCCGTGCCGACGCTGCAGGCGTTGCTTCAGGCCGGCGCCAAGGTCGTGGTCACCGCGCATCTCGGTCGTCCCAAGAACGGCGCCGATCCGAAGCTGTCGCTGGCGCCGGTCGCGGCGGCGCTCGGTGAGCAGCTCGGCCGGCACGTCCAGCTGGCCGGCTGCGATGGTTCCCGAGTCGTCGGTGGCGACGCGCTGGCGCGCGCCGAGGGACTGACCGACGGCGACATCCTGTTGCTGGAGAACATCCGCTTCGACCCGCGGGAAACCAGCAAGGACGACGGTGAGCGGCTGGCGCTGGCCCGGCAGCTGGCCGAATTGGTCGGGCCGACGGGCGCTTTCGTCTCCGACGGCTTCGGCGTGCTGCACCGCAAGCAGGCCTCGGTGTACGACGTCGCCACCCTGCTGCCGCACTACGCCGGCACGCTGGTCGCCGCGGAGATCCGGGTGCTGGAGCAGTTGACCAGCTCGACCACGCGCCCCTATGCCGTGGTGCTCGGCGGGTCGAAGGTGTCCGACAAGCTCGGCGTCATCGAGTCGCTGGCGACCAAGGCCGACAGCATCGTGATCGGCGGCGGTATGTGCTTCACTTTCCTTGCCGCGCATGGCCTTTCGGTGGGCACGTCGCTGCTCGAGACTGAAATGGTCGACACCTGCCGCAGGCTGAGCGAGACCTACGCCGACGTGCTGCACCTCCCGGTGGATGTCGTGGTGGCCGAGAAGTTCGCCGCGGATTCGCCGCCGGAAACCGTGGCGGCGGACCGGATTCCGCAGGACAAGATGGGCCTGGACATCGGGCCGGAGTCGGTCCGGCGGTTCGCCACGCTGCTGTCCAACGCCAAGACCATCTTCTGGAACGGCCCCATGGGGGTGTTCGAGTTCCCGGCGTTCGCCGCCGGCACCAAGGGCATCGCCGAGGCGATCGCCGAAGCGACGGGCAAGGGCGCGTTCAGCGTGGTGGGCGGCGGGGATTCCGCAGCCGCGGTGCGCGCGCTCGGCATCCCCGAGGGTGATTTCTCGCACATCTCCACCGGCGGCGGCGCGTCGCTGGAGTACCTCGAGGGCAAGCCGCTGCCGGGCATCGAGGTGCTGGGCCGGCCGCAACCGACTGGAGGGGACGCGTGAGCCGCACGCCACTGATCGCCGGCAACTGGAAGATGAACCTCAACCACTTCGAGGCGATCGCGCTGGTGCAAAAGGTGGCGTTCGCGCTCCCGGACAAGTACTACGACAGGGTCGACGTCACGGTGATCCCGCCGTTCACCGACCTGCGCAGCGTCCAGACCCTGGTCGACGGCGACAAGCTGCGGCTGACGTACGGGGCCCAGGACCTCTCGCCGCACGACTCCGGCGCCTACACCGGTGACATCAGCGGCGCCTTTTTGGCCAAGCTCGGCTGCAGCTTCGTCGTGGTCGGGCACTCCGAGCGGCGCACATACCACAACGAGGACGACGCGCTGGTCGCCGCCAAGGCCGCCGCCGCGCTCAAGCACGAGCTCACCCCGATCGTCTGCATCGGCGAGCACCTGGACGTCCGGGAGGCGGGCAAGCACGTGCCCCACTGCGAGGAGCAGCTGCGCGGCTCGCTGGCGGGCCTGTCGGCCGAACAAATCGCCAAGGTCGTCGTCGCCTACGAGCCGGTCTGGGCGATCGGCACCGGGCGGGTGGCCAGCGCGGCCGACGCCCAGGAGGTGTGCGCGGCCATCCGCGAGCAGCTGGACACGCTGGCATCGCGGCAGGTGGCCGACACCGTGCGGGTGCTCTACGGCGGGTCGGTGAACGCCAAGAACATCGGCGACATCGTCGCCCAGAACGACATCGACGGGGCCCTGGTCGGCGGCGCGTCGCTGGACGGCGAGCAGTTCGCGACGCTGGCGGCGATCGCGGCCGGCGGGCCGCTACCGTGACGCCGCGGCGGCACCGGTAGGCTTTGGCGCATGCAATTGGGTCTGCAGATCACCCTGGTGGTCACCAGCATCCTGGTGGTGCTGCTGGTGCTGCTGCACCGCGCCAAGGGTGGCGGCCTGTCGACCCTGTTCGGCGGCGGCGTGCAGTCGAGCCTGTCCGGGTCGACCGTGGTGGAGAAGAACCTCGACCGGCTGACGCTGTTCATCGTGGGCATCTGGCTGGTGTGCATCATCGGCATGGAACTGCTGATCAAGTACCGCTAGCCCCCGCTGGCCACCCGAGTTTCGCTTGGCGTGTCGCGGTCGATCCCGCTGCGCACGTCGCCGGCCCGGTACACGACGCGGGACAGGTCCCGGCGCTCCGAGGAACGCAGTTGCCACGGCACGCTGGTGACCATCACGCCCGGCTCGAACAGCAACCGCCCCTTGAGCCGCCACGAGCTCTGGTTGTGCAACAGGTTCTCCCACCAACGGCCGACGACGTATTCGGGGATGTAGACGTTGATGACGTCGCGGGGTGCTCCGTTGCGCAACCGCTTGATGTAGTCGACCACGGGCCGGGAGATCTCGCGGTAGGGCGATTCGATCACCTTCAGCGGCACGTCGACGCTCAGGTTTTCCCAATCCTCGACCAACGTCGTGGTGTCGGCGTCGTCCACCTTGACGGTCAGCGCGGTCAGCGTGTCCGGATTGGTCGCCCGGGCGAACATGACCGCGCGCAGGGTCGCCTTGTGCCAACTCGAGACCAGCACGATCGCATGCACCCGGCTTGGCCGGACCTGCTCGTCCTCGTCCTCGATGTGCAACTCGGTGGCCACGTGCGCGTAATGCCGTCGTATTCCCTGCATCACGAGGCACAGCACCGGGATCGCGATCACCACCAGGTACGCGCCGTGGGTGAACTTGGTCACCATCACCACCACCAGAACGACGCCGGTGAGGCAGGCGCCGAACGCATTGATGGCCCGGGCGCGGTTGATGCTGAGCCGTTGCGCGCGGGTGTCGGCGTCGCGCAGCGCCCGGTTCCAATGCCACACCATGCCCGTCTGGCACAACGTGAACGAGGTGAACACGCCGAGGATGTAGAGCTGGATCAGCCGGGTCGTCGAACCACCGAACGCATAGATCAGCCCGCCGGCGATCGCGGCGAGCAGGATGATGCCATTGGAAAACGCGAGCCGGTCACCGCGGGTATGCAGTTGCCGCGGCAGATAGCGATCCTGGGCGAGGATCGAGCCCAGGAGCGGAAATCCGTTGTAAGCGGTGTTGGCGGCCAGGATCAGGATCAGCGCCGTCGCGGCCTGCAGGTAGTAGAACATCACGCTGTTGTTGCCGAACACCGCGGCCGAAATCTGAGCGATCACCGTGCGCTGCGGGTCCCGGTTGCAATCGCCGTGGAACCCGACGAGATCGCAGGTGTTCTCCACCACGCGGGTATGCGCGATCAGGGCCAGCCCGGTCACGCCGACGAACATGGTGATCGCCAGCGCTCCCATCGCGGACATCGTCCGTGCGGCGTTGAGCGCCTTCGGCTTTCGGAACGCCGGCACCCCGTTGGAGATCGCCTCCACCCCCGTGAGCGCGGTGCAACCGGACGAAAACGCGCGCAGCGCCAGCAGGGCGATTGCCAGCACGTTGAGTCCCGACAGCTCGGCGTGGATGCCGTAGTGCGCACTCTCGGCCTGCGGCGCGTCGCCGAGCAGCGTTCTAACCAGACCGATGCCGATCATCAGCAGCACGCCGGCGATGAAGGCGTAGGTCGGCACGGCGAACGCCCGCCCGGACTCACGCACACCACGAAGGTTCATCGAGGTCAACACCGCGATGAAGCCGAGGTTCACCGCCACCCGGTACGGGTTCAGTTCGGGCACAGCGGAAATGATGTTGTCGACGCCCGCTGCGACGGACACCGCCACCGTCATGACGTAGTCCACCAGCAGCGCGGCCGCCACCACCAGTCCGGCGCGCGGCCCCAGGTTTCGGGAGGCGACCTCGTACGAGCCGCCACCGCTGGGATAGGCCTGGACCACCTGCCGGTAGGACAACACCACGACGCCGAGCAGCACCACTACCGCGGCGGCGATCCACGGCGTCAGGTAGAGGTAGCTCAGGCCGCCGAGGGTCAGGATCAAGAGGATCTCTTGTGTTGCGTACGCCACCGAGGACAACGGGTCGCTCGCGAAGATCGCCAGCGCGATCCGCTTGGGCAACAGCGTGTGGTGCAGCCGATCGCTGCGAAACGGTCGGCCCACAACCAGGCGCTTGACCAGCGAAGTCGGTGACGACACGGTAGGAGCGTAGTGGCGAATCCGCGCACGCGTCCGCCGCCGGCCGTAGAGATTCCGTAAAAACTCGCCGCTAAGGGGTTGACCCCTCGGCGGGCGGACGACGCGTCCCGCACCGATACTGGGACGCATGGCTGACGCTTCCGACACCGCGCTGGAACCGATCGGTGCCGTCCAGCGCACCCGGGTCGGCCGGGAGGCGACCGAGCCCATGCGGGCCGACATCAGGCTGCTGGGCACCATCCTCGGCGACACCGTGCGGGAGCAGAACGGCGCCGAGGTGTTCGACCTGGTGGAGCGGGCCCGGGTGGCGTCCTTCCGGGTGCGCCGCTCCGAGATCGACCGGGCCGAGATGTCGCGGATGTTCTCTCGCATCGACATCCATCTGGCCATCCCGATCATCCGGGCGTTCAGCCACTTCGCGCTGCTGGCCAACGTGGCCGAGGACATCCACCGGGAACGGCGGCGCGCGATCCACGCCGCCGCCGGCGAGGCCCCGCAGGACAGCAGCCTGGCCGCCACCTACGCGAAACTGGATCTGGCCGAGCTGGATTCGGGCACGGTGGCCGCCGCGCTGGCGGGCGCGCTGGTGTCGCCGGTGATCACCGCCCATCCCACCGAGACCCGGCGGCGCACCGTGTTCGTCACCCAGCACCGGATCACCGAGTTGATGCGGCTGCACGCCGCCGGCCACACCGAGACCGATCACGGCCGCAACATCGAGCGCGAGCTGCGCCGCCAGGTCCTCACGCTGTGGCAGACCGCGCTGATCCGGCTGTCGCGGTTGCAGATCACCGACGAGATCGAGGTGGGCCTGCGCTATTACCCGGCCGCGCTGTTCACGGTGATCCCGCAGGTCAACGCCGAGGTGCGCAGCGCGTTGCGGGCCCGCTGGCCCGACGCCGACCTGCTCGCGGCGCCGATCCTGCAGCCGGGCTCCTGGATCGGCGGCGACCGCGACGGCAACCCGAACGTGACCGCCGACGTCGTCCGTCGGGCGACCGGCAGCGCCGCGTTCACCGCACTGGCGCACTACCTGGCCGAGCTCACCGACCTCGAGCAGGAGCTGTCGATGTCGGCGCGCCTGATCACGGTCACCGCCGAATTGACCGCGCTGGCCGAGGGCTGCGACGAGAAGGCCCGGGCCGACGAGCCCTACCGGCGGGCGCTGCGGGTGATCCGGGGCCGGCTCACCGCGACGGCCGCCGAGATCCTGGACCGCCGGCCACAGCACGCACTCGACCTGGGCCTGGCGGCGTATTCGGCGCCGGGCGAGCTGCGGGCCGACCTGGACGTGATCGACGCCTCGCTGCGCACGCACGGCGCCGGGCTGCTGGCCGACGATCGGCTGGCCCGGTTGCGAGAAAGCGTGCACGTCTTCGGGTTTCACCTGTCCGGCCTGGACATGCGGCAGAACTCCGACGTGCACGAGGAGGTGGTCGGCGAGCTGCTGGCCTGGGCCGGGGTGCATCCGGACTACGGCTCGTTGGCGGAAGGCGACCGCGTCGAGCTGCTGGCCGGGGAGCTGGCCACCCGCCGGCCGCTGGTCGGCGACCGCGCCGCGCGCCTCTCGGACCTGGCCCGCGGCGAGCTGGGCGTCGTCGCGGCGGCCGCCCGCGCGGTGCAGCTCTACGGTCCGGCGGCGGTGCCCAACTACGTCATCTCGATGTGCCAGTCGCCCTCGGACGTCCTCGAGGCCGCGATCCTGCTCAAAGAGGCCGGCCTGCTGGACGCCTCCGGGCCGGAAACCTATTGCCCCGTCGGCATCTCGCCGCTCTTCGAGACGATCGACGACCTGCACAACGGGGCGTCGATCCTGCAGGCGATGCTGGACCTGCCCATCTACCGGGCGCTCGTCGCCGCGCGCGGCGACTCGCAGGAAGTGATGCTGGGCTACTCGGACTCCAACAAGGACGGCGGCTACCTGGCCGCCAACTGGGCCGTCTACCGGGCCGAGCTCACCCTCGTCGAGGTGGCGCGCAAGACCGGTGTTCGGTTGCGGCTCTTCCACGGTCGCGGCGGCACGGTCGGCCGCGGCGGCGGCCCCAGCTACCAGGCGATCCTGGCGCAACCCCCGGGGGCGGTCAACGGCTCGCTGCGCCTGACCGAGCAGGGCGAGGTGATCGCCGCCAAATACGCCGAGCCGCAGACCGCCCGGCGCAACCTGGAGAGCCTGGTGGCGGCCACGCTGGAGTCCACGCTGCTGGACGTCGAGGGCCTGGGCGACGCCGCCGAACCCGCCTACGCGGTGCTCGACGAGGTCGCGGCCCTGGCCCACCGGGCCTACGCCGAATTGGTCCACGAGACACCGGGTTTCGTCGACTACTTCAAGGCCTCCACTCCGGTCAGCGAGATCGGGTCGCTGAACATCGGCAGCCGGCCGACGTCGCGCAAGCCCACCGAGTCCATCTCCGACCTGCGCGCCATCCCGTGGGTGTTGGCGTGGACCCAGTCGCGCGTGATGCTGCCGGGCTGGTACGGCACCGGGTCGGCGTTCGAGCAGTGGATCGCGGCCGGCCCCGAAAGCGAAGGCGAGCGGGTCAAGATCCTGCACGAGCTGTACGAGCGGTGGCCGTTCTTCCGCAGCGTGCTGTCGAACATGGCGCAGGTGCTCGCCAAGAGCGACCTGGGCCTGGCCGCCCACTACTCCGAGCTGGTGGCCGACGAATCATTGCGGCACAGGGTGTTCGACAAGATCGTCGACGAGCACCGGCGCACCATCGCCATGCACAAGCTCATCACCGGTCACGACGACCTGCTCGCCGACAACCCGGCGCTGGCCCGTTCGGTGTTCAACCGCTTCCCTTACCTGGAGCCGCTGAACCACCTGCAGGTGGAGTTGCTGCGGCGCTACCGATCGGGCGACGACGACGAGTTGGTGCAGCGCGGCATCCTGCTGACGATGAACGGGCTGGCGAGCGCGTTACGTAACAGCGGCTGACGGGCATCCACGTGCCATGGACCCGGCACAAGTGGCTCAAAACCGCGTGTTCGAACGATTCGCCCGCGCCGGCTACGTGGTGAATGGGCTGCTGCACCTGATCGTCGGCTACCTCGCCTTCCGTGTCGCTTTCGGCGACGGTGGCACCGCCGATCAGACCGGCGCGCTGGCGACGTTGGCGGGCAAACCGGGCGGCCCGGTGGTGCTGTGGATCGCCGCGGCCGCCCTGCTGGCGATGGGCCTGTGGCGGCTCGTGGAATCGGCCCTCGGTCGCTCGAGCGACCGCTCGTCGCCACGACCGTGGGACCGGGCGAAAGCCCTCGGATTGGCGGCGGTGTATCTCGCCTTCGCCTACTCGGCGTTCGGGTACGCCCGGGGCGCCGGGCGCTCGGCCGATCAACAGAATTCGAGCATCAGCGCCCGCCTGATGCAGACCACCGCCGGGACCGTCGCGCTCATCTCCTGCGGCGTCGTCATCGTCGCGGTGGGTGGCTACCACATCTACAAGGGCGCCAGCCGCAACTTCGTCGGCGACCTCAAGGGCAAGTCGGGTGATTTGGTGCGGCGCCTCGGCGCGACCGGCTACGTCGCCAAGGGGTTGGTGATCGCCGGCACCGGGGCCCTGGTCGTCGTCGCCGCCTGCCGCTCCGAACCGAAGAAGGCCACCGGCCTGGACGGGGCGCTGAAAACCCTGGGGGCGCAGCCCTACGGGGCGGCGTTGTTGGTCGCGGCCGGCGCGGGGATCATCACGTACGGCCTGTACAGCTTCGTGATGGCCCGATCGACCAAGATGTAGGGCTAGCGGTTGCGCAGCCTGTCCAGCACGCCGCGCACGGCGTGCTCGGTGATGGACAGCGGGGACATCATGGTCTCGCCCACCTTCACCATGTCGTCGATCCGCGCGACGATGGCCTCCACCGGCTCGACCAGGACGATCAGCCGCTTGGCCAGATCGTCGAGGCTGCCCAGGGTGCCGTCCAGGTGATCGAGGCCGGCCTCCATGCGCTCGACCGTGGCGTTGAGGTTGGACAGCGAGCTGTTGAGCTCCTGCATGGTCCTGCTCAGGCCGTCGAGGACGTCCTCGACCTGTTCGACGGTCTTGTCGGCGTTCAGGGCGGCCTGGGTGAGGGTCTTGATCCGGCTCCGCTCGGGCCCGCCGCGGACGGTTCTGTCTGCCATGTCGGCCATTATTGACTCCCGCCGGTCAGCGGGGAAGCTTGGATGCGGCCTCTTGGTCGAGCAACCACAGCGTGGTCTCGAGCCCGACGGCCCCGGCCGCGGGCACCGATGCCGGTGCGACGCCACCGATGGCGGCGGCCGCCGCGTCGGCCTTGCCCGCGCCGGACACCATCAGCCACACCTCGCGGGACCTCTGGATCGCGGGCAGCGTCAACGTGATTCGCTGTGGCGGCGGCTTGGGGGAGTCCTCGACGGGCACCACCATGCGGGTGGTCTCGCGCACGGCGGGTGTGTCCGGGAACAGCGAGTTGATGTGGCCCTCGGGCCCCATGCCCAGCAGGTGGACGTCGAAATTCGGGACCGGCTGGCCCGGTGCGGCGTTGGCGGCCAGCAGCTGTTCGTAGGCCAGCGCCGCCGCGGCGAGGTCCGTGCCGAACTCCCCGTCGCTGGCCGGCATCGCGTGCACGTGGCTGTACGGGATGTCGATGTGATCGAGCAGCGCCTCGCGCGCCTGCTTGTCGTTGCGCTCGTCGTCGTCCTCGGGCACGTAGCGCTCGTCGCCCCAGAACAGATGCACCTTTGACCAGTCGACCTGCTGGTCCCGAAGGTGCTTCAGCAGCCCGATGCCGTTGCCGCCGCCGGTCAGCACGATCAGCGCCCGGCCTCGCGCCGCGACGGCGGAACCGATGGTGTCGACAAGGCGCCCGCCCGCAGCCTCGACCAGGGCGTCGCCATCCGGAAAAACATCGACTATGGGTGTCACACGTATCGCACCTTCTTGATACCTTCGAGCGCGGTCAAATAAATTTCGTCGGCGTCCAGCCGCCGCAGGTCCTCGGCCAGGCATTCACCGGTTTCCCTGCGCGCCAACGGAACCAAGGCGTCCGGCTTGGCGGTCCGGCTCAGCGTGGCCGTCCTGCCCTCCTGGGGGCGGCTCAAGACGATGGTCTCGCTCTTACGCGCCAGCTCGACCTTGAGTTCGCCGACGGCCCGGCGCACGGGGCCGTCGATGCGGCTGGCCAGCCAGCCGGCCAGGATGTCGAGGGCGGGCTCGGTCTGCAGGCCCGACACCAGCGCCGACTCGATGGGTTCGTGCGGCGGCTGGTCGACGGCCGAGGTCAGCAGCGCCCGCCAGTAGGTGATGCGCGCCCAGCACAGGTCCGTGTCGCCGGGGCTGTATCCGGGCAGCCGGCTCGTGATCGCCGACAACGGATCGATGCCGTTGGTCGCGTCAGTGATGCGCCGAATTGCCAACTTGCCCAACGGGTCCTGCGCCGGTGACTCCGGGGCGATGTCGGGCCACCACGCGACGACCGGGATGTCGGGCAACAGGAACGGGATGACCACGCTGGAGGCGTGGCCCGACAGCGGGCCGGACAGCGTCAGGATCACCACCTCGCTGGCGCCGGTGTCGCCGCCCGAGCGCAGCTGCGCGTCCAGGCGCGGTTCGTCGGCGTACGGGTCGCCGCGCATCGTGACGATGATCCGGCTGGGGTGCTCGTGGCTGGCGTCGTTGGCGGCGGCGAGCGATTCCTCCAGCACCTCTTCGCTGTCGGGCGCGATGAGCAGCGTCAGCACCCGGCCCATGGTGACCGCGCCGGTCTTCTCGCGCAGCTCGTCGAGTTTCTTGTTGACCGCGGTGGTGGTCGTGTCGGGCAGGTCGACAATCATTGGCGCCGCTCCTCCTCATCGCTGCGCTCTGCATCGTCGCCGGCGCGGATCACGGCCGCCGCCATTCCCGCCCGGTGCGGCGCAGCATCTCGAACGCCGATTCCGGACCCCAGGTGCCGGCCTCGTACGGGTCCGGCTTGCCGTGTGCCGCCCAGTTGTCGAGGACGGGATCGAGGATCTCCCAGGCCAATTCGACCTCCTCGTTGACCGGGAACAGGGACGGCTCGCCGAGCAGCACATCGAGGATGAGCGCTTCGTAGGCCTCCGGCGATTCCTCCGCGAACGCCGACCCGTAGGAGAAGTCCATGTTGACGTCGCGAACCTCCATCGCGGTGCCGGGCACCTTGGAGCCGAACCGCAGCGTGATCCCTTCGTCGGGCTGCACGCGGATCACCATGGCGTTGGTGCCCAGCTCGTCGGTCATGGTGGCGTCGAACGGCAGAAACGGGGCACGCTTGAAGACCAGGGCGATCTCGGTCACCCTGCGGCCCAAGCGTTTACCGGTGCGCAGATAGAACGGCACACCGGCCCAGCGCCGGGTGTCGATCTCAAGCGTGATGGCGGCGAACGTCTCGGTGGTGGAGTCCTTCGAGAACCCCTCCTCGTCGAGCAGCCCCACCACCTTTTCGCCGCCCTGCCAGCCCCCGGTGTATTGGCCGCGGCTGGTGGTCTCGTCGAGCGGTTCGGCGAGCTGCGTCGCCGAGAGCACCTTGATCTTTTCGGTCTGCAGCGCCGCCGGGTTGAAGCTGACCGGCTCCTCCATCGCGGTCAGCGCCAGCAGCTGCATGAGGTGGTTCTGGATGACGTCGCGGGCGGCGCCGATGCCGTCGTAGTAGCCGGCCCGGCCGCCCAGCCCGATGTCCTCGGCCATGGTGATCTGCACGTGGTCGACGTAGTGGGCGTTCCAGATCGGGTCGAACAACTGGTTGGCGAACCGCAGCGCCAGGATGTTGCGCACGGTCTCCTTGCCCAGGTAGTGGTCGATCCGGAACACCGCCTCCTCCGGAAAGACGGCGTTGACCGCCTTGTTCAGGGCCTGCGCGCTCTCCAGGTCATGGCCGAACGGTTTCTCGATCACGACCCGGCTCCAGCGATCGCCCTGCGGGCGGGCCAACCCGGACGTGTGCAGCTGCTCGCACACCACCGGGAACGACTTGGGCGGGATCGCCAGGTAGAAGGCGTGGTTGCCGCCGGTGCCGCGCTCGGCGTCGAGTTTTTCCAGGGTCTCGGCGAGCCGGGCGAACGCCTCGTCGTCGTCGAAAGCGCCTGGGACAAAACGGAATCCCTCGGCCAGCCGCTCCCAGTTCTCCTCCCGGAACGGCGTGCGGCAATGCTCCTTGACGGCCTGGTAGACCACCTTGCGGAAGTCCTGGGTCTGCCAGTCGCGGCGGGCGAAGCCCACCAGGGAGAAGGTGGGCGGCAGCAGCCCGCGGTTGGCCAGGTCGTAGATGGCCGGCATGACCTTCTTGCGGGCCAGGTCGCCGGTGACGCCGAAGATCACCATGCCGCACGGGCCGGCGATCCTGGGCAGCCGCTTATCCTGCTTGTCCCGCAACGGGTTTTGCCACTGCACCGACCCGGCGCGGGCGCCCACCTTCGAGCTCGGCGGGCTCATTTGTCGGCAGAGTCGAGCTGCTTCTGCGTTTCCTCCAGCAATTCGGTCCAGGACTCCACGAACTTGTCGACGCCCTCGTTCTCCAGCACCACGAAGACATCGGTCAGGTCCACCCCGACCGCGGCGAGCTTGTCGAATACCTCCTGGGCGGCCGATGCCGTCCCGCTGACGGTGTCGCCCTTGACATCCCCGTGGTCGGCCACCGCCTCAATCGTCTTCTCCGGCATGGTGTTCACCGTGTTCGGCGCGACCAACTCGGTGACGTAGAGGGTGTCGGGGTAGTCGGGGTTCTTGACTCCGGTGGAGGCCCACAGCGGGCGCTGCACGCGGGCGCCGTCGGACTTGAGCGCCGCGAAGCGCTCGCCGCCGGTGAAGACCTCCTCGTAAGCGGCGTACGCCAGCCGGGCGTTGGCCACCCCGGCCTTGCCGCGCAGCCCCAGCGCGTCCTCGGAGCCGATCTTTTCCAGCCGCTTGTCGACCTCGGTGTCGACCCGGGATACGAAAAACGACGCGACCGAGTGGATCTTGGACAGGTCGTGGCCGGCCTCGCGGGCCTTCTCCAGCCCGGCCAGGTAGGCGTCCATCACCTGGCGGTGCCGCTCGACGGAGAAGATCAGCGTGACGTTGACCGAAATCCCTTCCGCCAGCACGGCGGTGATGGCCGGGATGCCGGCCTTGGTCGCCGGGATCTTGATGAACAGGTTCGGCCGGTCGACGATCTTCCACAGCTCGACGGCCTGCGCGATGGTCTTGTCGGTCTCGGCGGCCAGCCGCGGGTCCACCTCGATGGACACCCGGCCGTCGACCCCGTCGGAGGCCTCCCACTCGCGCTTCAGCACATCGCACGCGCTGCGCACGTCGTCGGTGGTGACGGTGCGCACGGTGGCGTCGACGTCTGCGCCGCGCTCGGCCAGCTCGGCGATCTGGCCGTTGTAGGAGTCGCCCTCGGCGAACGCCTTCTGGAAGATCGACGGGTTAGTCGTCACGCCGACAACGCTTCTGGTGTCGATCAGCTCTTGCAGGTTGCCCGACTGCAGCCGCTCGCGCGACAGGTCATCCAGCCAAACGGACACGCCCGCGGCGCTCAGCGCCGCGAGGTTGGGGTTCTGACTGGCCATGTGAATCACCCTTTCTCAGTTGTCGACTACCTGCTCCGCGGCCGCCGCGACGGCTTCGGCGGTGAAGCCGAACTCACGGAACAAAGTCTTGTAGTCGGCGGATTCGCCGTAGTGCTCGATCGACACGATCCGGCCCGTATCGCCGACCAGCTTGTGCCAGGGCTGCGCGACCCCGGCCTCGACGGCCACCCGCGCCGACACCGACGGGGGCAGCACGCTGTCCCGGTATTCCTCGGACTGGGACTCGAACCACTCCACGCACGGCATCGACACCACACGGGCGACGATGTCTCTGTCCGCCAACAAATTTCGTGCCTCGACGGCGAGCTGCACCTCGGAGCCCGTGGCGATCAAAACCACGTCGGGCTCGTCGCCGCCGTCGTCGCCGAGGACGTAGCCGCCGCGCCCGACGCCCTCGAAGTCGGTGCCCTCCAGCACCGGCACGCCCTGGCGGGTCAGGATCAGGCCGACCGGGCCGCTGCCGTTGCCGCGGGCCAGGATCGTGCGCCAGGCATACGCCGTCTCGTTGGCGTCGGCCGGGCGCACCACCGACAGGTTGGGGATGGCGCGCAGCGCCGCCAGATGCTCGATGGGCTGATGCGTCGGGCCGTCCTCGCCCAGCCCAATCGAGTCGTGCGTCCACACGTAGATCGTGTCGATGTCCATCAGCGACGCCAGCCGCACCGCCGGGCGCATGTAGTCGGAGAACTGCAGGAACGTGCCGCCGTAGGCGCGGGTCGGGCCGTGCAGCACGATGCCGGACAGGATGGCGCCCATCGCGTGCTCGCGCACGCCGAAGTGCAGCGTGCGACCGTACCAGTCGGCCGTGTAGTCCTTCGTCGAAATCGAGGGCGGGCCAAACGATTTCACGTTGTCCATGGTGGTGTTGTTGCTGCCCGCCAGGTCGGCCGAGCCGCCCCACAGCTCCGGCAGTTTCGGCCCCACCGCGTTGAGCACCTTGCCGGACGCCGCGCGGGTGGCCAGCGGCTTGTCGTCCGTTGTCCAGACGGGGACGTCCGCGTCCCAGCCGTCGGGCAGCTGCTCGGCGGTCAGCCGGTCCAGCAGCGCCTTGCGCTCGGGCTCGCGTTGCGCCCACGCGTCGAACTCGGGCTGCCACTTCTCGTGGGCTTCCCTGCCCCGGTCCACCAGCTTGCGGGTGTGGGCGAGCACCTCGTCGCGCACCTCGAAGTTCTTGTCGGGATCGAAGCCCAGGATCTTCTTGACGGCCGCGACCTCCTCGTCGCCGAGGGCCGCGCCGTGCGCCTTGCCGGTGTTCATCAGCTTGGGCGCCGGGTAGCCGATGATGGTGCGCAGCTCGATGAACGACGGCCGGTCGGTGACGGCCTTGGCGTTGGCGATGGCCTCCTCGATGCCGACGACGTTCTCGCCGCCCTCCACCCGCTGCACGTGCCAGCCGTAGGCCTCGTAGCGCGCCGCGGTGTCCTCGCACAGCGCGATGTTGGTGTCGTCCTCGATCGAGATCTGGTTGTGGTCGTAGAAGACGATGAGGTTGCCGAGCTGCTGCACGGCCGCCAGCGACGAGGCCTCGGACGTCACGCCCTCCTCGATGTCCCCGTCGGAGGCGATCACGAAGATGAAGTGGTCGAACGGGCTGGTGCCCGGCTCGGCGTCCGGGTCGAACAGCCCCCGCTCGTAGCGCGACGCCATCGCCATCCCGACCGACGAGGCGAGGCCCTGGCCGAGCGGGCCGGTGGTGATCTCGACGCCCTTGGTGTGCCGGAACTCCGGGTGCCCGGGCGTCTTGGATCCCCAGGTGCGCAGCGACTCGATGTCGGACAGCTCCAGGCCGAACCCGCCGAGATACAGCTGCAGATACAGTGTCAGGCTGCTGTGCCCGGCCGACAGCACGAACCGGTCGCGGCCCAGCCAGTACGTGTCGCTGGGGTCGTGGCGCATGGTGCGCTGAAACAGGGTGTAGGCCAGCGGCGCCAGGCTCATCGCCGTCCCGGGGTGGCCGTTGCCCACTTTTTGGACCGCGTCGGCGGCGAGCACCCGGATCGTGTCGACCGCAGCCGAATCGATCTCGGTCCAGTCGTCGGGCAGGTGCGGATGGGTCAGCGTGGAGATCTCTTCGAGTGTGGTCACAGCCTCTGTCCTTGGGTCATCAAGCTGATATTGCTCACCCTAATGCGGGAGTGCCGGCTCTTGCAGTGCAGAGTTTCGGGTACCCAACGCCGGCCACGGTGAAAATTACGCGCCGACGCCTCAACCCTCGCAATCAGTCCGGCAATGCGGGCAAAATTCACCCGATGGGACCCTGAGGGCGGGCCACCGTCCCCACGCGGTCTACCATCGTGCGTAGTAGATGCTGCGCGCTGCTGCGACCCCGAGGAGTTATTGCGTGAGCGTTCGCGGGCGCGTCGCGCCGAGTCGAGAGGCACCGAGCCGGGTACCGGGCACGGTCTTGGCGTACCTGGCGCTCACCAAGCCGCGGGTCATCGAACTGCTGCTCGTCACCGCGATACCCGCGATGCTGCTGGCCCACCGCGGCACCGTGAACCCGCTGCTGATCCTCAACACGCTGATCGGCGGGATGCTGGCGGCCGGTGGCGCCAACACGCTCAACTGCGTGGCCGACGCCGACATCGACAAGGTGATGAAGCGCACGGCGCGCAGGCCGCTGGCGCGGGCCGCCGTGCCGACGCGCAACGCCCTGGTCTTCGGGCTGGTGCTCACCGCGGCGTCCTTCGTCTGGCTCTGGTGGACGACCAACCTGCTGTCCGGGCTGCTGGCCATGGCGACCGTCGCGTTCTACGTGTTCGTCTACACGCTGTTCCTCAAGCGCCGCACGTCGCAGAACGTGGTGTGGGGCGGGGCGGCCGGGTGCATGCCGGTGATGATCGGCTGGTCGGCCGTCACCGGCACCATCGGCTGGCCGGCGCTGGTGATGTTCGCGATCATCTTCTTCTGGACGCCGCCGCACACCTGGGCCCTGGCCATGCGCTACAAGGACGACTACAAGGCGGCCGGCGTGCCGATGCTGCCCGCCGTGGCCACCGAGCGTCAGGTCACCAAGCAGATCCTGATCTACACCTGGCTGACCGTGCTGGCGACGCTGGCGCTGGCGCTGGCCACCGGCTGGCTGTACGCGGCGGTCGCCGTGCTGGCCGGCGTGTGGTTCCTGGCCATGGCCCACCAGCTGTACGCCGGCGTGCGGGCCGGCGAGCCGGTCAAGCCGTTGCGGCTGTTCCTGCAGTCGAACAACTACCTGGCCGTGGTGTTCTGCGCGCTGGCGCTCGATTCCGTCGTCGCGCTGCCGACGCTGCTGTAGCCCTTAGGGCAGCAGCACGATTGAGCCCGTGGTCTTGCGGCCCTGCAGGTCCTGGTGTGCGCGCGCCGCGTCGGCCAGCGGGTAGCGCCCGCCGACCTCGATGGTGATGGCGCCGCCGTCGATCGCCTCGAACAGTTCGCCCGCACGCCACTGGAACTCGTCGCCGGTGCGGATGAAGTGCACCAGCGACGGCCGGGTCAGGAACACCGATCCGGCGGCGTTGAGGCGCTGCGGATCGAAGGGCGGGACGGGCCCGCTGGCCGCGCCGAACAGCGCCAGGGTGCCGCGCACGGCCAGGCTGGCCAGGCTGGCGTCGAACGTGGTCTTGCCCACACCGTCGTACACCGCCGCCACCCCGGCGCCGCCGGTCAGCTCGCGGATCCGCCGGCCGAATTCGGCGGCGTCGTCGGGATAGGGGAGCACCTCGTCGGCGCCGGCCTGCCGCGACATCCGCTCCTTCTCCGGCGTGGACACCGTCGTGATCACCCGGACGCCAAGGCTTTTCGCCCACTGCGTCAGGATCAGCCCGACGCCGCCGGCGCCGGCATGCACCAGCACGGTTTCGCCGTCCCGCACCGGATACACCGACTTCAGCAGGTAGTGCGCGGTCAGGCCCTTCAGCATCACCGACGCCGCCACGTCGGACGCGACGTGATCGGGCACCTTGGCCGTCAATGACGCTGGCGCAGTGGCGAATTCGGCGTAACCACCGGACGCCGCGGCGGTGCCCACCCGATCGCCGACGCCGAATCCGTCGACTCCGTCGCCCGTGGCGACGACGGTTCCGGACGTCTCCTGGCCGAGGATGAACGGCAGCTGCCGCGGATACTGCCCGGAGCGGAAATAGGTGTCGATGTAGTTGACGCCGATCGCCTCGGCCTTGATCAGGACCTCGCCGGGACCGGGCTTGGGGTCGGGGACGTCGACGTAGCGCAGGACTTCGGGGCCGCCGGTTTCGCTGATTTCGATTGCGTGCATAGCGATATCATGCCCGGGCATGAAGCTGGCCCGACCGGACGTCTTCCATCCGCGGATCGTGCTGGCGGGCGGGCCGCGACACCCGGACGACGCGGGGCTGGTGCCCGCGCTGCGCAAGCGCGGGCTGCACGCCCGCTGGCTGCCGTGGCACGACCCGGACACCGCGGGCGCCGACCTCGTCATCCTGCGCGCCGTCCCGGACGCCGCCGAGCGCCGCGAGGAATTCCTGGGCTGGGTCCGCCGGGTGCGCCACCTGCTCAACCCGCCCGACGCCGTCGCGTGGAACCTCGGCGAGCGGTACCTGCGCGACCTGGAGGACGACGGGGTGCCGACGGCGCCGGGCCGAACGGCGCAGGCGGCCTTGATCTTTGTCGGCGGCACGCAATCGCACGCCTGGCCGAGCGAGCCGGAGTTTGAGGCGTGGGATCTGGGTTACGCCGCGATCGCGTCGGCCGCCGCGCGCGCCGGGATCGGCGTCCGCGAATTGCTGTACGCGCGCGCCGACGTGGCGGGGGACCGGCTGGTGGGCCTCGACCTCGTCGCGCCGCCGCTGGGGTGGTCGCGCCTGGACCCGGCCACCCGCGAGCGGGCCCAGCGCGACTTCGCGCTGGCCGTGGAATCAGCCTGCGAGCGCCTCGGCCTGGGCCCGTTCTCGCATCGAGGCCCATAGGGCCGCGGTGGCCGCCGTGCAGGCCGCCGCGCCGGCGACGTGCACCGCGACCAGCGCGGCGGGCACCCCGGTGAAGTACTGCGCGGTGCCGACGGCGGCCTGCGCGCACACCAGGGCGACGAGCACGCCGAGCCGCAGCCGGATGGACCGGGCGGCGTCCACCGCCAGCAGCCCGAAGCCCAACCCGACCAGCAGCGCCAGGTAGGCGACCAGCAGCGACGAGTGCGCGTGCACCAGGGTGGTGATCTCGACCTCGAGCCGCGGCACGGTGCGGCTCGGGCTGCGGTCACCGGCGTGCGGGCCGGCCGCCGTGACCAGCGTGCCGGTGACCAGCACGGCCGCCAGGTTCACGGCGCTCAGCGCGGTGAGCGCGCGCAGCGGCCGCGCCACCCGGTTGCGGACCACCCCGTCGTCGGGCTCGCCGACCTTGACGTAGAGCAGCACCGACAGCCACACCATCGTCATCGACGTCAGCAGGTGGATGGCCACGGTCCACCACAGCAGCCCGGTGCGCACCGTGATGCCGCCGATCACCGCCTGCACGACCGTGGACACCGGCATCAGCCACGCGTAGACCAGGACCTCGCGGCGCCGGCGCGCCCGGGTGACGGCGAGCACGGCCAGCGCCGCGGCGATCACCACCGCGAAGGTGACCATCCGGTTGCCGAATTCCACGGCCTGATGGATCCGCGGCACCTCGGCGTGGGCCACCGGCGTGAAGCTGCCCGGGAAGCACTGCGGCCACGTCGGGCACCCCAGGCCCGAGGCGGTGACGCGCACGATGGCGCCCGTGACGGCGATGCCGCCCTGGGTGAGGATGACGAGCGCGGCGACGGCCCGCTGGGCGCGCAGGCTGGGGTCGGGCAGCAGGTCCAGCCACCGTCGCACGCGCACCGCCCGATCGTAGCGGCGACTACGCCCTGTAGTAGAAGCGGGCGTTGACTCTGCGCTGGCGGCGCGAGCTACTCGAACTTCTTCACCGTGGACGCAGACTCAATGAGCGAAGCCGTCAGGTGAAGCGGAACCAGCGCCGCGCGGCCAGCGCCGCCACCGCGCCCCACGCCGCCAGGACGACGACGCCGAACCAGTCCACCGACAGCGCCATCGCCTGCGACAGCGCCTCGGTCAGCGCGCCCGACGGGGTGAGCCGCGCCGCCCACTTGACCCCCGCGGGGATCATCCCGGATTCCAGGGTCAACGCGCCCAGCCCGGCGAACACGAACCACATCAGGTTGGCGACCGCGAGCACGATCTCGGCCCGCAGCGTCCCGCCCAGCAGCAGCCCGAGGGCCGCGAAGCCCGCGGTGCCCAGCGCGATGACGGCCGCGCCCAACACCAGCGCCGCCGGCGCCGGCCGCCAGCCGAGCGCGAAACCGATGGCGCCCAACAGGATTGCCTGCAGGAACACCACCGTCACGACGGCCAGCGACTTCCCGGCGATGATGCCCCACACCGGCAGCGGCGTGGCCCCGAGCCGTTTCAGCGCGCCGTAGCGGCGATCGAACGCGACCGCGATCGCCTGCCCGGTGAACGCCGTCGAAATCACCGCCAGCGCCATGATCGGCGGGACGAAGGTGGCGGCGCGGTTGTGCCCGAACGAGCCGAACGGCAGCAGCGTCAGCCCGACCAGCAGCGTGATCGGGATGAACATGGTGAGCAGCAGCTGCTCGCCGTTGCGCAGCAGCAGCTTGAGCTCCAGACCGTACTGCGCGGCCAGCATCCGGGGCACGGCGCTG
This sequence comes from Mycobacterium sp. E3198, assembly GCF_001667015.1. GTDB lineage: Bacteria > Actinomycetota > Actinomycetes > Mycobacteriales > Mycobacteriaceae > Mycobacterium. The sequence continues at coordinate 63,903 of NZ_LZIS01000116.1, read as the reverse complement.
GGACGCGGGTCGGGCGCGAAGGTCCCTGCCGGAAAGGCACTGTCGGTCAAGGCCGTAACTTCCTGCCGGTCAGGTCGAGGAACACGTCCTCGAGGCTGCGTTGCTCGACGCGCATGTCGGTGGCGAGCACGTCGATCCGCGCGCACCACGCCGTGACCGTCGCCAGCACCTGGGGATCGACCGGGCCCTCGACCAGGTACTCCCCGGGGGTCACCTCGGTGACCTTGTAGTCCTCCGGCAGCGCGGCGGCCAACAGGGAAAGTTCGAGCCGCGGCGGCGCGCTGAACCGCAACTGGTCTTTGGCGCCGGCGCGCATCAGCTCCGCCGGCGTGCCCGCGGCCACCGTCACGCCGTGGTCGATGATGACCAGCCGATCGGCGAGCTCCTCGGCCTCCTTGAGCTGATGGGTGGTCAGCACCACCGTCACGCCGTCGCGGCGCAGCGCGTCGATCAGATCCCAGACCAGTAGCCGCGCGTGAGCGTCCATGCCCGCCGTGGGCTCGTCGAGAAACACCAGCTCGGGGCGGCCGACCAGCGCACACGCCAGCGCGAGCCGTTGCTGCTGGCCGCCGGAGAGCCGCCGATACGTGGTGCGGGCCGCGTCGGTGAGGCCCAGCGTGTCCAGCAGCCACGCGGGATCCAGCGGGTCGGCGGCGTAGGAGGCCACCAGGCGGAGCATTTCGCCGGCGCGCGCCGCGGGATAGCCGCCGCCGCCCTGCAACATCACCCCGATGCGGGCTCGCAGCCGCGCGTTGTCGGCGATCGGGTCCAGGCCGAGGACCTCGATGGTGCCGGCGTCGGGGCGCACGAAGCCCTCGCACATCTCGACCGTGGTGGTCTTGCCGGCGCCGTTGGGGCCGAGCAGCGCCAGCACCTCGGCCGCGCGCACCTCCAGATCGAGGTTCGCGACGGCGTCGACGGCGGCAGCGCCGGACCCATATCGCTTGCTGACCCCGCGCAGCCGCACCACCGTGTCGGGCGTTTCGGGGAGCGGGCTCACGTGGAATCAGCGTAGGCGTCGGGCGCCGCCTCCGAACTGGGGGTCTCGGGAGCCGCCGGGGCCGACTGCGGGATGCCCGCCTGCCCGTTCGTTTCCGGGCGCGTCGGCGGGAGCTGGCGCCACGGCAGCCGGGTGTAGGTCACGGCGATCAGCGCCGCCACGATCAGGGTGCTGGCCAGAGTGGCATCCACGATCTGAAACAGCGCGAAGCGGTCGCCGTTGGCCGTTGGGCCGAAGATGCCCACGATGAGGGTGATGACGATCGCCGCCACCCGGAAGCCGGTGCGGGTCGCCCAGGCGGCCAGCGGGATGATCGCCCACAGTAGATACCAGGGCTGCACGACGGGAAACAGCAGCACGGTGATGCCCAGCGCGACGCCCAGGCCGCCGATCGGGTGCAACCGACCGCGGAAGACGGCCACCAGCAGCCAGGCCACCATCACCGTGATGATCAGCACGCCGATGGCGCGCGTGAGCCCCAGCACCGCGGTGGTGTGATCGCCAAGGCCCAGCAGGATCCCGACCTGCCCGGTCCCGAGCGCCAGCAGCGTCGGCGGCGACATCCAGCTGCGGACCACGTTGGCGGTGCCCAGCGTGTAGATCCAGCCGAACCCGAGCCCGCTGGCCCAGCCGACGAGGGCCATCACCGCCAGCGCCAGCGCCGTCATCGCGCCGCCGGCCAGCAGCAGTGCCCGCACGGTGCCGCCGCAGCGGTAGGCCAGCGCCACCGTCACGAACCCCAGCGCCAGCAGCGACGGCAGCTTCACCTGCGACGACAGCGTGATCAGGATCGCGCCCGCGAGCAGCATCCCCAGCGGTTCCCAATCCGGGCCCGGCCGCCACGACGCGGGCCGCAGCCGCGGAGAGTCGATGCCGCGCAGCGCGAACTCGGCGCCGGCCAGCATCAGCCCGAGCATCAGCGCCTCGTTGTGCACGCCGGCGACCAGATGCATGATCAGCAGCGGGTTGGCCGCGCCCAGCCACAGGGCGCTGACCTCGGCGACGCCGCAGCGGCGGGCCAGCCGCGGGGTGGCCCACACGATCAGCCCGACGCCGGCCAGCACCACCACCCGGTGGCAGAGCACCGCGGCGACGATGTTCTCCCCGGTCAGCGACGAGATCCCGCGCCCGATCCACAGGAACAACGGGCCGTAGGGGGCCGGCGTCTCGCGCCACAGGGTCGGGACCGACAGCGTGAACACGTGACCGAGACCCAGCCCGGACGCCGGGCCCACCTTGTAGGGGTCGAGCCCCTCCAGCGAGATCTGGCTCTGCGCCAGGTAGGAGTAGACGTCCTTGCTGTACATCGGCGGCGCTATCAGCAGCGGCAGCGTCCACAGCAGCAGGGTGCGGTCCAGGTCGCCGCGCGACATCCGCCGGTTGCCCAGCGCGAACCGCCCGAGCATCAACCAGGCGAGCGCCATCATCACGGCCCCGGTGGTCGTCATGGTCAGTGACACGGTCTGGATGCGCGACGGCAGGTTGAGCAGCCGGACCCCGAACGTGGGGTCCTGGACGACGGGCCGCGCCCCGGCGCCCAGCGCGCCGATCGCCATCAGGACCGTGCCGGTCGCGCCGAACAGGCGGGTGCGGCGCAGGACGGCGAGCTCGGTAGTGTTCAGCGGCGGACCGACCGCTTGCTCGTCGCCGTGCAGGCTGGCGATCGACGAGCTCAGCGTGTGGTGGCGCGCTGCCATCAGAGCAGCGTAGCCGTCGCCATCTGTGACCAGCGCAACGTGCGGACAGGGGACCCGTGGTGGACCGATCCCCGGAATTGCGTCACACTGGTGTTGTGAAAATCCGAACCGGCCTCTCCGAGGTCCCTGAGGCCACCGCCGTCGGCGCGGCGGTCGCGGATGGTCACACCCGGCGCGCCATCGTTCGCCTGCTGCTGGAATCCGGGTCGATCACCGCCGTCGAGATCGGCGAGCGGCTGGGCCTGGCGCCCGCCGGTGTGCGGCGGCACCTGGACGCGCTGATCGAGGCGGGCGACGCCGAGTCGGTGGCCGCCGAGGCGTGGCAGCAGGTGGGCCGCGGGCGCCCGGCCAAGCGCTTCCGGCTGACCGCGGCCGGCCGGGCCAAGCTCGACCACGCCTACGACGACCTGGCCGCGGCGGCCATGCGGCAGCTGCGCGAGATCGGTGGCGAGGACGCCGTCCGCACCTTTGCGCGGCGGCGCATCGACGCGATTTTGGCCGGCGTCGAGGCGGCCGACAGCACCGACGACGTCGCGGTTGAGGAGGCCGCCGCGCGGGTCGCCGGCGCGCTCACCAAGGCCGGCTACGTCGCGACCACGACCCGGGTGGGCGGGCCGATCCACGGGGTGCAGATCTGCCAGCACCACTGCCCGGTGTCCCACGTCGCCGAGGAATTCCCCGAGTTGTGCGAGGCCGAGCAGCAGGCGATGGCCGAGGTGCTCGGGACCCACGTGCAGCGGTTGGCGACGATCGTCAACGGAAACTGCGCCTGCACCACCCACGTGCCACTCACTGTTCCCGTCTCGAGGGCGCCCAGCCCGCGCCGCGAGACCACCAGCCACGAAGGAGCGTCGTTATGACCCTAGAGGCCGACAAGACCGCGGCCCTGCCGCTGACCCAGGAGGAGGCGATCGCCTCGCTGGGCCGGTACGGCTACGGCTGGGCGGACTCCGACGTCGCGGGCGCCAGCGCGCAGCGCGGGTTGTCCGAGGCGGTGGTCCGCGACATCTCGGCGAAGAAGAACGAGCCCGAGTGGATGCTGCAGACCCGGCTCAAGGCGCTGCGCATCTTCGAGCGCAAGCCGATGCCGAACTGGGGATCCAACCTCGAGGGCATCGACTTCGACAACATCAAGTACTTCGTGCGCTCCACCGAGAAGCAGGCCGCGACGTGGGACGACCTGCCGGAGGACATCCGCAACACCTACGACCGGCTGGGCATCCCGGAGGCCGAGAAGCAGCGCCTGGTTGCCGGCGTCGCGGCCCAGTACGAGTCCGAGGTGGTGTACCACCAGATCCGCGAAGACCTTGAGGCGCAAGGGGTTATCTTCCTCGACACCGACACCGGGCTGCGGGAGCATCCCGACGTCTTCAAGCAGTACTTCGGCACCGTCATCCCCGCGGGCGACAACAAGTTCTCCGCGCTGAACACCGCGGTGTGGAGCGGCGGCTCGTTCATCTATGTCCCGCCGGGCGTGCATGTCGACATCCCGCTGCAGGCCTACTTCCGGATCAACACCGAGAACATGGGGCAGTTCGAGCGGACGCTGATCATCGTCGACGAGGGCGCCTACGTTCACTACATCGAGGGCTGCACCGCCCCGATCTACAAGTCGGATTCGCTGCACTCGGCGGTGGTCGAGATCATCGTGAAGCCCGGTGGCCGTTGCCGTTACACGACGATCCAGAACTGGTCGGGCAACGTCTACAACCTGGTCACCAAGCGCGCCCGCGCCGAGGCCGGCGCCACCATGGAGTGGGTCGACGGCAACATCGGGTCCAAGGTCACCATGAAGTACCCGGCGGTCTGGATGACTGGTGAGCACGCCAAGGGCGAAGTCCTCTCGATCGCCTTCGCCGGCGAGGACCAGCACCAGGACACCGGCGCCAAGATGCTGCACCTGGCGCCGAACACGTCGAGCAACATCGTGTCCAAGTCGGTGGCGCGCGGCGGCGGGCGCACCTCCTATCGCGGTCTGGTGCAGGTGAACAAGGGCGCGCACGGCTCCCGCTCGAGCGTCAAATGCGATGCGCTGCTGGTCGATACGATCAGCCGCAGCGACACCTACCCGTACGTCGACATCCGCGAGGACGACGTCACGATGGGTCACGAGGCGACCGTGTCGAAGGTCAGCGAAAACCAGCTGTTCTATCTGATGAGCCGCGGCCTTACCGAGGACGAGGCCATGGCGATGGTGGTGCGCGGCTTCGTGGAGCCGATCGCCAAAGAGCTGCCGATGGAGTACGCGCTCGAGCTCAACCGGCTCATCGAGCTGCAGATGGAGGGCGCGGTCGGATGACCGCCGCGCTCAACAAAGGAGAGCTGTTCGCCTCCTTCGACGTCGACGCGTTCGAGGTTCCGCACGGCCGCGACGAGCTCTGGCGGTTCACCCCGCTGCGCCGGTTGCGCGGGCTGCACGACGGCTCCGCGCGGGCCAGCGGCAAGGCGGAGATCAGCGTCAGCGAGCAGCCGGGCCTGCGGGTCGAGACGGTGCGCCGCGGCGACGAGCGGCTCGGTCGCGGCGGTGCTCCCGCCGATCGCGTTGCCGCCCAGGCGTTTTCGTCGTTCAATTCGGCGACGCTGGTCACCGTGGGTCGCGACACGCGGATCGCCGATCCGGTCAACGTCAGCGTCACCGGGCCCGGCGAGGGCGCGGTGGCGTACGGGCACCTGCAGATCCGCGTCGAGGAGCTCGGCGAGGCGGTCGTCGTGATCGACCAGCGGGGCAGCGGAACCTACGCGGACAACGTCGAATTCGTCGTCGATGACGCCGCCCGGCTCACCGTCGTGTGGATCGCCGACTGGGCCGACGACATGGTGCACCTGTCCGCCCACCACGCGAGGCTCGGCAAGGACGCGGTGCTGCGCCACGTCGCCGTGACGCTCGGCGGCGAAATCGTGCGGATGTCGGCCAACGTGCGGTTCTCCGGTCCCGGCGGGGACGCCGAGCTGCTGGGCCTGTACTTCGCCGACGACGGCCAGCACCTCGAGTCGCGGCTGCTGGTGGACCACGCACAGCCCCACTGCAGGTCGAACGTGCTGTACAAGGGTGCGCTGCAAGGGGATCCGGACTCCGCGCTGCCCGACGCACACACCGTGTGGGTGGGGGACGTGCTGATCCGCGCCGACGCCACCGGCACCGACACCTTCGAGGTCAACCGCAACCTGGTGCTCACCGACGGCGCGCGCGCCGACTCGGTGCCGAACCTCGAGATCGAGACAGGCGAGATCGTCGGGGCCGGGCACGCCAGCGCCACCGGGCGTTTCGACGACGAGCAACTGTTCTACCTGCGCTCCCGCGGCATCCCGGAGGAACAGGCCCGGCGCCTGGTGATCCGCGGCTTCTTCGGCGAGATCATCGCCAAGATCGCGGTTCCGGAAGTGCGGGAACGCCTGACCGACGCCATCGAACACGAACTGGAACTCACGGAAAAGACAACAGCTTCATGACGACTCTGGAAATCAAGGACCTGCACGTCAGCGTCGACGCCGCCGAGGGGGAGCAGGAGATCCCGATCCTCAACGGCGTGGATTTGACCGTGAAATCCGGTGAGACGCACGCCCTGATGGGCCCCAACGGCTCCGGCAAGTCGACGCTGTCGTACGCCATCGCGGGTCATCCCAAGTACCGCGTGACGTCGGGTTCGATCACGCTGGACGGCGAGGACGTGCTGGCGATGAGCGTCGACGAGCGCGCGCGGGCCGGCATCTTCCTGGCCATGCAGTATCCCGTCGAGGTGCCCGGCGTTTCGGTGTCGAACTTCCTGCGCACGGCGGCCACCGCCGTCCGCGGCGAGGCCCCGAAGCTGCGCCACTGGGTCAAAGAGGTCAAGACGGCGATGGGCTCGCTCGACATCGACCCGGCGTTCGCCGAGCGCAGCGTCAACGAGGGATTCTCCGGCGGGGAGAAGAAGCGCCACGAGATCCTGCAGCTGGAACTGCTTCGGCCCAAGATCGCGATCCTCGACGAGACCGACTCCGGCTTGGACGTCGACGCGTTGCGGGTGGTCAGCGAGGGCGTGAACCGCTACGCCGAGTCCGGCTGGGACGATGGCACCGGCCAGCCGGTGCGTGGCGGCGTCCTGCTGATCACGCACTACACGCGCATCCTGCGCTACATCCACCCCGAGTACGTGCACGTGTTCGTCGGCGGCCGCATCGCCGAATCCGGTGGGCCGGAGCTGGCCGACGAACTCGAGCAGAACGGCTACGTGCGGTTCACCCAGTCGGCGGCCGCAGGGGCGTAGCCATGCTGGACGTCGCGGCGATCCGTGCCGACTTTCCGATCCTCAAGCGCGTGATGCGCGGCGGAAACCAGTTGGCGTACCTGGATTCCGGGGCGACATCACAGCGCCCGGTGCAGGTGCTCGACGCCGAGCGGGAATTCCTGCTCACCTCCAATGGCGGGGTGCACCGCGGCGCGCACCAGCTGATGGAGGAGGCCACCGACGCCTACGAGCAGGGCCGCGCCGACATCGCGGCCTTCGTCGGCGCCGAGCCCGACGAGCTGGTGTTCACCAAGAACGCCACCGAGGCGCTCAATCTGGTCTCATACGTGCTGGGGGACAATCGTTTCGAACGCGCCGTCGGGCCCGGTGACGTCATCGTCACCACCGAGCTCGAACACCACGCCAACCTGGTTCCGTGGCAGGAGCTCGCCCGGCGCACCGGGGCCACGTTGCGCTGGTACGGCGTCACGGACGACGGGCGCATCGATCTGGACTCACTGCAACTCGACGAGCGGGTCAAAGTCGTTGCCTTCAGCCATCATTCCAATGTCACCGGCGCGGTCGGCCCGGTGGCCGACTTGGTGACGCGCGCCAAGGAGGTGGGCGCCCTGACCGTGTTGGACGCCTGCCAGTCGGTGCCGCACCGGCCGGTCGACTTCCACGCGCTCGACGTCGACTTTGCGGCGTTCTCCGGGCACAAGATGTTGGGCCCCAACGGGATCGGCGTGCTGTACGGGCGCGGCGAGCTGCTGTCGGCCATGCCACCCTTTCTCACCGGCGGGTCGATGATCGAGACGGTGACCATGGAAGCCTCGACCTACGCGGCTCCGCCGCAGCGCTTCGAAGCGGGCACCCCGATGACGTCTCAGGTGGTCGGTCTGGCCGCGGCCGCGCGCTATCTCGGCGCCATCGGGATGGATGCCGCCGAACAACACGAGCGAAAACTGGTCGCCGCGACCATCGAGGGCCTGTCCGGCATCGACGGTGTGCGCATTCTCGGCCCGGCGTCGATGGCGGACCGTGGCTCGCCGGTGTCGTTCGTCGTCGACGGCGTGCACGCCCACGACGTCGGGCAGGTGCTCGACGACGACGGCGTCGCGGTGCGCGTCGGGCACCATTGCGCGCTGCCGCTGCACCGCCGGTTTCAGTTGGCGGCCACCGCGCGGGCGTCGTTCGCGGTGTACAACACCGCCGACGAGGTCGAACGTCTGGTGGCCGGCGTGCGACGCGCGGTGGATTTCTTCGTCGGCGACCGCAAGCGCGGCGAAGCCGGGCGCAGCGGGTCGCCGCCATGGGTCGGGAGAGGCTGACGTTGCGCCTCGAGCAGATCTATCAGGACGTGATCCTCGACCACTACAAGCACCCGCAGCACCGGGGGCTGCGGGAGCCGTTCGGTGCGCAGGTGTACCACGTCAACCCGGTGTGCGGCGACGAGATCACGCTGCGGGTCACATTGTCCGACGACGGCGAAACCGTCGCCGACGTCTCCTATGACGGGCAGGGCTGTTCGATCAGCCAGGCGTCGACGTCGGTGCTGACCCAGCAGGTGATCGGTCACAGCGTCGGTGAGGCGCTCAAGACCACGACCGCCTTCACCGAGATGGTGTCCTCGCGCGGCACCATCGAGGGCGACGAGGACGTGCTGGGCGACGGCGTCGCGTTCGCCGGGGTCGCGAAGTACCCCGCGCGGGTCAAGTGCGCGCTGCTCGGATGGATGGCGTTCAAGGACGCGCTGGCCCAGGCCAGCGCGAGCTTCGAGGAGGACCAGAAATGAGCGAAACCGCGGCACCGGGCGACGAGTTGCTCGCCGACCTGGAGGAGGCGATGCGCGACGTCGTCGACCCCGAACTGGGCATCAACGTCGTCGACCTGGGCCTGGTCTATGGCCTGAACGTCGAGGACGGCGACGAGGGAACCGTCGCGCTGATCGACATGACGCTGACCTCGGCGGCCTGCCCGCTGACCGACGTCATCGAAGACCAGTCGCGCAGCGCGCTGGTGGGCGCCGGCCTGGTCGACGACCTGCGGATCAACTGGGTGTGGAACCCGCCGTGGGGCCCCGACAAGATCACCGACGAGGGCCGCGAGCAGCTGCGCGCCCTCGGCTTCACCGTCTGAGGCAGGCGCCCCTTCGCCCTTCTAGATGTGGAAGGGGAGATGGGGCAGGTGCAGGTGGTGATGGTGGGGGCGCCCCATCGGCGGGCACGCCTGCAGGCTGATCGTCATCGCGTGCAGCACTCCGGCGTCCTGGGTGCCCTGAGCGCCCAGGCACGTGCCGTTCACAATGGCCTGGGAGCCCGACGGCGTCTGTTTCTGGTAGGACGTCGAGTTCGCGACCGTCACGGTGGTGGGCCTCGGTTGGGGACCGATGCCGCTGACGGCGATGGTGTTACCGGAGACCGAGCTGACCGTGCCGAAGAACCCCGCCGGCGGCGGGCACTTGCCGTCGACGGCTGAGGTGACCGTCACGGCCTGCGCGGTGATCGGAGCCCCCGTGGGCGAATTCTGCGGGGCGCCGCGCACGTTGACGCAACTGCCCGGGGTGACGTCGGCCAGCCGGGCCGGGCTGACCTGGACGATCCGCGTCGATGGCGAGAAGTCCACGGTGGCGGACCCCGTGCGCGTCCTCAGCCGGATCGTGCCGCCCGACACCGAGTCGACCAGGCCCTCGACGTAGTCCTTGGCCGCGGGCGGCGGCGGGGGAGCCGGCGGCGACGGCGCGCCCGGCGCGGGGCCGGGCGGCAGCGCCGTCACCGTCGGCTTGCCGCTATTGCTCGCGGTGCCGTCCGAGTGGCACATGGCGACGCTCAACGCGATGACGGCGATGACCCCGACAAGCGTGACCTGAGCCAGCCGAGGCTTGACGTTGCCGGCGGACATCGACGTGGCTCCGATCGTGCGTTGCGGACTCGATCACCCGCGCGGTTTGCCCGGGCACTTGCCGTCGACGGCCGCCCGCACGGTGATCGACGTCGCCTGCAGCGCTCCGGCGTTGTCCATGGTTCCGCGGGCCTTGACGCACTTGCCCTGGGCGACCGCGTCGGGAGTTGCGGTGGTCAGCTTGGTGTACGTGGTCTTCTCGTCGACTGTCACCGCGGTTTGCGTGGTGTTACCGCTGGCGTCGGTGCCCGCGACGCTGATGGTGTTCCCGGTCACCGACGCGACGGAGCCCCGCACCGGCTGCGCGTTCGCGGGCGCCGGCGAGGGGGAGCCGGAGGGGGCGGGTGAGCTGGAACCGGGGCCGGAAGCCGGTCCGGGCTCCTTGGGCTTCGGGCAGGTGCCGTTGACGGACGGGCTGACCCGGACCGACGCCGCGTTGACCGGTTGCTGCCCGCCCTGCGCTTCCTTGGTGGGCCGCACGGTGACGCAGCTGCCGGAGGTGACGTCACCCAGCGTGGCCGGGGAGACCTCGGTGATCTTGGTCGTGGCGGTGAAATTCACGGCGGCGTTGCTGTTGTCTTCCTTGGTGACCTGGATCGAGTTGCCCGCGACGGACGCGATCAGGCCGCTCACCTTGGCCTGGTTCTGGGCCGGCGCCTGCGACGTGGTCGTCGAGGTCACCGTCGACGTGGAGGTGGACGCCGACGTGGGAGCCGATTGGTTCGACGAACCGCACGCCGCGACGGACAGCGCGGCGGCGCCCGTCGCGGCCAGGACGGTGAACCGGGCGAGCCGGGGCGTGGGACAGCCTGCAGAAATCAACGTTTCCCCCATTCGTGAGTTGGACCACGAAAAGGTGTACCCGCTCTAGCTGTGTCGCAGCTGTGAAACGCCCAGTCAGAAGGCGTCTTCGGAGATGCGCATGATGTCGTCGTCGATGGATTCGATGACCCGGCGCTGCGCGGCCAGCCGCGGCAGCATGTTCTTGGCGAAGAACGTCGCGGTCGCGATCTTGCCCTGATAGAAGTGCGTGTCGCTCGGGCTAGCGTCGGCCAGCGCGGCGTGGGCGATGCCGGCCTGGACCAGCAGCCGCCAGCCGATGAGCAGGTCGCCGACCGCAAGGAGATACCGCACTGAACCCAGCCCCACCTTGTAGATCTCGGTGGGCTGCTGCGTGGCCGACATCAGGTAGCCGGTCAGCGCGCCCGTCATCGCGGTGACTTCGTCGAGCGCGGCCTGCACCAGCTCGGCCTGTGGTTTCAGCGCCTCGTCGCACTCGTCGACGGTGCGGCTGATCCGGGCGGTCAGGAACTGCAGCGCCTGGCCGCGGTCGCGGACGATCTTGCGGAAGAAGAAATCCAGCGCCTGGATGGCGGTGGTGCCCTCGTAGAGCGAGTCGATTTTGGAGTCGCGGATGTACTGCTCGAGCGGATAGTCGACCAGGAAGCCCGAGCCGCCCAGCGTCTGCAGCGACTCGGTGAGGATCTCGTAGGCACGCTCGGAGCTCACCCCCTTGACGATCGGCAGCAGCAGGTCGTCGATGCGATGCGCCATGTCGGGGTCGGCTCCCGAAACCCGTTGCGCGACATCGGGATCCTGATGGGCGGCGGCATACATGTAGAGCGCCCGCAGGCCCTCGGCGTACGCCTTCTGGGTCATCAGGCTGCGCCGCACGTCGGGGTGATGCATGATCGTGACCCGCGGCGCCGTCTTGTCGGCCATCTGGGTGAGGTCGGCGCCCTGCACCCGCTCCTTGGCGAAGGCCAGCGCGTTCAGGTAGCCCGTGGACAGGGTGCCGGCCCCCTTCACGCCGATCGTCATGCGGGCCTGCTCGATCACGGTGAACATCTGCGCGATCCCGTTGTGCACGTCGCCGACCAGGTAGCCGACGGCCGGCACGTCGCCGTCGCCGAACGTCAACTCGCACGTCGGCGAGGACTTGATGCCCATCTTGTGTTCCAGCCCGGTGGCGAAAACGCCATTGCGGGAACCAATTTCGAACGTCTCGGGATCGAACAGGTACTGGGGCACATAGAACAGGCTCAACCCTTTGGTGCCCGGGCCGGCCCCTTCGGGCCGGGCCAGCACCAAATGGAAGATGTTCTCGGCGGTCTCGCCGACGTCACCGCCGGAGATGAACCGCTTGACGCCCTCGATGTGCCAGCTGCCGTCGGCTTGTTGGACGGCCTTGGTGCGGCCCGCCCCGACGTCGGATCCGGCATCGGGCTCCGTGAGCACCATGGTGGCCCCCCAACCGCGCTCCACACCGACCGCGGCCCACTGCCGTTGCTGCTCGTTACCCTCCTCGTACAGCGCCTGCGCCATGAACGGGCCGAAGTTGAAGAAGTTCGCCGACGGGTTGGCACAGAGGATCATTTCGGTGACCGCCCAGGCCAGCGGGGGCGGCGCCGGCATGCCACCGATCTGTTCGGCCAGCCCCAGCCGCCACCACCCCGCCTCCTTGATCGCCTGCACGGTCTTGGCCAACTCGTCCGGGACGCTGATCGTGTGCTCGGCGGGATCGAAGACCGGCGGGTTGCGGTCGGCGGCGGCGAAGGATTCGGCGACCGGGCCTTCGGCCAGGCGGGCGGCCTCGCTCAAGATCGTCCGGACGGTGTCCTCGTCGAGGTCGCTGTAGCGTCCGGCGCCGAGGACGGCACCGACCTCGAGAACCTCGAACAGGTTGAACTCGAGATCACGCACGTTAGCGATGTAGTGGCCCAACGCGATTCCCTCACTGGTCGAAATAAGCGGGCGGATCGTCGGCCTCAAGTGTCTCCGACGTGGGAAAACGTACGCAACCGTAACCTGATACGCCCGCGGGAACACCGCATCGGTTATCGACGTTAAGGCAATTGTGACAACACGCGATCTCACTGCTGAGAAGTTCAACGAAACCATCGAGGGCAACGACATCGTCCTCGTCGACTTTTGGGCGTCCTGGTGCGGTCCGTGCCGCCAGTTCGCGCCGACTTTTCAGGAGTCGTCGGAGAAGCACCCCGACGTCGTGTACGCCAAGGTCGACACCGAGGCCGAACAACAGCTCGCGGCGGCCGCCCAGATCCGGTCCATCCCGACGCTGATGGCCTTCAAGAAGGGCAAGCTGCTGTTCAACCAGGCCGGAGCGCTACCGCCGGCGGCCCTGGAGGACCTGGTGCAGCAAATCAAGGCCTTCGACGTCGAGGCGGCCGAGGCCGAGCAAGCCTGATCGGAGCCCGTGCCGCTACAGCGCGGCGGCGCTGCACAGCGGCGCCACCGCGCCGCGGCCCTCGGCCACCCGGACGTAGATGGATTTCAGCGTCTCGATGTAACGGGCGACCGACTCGCGCGCGACCGGATTGTCCGGGAAAAACACCATGGCGTGCGTCTCGTTCTCGTAGCGGTTGACGCGCAGATCGAACCGGGCCGGGACCCCGCCGTCGTGGTGGATCTTGATGTTCGAGCCGCCCCATTCGGACTTGACGATGGTGGACAGGGGAGGGCTGCTGGCGTCGAGGTGAAACAGCAACGGGACGCGGCCGTCCGGCATCCTCAACCACGGCGCCAGTTCCAGCACGCGCGAAAACGGGACGTTCGCCAGCGCTTTGCCGGAGTCGAACGACTTCTGCGCGGCGCGGGCGGTGTCCCCGAAGGACGACCCGTCGACGGGGATGGTGATCGGGACAAAGCCGGTGAACCAACCGATCGTCAGGAACTCGTCACGGCTGCTGCGGGTATCACACGCGACAAGCCCGTAATACTTGTCGGCGCCGGTCAATTCGTATTGCGCGAGCGCGGCACAGGCGAAGACGCCGCCGCTGAAACGCGCACCCGCTGCGAGGCAAGCGGATTCGAAGTTGGCCGTCTGCCGTTCGTCCATCACCCGCACGAACATCAGGTCGCAGGAGCCCGACCCGTCGCCGAGCGACACCGGGCACTCCGGCAGTGTTCCGTCGTTTGATTCGAAGAAGTCGACCCAGCCGCGCACCTGCGGCGAATCCAGCGTGAGGGCGGCGGTGTATTCGTGCTGCCGCACACAGTAATCCGTGTAGCTGCCGGGGGTCGGAAGCGCCGGCGGCGCACCTCCGGCGAGCAGCGAGGTGTACATCAGATACAGCTCGAGGCGGATGGCCCCCAGGAACTGCGCGTCGATGTAGAGATGGTCGATGGCGAAGCAGAAGGTGAAGTGATCCGCGCGCTGAATGATCGCGAACCTGAAGCAATCCCATTGCAGTGGGCTCGGCGTGGCGGCGATGTGCTCGCGCAACGCCTCCGGCGTCATCTCGCCGTGCTCGATCGCGACACATTGAATGTCGCCGCGTTTGCGGACGGTGCGCCTGACGATGCGGTCATCGTCGGCAAACGCGAACCAGCTGTGGTAGGTGTCGTGCCGCCGGAGGTGCGTGTTGATGACGTACGTCAGGACCCGGATGTCGCATTTGCCCGGCATGTCCCAACTGCCGATGCACAGCCGTGACATGTCGACCCCGCGGCTTTGGTGGTCGCGGAAGTTGCGCAGGTGCCGGGCTTGCTGGTGGCTGGCCGGCACGGCGCTTACCGGAGCTTGCCTGACCTTGGCAAGCGAGGCGGGTGAGGGATGCCAACACACGACCGTCCCCGGCTCCGGCGCCCATTCGTCGAGGGCCCCGAACGCCTCTTCTCCTGGGATGAACACATTCCCTCCCCTGATCGCTTCACCGCGCGGGCATAGCGGATTCATAGACTCGGCCACGACTTGATTGTTCGCGGACTACCTCCACTGGTCGGATCTCGTTGCGGCCCAGCGCATTTACGCGGCCAACCCGTACGCGTCACGGCGGCATAGCCGACACGTACCCAACGGTGGCTAAACGTAGCAGACCGAACCAACCCAAGTGGGCCGTTTCAAAGACATTTAACGTACGCGCCCACCACCGAAACAGCGATCCGCGGGTCGGCCATGCCCGCCCGCGGTAAAGTCGCGCGCATGTGGGGCACGGTGCTGGCGTTAGCGCTGGTCGCCGGGGTGGACCCGGGACGGATCGGGATCGCCCTGCTGCTGTTTTCCCGGCGCCGGCCCGTGCTTCATCTCGTCGCATTATGGCTCGGCGGGATCGCGGTCGGCGTCCTCCTGGCCCTGGGCGCGCTCGTGGGCCTGCACGACGTCGCCCTGGGAGTCATGGACCGCGTGGAGCTCGCCACCTCGACCGCCACCGCGGGGCGGATTCAGATTGCGATGGGCGTGTTCGCGCTGGTGGTGGCCGCGCTGATAGCGATCGGTTTTTCGGTGCGTCAACCCGCGGCAATGCCCGTCGGTGGTCCGTCAAGCCCGGCCGGGCCGACGGCGATTTCGCGATTGTCGACGCGCGCGACAGACGCGCTGCGGGCCGGGCCGCCGTGGATCACCTTCCTGGTCGGGGTGGGGATCACCACCGACTTTCGCTACCTGGCGGCGCTCACCGTGATCCTGGCGTCGGGGGCCGCCTTGGGCACCCAGGTCAGCGCCGCCGCGGCATACACGCTGGTCGGGCTGGCGTTTGCCGAGATCCCGCTGGTCTGCCACCTGGCGGCGCCGGCGCGGACCGGCGCGGTGATGTCGCGCGTGCACGACTGGGTGCACGCCCGCAGGCGGGCCGTCTTCGGGCTCGTCGTCGCCGCGCTGGGCGTGTTCCTGTTGACCACCGGCATGGGCCACGTCTGAGCCACCGGCGTTCCGTTACCTTTCACGGGTGAGCCTCGTACTGGTAGAGCAACCGCGGCCCGGCGTCGCGCTGATAACCCTCAATCGGCCCGAACGGATGAACTCCATGGCGTTCGACGTCATGGTGCCGCTCAAGGAGGCCCTGGAACAGGTCACCTACGACAATTCCGTGCGGGTAGTCGTGCTGACCGGGGCGGGCCGGGGCTTCTCCTCGGGCGCCGACCACAAGTCCGCCGGATCGGTGCCCCACGTTGACGGGTTGACCCGTCCGACCTATGCGCTGCGGTCGATGGAGGTGCTCGACGATGTGATCCTGGCGCTGCGGCGGCTCCACCAGCCGGTGATCGCGGCGGTCAACGGCGCCGCGATCGGCGGCGGGCTGTGTTTGGCGCTGGCCGCCGACATCCGGGTGGCCTCGAGCGGCGCCTACTTCCGGGCCGCGGGCATCAACAACGGCCTGACGGCCAGTGAGCTGGGCTTGAGCTACCTGCTGCCCCGGGCCATCGGGTCGTCGCGCGCGTTCGAGATCATGCTGACGGGCCGCGACGTCACCGCCGAGGAGGCCGAGCGGATCGGGCTGGTGTCGTGTCAGGTGCCCGAGGAGCAGCTGCTGGACACCTGCTACGCGATCGCCGCGCGCATCGCCGCCTTCTCGCGGCCCGGCACCGAGTTGACCAAGCGCACACTGTGGAGCGGGCTGGACGCCGGTAGCCTGGAAGGGCACATGCAAGCCGAAGGCCTGGGACAGCTCTTCGTCCGCCTGCTCACCGCCAACTTCGAAGAAGCGGTCGCCGCGCGCGCGGAGAAGCGGCCGCCGGTGTTCACCGACGAAAAATAGCCGGAAAGCAAGGGAGTAGATGTGATCACCGCCACGGACCTCGAGGTCCGCGCTGGTGCGCGCATTCTGCTCTCACCGGACGGCCCGGACCTGCGTGTGCAGCCCGGTGACCGCATCGGGCTGGTCGGCCGCAACGGCGCGGGCAAGACCACGACGCTGCGCATCCTGGCGGGCGAGTCCGAGCCGTACGCCGGATCGGTGGCTCGCGTCGGCGAAATCGGTTATTTGCCCCAGGATCCCAAGGAAGGCGATCTCGACGTCCTGGCCCGCGACCGGGTGTTGTCGGCCCGCGGCCTGGACGTCCTGCTCACCGACCTCGAGAAGCAACAGGCGTTGATGGCCGAGGTCGCCGACGACGACGCACGCGACCGCGCGATCCGCCGCTACGGGCAGCTCGAGGAGCGGTTCGTGGCGCTGGGCGGCTACGGCGCCGAGAGCGAGGCCGGGCGCATCTGCGCGAGCCTGGGCCTGCCGGAACGGGTGCTGACCCAGCAGCTGCGCACACTGTCCGGCGGCCAGCGGCGTCGGGTGGAGCTGTCGCGCATCCTGTTCGCCGCGTCCGACACCGGCGCGGGCTCGTCCACCACGCTGCTGCTCGACGAGCCGACCAACCACCTCGACGCGGATTCGCTCGGTTGGCTGCGCGATTTCCTGCGGGCGCACACCGGCGGGCTGGTGCTGATCAGCCACAACGTCGAGCTGCTCGCCGACGTGGTCAACCGGGTGTGGTTCCTCGACGCCGTGCGCGGCGAGGTGGACGTCTACAACATGGGCTGGCAGAAGTATCTAGACGCCCGCGCCACCGACGAGCAGCGTCGTCGCCGGGAGCGCACCAACGCCGAGCGCAAGGCCGCCGCCCTGCGCACGCAGGCCGCCAAGCTCGGCGCGAAGGCCACCAAAGCCGTTGCGGCCCAGAACATGTTGCGCCGAGCCGACCGGATGATGGCGGCGCTGGACGAAGAGCGCGTCGCCGACAAGGTGGCCCGGATCAAGTTCCCCACCCCGGCCGCCTGCGGGCGCACGCCGCTGGTGGCCAAGGGATTGAGCAAGTCCTACGGGTCGCTCGAGGTGTTCAGCGGTGTCGACCTGGCCATCGACCGCGGATCGCGCGTCGTGGTGCTAGGCCTCAACGGCGCCGGCAAGACGACGCTGCTGCGGTTGCTGGCCGGTGTCGAAAGCGCCGACAGCGGGGGCCTCGAGCCCGGGCATGGTTTGCGGATCGGCTATTTCGCGCAGGAGCACGACACGCTCGACAACGACGCGACCGTCTGGGAGAACATCAGGCACGCCGCGCCCGAGTCCGGCGACCAGGAGCTGCGCGGCCTGCTCGGCGCGTTCATGTTCAGCGGTCCGCAGCTCGACCAGCCCGCGGGGACACTGTCCGGCGGGGAGAAGACCCGGCTCGCACTGGCCGGTTTGGTGGCGTCCACGGCCAACGTGTTGCTGCTCGACGAACCGACCAACAACCTCGATCCCGCATCGCGCGAACAGGTCCTCGACGCGCTGCGCAGCTACCGGGGAGCGGTGGTGTTGGTGACGCATGACCCGGGCGCCGCCGAGGCCCTCGACCCGCAGCGCGTCGTGCTGTTGCCCGACGGCACCGAGGATTACTGGTCCGACGACTACCGGGATCTCATCGAGCTGGCTTGATCGGCACGTGGCCGCAGGCGATTTCGGCCAAAGCGGCCCGCGACCGGCGATGGCTTCCTACTCTATGTGCTTGGGGAGCGAGTCCGAGCATGGAGGGGAGCCGGTGAGAAAGCCGAACAAGACGCGCGAGCAGACGCTGCACGAGCTACGCAACGCGTACGAGCGCGGTGCCAGCATCCGCACCCTGGTCGCCACCACCGGCCGGTCCTACGGATCGATTCACAGCATGCTGCTCGAGTCCGGCACCACACTCCGCGGCCGCGGCGGCCCCAACCACACTTCGGCCCGGCGCCAGTCCACGCGAGCGTAGCGTCACTGCGAAATTACGTCCCCTCATTCGCAGTGGCGTTACGCTCGCGCCCCAGAGTCCTTGCGCCGCACCGACTTTTCCACCAGGTCGAGGACCGCGGCCAGCCGCCGCGGGTCTTCGCCGGACGCCAGCCGGGCCACCAGACCGTCGAGAACCAGCTCTAGGTAGCACTGCAAGACGTCGGCGGGGACGTCGTCGCGCACCCGGTGCGCCTCGGTCTGGCGGCGCAGCCGATCGGTGGTCGCGGCCGCCAGCTCCGCGGAACGCTCCGCCCAGCCGCGACTGAACACGGGGTCGTTGCGCAGCTTGCGGGCGATCTCCAGCCGGGTGGCCAGCCAGTCGAACTCCTCGGGCGCGGCGAGCATGTCGCGCATCACCTGGATCAGGCCCTCGCGGGATGCCACGTCGGCCATCCGCTCGGCGTCCTCGTGCGCCAGCGCGAAAAACAGCGCGTCCTTGTCGCGGAAGTGATGGAAGATCGCGCCGCGCGACATCCCGACCGCCTTCTCCAGCCGGCGCACCGTGGCCTTGTCGTAGCCGTACTCGGCGAAGCAGCGACGGGCGCCGTCGAGGATCTGGCGGCGGCGAGCCGCCAGATGGTCCTCGCTGACTTTGGGCACAGGCGACGACGGCTACGACTTGAGCATGTTGCGCAGCACGTACTGCAGGATGCCGCCGTTGCGGTAGTAATCCGCCTCGCCGGGGGTGTCGATGCGCACCACCGCGTCGAACTCGATCGGGTCGCCGGATTCCTTGGCGGCCTTGACGCGCACCGTCTTCGGCGTCTTGCCGTCGTTGAGCGCCTCGATGCCGGTGATGTCGAAGACCTCGGTGCCGTCCAGCCCCAGGTCGCCCGCCGTCTTACCCTCGGGGAACTGCAGCGGGATCACGCCCATGCCGATCAGGTTCGAGCGGTGGATGCGCTCGAACGACTCGGCGATCACCGCCCGCACGCCCAGCAGCAACGTGCCCTTGGCCGCCCAGTCGCGCGACGAACCCGAGCCGTATTCCTTGCCGCCCAGCACCACCAGCGGAATGTCCTGTGCCGCATAGTTTTGCGCCGCGTCGTAGATGAACGCCTGCGGGCCGCCGTCCTGGGTGAAGTCGCGGGTGTAGCCGCCGGCGACGTCGTCCAGCAATTGGTTGCGCAGCCGGATGTTGGCGAACGTGCCACGGATCATCACCTCGTGGTTGCCGCGCCGCGAGCCGAAGGAGTTGTAGTCCTTGCGGTCGACGCCGTGCTCGTCGAGGTACTGCGCCGCCGGGGTGCCCGGCTTGATGCTGCCCGCGGGGGAGATGTGGTCGGTGGTCACCGAATCGCCCAACAGCGCCAGCACCCGGGCGCCGCTGATGTCCTTGACCGGCTCCGGGTCGGGCGCCATGCCCTCGAAGTACGGGGGCTTGCGCACATACGTCGAATCCGGGTCCCACTCAAAGGTGTTGCCGCTGGGCGTCGGCAGGTTGCGCCAGCGCTCGTCACCCTTGAACACGTCGGCGTAGTTCTTGGTGAACATTTCCTGGCTGATCGCCGAGGCGATGGTGTCCGAGACGTCCTTCTGCGACGGCCAGATGTCTTTGAGGAAGACGTCGTTGCCGTCCTTGTCCGCGCCGAGGGGCTGGGAATCGAAGTCGAAGTCCATGGTCCCGGCCAGGGCGTAGGCCACCACCAGCGGCGGCGACGCCAGGTAGTTCATCTTGACGTCCGGGTTGATGCGGCCCTCGAAGTTCCGGTTGCCCGACAGCACGGCGGCAACCGAAAGGTCGTTGTCATTGATCGCCTTGGAGATCTCGTCGGGCAGCGGGCCGGAGTTGCCGATGCACGTGGTGCAGCCGTAGCCGACGAGGTAAAAGCCGAGCTTCTCCAGGTACGGCCACAGCCCGGCCTTGTCGTAGTAGTCGCTGACGACCTGGGAGCCGGGAGCCATCGAGGTCTTCACCCAGGGCTTGGAGGCCAGGCCCTTCTCGACGGCGTTGCGCGCCAGCAGCGCCGCGCCCAGCATCACCTCCGGGTTGGAGGTGTTGGTGCACGACGTGACCGCCGCGATCACCACCGCGCCGTGATCGAGCACGAACTCGCCGAGTTCGTCGGACTTCACGGTCACCGGGTTGCTCACCCGCCCGTTGGAATGTGCGGCGGCCGATTCCACCTTGGGCAGGGCGTCGGCGTCGGGGCACTCGGTGTTCTGTCCGGGGTCGCTGGCCGGGAAGGACTCGTCGACGGCCTCGTCCAGCTTCGAGTACTCCTTCTTGTCGGGGTCGTCGCCGACGTAGTTCGGGATCTGCTCGCGGAACGTGGATTTGGCATCCGACAACGCGATTCGGTCCTGCGGGCGCTTGGGCCCGGCGATCGACGGCACCACGTCGGACAGGTCGAGTTCGAGGTACTCAGAGAACTCGGGCTCGTGCTCGGGGTCGTGCCACATTCCCTGCTCCTTGGCGTACGCCTCGACCAGGGCGAGCTGCTCCGGCTTGCGCCCGGTGAACTTCAGGTAGGAGATGGTCTCCTCGTCGATCGGGAAAATCGCTGCGGTGGAACCGAATTCGGGGCTCATGTTGCCCAGGGTGGCGCGGTTGGCCAGCGGCACCTCGGACACGCCCTCGCCGTAGAACTCGACGAACTTGCCGACCACGCCGTGCTTGCGCAGCATCTCGGTGACGGTGAGCACGACGTCGGTGGCGGTGACGCCGGCCTGGATCTCGCCGGTCAGCTTGAAGCCGACGACCCGGGGGATCAGCATCGACACCGGCTGACCGAGCATCGCCGCCTCGGCCTCGATGCCGCCCACGCCCCAGCCCAGCACGCCGAGGCCGTTGACCATCGTGGTGTGCGAGTCGGTGCCCACGACCGTGTCCGGATAGGCCACGCCGTCGCGGTCCATCACGACGCTGGCCAGGTACTCGATGTTGACCTGGTGCACGATGCCGGTGCCCGGCGGCACGACCTTGAAGTCGTCGAATGCGCCCTGCCCCCAACGCAGGAACTGGTAGCGCTCGCCGTTGCGCTGGTATTCGATCTCGACGTTGCGCTCGAACGCGTCGGCGCGGCCGAACAGGTCGGCGATCACCGAGTGGTCGATCACCAGGTCGGCGGGCGCCAACGGGTTGACCTTGTCGGGCTTGCCGCCGAGGTCGCCGATGGCCTCGCGCATGGTGGCCAGGTCGACGATGCACGGCACGCCGGTGAAGTCCTGCATCACGACGCGCGCGGGCGTGTACTGGATCTCAATGCTGGGCTCCGCCTTGGGATCCCAGTTGGCGATGGCCTCGATGTGGTCCTTGGTGATGTTGCTGCCGTCCTCGTTGCGCAGCAAATTCTCGGCGAGGACCTTGAGGCTGTAGGGGAGCTTCTCGGTATTGGGGACGGCGTCGAGGCGATAGATCTGGTAACTCTTGTCGCCGACCTTGAGGGTGTCGCGGGCTCCGAACGAGTTCACAGAATCAGTCACTTCAACTCCCGAGGATTTAGTTCTTCCACCGACGGGCCGTGTCGGCGGCGGTGCCAACTTTAACAGTACGCTTGTCCTGCATTACGGCGGGCGCCCCTAGTCCCAGTCTTGTCGCGACGGCCCCGGGTTTAAACCCCTTACCGGCTCCAATCCGCGCCCGACACTAGAGTGACGGCATGACCGGGCACGATTCTTTCGTTCTGCCGCTCTACATTCCGCAGGACGTCGACATGACCGCGATCAAGGCCAAGGTCGCCGTCGACGGCGTCAGCGCGCCGCCGGACGCCCTGCCCGGGCTGCTTGAGGTGGTCAACCAGGCGCACGCCGACGGCATCAACCTCAAGATCGTGCTGCTCGACCACAACCCGCCCAACGACACGCCGTTGCGCGACATCTCCACGGTCGTCGGCGCCGACTACCACGACGCCACGGTGCTGACCCTCAGCCCGAATTACGTCGGCAGCTACAGCACGCAGTTCCCGCGGGTCACCCTCGAGGCCGGGGAGGACATCGCCAAGACGGGCAATCCGGTGGTCTCGGCGCAGCATTTCCTGCACGAGCTGCAGTCGCCCGAATTCCCCTGGACCGGCCTGACGATATTTCTTGTGATCGGGGTGCTGGGGGCGGCCATCGGCACGAGATTCCTGCAGTTGCGCAGCAGGCGTGCAGCAACGTCGGCCGGCGCACCGGAAAACTCCGCCACCGAGGCTGATCAGGGCGCCTAACACGCGCATCCGGCTCCGGTCACCTGGCCGGGCACCTGCCCGCCCCGGCGTGCGGCAAACCCGCTAGGTCACCGTTCGGTCACATTAAACGCACGTCCAGAGTGCAGTTTGTGACGAGCGTTTCCAGCGCGTCTCGTGTGACGTACGGTGCAACTGATGCCCCTGTTGTTCCTGGCGCTTTCGAGATTCACGTGCCTGGCGCCGCCCGTCCGCGTTGAGCCGTAGGAGACCTGAGCCGTATGAGACGTACCCGGTGGGGCTTCTCGGCGCGACCGGCCGGCAGGCTGGTCCGGCCGGTCATTCCTTCGGTGCTGAGCGTGGCGATGCTGGTGTGCACTCCGGGTCTGGCGGACGCCGATCCCGCCGCCGACAGCCTGGCCGCCCTGATCGCCAACGTGGCCAGGGCCAACCAGCGTTTGGAAGACCTCACGGCCGAGATCCAGACCGAGCAGGAAAGCGTCAATAAGGCCCTGGTCGACGTCGAGACCGCGCGCGACAACGCGGCCGCGGCACAGCACGACCTCGAGGCGAGCCGGCAGGCGGTCGCCGAGGCGAACACCGCGATCGCGGCCGCACAGCACCGGTTCAACACCTTCGCGGCGGCCACCTATATGAACGGCCCGTCGGGCAGCTACCTGATGGCGACCAGCCCCGAGGACATCATCGCCACCGAATCGGCCGCCCGAACCCTGACCGCCAGTTCCCAGGCGGTGATGGACAAATTGCAGCGGGCCCGGACCGAACAGGTGAACAAGGAATCGGCCGCGCGGCTGGCCAAGCAGAAGGCCGACAAGGCTGCCGCCGACGCCAAGGCCAGCCAGGATGCCGCGGTGGCGGCGCTTACCAACTCCAAGCGGAAGTTCGGCGAACAACGCGAGCAGGCCTCCCGACTGGCCGCTGAGCGCGACGAGGCGCAGGCCAAACTCGAGGCGGCCAAGCTGCAATGGTCGGCGGGCAAGGGCGGCGACGCCGCCCCGGCATCGGGCGACCGGTGGGATCCGGGGGCCCCGGCCGGTGCACCGCGCCCCGCGGGCCGCCAGTGGGACGGCGTGTGGGACCCGACGTTGCCGATGGTCCCCAGCGCCAACGTCCCCGGTGACCCGATCGCCGTGATCAACCAGGTGCTGGGCATCTCGGCCACCTCGACGCAGGTCACCGCCAGCATGGGCAAGAGTTTCCTGCAGCAGCTGGGCATCCTGCGGCCAGACGACACGGGGATCACCAACGCGAGCCCGGGCGCGACGGCCGCGCGGATCCCGCGCGTGTACGGGCGGCAGGCCAGCGAGTATGTGATCCGCCGGGGCTTGTCGCAGATCGGCGTCCCCTATTCCTGGGGCGGCGGCAACGCGGCCGGGCCGAGCAAGGGGATCGACTCGGGCGCCGGGATCACCGGTTTCGACTGCTCGGGCCTGGTCCTGTACTCGTTCGCCGGCGTGGGCATCAAGCTGCCGCACTACT
This sequence comes from Mycobacterium sp. E3198, assembly GCF_001667015.1. Lineage (GTDB taxonomy): Bacteria > Actinomycetota > Actinomycetes > Mycobacteriales > Mycobacteriaceae > Mycobacterium. Next base: position 40,011 of record NZ_LZIS01000116.1, on the reverse strand, counting down.
CGGGTTCGCAGTACAACCTGGGCCGCAAGATTCCGTCGTCTCAGATGCGCCGTGGCGACGTCATCTTCTACGGCCCGGGCGGCAGCCAGCACGTGACGATCTACCTCGGCGGCGGCCAGATGCTCGAAGCCCCCGACATCGGTTTGAAGGTCCGCGTCGCTCCCGTGCGCACCAGTGGGATGACGCCGTATGTGGTCCGCTACATCGAATACTGAACGAGGAGCTATGCGCCGCAAACGGTTTCATCTGGTCAACCTGGCCTGGATCACCGCGTTGGTGACCGGGCTGATGTTGTCTGTGGCCAGTCCGGCCACCGCCGATCCCGGGCCGTGGGATCCGACGCTGCCGGCCCAGATCAGCGCCGGCGCCCCGGGGGATCCGCTCGCGGTCGCCAACGCCTCGCTGCAGGCCACCGCCCAGGCCACCCAGACCACGCTGAACCTGGGTAAGCAGTTCCTCGGCGGGCTCGGGATCAATCTCGCTGGCGATCCCGCCCCCGCCGCGGCGACCCCCACCAACCCCGGCGGCAAGATCCCGCGGGTCTACGGCCGGCAGGCGATCGAGTACGTGATCAAGCGGGGCGGGTCGCAGATGGGCGTCCCCTATTCGTGGGGCGGGGGCTCGCTGGACGGGCCCAGCAAGGGCGTCGGAGACGGCGCCGGCATCAACGGGTTCGACTGCTCGGGCCTGATGCGGTACATGTTCGCCGGGGTCGGCGTGCTGATCCCGCGGTTTTCGGGTGACCAGTACAACGCCGGCCGCCACATCCCGCCCAACGAGGCCAGGCGCGGCGACCTCATCTTCTACGGACCGAACGGTGGCCAGCACGTCACCATGTATCTCGGCAACGGTCAGATGCTGGAGGCGTCGTCACTGGCTGGCAAGGTGACGGTCAGCCCGGTGCGCAAGCCGGGTATGACGCCGTTCCTGACTAGGATCATCGAGTACTGATCGCGGGCCAGCGAACCGCGCCGTCGACGGAAACCGGCAGGCCTGGAATAGTTGGACGAGGGCACGTCGCTGCCCGGCAGTCGTGTCCGATTGAGCGTGGAGGGTTCTTGATGACATCAGCAGGTGGGCCGCCCCCGGGCGCCAGCAGTTACCCGGGCCCCGGCGGGCCATCCGGCCCGCCCGCCCACGAAGCGCCCCCCGGCGGCGGCAATGGCCTGGCCGCCGAGGTCCACACGCTGGAGCGGGCCATCTTCGAGGTCAAGCGGATCATCGTCGGCCAGGACCAGCTCGTCGAGCGGATGCTGGTGGGCCTGCTGTCCAAGGGCCACGTGCTGCTCGAGGGCGTTCCCGGCGTGGCGAAGACGCTGGCCGTCGAGACCTTTGCGCGGGTGGTCGGCGGGACCTTCGCGCGCATCCAGTTCACGCCCGACCTGGTGCCCACCGACATCATCGGTACCCGCATCTACCGCCAGGGCAAGGAGGAGTTCGACACCGAACTCGGCCCGGTGGTGGTCAACTTCCTGCTCGCCGACGAGATCAACCGCGCGCCGGCCAAGGTCCAGTCGGCGCTGCTGGAGGTCATGCAGGAGCGCCACGTCTCGATCGGCGGAAAGACCTTTCCGCTGCCCAATCCGTTCCTGGTGATGGCGACGCAGAACCCGATCGAGCACGAGGGCGTCTACCCGCTGCCCGAGGCCCAGCGGGACCGCTTCCTGTTCAAGATCAACGTCGGCTACCCGACGCCGGAGGAGGAGCGGGAGATCATCTACCGGATGGGCGTCAGGCCGCCGGTGCCCAAGCAGATCCTGAACACCGAGGACCTGCTGCGGCTGCAGGAGATCGCGTCCAACGTCTTCGTCCACCACGCGCTGGTCGACTACGTGGTGCGCGTCGTCACCGCCACCCGTAACCCCGAGCAGCTTGGCATGAACGACGTCAAGACCTGGGTCTCGTTCGGCGCGTCCCCGCGCGCCTCGCTGGGCATCATCGCCGGCGCCCGCTCGCTGGCGCTGGTGCGCGGCCGCGACTACGTCATCCCGCAGGACGTCGTCGAAGTCATCCCCGACGTGCTGCGGCACCGGTTGATCCTCACCTACGACGCGCTCGCCGACGAAATCTCGCCGGAGATCGTCATCAACCGGATCCTGCAGACGGTGGCCCTGCCGCAAGTGAACGCCGTTCCGCAGCAAGGTCATTCGGTTCCCCCGGTGATGCAGACCGTGGCGGCCAGCGGTCGGTGACCGATCCCCAGAAGCCTGCGGTGCGTCATCCGCCATCGTTTGAGCGTGGGCAGATCGACGACCCGAAGCTGTCGGCGGCGCTGCGGCAGCTCGAGCTCACGGTCAAACGCAAGCTCGACGGTGTCCTGCACGGCGACCACCTCGGCCTGATCCCGGGGCCGGGCTCGGAGCCGGGGGAGTCGCGCGAGTATCAGCCCGGCGACGACGTGCGGCGGATGGACTGGGCCGTCACCGCGCGCACCATGCACCCGCACGTCCGGCAGATGATCGCCGACCGCGAGCTGGAGACGTGGATGGTGGTCGACATGTCGGCCAGCCTGGACTTCGGTACCACGGTGTGCGAGAAGCGCGACCTGGCCGTGGCGGCGGCCGCGGCGATCACGTATCTCAACAGCGGCGGCGGCAACCGACTCGGCGCGATCATCGCCACCGGCGCGACTATCACCCGCGTGCCGGCCCGCTCGGGGCGCCAGCACGAGCAGACGCTGCTGCGCACCATCGCGACCACCCCCAAGGCGCCGGTCGGCGTGCGCGGGGATTTGGCAATTGCCATCGACGCGCTGCGCCGGCCGGAACGCCGCCGCGGCATGGCCGTCATCATCAGCGACTTCCTCGGCCCGATCAACTGGATGCGCCCGCTGCGGGCGATCGCCGCCCGCCACGAGGTGCTGGCCATCGAGGTGCTCGACCCCCGTGATGTCGAACTGCCCGACATCGGCGACGTCGTGTTGCAGGACGCCGAGACCGGCGTCACCCGGGAATTCACCATCGACGCCCAGCTGCGCGACGACTTCGCCAAGGCGGCCGCGGCGCATCGTGCGGAGGTGTCCCGCACCATCCGGAGCTGCGGGGCCCCGGTGCTGACGCTGCGCACCGACCGGGACTGGATCGCCGACATCGTCCGCTTCGTCGAGTCCCGCCGGCGCGGGGCACTGGCGGGACGGCAGTGACATTGCCCCTGCTGGGCCCGATGTCGTTGTCGGGCTTCGCGCACTCGTGGTTCTTCCTTTTCCTCTTTGTCGTTGTCGGGCTGGCCGCGCTGTACATCGTGCTGCAGCTGGCGCGGCAGCGGCGGATGCTGCGGTTCGCCAACATGGAGCTGCTGGAAAGCGTTGCGCCGCAGCGGCCGTCGCGTTGGCGGCACGTGCCGGCGATCCTGCTGGTGGCGTCGCTGGTGCTGTTCACCATCGCGATGGCGGGTCCGACCAACGACGTGCGGATTCCCCGCAATCGCGCGGTGGTCATGCTGGTGATCGACGTGTCCCAGTCGATGCGCGCCACCGACGTCCCGCCCAATCGGATGGCGGCCGCGCAGGAGGCGGCCAAGCAGTTCGCCGACGAGCTGACGCCGGGAATCAACCTGGGCCTCATCGAGTACGCCGGCACCGCGACCGTGCTGGTGTCGCCGACGACCAACCGGGACGCGACCAAGGCCGCGCTGGACAAGCTCCAGTTCGCCGACCGCACGGCCACCGGGGAGGGCATCTTCACCGCGCTGCAGGCCATCGCGACCGTCGGCGCGGTGATCGGGGGCGGCGACACACCGCCCCCCGCTCGGATCGTGTTGTTCTCGGACGGCAAGGAGACGATGCCGACCAACCCGGACAACCCCAAGGGCGCCTTCACCGCCGCGCGCACCGCCAAGGACCAGGGCGTGCCGATCTCGACGATCTCGTTCGGCACGCCCTATGGGTTCGTCGAGATCAACGACCAGCGCCAGCCCGTTCCGGTCGACGACTCCACCATGAGGAAGGTCGCCGACCTCTCCGGCGGGAACTGGTACAACGCCGCGAGCCTGGCCGAGTTGAAGGCCGTCTACGCGTCGCTGCAGCAGCAGATCGGTTACGAGACCATCAAGGGCGACGCCAGCGCGGGCTGGCTGCGGCTGGGTGCGCTGGTGCTGGCGCTGGCGGCGCTGGCCGCGTTGCTGATCAACCGGCGGCTTCCGACGTAGCTTTGGCTCGCGAGTGTCACGCCAGCGTGACGGTGGGCGTCGAGTGTCACGCCAGAGTTACGCTCGCGGCACGACAGGGGGCAGATTTCGGGCCCGCCGCGGTGAGGCGATAGGTTGGCGGGGTGACTGACACAGCCACCGAGAACGCCGAAAGTGCTGCCGACTACGGCAGACCCGCATTCGTATCCCGCTCGGTCCTGGTGACGGGCGGTAACCGGGGGATCGGTCTGGCGATCGCACAGCGGCTCGCCGCCGATGGCCACAAGGTGGCAATCACGCACCGCGGATCCGGGGCGCCCGACGGGCTGTTCGGCGTCGAGTGCGACGTCACCGACAACGACGCCGTCGATCGCGCCTTCAAAGAGGTCGAGGAGCACCAGGGGCCGGTCGAGGTGCTGGTGTCCAACGCGGGCATCTCCGCGGACGCGTTCCTCATCCGGATGACCGAGGAGCGCTTCGAGAAGGTCATCGACGCCAACCTCACCGGGGCGTTCCGGGTGACCCAGCGCGCAGCGCGCAGCATGCAGAAAAGGCGGTTCGGCCGGATCATCTACATCGGCTCGGTCTCCGGCAGCTGGGGCATCGGCAACCAGTCCAACTACGCTGCCGCCAAGGCCGGCCTGATCGGCATGGCCCGCTCGATCTCCCGGGAACTGTCGAAGGCGGGGGTGACCGCGAACGTGGTCGCCCCGGGCTACATCGACACCGAGATGACCCGCGCGCTCGACGAGCGGATTCAGGCGGGGGCGCTGGAGTTCATCCCGGCGAAGCGGGTCGGCACCGCCGCCGAGGTCGCCGGGGTGGTCAGCTTTCTTGCGTCCGAGGACGCGAGCTACATCGCCGGCGCGGTGATCCCGGTCGACGGCGGCATGGGCATGGGCCACTGAGAGACGAAGGACGGAAATGGCAGGACTGCTCGAAGGCAAACGGATTCTGGTCTCCGGGATCATCACCGACTCGTCGATCGCGTTTCACATCGCCAAGGTGGCCCAGGAGGCGGGGGCGCAGTTGGTGCTGACCGGATTCGACCGGTTGCGCCTGATCCAGCGGATCGCCGACCGGCTCCCGGAGAAGGCGCCGCTGATCGAACTCGACGTGCAGAACGAGGAGCACCTGGCCACCCTGGCCGACCGGGTGACGGCCGAGATCGGCGAGGGCAACAAGCTGGACGGCGTGGTGCACTCGATCGGCTTCATGCCGCAGACCGGGATGGGCATCAACCCGTTCTTCGACGCCCCGTATGAGGATGTGTCGAAAGGCATTCACATTTCTGCCTTTTCGTACGCCTCGCTGGCCAAGGCGCTGCTGCCGATCATGAACCCCGGTGGCTCCATCGTCGGCATGGACTTCGACCCGTCGCGCGCGATGCCGGCCTACAACTGGATGACGGTGGCCAAGAGCGCGCTGGAATCGGTCAACCGGTTCGTGGCGCGCGAAGCCGGACCGTACGGTGTGCGCTCCAATCTGGTTGCCGCAGGCCCCATTCGGACGCTGGCGATGAGCGCGATCGTCGGCGGCGCCCTCGGTGAGGAGGCCGGCGCCCAGATGCAGCTGCTCGAGGAGGGCTGGGACCAGCGCGCACCGATCGGCTGGAACATGAAGGATCCCACGCCGGTCGCCAAGACCGTGTGCGCGCTGCTCTCGGAGTGGCTGCCGGCCACAACGGGTACCATCATCTACGCCGACGGCGGCGCCAGCACGCAGTTGCTCTAAAAGCGGAATTGCTCTGAGCCCCTGATGGAATTCGACGCGGTCCTGCTGCTGTCTTTCGGCGGGCCGGAAGGGCCCGAGCAGGTGCGGCCCTTCCTGGAGAATGTCACCCGGGGCCGCAACGTGCCGCCCGAGCGGCTCGACGAAGTCGCCGAGCACTACCTGCATTTCGGCGGGGTGTCGCCGATCAACGGGATCAACCGGGCGCTCATGGCCGAGCTGCGAAAAGAACTCGACGTGCCCGTCTACTTCGGCAACCGCAACTGGGAGCCGTACGTCGAGGACACCGTTGCGACGATGCGCGACAACGGTGTTCGCCGGGCCGCGGTGTTCACCACGTCAGCCTGGAGCGGGTACTCCAGCTGCACCCAATACGTCGAGGACATCGCCCGGGCCCGCCGGGCGGCCGGACCGGGCGCCCCCGAATTGGTCAAGCTGCGGCCGTATTTCGACCACCCGCTGTTCGTCGAGATGTTCGCCGGGGCCATCGCGGCGGCGGCCGGCACCCAGCCCGCCGACGCGCGGCTGGTGTTCACCGCGCACTCGGTTCCGGTGGCGGCCGACCAGCGTTGCGGTCCCCGGCTGTACAGTCGCCAAGTCGCCTATGCCACAAGGCTGGTGGCCGCCGCCGCGGGTTACGCCGACTACGACCTGGCCTGGCAGTCACGGTCGGGGCCGCCGCAAGTTCCGTGGCTGGGGCCCGATGTCGCCGACCACCTCAAGGCGCTCGCGGATGCGGGCACCCCGGCCGTGATCGTGTGCCCCGTCGGGTTCGTCGCCGACCACATCGAGGTGGTATGGGATCTGGATCAGGAGTTGCGCCTGCAGGCCGAGGCGGCCGGGGTGGCCTTCGCCCGGGCGGCCACGCCTAACGCCGATCGTCGATTCGCCCGGCTGGCAGTGGATCTGGTCGACGAACTTCGCCACGGCCGGGCGCCTGATCGGGTGAGTGGAGCCGATCCGGTGCCGGGCTGCCTCGCCAGCGTCAACGGCGCGCCGTGCCGCCCGCCGCACTGCGTTGCGCCGGAATGCGGTTAGGCGGTCCGGCCGAATGCAGGGTTGAGTGTGAATTCTTGGCTTTGCGTGTGAGCGGGTGGCCGGATCCGGGCGTCTTTCGCGCCCTCGACGCACACGCAAAGCCCAGGATTCACGGCGAAAGGCCAACGCGGAGACTGACTAGTCGGCCCAGGCCGAATGCAGGATCGCGGTGACCGCGGCCATCCGCGCCGACCGCACCACCGTGGTCAGCGGGCGCAGCGCATCGGTCGCGATTCGGGCCTGCGACGACGATTGCGTGCCAATGCCGGCGACCATCCGGCCCGTCGGGGGGTCGGACACCCGGCTGAGCCCGGAACCCACCGCGATGATCGCGTCGACGTGCGCGGCATTCTCCAGCACGCGCAGGGCGCGAGAGGGCGCGTGGTCGGGAATGCGGTGTTGCCGTGCCGATTCCAGCAGCTGCTCGACGAGCCCCCGCGGGTCGTCCACGTCGGACGCGGCGGCTCCCAGCCCGATGGCGCCGAGCGCGTCGGCCGCCGATCGCACCGCCGACCGCAGCGCGTACTCGGCGTCGCCGAGCTCGTAATGGTCGAGCACGGGCGCGCCGGGCAGGGAGTACACCGTCCAAGACAGCCCGCACAATTCCGGTGATTCCGTGTCGTCGTCGGCCTCGTCGAGGTCGCCGTAGCTGAACTCCGGGACCAGCCCGACGGCGGTGCCGGGATCGTCGGGGTTGGTGACGATGACCGCCTCGCCGGCGGCCAGGGCGTCGGATTCGAACTGCGTTCCCGGCGCCAGGCCCCGCACGTCCCCGGGCACCGGCAGCACCATGTTGACCGTTCCCCGCAAACGTCCCGGGGCAACCGACACCGCCGGCCGGCCCACGGCCGCGCGCAGTGTTTGCAACAGCGTGACGGTCCCGGCGTCGTGGACATCCGGCCACGGCAGACCGGTGTGTCCCGCGGCGACCGCATCGTACGCGGTGACCGATTGCTTTGGCGCCCAGACGGATAACGCGTCCAAGACGTCGTCGGGCGCCGCCTTGCCCGCGAGCCAGGCGTTGGCCCACAGGGAGAGCGAGACACTGGGACACCACATGATCTCGGAGTGTAGTTGTTTGATCCGGCAAAGGCGGATTACGCGTATTCTGGCCGCATGCCCGCCGCGGTGATCTGGCTCATATTCGCGCTGGTGCTCGCCGGTGCGGAGGCGCTGACGGGTGACATGTCCCTGTTGATGCTTTCCGGTGGCGCGCTCGCCGCCACGGGCACGACGTGGTTGCTGGACTGGCCGGTGTGGGCCAACGCGGCGGTATTCGCGGTCGTTTCGGTGCTGCTCCTGGTGCTGGTGCGGCCGGCGCTGCGGCGGCGGCTCACGCCGGCGAAGGGGCTGCCGACCGGCATCAAGGCGCTGGAGGGCAAGAGCGCGCTGGTCCTTGGCCGCGTCGCGCGCGACGAGGGCCAGGTGAAGCTGGACGGCCAGGTATGGACCGCGCGGCCACTCAACGACAACGATGTGTACGAACCCGGCGAACGAGTGACCGTCATGCAGATCAACGGCGCCACCGCGGTGGTGTTCAAGGGCATGTAAACCCTCTGGAGAAACAGGAGGAAGCGCGATGGCTGGAATTGCTCTGCTGGTGGTGGCGCTTGCCATCGTGGCCTTCGGGATCATCGTGGTGGCAAAGTCCGTCGCGCTGATCCCGCAGGCCGAGGCCGCGGTGATCGAACGCCTGGGTCGGTATAGCCGCACGGTCAGCGGGCAGCTGACGTTGCTGGTGCCGTTCATCGACCGCGTGCGCGCCCGGGTGGATCTGCGCGAGCGGGTGGTGTCGTTCCCGCCGCAGCCGGTGATCACCGAGGACAACCTGACCCTCAACATCGACACCGTGGTCTACTTCCAGGTCACCGTCCCGCAGGCCGCCGTGTACGAGATCAGCAACTACATCGTCGGCGTCGAGCAGCTCACCACGACCACGCTGCGCAACGTGGTCGGCGGGATGACCCTCGAGCAGACGCTGACCTCCCGCGACCAGATCAACGGCCAGCTGCGCGGCGTGCTCGACGAGGCGACCAACCGCTGGGGCCTGCGGGTCGCCCGGGTCGAGCTGCGCAGCATCGACCCGCCGCCGTCGATCCAGGCCTCGATGGAAAAGCAGATGAAGGCCGACCGCGAGAAGCGGGCCATGATCCTGACCGCCGAGGGCATGCGCGAGGCGGCGATCAAGGAGGCCGAGGGCAACAAGCAGGCACAGATCCTGGCCGCCGAGGGCGCCAAGCAGGCCGCGATCCTGGCCGCCGAGGCCGACCGGCAGTCCCGGATGCTGCGCGCTCAGGGTGAGCGCGCCGCGGCCTACCTGCAGGCGCAGGGCCAGGCCAAGGCCATCGAGAAGACGTTCGCCGCGATCAAGGCCGGCCGGCCCACCCCGGAGATGCTGGCCTACCAGTACCTGCAGACGCTGCCGGAGATGGCCCGCGGCGACGCCAACAAGGTGTGGGTGGTGCCCAGCGATTTCAGCGCGGCGCTGCAGGGCTTCACCAAGCTGCTCGGCGCCCCGGGCGAGGACGGCGTGTTCCGGTTCCAGCCGTCCCCGGTCGAAGACGCCCCCAAGCACAGCGCCGACGACGACGCCGACGTCGCGGACTGGTTCTCCACCGAGACCGACCCGGCCATCGCGCAGGCGGTGGCCAAGGCCGAGGCGATCGCCCGCCAGCCGGTGGACGGCCAGCCGGGAGCGCCGCCCGAGCTGACCCCATAGGCTGGTCGGATGAGCGCGCTGACTTCACCGAAAACCTATGTGGGACTTGCCGCCTTCCACGCCGTCGACGCGGTGGCATGCGGAGTCCAGGTGGCCCCGATCAAGAAGGTTCTGGACGACGTAGGGGTGCCCGACGAAATCCGTCCCGTGCTGCCGGTGGTGAAGGCGGCCGCCGCTATCGGGCTGCTGTCGGTCACCCGCTTCCCGGCCCTGGCGCGGCTGACGACGGCGATGCTGACGCTGTACTTCGTCCTGGCCGTCGGCGCGCACATCCGGGCGCACGACAAGGCGGTCAACACCCTTCCGGCGGCGGCGTTTCTGGCCACCTTCGCCGCGATGACGGTCAAGGGCCCGGATCGCGGCTAGTCGCGACTGTCCAAACGCAATTCGACCATCGGCAGCGGCGTGTCCGTGTCGGTGATCGGCGCGCCCAGCGTCTCCTCGATCACCGGGCTGAGTTGATCCCACGCGCGGGCGTGCCGGCCACGGTAGGCGGCCAGCGCGCGGTCGGCCTCCGCTTGGCCGAGGATGCGCGCGGTGGCGCGCCGGGGCGCGTGGCTGCCGATGTAAACGCGGACCCGCGGGTTGGCCTCAATGTTGCGGAACCACTGGGCTTTCCGGCCGAAGCCGGACGCGATGACGTAGACGTCCGCGGTCGGGTGACCGACGACCTCCAACACGACGTAGCGCGGGGCGCCGGACTTGCGGCCGATGTGCTCGAGCATCAGGATGCGCGAACCGAACAGCGCGCCGGCGCGGGCCTTGTAGATCCAGATCGGCGCGCGCATCAGCCGGCGGGAGCGCAGCAGGCGCGCGCCGGTCCTCACAAGCAGTGACGTGTTGGACATCGTTTCCTCCCTCATCTGTTTCTCCCGTATCAGCGACCGATAAGTCCGTCGCGATAGATCGCGAACACCTCGCCGGCCCAGCGGCGCATCCCCGCCGTCGAAAGCGGATCGACGCCGAGCACTTCCGTCAGGCGGGGCCGCAGCGTCAGCACCGCCAGGTCGTTGACCAGCAAAAACGCGGCCCGGACCTGCGGGTCTTCGCCGGGGCTCGCGGTTCCGTCGGCAACCATCGTTTCGAGCGTGGCCTGGCTGAGCCGGAAGAGCCGGTCGAATAAGGCCGAACCGGCGGGGCCGCCGCCGATCAGCAGCCGGCTCAGGTAGGTGGGGATCGCCGAGTCCGGCGGTAGGTGGGTGGCCAAGCCGTCCAACAGGTTTGGCATGGCCGTGGGTTCGAGCCCCACCGCGGCGGTCTGGGTGGTCATCGTCGCGAGTAGCGCCTCGAAGGTCGCGACGACGTGGGCGTCGACGGCCTCGACCAGACCCTCTTTCGAGCCGTAATGCCGGATGAGCAGCGCGGGGGAGACGCCGGCCGCACCCGCGATGTCGCGCATCGTGACCGCGTCGGGTCCGCGCTGGGCGAACAGCCGGAGCGCTTCGTCGCGGATGCGCGCGCGGGCCGTTCGATCGTCGGGTAGTAAATGCACGTTTATAATTATAAACAAATGTTTACCCCGCTCGCGCGGCGGGGCCCCGCGCACCGCATGGATCTCGGTCGTTTTGGGTAGCGTCTTAACCAATGAGTCGAAACGCGGACCAAGGTCGGGACACGACGTGGACGCCGGACGACATTCAGGTTGTCGATAGGCGAGTGACGCATCGCTCGATCCAGGGCACCGCGATCGGCAACTTCATGGAGGCCTACGACTTCACGCTGTTCAGCCTCGTCGCCACGATCCTGGCGCAGAAGTTCTATCCCGGGGAAAACTCCGGCGCGGGCAACCTGATCGCCACCTTCGGCACCATGACGGCGGGGTTTGTGGTGCGGCCGCTGGGCGGCATCATTTTCGGCCCGCTCGGGGACCGCATCGGCCGCAAGCCCGTGCTGGTGGTGACGATCTCGCTGATGGCCGTCTGCGCGACCGCGACCGGCGTGCTGCCCGTCTACCACACCATCGGCATCTGGGCGCCGATCCTGCTCACGGTCATTCGCGTTTGCCAGGGCCTGTCCTCCGGCGGGGAGTACGCGGGCGCCATGACGTTCATCGCCGAGCACGCCCCGGACCACAAGCGGGGCACGCTTGCCGGTTTTTTGCCGGTGGGCACGCTGGCCGGCTTCGTGGTGGGCGCCGCGCTGGTGACGACGCTGCAGACCGCGCTACCGACCGCCGACATGCTGGCGTGGGGCTGGCGCGTTCCCTTCTTGTTGGCGGCGCCGCTGGGGCTGATCGCGGTCTACCTGCGGTCGCGGATCGACGAGACGCCCGATTACGAGGAGATGCACGCGCGCCAGCAGCAGACGTCCGCGCGGAAGCAATTCAGCCAGACGGTCGTGCGGCAGTGGAAGGCGCTGTTGATCTGCATCGGTCTGGAGTTGGCGATCAGCGACACCAGCTACATGGTCAGCGGGTACGTGCCGACCTACCTGAAGAAGACCGTGGGGGTGCCCGACAATCCGGCATTGGTGATGGTCCTGATCGTGCTGGCGGTCTTGACGGTCGGTGTCCTGCTGGTCGCGATGCTGTCCGACCGCGTCGGCGTCAAACCGTTGATGTGGACGGGATGCGGGCTGCTGGTGGCGGTCTCCATACCGGCGTTTTCCTTGATGCAGCTGGGCGGGTCGTACCCGGTGAAGTTCGGCGGTGTGCTGCTCGTCGGCCTGCCCATGCTGTTCCTGAGCAGCCTCGAGCCGGCGATCCTGCCCGCACTGTTTCCCACGAACGTGCGCTACGGCGCGGTGTCGATCGGGTTCAATATCGCCGTCTCGGCCTTCGGCGGTACCACCCCGTTGATCGCCGAGACGCTGGTCGCCGGCACCGGCAACGCGATGATGCCGGCGTACATGCTGATGTTCGCCGGGCTGGTCGGCGCGATCACCCTGATCTTCGCGCCCGAGGTCGCCGGGCAGCCGTTGCTGGGCTCCGGGCCGGCGGTCGACAGCCCGGACGAGGTGGGCGACCTGATCGAAACTCAGCGCGGCAGCGGCGGCGGCAAGGGCGGGGCGGGGATGACCCCCGGCGTGGGCGCCGGCGCCGTACCCGAGACCGGCGGAGCGGGATAGACGCAGCCGGACGCGTTCGACCCCAGGGGCGGCGGATAGGGCGGCGGGGGAAGCTGAACCCGGACCGTGAAGACCAGGCCGGTGATCGCGAAGGCGGCGATCGCGCCCAGCACCAAGCCCACCAGCCCGACGGCGACGACGACGCCCGTGGAATGCCGGCGGGCTGGCGGCGCGGGGGGCGGGGCATTTCGGGTGTCGTTGGAGGTCATGCGCCTTCCCCGGGTCGTCGGTATGGGTCCCTCAGGACGCTACTTTCCGGGGACCGACACTGAACAGGTGATGCCCGGCGCGCGCAGTATCCGCTGATCCAGCGTGACCAGCGGGACGGCCAAGATCTCGGCGAGCGCGACGTAGCTGGCGTCGTAGCTCGAGAGATTGGCCCGCAACTCCCAACTGCGCGTTGCCAGCAGGTCGTAGGGCCACAGTTCTATCGTCAGGTCGAGCAGGTCGGTGTGGGCCTGGGCGGCCTGGTCGGCGCTGATCGCTCCGCTCGACTCCGCACGCCTGATGACATTGGCGCATTCGTACGGCAGCAACGTCGGTGCGAAGAGTTCGGCCTCCGCCACACGCGCGGTTGCCCATTCACCATCGCCGCCGGAATCCAGCAAGACGGCAATGACCGCCGATGCGTCGCAAACGGCGCGCTCGGTCACAGGCGTTCGGCGTCTTTGGCGGCGAGGATGGCGGCGGCGTCGAGGCGGACCTTTGTCGCGTTGACCCGGGCGCGCGCGCGAGCGACGACGTCCCGCGGCGCCGGCCTGTCGGCCGTCGCGACGAGCAGGCCGCGCAGGAACTCCTGCAGCGACTGCCCCGACCGGGCTGCGCGGGCGGCCAGTTCGTCGCGAACCTCGTCCGGGACACCTCGGATCGTGATGGCGACCATGTCTGCATAGTAGCAGCATTGCCTGCATAGTGCAGACAGAGCAGCGCACTATGAAGCGAACCTGAAGAAACGGGCTTGCCCGGCCGGTTGCCGAAACGCACCGCCCACAATGGGGCATGGCCAGTTCCCCGCGCGCAGAGAGGCGCCCGACGGCCGGCGCACCTCGGGTGCTGGTGGTCGAGGATTCCGAGACCATCCGCGAAATGGTCAGCGAGGCGCTGGCCGACGCCGGTTACCACGCCGACGCCTGCCGCGACGGCGACGGTTTGGAGGGCGCCCTCGACGGGCTGCGACCGGACCTGGTGGTGCTCGACGTGATGCTGCCGGGGCGCGACGGGTTCGCGCTCATCGACGTGATCCGGGAGTGGGGCGATGCCGGCATCGTGCTGATCACGGCCCGCGACGGCCTCACCGACCGGCTGCGTGGCCTCGACGGCGGCGCCGACGACTACGTCGTCAAACCGTTCGAGCTGGCCGAATTGGTGTCACGGGTCAACGCGGTGCTGCGCCGGCGCGGACGGCTGCCGCGGGTGCTGCAGGTGGGCGACCTGATCGTGGATGTCGACGCGGGCGTGGCCGTGCGCGCGGGGCACGAGCTGGAGCTGACCGCCACCGAGCTGCGGCTGTTGCACTTCCTGGTCGAGCAGCGCAGCCGGATCGTGAGCGCCGGGCAGATCCTGAACGCGGTGTGGGGCTACGACGCCTACGATCCCAACCTGGTGCAGGTGCATATCAGCGGGCTGCGGCGCAAGCTCGAGGCCCACGGGCCGCGGATTGTGCACACCGTCCGGGGCATCGGCTACCGCGTGCAGGCCCGCCGGCCATGACGGTCGACCCCGTGACGCCGACGCCGTCGCTGCGACGACGGGTCGTCGTCGTGGTCATCGGGTTGCTCGCGACGCTGTTGATGGTGCTCGGGGTGGTCATCGACGTCAGCCTCCGCGCCCAGGCCCGCCGAGACCTCAACGATCGCCTTCTCGCGGCCACCTCGCGCGCGGACGCGCTCGCGCAGGCGCACACCCCGCCGCAGCAAATCGCCGCCCAACTCAATGGCGGCGTCGTCCGCGCGCTCGTGATCACCGCCGACGGCACGGGCTACGGCGACCCCGCGATCAGCCCGGACCCCGGCGCCGGCGCGTTCGTGCCGCCGCCACCGCCGCCGCCGGGCTACCCGCCGTTCGGGCCGCCGCCGTACCCGCCCCCGCCGCCGGGCGGACCGCCCGCCGCCACCGCCACTGAGCTGGTCCATCCCTTGCCCGACGGCGACCGGCTCATCCTGGTGGCCGACACGACGCAGACCACGCAGGTCACCCGCCAGCTGCGTCAGCTGATGATCGGCGCCGGTGTGGTGACGCTGCTGGTGGCGGCGCTGCTGGCGGTCGCGGTCAGCCGGGTCGCGCTGCGGCCGCTGGATCGGCTCACCGCGCTGGCGACCGACATCGCGACCGGTGATCGCGGCCGGCGATTGCGCCCCAAGCGCACCGACACCGAACTCGGCCGCGCGGCCGGCGCCTTCGACGGAATGCTGGAGGCGCTGGAGGCCTCCGAAAGGCGGGCCCGGGACGCGGCCGAGGACGCCCGGCGCGCCGAGGCGGCCACCCGGCGATTTCTCGTCGACGCCGCCCACGAGCTGCGCACCCCGATCGCCGGCATCCAGGTCGCCGCCGAACAACTCGCCAGCAACGCCGCGCAGTACCAGGGCGACGAGGCGCGCGCCCAACACCATCGCGCCTCGCTGTTGCTCTCCGACGCCCGCCGGGCCGGGCGCCTCGTAGGCGACATGCTGGACCTGAGTCGCATCGACGCCGGGCTGCCGCTGGACGTGCAGGACGTCGACCTCGCCGCGGTGGTCGACGCGGAAGCCGACCGGACGACCATGCTGGCGCCGCGCGTCACGGTCGTCCGGACCGGCCTAACCGAGCTCGAGGTGAAGGCGGACGCGACCCGGCTGGCCCAAATCCTGGGCAACCTGCTCGACAACGCCCGCCGGTACACGCCGGCGGGGGGCGCGATCAACGTCGACCTGCGCACGAGCGACCACACCGCCGAAGTCACGGTCACCGACACCGGCCCCGGCATTCCCGATGACGAGCGTGACCGCATCTTCGAGCGGCTGGTGCGCCTGGATGCCGGGCGCGCCCGCGACCACGGCGGCGCCGGGCTCGGCCTGCCGATCGCCCGGGCGCTGGCGCGCGCCCACGGGGGCGAGCTGACCTGCCTTCCCCGCGACGGCGGGGCGCAGTTCCGGCTCAGCCTGCCCGTGGGCGCGGCGCCGGCCTAGAAGCCCGGCGGCGGGGGCGGTCCGCCCGGGTGCGGCCCGAACGGTCCGCCGGGTGCGCCGGGTCCGGGCGGTGGCGGCCCGAACGGCCCACCCGGTCCCGGCGGCGGCGGACCCGGTTGCCCGGGCGCCGGGGGTGGTGGCGGGGGGTCGGCCGCGGCTACCGCGGTGCCGAAGCCCGTCATTGCGATTCCGAGGGCGCCCGCGAGCACCGAGCCGGCGATGAGTCGCTTGATCTCCATTGCAGGTGTCTCCTGTTCGTTTATCGGGTCGGCGCCGGCGGTGACGGCGGGGTCGTCGGCCCGCCGGGCGGTGTCCCCGGCCCGCCGGGCTGTGGCGGCTGGCCCGGCGGGGGCGGACCGGCCCAGGGCGGCGGCGGGTGCCAGGCGAACGGCGGCGGCGGTGGGGGCCCCAAGGCGCCCGGCGGCG
Source organism: Mycobacterium sp. E3198 (assembly GCF_001667015.1). Classification (GTDB taxonomy): domain Bacteria; phylum Actinomycetota; class Actinomycetes; order Mycobacteriales; family Mycobacteriaceae; genus Mycobacterium. The sequence continues at coordinate 23,742 of NZ_LZIS01000116.1, read as the reverse complement.
GCGGCGGAAAACCGAACCCCGGCGGCGGGCCAGCAGGGGCCCACAGGCCGATCAGCGTGGCGGCCCCGAAGGCCCCCACGGCGAGCCCCGCCAACCCGCTGCCGACGGCGACCCCGACGGGGTGCCGGTGCAGGACCGAAGGTGGGCTTGCGGGCGGTGTGCTGCGGATCGGTTCCTCGACGGTCACGGTTGCCTCCTCGTTGCTGTGCTGGTGGCAGCGACGGTAGGAAGCGAAGCTGAAATCAACCTGAAGTCAGCCGTTGCCGGCGCACGTCTTCAGGTTCGCTTCAGAAAAAGGCCATGCGCAGTTAGCTGACCGCGGCCGGTTCGGGCGCGCTCTGCGTCTTGCGGCGGTGGTGGCTGCGGTGCTGGCGGATCTCGACGACCAGCCCCGTCACGCCCAGCGCCCCGGTGCACAGCGACACCAGCAACAGCAACGGGCTGGGGTGACCGGCGAGCGCGTCACCCAGGATCACCACCGCGGCGGTGCCGGGCAGCAACCCGGCGACGGTGGCGAACGTGTACGGCGCCACCCGCACGGTCGACGCGCCGGCGGCGTAGTTGATCGCCGAAAACGGCACGGCGGGTATCAGCCGCAGCGACAGGATGGCCAGCCAGCCGCGTTCGCGCAGGCGCTCCTCGACGGTGTCGATCGATCGGTGCCGAACCAGGCGGTTGAGCTGCCACCCGGCCGCGCGCACCAGCAGCAACGCGAGCACCGCGCTGGCGGTGCTGGCCACCACCGCTATCCCGATTCCCAGCAGCGGGCCGAAGAGCAGCCCGGCGGCCAGGGTGAACGCCGTCCGGGGAACCGGCACCACCGTGGCGACGACGTGCGTGCCCAGGAACGCCAACGGGAACCAGGGGCCCACCGATTCCGCCCAATCCCGCATCTGCAGCGGCGTCGGCAACGGCAGCCAGGTCGCCGCCGCGATCAGTGCTGTGATCCCGACCACTGCGGCGACGGCGCGCGGCCGCGAGAGCTGACGCGCGGCCACGCCGCACGCGGCGCGGAGCTCGCGCAGTCTGGCGCTGATTTTGCAGGTGGCGGAAGCCGTCACGCTTGACAAGGGTACGGGCCGGAGCTGAATAGTTCGTTTCTCGACGCTGGCGTTTCCGCGGCGACCCGTCCGGGTCGCCGGACCGAGCGGTTTTTAGCGCGGAGCCCCGATCAACTAGCCTCATTAGTACGTGGCAGAGCCCCATTTGCAGGGAAAAAGGGAGCAATCGGTGTCCATTGATGTACCCGAACTCGCCGACCTAGAACAGGTTCGCGGGCGTTGGCGCACTGCGGTCGCCGGTGTCCTGTCCAAGAGCACACGCCAGGATCCCGACCAGCTGGGCGACGAGCCCGAGCGGCTGCTGGACACCCCGACGTATGACGGCATCGCCATCCGGGCGCTCTACACCGCCCTCGACGAGCTGCCCGAACCCCCGCTGCCCGGCGAGTGGCCCTACGTCCGCGGCGGCGACCCGCTGCGCGACGTCAACGCGGGCTGGAAGGTGGCCGAGGCGTTCGGCGTTCCCGGCGGCGACGGCAACGCCGCGGTGCTGGCCGCCCTCGCCGAGGGGGTCAGCGCGCTGCGGATCCGGGTGGGCCGGTCCGGGGTGGCGCCCGCGGAGCTCGCGCCACTGCTTTCGGGCGTGTACCTCGACCTGGTGCCCGTCCTCCTCGACGCCGGCGCCGACTACCCCGAGGCCTGCGACGCCCTGCTGGCGCTGATCGACGAGCTGGGTCCGCAGCAGCGCGCCACGCTCTCCGTCGACCTGGGCGCCGACCCGCTGACCGCCAAGCTCAGCGGGCGGGAGTCCCCGTCGACCGAGCAGGTGGTCGCCGTGGCCACCCGCGCGGCCGGCGGCCGCGGCGTGCGGGCGATCGCCGTCGACGGACCCGCCTTCCACAACCTGGGCGCCAACGCGACCTGGGAGCTGGCCGGCGCCGTCGCGGCCGCGGTGGCCTACCTGCGGTTGCTCACCGACTCCGGGCTCCCCGTCGCACAAGCCTTGCGGCAGATCAGCTTCCGGCTGGCCGCCGACGACGACCAGTTCCTGACGATCGCCAAGCTGCGCGCCGCGCGCCGGCTCTGGGCGCGGGTCGCCGAGGTCGTCGGCGACCCCGAGGGGGGCGCCGCCGTCGTGCACGCGGAGACCTCGCTGCCGATGATGACCCAGCGCGACCCGTGGGTGAACATGCTGCGCGGCACCGTGGCCGCCTTCGGGGCGGGGGTCGGCGGCGCCGACACCGTGCTGGTGCTGCCGTTCGACGGGGCCATCGCTGGCGGCTTTCCCGGTGTGGCGAACGGCTTCTCGCGGCGTATCGCGCGCAACACCCAGTTGCTGCTGCTGGAGGAATCGCACGTCGGGCAGGTGCTGGACCCCGCCGGCGGGTCGTGGTTCGTCGAGGACCTCACCGAGCAGCTGGCGCAACAGGCCTGGCAGCACTTCCAGGACATCGAGTCGCGCGGCGGGTTCGTCGACGCCCGCGACTACATCGCGGAGCAGATTGCCGGCATCGCGGCGCGGCGCGCCGACGACATCGCGCACCGGCGCACGGCGATCACCGGCGTCAACGAATACCCGAACCTGGAGGAACCGCCGCTGCCACAAGGAGATTCGCCATCGACTGTCCGGCGATACGCGGCGCAATTCGAGGAGCTGCGGGACCGGTCGGACGCCTATCTGGCTCGCACCGGCGCGCGTCCGAAGGCGCTGCTGCTGCCGTTAGGCCCGTTGGCCGAGCACAACATTCGGGCGACGTTCGCGGCCAACCTGCTGGCCTCGGGCGGCATCGAGGCGATCAACCCCGGGCCGGTCGACGCCGCGGGAATCGCGGCAGCCGTGGCGGCGGCCGGGTCGCCTGCCGTGGCCGTCATCTGCGGCACCGACAAGCGCTATCACGACGAGGCCGCGAGCGCCGTCGAGGCGGCCCGCGCCGCCGGTGCGTCGACGGTCTGCCTGGCCGGGCCCGAAAAAGCGCTCGGGGATGCCCAGCATCGGCCGGATGAGTATCTGACCGCGAAAATCAATGCGGTGCAAGCCTTGTCGAACCTGCTGACACGATTGGGGGCGTAGCTAATGACGATGACCACACCCGCGATCGGCAGTTTCGCCGACATCCCGCTGCAAGGCGATCGCGACGTGCGGCCGCCCACTGGGGCCGCCGCGGACGAGCAGGCCGCCGCAGCCGCGGCGGCGCACGGGTACGCGCCCGAACAACTGCACTGGCACACGCCCGAGGGCATCGACGTCAAGCCGGTGTACATCGCCGAAGACCGCGCCGCCGCGGTGGCCGACGGCTATCCGCTGAACAGCTTCCCCGGCGAACCGCCGTTCGTGCGCGGCCCCTACCCGACGATGTACGTGAACCAGCCTTGGACGATTCGCCAATACGCCGGTTTCTCCACCGCCGCGGATTCCAACGCGTTCTACCGGCGCAACCTCGCCGCCGGCCAGAAGGGCCTGTCGGTGGCCTTCGACCTGGCCACCCACCGCGGTTATGACTCCGACCATCCTCGCGTTCAGGGTGACGTCGGAATGGCCGGGGTGGCAATCGATTCGATCCTCGACATGCGCCAGCTGTTCGACGGCATCGACCTGTCCGCGGTGTCGGTGTCGATGACGATGAACGGCGCGGTGCTGCCCATCCTGGCGCTATACGTGGTGGCCGCCGAGGAGCAGGGGGCACCGCCGGAGAAGCTGGCCGGCACCATCCAGAACGACATCCTCAAAGAGTTCATGGTGCGCAACACCTACATCTACCCGCCCAAGCCGTCGATGCGCATCATCTCCGACATCTTTGCCTACACCAGCGCCAAGATGCCGAAGTTCAACTCCATCTCGATCTCCGGCTATCACATCCAGGAGGCCGGTGCCACAGCGGATTTGGAGCTCGCCTACACGCTGGCCGATGGCGTCGACTACATCAAGGCGGGTCTGGACGCCGGCCTGGACATCGACAAGTTCGCGCCACGGCTGTCGTTCTTCTGGGGCATCGGCATGAACTTCTTCATGGAGGTCGCCAAGCTGCGCGCCGGCCGGCTGCTGTGGAGCGAGCTGGTGGCCGAGTTCGGCGCCAAGAACCCGAAATCCCGTTCGCTGCGTACACATTCGCAGACCTCGGGCTGGTCGCTGACCGCCCAGGACGCCTTCAACAACGTGGCGCGCACCTGCATCGAGGCGATGGCCGCCACCCAGGGCCACACCCAGTCGCTGCACACCAACGCCCTGGACGAGGCGCTGGCGCTGCCCACCGACTTCTCCGCCCGGATCGCGCGCAACACCCAGCTGCTGCTGGCGCAGGAGTCGGGGACCACCAGGCCGATCGACCCGTGGGGCGGTTCCTATTACGTGGAGTGGCTGACGCATCGGCTCGCGCAGGCGGCCCGCGCCCACATGGCCGAGATCGCCGAGCACGGCGGCATGGCGCAGGCCATCGACGACGGCATCCCCAAGATGCGCATCGAGGAGGCCGCCGCGCGAACCCAGGCCCGGATCGACTCGGGCCAGCAGCCGGTGATCGGGGTGAACAAGTACCAGGTCGACGAGGACCAGGAGATCGAGGTCCTCAAGGTGGAAAACAGCCGGGTGCGCGCCGAGCAGCTGGCCAAACTGCAAGAGCTGCGGGCCAACCGGGACCCGAAGGCCGTCGAGGCGGCCCTCGCCGAGCTGTCCCGCGCCGCCGCCGCCACCGGGCGCGCCGGCGAAGACGGGCTGGGCAACAACCTGCTGGCGCTGGCCATCGACGCGGCCCGGGCCAAGGCCACCGTGGGCGAGATCTCCGATGCGCTGGAAAAGGTGTATGGCCGTCACCAGGCGGAGATCCGTACCATCGCCGGGGTCTACCGTCACGAAGCCGGAAAGGCCACCAACATCGCCACCGCCACCGAACTGGTCGAGAAATTCGCCGAGGCCGACGGGCGCCGGCCGAGGATCCTGGTGGCCAAGATGGGTCAGGACGGTCACGACCGCGGGCAGAAGGTGATCGCGACGGCGTTCGCCGACATCGGGTTCGACGTCGACGTCGGGTCGCTGTTTTCCACGCCCGAGGAGGTGGCCCGCCAGGCCGCCGACAACGACGTGCACGTCATCGGGGTGTCCTCGCTGGCCGCCGGCCACCTGACGCTGGTCCCGGCGCTGCGCGACGCGCTGGCCGAGGTGGGCCGGCCCGACATCATGATCGTGGTCGGCGGCGTCATCCCGCCCGGCGACTTCGACGAGCTGTACGCCGCCGGGGCCACCGCCATCTTCCCGCCGGGGACGGTGATCGCCGACGCCGCAATCGGCTTGCTGCACAAGCTCGCCGAGCGGCTCGGGTATGACCTGAACTGATGTTGACTCTGCGGCTATGGCGACAAAGTGCGAGAAGGCCGCACCCTCAGCGCAGAGTCAACGCCAGATGACGCCCCAGGAATTGGCCAAGGCCGTCCTCGGCGGCGACCGCGCGGCGCTGCCGCGGGCCATCACGTTGCTGGAATCCACCCGCGCCGACCACCACGAGAAGGCGCAGCAGTTGCTGCTGGAGCTGACGCCCCACGCGGGCAACGCCCACCGCGTCGGCATCACCGGGGTCCCCGGGGTGGGAAAGTCCACCAGCATCGAGGCGCTCGGCATGCACCTGATCGAGCAGGGCCACCGGGTCGCGGTGCTGGCCGTCGACCCGTCGTCGACGCGCACCGGCGGCTCGATCCTCGGGGACAAGACGCGGATGGCGCGGCTGGCGGTGCACCCGGACGCCTACATCCGCCCGTCGCCGACGTCGGGCACGTTGGGCGGTGTCGCCAAAGCCACCCGGGAGGCGATCGTGCTGCTGGAGGCCGCCGGGTTCGACGTGATCCTGGTCGAGACCGTGGGCGTGGGCCAGTCCGAGGTGGCCGTGGCAAACATGGTGGACACCTTCGTGCTGTTGACCCTCGCGCGCAGCGGCGACCAGTTGCAGGGCATCAAGAAAGGCGCGCTGGAGCTGGCCGACATCGTGGTGGTCAACAAGGCCGACGGGGAGCACCTGGCCGAGGCGCGCAAGGCCGCGCGCGAGCTGTCCGCGGCGATCAGGTTGATTCATCCGGGCGAAACGCTTTGGCGGCCACCCGTTCTCACCATGAGCGCGACGGAGGGAACCGGCCTGGCCGAGCTGTGGGAGACCATCGAGCGCCACCGCCGGGTGCTCGCCGACGCCGGCGAACTCGACGAGCGCCGCCGGGCCCAGCAGGTCGACTGGACCTGGCAGATGGTCCGCGACGCCGTCCTGGACCGGGTGCTGTCCAACCCGGCCGTCCGCAAACTTCGTGCCGACGTGGAACGCCAGGTCAGGGCGGGGGAGTTGACTCCGGCGCTCGCGGCCCAGCAAATACTTAAGGCCGCGTCTGGCTAACGGAAAGGTAAATTAACCCCCGTTTCCCCGACGGACGGTATGAATTCCAAGTAAATTCAATACTGTGACGATGGAGTCCCGGGTCGCTCGCCGCGCGGTCCCTGTCCACGATGGCCCTGACGCAGGCCAGCGTGTGTCCGGTGCGGCCGACCCACATTTCGCGTGCGTCGTTCGCGGTTTTTCCACCATGTTCCCCGCCCGCCGGTTCGGTGGCGGGGCGCTGGCGGTCTACGTCGACGGTCAACCGGCCGTTGACGTGTGGACGGGCTGGGAGGACCGGGGCGGTCACGTGCCGTGGTCGGCCGACACCGCCCCGATGGTGTTCTCGGCCACCAAGGGCATGGCCGCCACCGTCATCCACCGGCTCGCCGACCGCGGTCTCATCGACTACGAGGCGCCCGTCGCCGAATATTGGCCGGAGTTCGGCGCCAACGGCAAAGCCGAACTCACGGTGCGGCAGGTGATGAGGCACCACGCCGGCCTGTCGGGCCTGCGGGGCGCCACTCAGGAAGACCTGCTGGACCACGCCCTGATGGAAGAGCGCCTGGCGGCCGCGTCGCCGGGACGCCTCCTGGGCAAGTCCGCCTACCACGCGCTGACCTTCGGCTGGCTGATGTCCGGGCTGGCCCGGGGCGTGACCGGCAAGGGCATGCGCGCGCTGATCCGCGAGGAGCTCGCCGAGCCGCTGGGTACCGACGGCATGCACCTGGGCCGGCCGCCGGCCAAGTCCCCGACGCGGGCCGCGCAGATCATCATGCCGCAGAACCTCGTCGCCAACCCCGTCGTCAGCTACGTGACGCGCAAGGTCGCCCACGAGCTGTCCGGCGGATGGCGGTCCATGTACTTCCCGGGCGTGATCGCCGCTGCACAGGGTGAGATCCCGTTGCTGGACGCCGAGATCCCCGCCGCCAACGGCGTGGTGACGGCCCGCGCGCTGGCGCGCATGTACGGGGCAATCGCCAATGGCGGCGAGATCGACGGCACCCAATTCTTGTCCCGTGAGCTGGTCGCCGGGCTAACCGGTCGGCGGAGCCTGCGGCCGGACCGAAACCTCTTCGTGCCGTTGGCTTTCCACCTGGGCTATCACAGCCTGCCGATCGGCAACGTGATGCCGGGCTTCGGTCACGTCGGGCTGGGCGGTTCGGTCGGCTGGGCCTACCCCGCGGAGGGTGTGGCGTTCGCGCTGGTGCACAACCGGCTGCTGACACCGTTCGTGATGACCGATCACGCCGCGTTCGTCGGGCTCTACAAGCTGATCCGCGACGCCGCCGCGAAGGTGCGCAAGCGCGGTCTGCAGCCGGTGACCGAGTTCGGGGCGCCGTTCTCGGAGCCCGGAGCCGTCGCCGGCTAGCTTCACAGGCGGCATGCCCCGGCCACAAGCCTGCCCGCGGGCATCAGTAATCCTGCCAACCTGCTGGGAAAAACGGCTGCTTTCGTTTCTGCTGTTCGTGGCCCGGCTAAGGCTGCTTTCATGGGGGCTGCAAGGCGACGCAGTTGGATGCTGATCGGGCTTCTGGCTGGCGCGGCGATGGTAGCGGTTGTCGCAGCTTTCGCAGAGGCCCAGGTATGGAAAATGAAACGCGATCTGTTCCGCAGAGGGTTTTGGTGAGCACGAAGGCGATCGTGCTGCTCGGCCAAAGTTGAATGCGGCTACGGCGCTGCCCGACAAGAGGCGCGCGCTGGGCGGCGGCGTACGCAGCCAACGTTCAAGGGCGCCCTACCGCGACCCTGAACTCGGGGAAGTCGGCGAGCATCCGCTCTGCGAGGAACCGGCTGCCGTTGTTGTTCAAGTGGTTTGTGTCGCGGTACAGCAGGGCATCGCCCCTGTTCATGCTGCAAACACGTTCGTCGCAGAAGTACTCGGCCGTGTTGAGCAGCTGAACGCCGGGCACTTTACCGACGGCGTCTCTCAGCGCTCCGATGTACGTCGCTCGCCTCGCTTCGAATAGTTCACGGTCCTCGCTGCACTTCGGGAACGGTACGACCGGGGCGATGCGGTACTTGCAGGATTCCGCCTCGAAATCGAACGTCGGGACGTCATCGGTCACAAAGACGGCCTTGCCCTTGGACTTGAACGTTTCGAGGGTTTTCACCAGCTCATCCGGTGCCACTCCGCGCAGCACCCACTCCGCCGTCAGGATTACTGCTTGCACCGCCGGATCCGACCCGACGTGGTCGATGATCTGGCTCATCCCGGTTACGGATCGCACCGGAATCCCGCGGATGTAGTAGACGACATTCTTGTCGGGCAGAGCTTCGGCCAATCCCAGGAACAGATGCTCCGCATGGCTGTCGCCGAGTAGCGCGACATTGATGTGGGAATCGGGTTTGGACTGGTGGCAGCGGACGATCCCCTTCCATTTCGGGGCGCCGTCCCTGAGTGGCTGGTCCGAACACGGAAAGTAGGTGCGGGACAAATACTTGTAAAAGTCTGTCCAGTCCGTGTCGCCCTGGTGGGTCACCGGCACCGCTCCCGACGAGTAGCGCGGTAACCAATAGTCGTTCGCGCCGACGTAACAGGTCACGGCCAACAGGATGGAGGGGCACACCACAGCGCCGACGAGAGCGATGCTGCGCCCGCGGCTCAGCGCGGGGAGCCGCCGCAAGGGTTGTTCGACCCAGCGGTAGGAGGCCACCGCGGGCAGGATGGACAGGGTTGCCGCGATCGCCGCGACGAACGGCTTCCCCGGTAATAGGTGAACGGCAAACACCTTCAACGGCCAGTGCCAAAGGTAGATCGAGTAGGACCAGTCTCCGATCTTGACGACGGCGGGAAGCGCGAGGGCGCGGCTGATCGGTGTGTTGTGCCGGGTCCCCGCCGCGATCAGCAAGAGCGTTCCGCACACCGGGAGCAGTGTCCACGGACCGGGGAAAGGCATGCCGCCGTGTATGAGCCAAGCCGATGCGGCGAGCAAGGCCGCGCCGATCCACGCCGCGGCATGGGCAATCCGGGCGGACCGCAACGACCGGCTCGTGGTGGCCAGGGCAAGCAGCGCGCCCAGCGCGAACTCCCAAGCGCGGGTGGCGGGACTGTAGAAACCCAGCAGGTACTTTCCGGCCGGTGAACCGATTGCGTCATTTCCGATTGCGGCCAGCCCGAAAGACGCGGCGGCCGCCGTTGCGACCAGGACCGTTACCCAGGGAGTGCGTCCGCCGCGGCGCTGGCAGAGCAGCCAGCCGAGGAAAAGGATCGCCGGAAAAACCAGGTAGAACTGCTCCTCCACCGAGAGCGACCAGGTGTGCAAAAGGGGATTGGATTCTGCCGGCAGGTCGAAGTAATCGCCTGTGTTGTAATCGATTACGAAGTTGGCGACGAGAAGCATTGCGCCGACGCCGGTTTGAGCCGCTGTCTGTTGCGTGCTGAACGGCGGAAGCAGGCAAAATGCGAGAATCATCGTCACGGCGACGGTCAATGCCAGGGCCGGGGTCAATCGTTTGAACCGCCGGAAGTAGAAACGGGCGAAGTTGAAGCGTCCAGTCGCTGAATGCTCGCGATGAATCATGCCGGTGATCACGAAACCGGAAATTACGAAGAAGACGTCGACGCCGACGAAGCCACCCGGCACCGGCAGTCCCCCATGGAAAGCCACCACCAAGAGGACCGCGACAGCTCGAAGACCTTGGATGTCTGAACGGCGGTTGTCGCTGACAGCTCGGCTCGCTGACCGGGGCGCATCTTTCAGCTCGAACAACCGCTCTCCTTCACTCGAGATCGCGATATGCAGATCGGGGGTCGTAATAGACCGCGATCATCTCGCCCTCGCGGTTCAGGCCACCCCGCGGTGAGAATAACGGTTTTCGGGGGAGGTTTGTCGCGTTTGGAGGTTACCAAAGCGTCCAGTGCATCCAAGATGCGTCGGGATTGTTCGCTCAAAACGCCCACGTTCGGATACGCCAGCTCGTAGGCTTCTACACACAGTAGCCGTGGACGTCGGAGACAGCCTGCATCGGGGGCGGGAATTGTCGCAGATAGGAAAGTGGGGAGGCGGCGGTTCACATGGTGACTCAATCCGATAAGCGCATCTGCATCATCGGCGGCGCCGGGCACGTCGGGCTACCGCTGGCGCTCGTGCTCGCGGACGTGGGATTCAACGTCGATATTTTGGATACGAACGCGACCGCCTTGAAGACGATCATGGCCGGGCGGATGCCGTTCGTCGAGAACGGAGCCCAGGAGCTGCTCAAGCGGTTGTTGCCGACCGGGCGCATCTCGGCGACGACCGATTCGTGGGCGGTCAGGAACTCCGACATCGTGATCTGCGTCGTCGGAACCCCGGTGGATGAGTACCTGACACCGCAGGCGCACACCTTCTTTCGCATCATCGACGAGATCAGCCCGTACTTCCACGACGGGCAGACGCTCGTGCTCAGAAGCACCGTCTACCCCGGGCTGAGCCAGCGCGTCCACGACATGTTCGCCGACCGGGGGATCGGCGTTCATGTCACGTTCTGCCCGGAGCGCATCGCGCAGGGCCATTCGATTCGCGAGCTGAGGATGATTCCGCAGATCATCAGTGGTTTCGACGTCGAGGGTCGCCGGATCGTCCGCGAACTTTTCTCCCAGGTCACCAGCGAGATCATCGAGGTGGAGCCGCAGGAGGCCGAGCTGGCCAAGCTGTTCTGCAACGCCTACCGCTACATCCAGTTCGCGGTCGCCAACCAGTTCTATCTGCTCAGCCGCGAGGCCGGGCTGGACTTCGATCGCGTCCATCACGCGGCCACCCACAAAAACGCCCGGGTCGACAGTCTGCCCCGCGCCGGACTGGCGGCGGGCCCCTGCCTGTTGAAGGACACCATGCAGCTCGCCGCGTTCAGCAACAACAACTTCATGCTGGGGCACGCGGCCATGCTGATCAATGAGGGCCAGCCACAGTTCATCGTGAACATGCTCAAGCGCCGGGTTGACCTGCGCGACAAGACCGTTGGCCTGCTCGGCATGACGTTCAAGGCGGACTGCGACGACACGCGCGACTCGCTGAGCTTCAAGCTCCGGCACCTGCTCATGCTGGAGGCCAAGAACGTCATGCTGCACGACCCGTTCCTGGATGGCCCGGATTACTACGCGCTGGACGCCGTTTTGGGCCGGGCCGATGTGATCGTCATCGGCGTGCCCCACTCGATCTACCGCGGCCTGCAGATCCCGCGGGACAAGATCGTCGAGGACGTCTGGGGCTGCCTGGATGTCGCCGAACCCGAAGCGGAGGCGTCGAACGGAGCCCGGCTGGCGGCGCTGGGCACGGGAACGCCGGCCCAGTGAAGGTTCTCGTCACCGGCAGCGCGGGATTCATCAACGGCTACGTTGTCGACGAGCTGCTGCGCGCCGGCCATGAGGTCGTCGGGATCGACAACTACTCCAAATACGGCAAGGTCACGAAGAGCTACGACGACCACCCGCGCTACACCTTCGTCGAGGGTGACGTCAAAGACGTGGATTTGATGTTCCAGCTGATCGAGGGGTGCGACCAGCTGGTCGCCAGTGCGGCCCGCATCGGCGGCATCACCTACTTCCACGAGTACGCCTACGACCTGTTGGCCGAGAACGAACGGATCGCCGCCGCCCATTTCGACGCCGCCATCTACGCGTACCGCAAGGGCTGGCTCAAGAAGATCAACGTGATCAGTTCCTCGATGGTGTTCGAGAACGCCACCGTTTTCCCGACGCCGGAGAAGCACATCACCGAGTGTCCGCCCCCGACAAGCACTTACGGCTTTCAGAAGCTGGCCTGCGAGTACTTCGCGCACGGTGCCTATGAGCAGTACGGGCTGCCGTATACGATCATCCGCCCCTTCAACTGCGTAGGCACCGGCGAGCAGCGGGCGCTCGGCGGCCGCGAAATTCCCAGCGGCAACGTCAAACTCGCGATGAGCCACGTCGTGCCCGACCTCATCCAGAAGGTGGCGAAGGGCCAGGACCCCCTGCACATCCTCGGCGACGGCACCCAGGTGCGCCACTACACCTACGGCGGCGACCTGGCGCGCGGCATCCGCACCTGCATGGAACATCCGGCCGCGCTGAACGGGGACTTCAACCTGTCGACGCCCCAAGCCACCACCGTGCTGGAGTTGGCGGAAGTGATCTGGAAAAAGATGCGGCCCGGCGCTCCGTTTCGCTACGAGAGCGATCCGCCGTTCGAGCACGACGTCCAGTTGCGCTCGCCGGATGTCCACAAGGCGTCCGAGGTTCTGGGTTTCGAGGCGGCGACGACGCTCGATGCCATGCTGGACGAGGTCATACCCTGGATCGTCGACGCCGTCGAGGCCGGAACCATCTGACGTGCAAGAGTTGTCGCCACCGAAACGTCATGCGCATCGCGGGTAGGCCCGACCTTCAACAGCTGTACCGCAATCGCTTCGGCCACGCCCGCGAGTCGCGGTCGGCCATCTGGGCCGTCTTGGTCCGGGACTTTTTCCAGGCGTGGATCAGGCGCAGCGACACGGTGGTCGACCTCGGTTGCGGCTACGGCGAGTTCCTCAACCACGTGAGCGCCGCGCGCCGGATCGGCGTCGACCTCAATCCGGACAGCGCCGGCATGCTGGAGCCCGGCGTCGAGTTCCACCAGGGCCGCGCCGACGACCTCGGCTTCCTCGCGGACGGGTCGGTGGACGTCGTGTTCACCAGCAACCTGCTGGAGCACCTGCGGAGCAAGGAAGAGGTCGAGCGCACGATCGCCGCGGCCCGCCGGGTGCTCAAGCCGGGCGGTCACCTGATCGCGATGGGACCCAACATCCGCTTTGTCCCCGGCGACTATTGGGACTTCTGGGATCACATGGTGCCGATCAGCGATCGCTCCCTGACCGAGCTGCTGGAGTCCTGCGATTTCGAGGTCGTGGAAAGCTACGGCCGGTTCCTGCCCTACACGTCGTCCTCGCCGTTGCCGCAGGCGCCGATCCTGGTGCGCGGGTACCTACGGTCCAGAATGGCGTGGCGAATCTTGGGCAAGCAATTCGTGATTCGCGCCCGCAAGCCGGGATCTGGATCCGCGGCCGACGATCAGCGCCTAGTGAGCGTGGTCATCCCGGTCCACAACGAGGGCGACAACATCCAGCTCTGTGTCCGCAGACTCACCGAGGCGTTGGCCGGAACCCCGCACGAGCTGCTCGTGTGTTACGACTTCGACGAGGACAGCACGCTGCCCGCGCTGGCCGCCATGCTCGACAGGCCGGCCACCGTGCGGCTGGTCCGTAACTCTCTCGGGAAGGGCGTGGCGAACGCCTTGATCGCCGGTTTCGCGGCCGCCCGCGGCGACGTCGTCGTCACCAGCATGGCCGACCTTTCCGATCCGCCTGCGGTAATTCCGTTGATGGCGGCCAAAATTCGCGACGACGGAGCGCACGTCGTCAGCGGATCCCGCTACATGCGTGGGGGCACCCAGCGCGGCGGACCCCGGTTGAAGACGCTGATGTCGCGCACCGCCGGACTCAGCCTGCACTACGTGGGGCGCATCCCCACGCACGATGCCACCACGAACTTCCGCGCCTATAGTCGCCGCTTCCTCGACGAAGTCCCTGTGGAGAGTGGGCAAGGTTTCGAGGTGGGGCTGGAGCTCACGACGAAGGCGCATCTGCTCGGCTATCGGGTCGATGAGGTTCCCAGCAGTTGGGATGACCGAACCGCCGGCGACAGCAAGTTCGATCTGGTCGGCTGGCTGCCGGCCTACCTGCATTGGTACGGGTTGGCCATGCGGCGTCCGGTATTGCAGTGGGCGGGAAGCGGTCTGGCCTCGTTGGGGGCGCTGCGGCTGCTCCGCCGGTACGGAAAGAGTCACTCATGAAAATGACTTTGGACGCCCGGCAGCATCACCGGGAGCGGGAAGATGACGGAGTGACGCCGCACGCCGCGCCTACTACACCGCGGCCCGGGCGGAAGCGCACAGTCGCTTTGCTGGCCGCGGTCGCCTGCGCTGTTCTGGGCGCCAAGCTCATCACCATCTGGATCCTCGGTTCGCCGATGCCCTTTTACGATCAATGGAACGGCGAGGCGGCAGATCTATTTTCCCCATACCTGAGGGGCACGCTGTCTTTGAACGATCTGTTAGCCCCGCACAATGAACACCGCATCCTCGTTTTCCGTCTGTTCGCGCTGGCCCATCTCGAGCTGGCGGGTGAATGGAACGTGCGCCTCGAGATGGTCTTCGGCGCGATCGTGCACACCGCGGTGATCGCCTGGCTGGCGGCGCTGCTGATGCCCCTTGTCCCCATCCAACGCCGCATGCTCCTGGCGTGCTTCATCGCATTCCTGTTTGCCCTGCCTATGGGTTACGAGAACACTCTGTGGGGATTTCAGAGCCAGGTGTACCTCGCGTTGCTCTTCGGTATCGCGGCCGTGGTCGCGTTCGCTTTCGCGCGGCCGTTTTCGGCGCGTTGGTTTGGCGGATTGGCCGCCGCCGTGCTCAGTTACTTCTCTTTTGCGACGGGTGTGGCCGCCGTCCTCGCCGTGGGCGCGCTCGTGGGCATCCAGATCGCTACCAACGCCAGAAAGCGGTGCGCCCGTGAGATCGCCGGTGTTGTCATCCTCACGTCAATCGCGGTGGCGATGATCGTCTGGGCCGCATCCATCCCGCATCCGGTGAAAGTGCCATGGACATCGTTCATCCAGGGTTTGTGCCAGTTCGCCGCTTTGGTGGGCGTCGGTTTCATCCCGATGGTCTGGTTCTGCTATCACGCGGTGGCGAGGCGGCCCCGTATTTCCGATCGTGTCTGGATTGCAGTCGGAATTAGTGGGTGGGTCACCATCCAGCTCGTGCTGCTTGCTTACGGTCGTGGAACCGCCATCGCCGCGCGGTATCTGGACATTGCGCTGCTCGTTTACCCGGTGGCTCTGATGGCGGTCTTCGCGAGCTTCGACAGGGTGTGTGTCTCGCGATTCAGCCGATTCGCGAAGCAAGGTGTCGTGATGTGGGTGTTCATCGTCGTGACGGCTTTTGGCGCGCTCGGCTACGGGTTGGTGCTCAAGGCCGTCGCCTGGGGTGAAGGGGCACATCAACAAGAGATCAACGTCCAGGCTTATCTCGCCACGCGAAACGTCGCTGATCTCAAAGCGAAGGGCGGTCGCGGCCAGGCGGTCGACCTCTCCTTTCCCGACCCACAACGACTGGCGTCGATCTTGGCCGATCCCGACGTGAGGGCGATTCTGCCCCGTGAATTCCGGCCTACCAACTCCGACAACGCCGGTGCACGCAGCAGGATGCTGCTCAAGGGGTCCCTGGCCGGCGTCACCGCCGGCGCGGTCCGGCTCCTACCGGTAGTCGCCCCTGCATTGCTGGCACTCGGCGTAGGTTTGTTCTTCGCCGTCGGAGCACGGTTGAGCATCCCTGGCGCGCGGCGGTGACCCTGCTGCGATCGCGACTCGCCCCCGCTGAGATTTTTGGACAATGTGGAGGAACGGAATGTTGAATTCGGCGGTGAAACCGGCGGCCGACCTGTTCTTTGCGGTGAAGTATGCGGGCCAACGACTGCCTCTGCGGCAGAAGTACCAGTCATTCGTCGCCCGCCAATACGGGATTGAGGTCGGTGGTCCAAGCCTGCTGTTCAAGACCCTGTTGCCCCTATACCAAGTTGCTGCGGGCTTGGATGGCGTCAACTTCGGCACGGATACCGTCTGGGAGGGCAGCATCGCCGCAGGAAATGACTACAGGTATTACCCCAGCAAACGCGGGCGGCAGTTCATCGAGGAGGCGACTAACTTGTCCGCCATCGACGCGGCGCAATATGACTTTCTATTGTCGTCTAACTGTCTGGAGCACGTCGCCAATCCGATTAAAGCACTGAACGAGTGGAAGCGGGTGATCAGGCCCGATGGCGGACTGATACTCGTCCTGCCTAACAAAGAAAGCAACTTCGACCATCGGCGCCCGTTCACCAAGTTCGAGCACTTGTTGGACGACTTCGACAGCGATGTGGGAGAGGATGACCTCACGCACCTGGATGAGATCCTCGCGCTCCACGACCTGCCGATGGACCCTCCGGCCGGTGATTTGGAAAATTTTCGGCGGCGAAGCCTGAAGAATTTCGAGAACCGGACGCTTCATCACCACGTCTTCGACGTCCCGCTCATCGAAACAATGCTGGACCATGTCGGCTTCGAGATCCTGGACATGACGACCACGCGGACGGACTTCTTCGCGCTGGGCAGAAAGAAAACCTAAGCCAAGCGAGCGAGAACGGGTCGTCGTGGTCGAACGAGCAATCGGCGAGTGCGCCGGCGGGTCCTGTTGTTGAATGAGACCCGTGGTTTTCTCGGACACCGGCCGTCGCGCTGGCACCCTTGTCCGCCGTGCCCTCTACCTGGGCCCGGGTCAGTGCAACATATGCCGAAGCCGGGTCCGCTTCCGGAGCATCAGCCGCATGCTGGGCGGCGTGCTCGCCAAGTACGGCCACCCGTACTCGCTCGACGACTTCGAGACCATGAACCACCGCCGGTACCTGTGTCCGGTGTGCGGTTCTTCCGATCGGGACCGCCTCTACAAGCTCTATATCGACAATTTCTTGCAGCCCAGCGGTGTCCGACGCGTGCTGGAATTTGCGCCGGCCCCAGCGCTTTCGGCGTACTTGCGCGGGCGCGACGATCTGGAGCACCGCACGGCGGATTTGATGATGGCCGGGGTCGACGACGTCGTCGACATCACCGACATGACGATGTACGCCGACGCGTCGTTCGACTTTTTCATCTGTTCGCACATCCTTGAGCACGTCCCCGACGACGCCCGCGCCCTGAGCGAGCTGTACCGGATCCTGACGCCCGGCGGGCGCGGCATCATCATGACCCCCGTGGCGCCCGACGGCGCCTTCGACGAGGACCCCACGGTGACCGACGAGGGGGAGCGGTGGCGCCGCTTCGCGCAAGGTGACCACGTGCGGCTCTACGATCGCTCCACCCTCTGCTCCCGGATCCGGCAGAGCGGCTTCGAGCTTTCCGCGCTCGACTCGGACACCTTCGGCGAGGACGTGTTCTCGCGGCATGGCGTCGCGCCGGGCTCCGTGCTGTACGTCGTTCGAAAGCCGGGTACGGACGCCGTCTAGCGGCCGTTGGGGCGTGCGATCCGGCGTTTCGCCCGGCCGGAGTACGCGTCGAGATGAGCCCGCCAGCCGGACAATTCGCTGGAAAGCCGCTTCTGGAGTCGGCGTCGCGGTGTCTGCGTCCGCAGATGTTGCAGGGCCAGCATCGCGAGCCGCGGCCGCCTTGCGATGACGTCGAGGAGCGCGGCGCGCCCCTCCGGGCCCGGGACCTTCGCGATCTCGCCGAGGACCCACTCGGCGCTCTCGCCGATGACCTCCTCGCGGGAGGCTTCGCCGGGGAATAGGTCGAGCATCGCCTCGAGCATCGCCGCCACCCCGGGACCCCGGTTCAGCCAGAACTTCGGGGGGTCCGCGTACGCGGTGTGCCAGATACCCTGCGAGTGGCGGCGGTAGACCCCCATCGTTTCGGGCAGCATGGCGATGCCGCCGCGGGCCGCGTGCAGGACATGCAGATACCAGTCCAGCGGCATGACGTCGGGCGGGATGCCGTCGTAGCGCGGAAGGCGGCGGTAGACGACCGAGTTCGTCTGGATGAAATTGCGCGCGATCAACGCCTCCACGGACAGGTCGGCCCGCCAGGAAATCGGCGGGTGCTCCGAGTCCTTGGACCCGTCGTCGCAGATCACCCGCACCGGGTGGAAGCACACCGTCGTTTCCGGGTGCTGATCGAGGAAGGCTACCTGCTTGCTCAGCTTCAGCGGGTCGTCCCAGAAATCGTCCCCCTCGCAGAGGGCGACGTACTCGCCGCGGGCAGCTTGCAGGGCGCTGGTCAGGTTCGCGAAGGCGCCGATGTTTTCGGAGCGGAGGATCGGCCGGAACAGTTGCGGATACCGGTCCGCGTACTGTCGAACGATTGCCTGAGTGGCATCAGTCGAGGCGTCATCGGCGACGACGATCTCGACGGGGAAGTCGGCCTTCTGGGCGACGAAGCCATCGAGGGCCTGGCGGATGTACGGCTCCTGGTTGTACGTAATCGACACGACGCTGACCTTGGGCGGCTGCGCGGCTGTATCGGTCACTAGCACTGCCTTCCGGATCTGCCATCGAGTGTGTCCACAGAAACACTAGCCGCGCGCCGAGCCCAGAAAGCAGACATGGGCCGACAACCTGACGGGTACGATGCCGGTCGTGTCGGAATGGGGGATGTGTCCTACTCACCGCGGCGTGAGCACGTGAAGAACATCCTGGTGACGGGCGTCGGCGGTGGCGTCGGCCAGAGTGTGCTCAAGGCGCTGGCGCAGACGTCCTACGGCGTCGTCGCCACCGATTCCGAAGTGCTCGCCGCCGGACTGCACGCCGCGCCCAGGGCGTACCGAGGGCTTTATGCGTCCGACCCGAGATTCATCGATCGGTTGGTGGAGATCTGCCTCGCGGAGCAGTGTGGGCTGATCTTCGTGGGCCATGACGTCGAGTTGCTTCCCTTGTCGGAAAACATCGACAGGTTCACGGCGCAGGGCATCGTGCCGGTCATCAGCGCGCCGGAGATCGTCCGCCTGTGCGACGACAAGCTTCAGACGAGCGCGTTCGTCGGCTCGCTGGGGTTGCCGACCCCGGCAACCCAGAAACTGTGCGACGTCGAGGAATTCGAAGGCCCGGTCGTGCTCAAGCCGCAGCGGGGCGGTGCGCGCTCGCGGAGCACCTTCGTCGCGCGCACGGAGCGGGAATTCGAGCTTTTTCGCCAGCTCGTCGACCCCGAGAACTGCATCGTGCAGGAGTACATCGAAGGCGACGAATATACCTGCGGCAGTGTGACTCTCGACGGCAACTGCCTCGGGGTGATCGTCATGCGGCGCATTTTGCGCGACGGCGATACCTACAAGGCGTTCGTCGAGCACAACCCGGAACTGGAAGCGACGGTCCGGACGATCGTCGAGGCGCTGAAGCCGTTCGGCGCGTGCAACATTCAGCTACGGGTCAGGGACGGCCAGGCGTACGTCTTCGAAATCAACGCGCGCTGCTCGGGAACGACGGCCGCCCGCGCGCTGGCCGGCTTCAACGAGCCCAAGATCATCGCCGACTATGTGCTGGGCGGCGCCGCGCCAACGTTTTCCATCAGCGAGGTCACCATCCTGCGCTATTGGCAGGAACTGGTGGTGCCCAACGCCGACATCGAACAACTACGCGACACCGGGTTCCTGTCCGGTGGCGGCAAGCGGCTATGACCGGGCTTGTCCTGGTGACCGGGGCGGCCGGCTTCACCGGCCGACACGTGATACGCGCCCTCACCGACGGCGGATACCGCGTGGCCGCCTGGCAGCATCGCACGCCGCTGCCCGCGGACCTGGCGGCGCTGTGCGAGCGCGTGACCCGTGGCGATATACGGGAGCCGCAGGCCCGCGCGGCGGCGCTGGACGGAGTCCACGCCGTCTGCCACCTGTCGGCGTACATCCCCGCCGATATGGGGGACCTCCACGAGGCGGCTCAGTGCAACGAGATCAATGCGCTGGCCGCGATCAACCTCGCGGAGGAGGCGGGGCAGCGCGGCGTCCGGAGGTTCGTTCAGCTATCCGGCGCCAATATTTACGCGGACTCCGACAGCCCGCGCACCGAGTCCGACGCGGCGTTTCCGTCGCGATACGGGACCGCATACCTGACAAGCAAGCTCGCGGCGGAGGTCTATCTGTCGAATATCGCCAATCGCACGGACATGGAGGTCCTGATTCTGCGCGTCGCGACGCCATACGGGCCCGGGGAGCCGGCGCAGAAGGTCATCCCGACGTTTCTGCGGCTGACGGCCGAGGGCAAGCCGTTGCGCATCGTCGGCGGCGGCGTGGCGCGGTTCAACTATGTGCATGTGGCCGACGTGGCGGCCGCCGTGCTTAGCGCCGTTGGCTCCGGGGACGGCGGGATCTACAACATCGCCTCCGGCGAGCACACCAGCCTCCTCGAGCTGGCCCGGCAGGTCGTCGCCCTGTACGGCCAGGGCGATGAGGCCCTGCAGGTCGAGCCCGCGATGCCCGGCTCGTTCGCGGGGTTCGCGCCCCTCTCGATCGAAAAGGCCCGTCAGACATGGCGATTTGCGCCGCGTTCCCTGGGCGCGGGAGTGCGCGAGTACCGCGATCATCTCGTCGAAGAAGGAGAGATCGCATGAAGGTCGCCGTCTTCAGCGACGTACATGGCAACCTGGTCGCGTTGCAGCGGTTCGTGGAGGCGACATCCGGGCGTGTCGACGCCTATCTGTGCCTGGGGGATGTGGTCAATTACGGCCCGTGGAACGACGAATGCGTGGATCTCGTCCTGAGCCTGCCGGGGATCCAGGTTGTCGAGGGCAATCACGAAAGGCTGTTTCGAGGTGACGAGAGCCCCGATCGGGAGATTCCCCTCGTTCAGGACTTCTATCGTCATTCCCGGCCTCTGTTCTCCCGCAACGGATTCCTGACGCAAGTCCTCGACCACGTCGACCTCGGCATCTACCGCTGCATCCACACGATCGGTGAGCGGAGGATCTACCCGGACACCGACATCGATATCGATCGCCATTACATGGTCGGGCATACCCATCACCAATATCGGATCGAGCGTGGCGAATTCACGATCGTCAATCCGGGCAGCATCGGCCAGAACCGCAAATGGATCGATGCGGCGGACTTCCTGATCCTGGACACCGCCAGCGGTGAGATCCAGTTCGAATCGATTCCCTACGAGGTTGACCGCCTCCTCGAGGAGTTTTCCGCGCGTGGCTACCCCGAGGACTGCATCCGCTACTACGCGAACAAGGCCCGCAAGTTCGGATAGCGTTGCCGTCAGCTCCCGTTCTTCACGGCGGAGATGATGCGCGCAACATCGTCGGGCGGCATGTTGTCGTGGATCGGGAGCGACACGATGCGTGAGCAGACATCTTCGGTGACGGACAGGTCTGCCGAGGCGATCAGCTCCGGGTGTGCCATGAAGTAGGGGTGCCGGTGCAGCGGCGGGTTGTAGTAATCGCGGGCCTGCACCCGGCTCTCGTGCAGGCTGGCGAGCACCGCGACCTGCTGCTCGGCGGATGCGCAGCACGCGCTTCCGCAGCACAGCGAGGAGACCTCGGCATTGGGTTGGAACCGCAGACCCAGCCCGGTGAGTTCGGTGCGGTACCGCTCGAGGACGTCGCGGCGCGTTGCCAGGCGGTCGTCGAGACCGACAAGCTGGCGCAGTCCGATCGCGGCATTGATCTCCTGCAGCTTCGCGTTGAGGCCCAGCGAGGCGCAGGCGCGCGAAGCATCAAAGCCGAAGTTCTGGAAGTGAAGGGCATGGTCGACCAGGCGTTGGTCGCGAGACACCAGCGCTCCGCCTTCGCCGATCGCGAACGGCTTGGTCGCGTGGAAGGAAAAGATCTCGCAGGAGCCGCGCCCTCCGACGGGGTTGCCGTCCGCGTACATCGAGCCGAAGCCGGCCGCCGAGTCGAGCACGACGGGCAGTTCCCATTCGGCGGCGAGATCCTCCCACGCACCCACCTGAGGGTTGCCGACGCCGAATGCGTTGGTGAGCAGGATGCCGGCGATTTGATCGCGTGCCGACTCGAGCACGGCACGCGCGGACGGGACGCTCGGCTGCCAGGTGTCGGGATCGATGTCGACGAACCACGGGCGGTACCCGACCCACAGGGCGGCCTCGGCGACGGCGATGAAGGTGAACGCCGGCGTCAGCAGGTAGCGGTCCCGCCTCCCCGGGCCGAAGGTGGCGTCTACCGCCGCAATCAGCGCCAAGGTGCCGTTGGCGAAGGTGGCGACGTGCAGGCCACCCCCGAGGTACGTGGTCAGGGCGTGCGCGAACTGCCGCTCCTTCGGGCCGAAGTTGGTGTACCAGTTGTTGTGGACGATCTCTTTGAAGTCTTCGGCCAGCTCGTCAGGTCCTGGAAAGCTCGGGCGGATATAGGGAATTTCGGCCGGCACCAAGCCACGGGTCTCCGGCGCGGATGTCGCCTCGCCCGCCACCTTGAGCCTCTGGTTCATTCCGATGCACCCCCATCTGCGTGTCGAGCGACACACTAGTCGGACGGCGGGCGAACCCTGCCGTTTCGGGTCATATCGGCGCTTCAATCGTGGCGCTCTATCGTGGGGACCGGTAGGCCCACCGGGGGCGAGCGACGCGCCGGAAGCTGCGAGGTGACCTTGAATCTGGCGAGCAGGCTACGCGCTGAGGCCGGGCGCGCCCGCCGCTACGCGGACGCCGTGCCATACCGCTTACACGGCAACGCGCTCCGCTTCATCCGTCAAACGCACCAGGAGCTGCCGCCGCAGCCTTCGCCCGGGCGCGGCACGCTGGTCTTGTTCGCACACTTCGACTCCCAGGGAATCGTCGACCCCTACGTCGTCTATTACCTCAAGGCGCTGTACCAGCTGGGCGCAACGATCGTGTTTGTCTCCGGTACTCCACGGCTCACGCCGGAGTCCGTCGCTCCACTGCGTGCCCTCTGCGCGGGCGTCTACACCCGGCGCACCCTGTGCATGGACTTCGGCTCTTGGCACCTCGCCTGGTCCATCCTCAAGCGGCACGGCTGGTCGCTCGATCAGTTCGACCGCCTGGTCCTGGCCAACGACAGCGTGTTCGGGCCACTTTTTCCGCTCGAGGAGATGTGGAGCTCGTTCTACGGCGCCGACATGTACGGCGCCATCGAAAGCGCCGAGTTCGGCGTCCACCTTCAGTCGTTTTTCCTGGCGTGGGACCTCAATTCGCGAACCCGCCCGTTCCTCAACGAATTCTGGGATGACTTCGCCTACATCGTCGACAAGGTCAACATCGTCGACCGATACGAGATCGGGCTGTCCAGGCGCGCTCGCGACGCGGGGCTCGCCATGAAGCCGTTCGTGTCGGTCGCCGACCTTCGGGCGACGTATGAGCGGTCAGCGGACCACCAATGGGCGGGCAAGTTCTCCGGAGAACCGTTCAACCACACCCTGTACTACTGGGACGGCCTGATCGAGCACTTCCGTTTTCCCTTCCTCAAGGCGAGTTTGCCGCGATACAACGAGCCCTGGCACGACTCCATGGCGCGGTTGCGCGACTTCCTCGAGCAGCGCACCGACTATCCCTACGAGCTCATCCAAGCCAACCTGGACCGGCTCGGCTGCGGCCCGTCGACCTGGGTCAAACCGGCCTAGGAAGGCCGTCGCGCCACCGCCGCGCGCGGGCGAACTCGGCCGCCGGAGCCGACGCGATGGTCTTCAGGCGCGACCGCCGCTCCGGACCGAAGGCCAACACCCGAAAAGGCAGGGCCAGCCACGTGATTGACCACCACACGCCCGCGATGGCGCGGATCGAGGCGGACGACGCCGGATCGACGACGAGCCACGTGAGAATCCGTAGCTGGTCGAGCCAATTGCCCCCCGCTTTGACGATGTGCATCGATTCGTTGGTCGCGGTGTGGGTTCGCACCGACA
>NZ_LZIS01000115.1 GCF_001667015.1 Mycobacterium sp. E3198 | reverse complement strand
CCAGCGTCCATTCGTCGAGTGGGCGGGTCGCGAAGATCGCGTCCAACTCGGCGATGAGCTGCACCGCATGGGCGGCGGCGGCGGGCGCGGCGGGTGGATACACGGTCTGGGTGGGGCTGGCGGGCAAGGGGGGGCCGGCAGCGGTTGGAGTCCGCCAAGCGTGTCCCTCACCGTCGGTTCGAGCTTCACGCTCCTCAACAACACCCCCGGAAGCGCTACCGTCTTCTTCCTTCCCGGTATCGGCTCCGATATCAATTCCATCAGTCCAGCGGGTACGACCATGGCTACCGGCGGCACGGCCCAAGTGGCGGTCACCTTCACGGGCGGCGGTACCAGCGGCGTCGTCTTGTTCGGATCCACAGCCCCTCTTACCGGGGCCGTGGGGCGGGTCGGCCTCCCCGGGCCCAACGGGTTCCTGTAGCGCTCAAACCGGTTCGACGCGATTAAGGTGCCAGTCATGGCGGGTCCGGTGGAAGGCATCAAGGTCGTCGAGCTCGGGGTCTGGGTCGCCGGGCCGGCCACGGGCGGGATCCTGGCCGACTGGGGCGCGGACGTGATCAAGATCGAACCGCCGACCGGTGACCCGGGCCGCCTGTTCGGCCGGATGCTGGGCTGTGACCTCGGGGTCAACCCGCCATTCGAAATGGACAACCGGTCCAAGCGCAGCGTCGTCTTGGATCTCACCACCGACGAGGGCCGCGACACCGCCCTCGAATTGCTCAGCGACGCCGACGTTTTCGTGACCAATGTGCGCCCCGGCGCGCTGCAGCGCCTCGGGCTGGACTTCGAGTCGGCGTCGGCCCGCAACCCGCGCCTGGTCTACGGCCTGATCACCGGGTACGGCGAGACCGGGCCCGACGCCGACCGCGCCGCCTACGACGTGGCGGCGTTCTGGTCGCGGGCCGGGGTGGCCCACCTGCTCACCCGGCCCGGCGACACGCCCCCGTTCCAGCGGGGCGGCATGGGCGACCACTCGGCCGGGATGACCCTGGCCGCGGCGGTGTGCGCGGCGCTGCTCGCCCGCGAACGCACCGGAGCCGGCCAATTGGTGACCACCTCGCTGTACCGCCAGGGCGCCTACACGGTCAGCTTCGACCTCAACACCTACCTGCTGACCGGCCAGCCGATCGCGATCGGTCAACGCGAAACGATGGGCAACCCCTGCATGAACAACTACGCCGCCGGCGACGGGCGACGGTTCTGGATCGTCGGTCTGGAGGCCGAGCGGCACTGGCCCCCGCTGTGCCGCGCCGTGGGCCGGCCCGAATGGTGCGACGACCCCCGCTTCGCCGACGCCCGGTCCCGCGCCGCCGAGACCGCCGTTGCCGATCAACCCCGCGGCTCCGCCGGCGCCGCCGGCCACGCCCAGGCTGTCCGATTGCGAAAAGCCGTTGCCGCCATTGCCGAACAAGAACCCACCCGCCCCGCCGTTCGGGTTGGTTGCCGTCCCGTTGGCACCGTCACCGATCAACGGGCGCCCAAACAACATATTGGTGGGCGCATTGATCACCGCCAGAACGTCTTGCTCCACGGTCTGCAATTGCGAGGCGTTGACCGCCTCGGCGGACGCATACGCGCCGCCCGCTCCGTTCAGCGCCTGCACGAACTGGGCATGAAACGTCGCGGCCTGGCCGCTGAGCGCCTGATAGGCCCGCGCGTGGCCGGAGAACACCGACGTGATGGCCGCCGATATCTCGTCGTCGGCGGCAGGCACGATGGCGCTGATCGGGGCCGTCGCCGCCGCATTCGCCGCGACCAGGTCCGAGCCGATCGTGGACAGATTCGTTGCCGCCCGCGCCAGGAACTCCGGAGCCGCCGCCAGATACGACATCGCTACCTCCCACCGAGCGCTTGGCACGTCGGCGAATGGGACGTGTCGGATGCACGTGAAGAACGTTTAGGCTACGCGCATTCCCACCCGATAACCCTCTTTAGCCGAATCGCGCATCTCCCGCTTTGCACGACGCGGAGCAGTTATGAAAAGCGCAACCGGCGGTCCCTTGTCTTCGCCGGCCAGAGAGCTTGCCGATCACGGCGAGAGCAGTTCCCAGTCCTTGATGTCGGCGACGGGGCCGAACAGACCGGCGGGGATGTCCCCGGCGAGCGCGTGACCCGCGCGAACCAGCTGCGGCCAGTTGCGGTTGGCCAACGCAGGTTTTGCCAGGGTGACGACGTCGCCGATCCCGGATTCGATGACGGCGGCCGCATCGCGGGGATCGTCGAGGTGTCCGTTGACGAGGACGGGCAGGCCGCTGTGCTGTTTGGCCAACTCGGCCAACGTCTTCGGGCCGGCATCGAAAGCCGGTGCCAGCGCCCGGTACTCGGTCGTGTGGATGTAGTCGATGCCCGCGTCGGCCAACGCTCCGAAGATGACCGCGGCGTCCTGTTCACCGCCGGCCCAGCGGTGCCGATAGTCGGAGACTTTCCCTTGGGAGATGCGGATTCCGGTGGTGATCTCCGATCCCACCGCGGCCGCGACGTCGCGGCTGATCTCGGCGGCCAGGCGAACGCGGTTGGCGACGCTTCCGCCGTACTCGTCGGTGCGACTGTTCAAGTAGTCGGTGAGGAACTCGTCGAGCAGATACCCGTTGGCCCCGTGGAGTTCGACACCGTCGAAGCCGGCATCGCGGGCCAGGCGCGCGGCCCGCACAAAGGCCCGCCGCACCTCGCGAACCTGCTCGGCCGACATCGCTTCGGGCATCGCGTACGGGCCCGATCCGCGATACATGGCGGCTTGTGCACCCTTCGGGCGCACGGCCGACGGGCCCACGGTCGCGGACGTGTGAACGTTCCCCTGCGATTGGCTGCCCGCGTGCATCAACTGGGCAAAGATTTTCGCGCCGGCCGCGTGCACCCGCTCGATCACGGGCTGCCAGGCCTTGGCCTGAGCGGGAGTGGCGATGCCGGGCTGGAACAAATAACCCTGGCTGGCCTGCTCGTCCATGTAGATGCCTTCGGTGATGAGCAGGCCGAATCCACCGTCGGCGTACACGCCGTAGTACGAAACCATCCGCTCGGTGGCCAGGCCCTCGGCGGTGGCGCTGACGCGGGTCATCGGCGCCAGGGCGACGCGGTTCTTCAGGTCCGTACGCCCGATCGTGGCCGGAAGGAACAGGGGCTCATGCGGCGGCCTGCCCTCGGCAGTGATCCGGGCGTCTGATTCCTGGTTCGTCACGGCCGACACAACAGTGCGCCCTCCGGAAATGTTCCGAGCGGACCGACCGTCCGCTGTTCGGGCCTGGTCCGCGCGCAGGTGGGACTCGTCGAGCGGGCGCCGCCCCCGTGCGCCCGGACTGACACTCCCTAAGTAGGGACCTAAGTCCCTACCCCCGGGGGGTATCGAGCACGACGATGGGAACAGCGGGGACTACACGATGGGAACGGAGAGTCCGATGAAATCTCAAACACGGACGGCACTTGCGGTGTTTGGCGGCGCAGCCACGCTCGCTGCGGTCGGCTTCGGTATCGGAGGCGGCCAGTCGGTGAGTGGCGCGACTCCGACGACGTCGCCGGGGCCTGCCCCGTCGTCGGTGGTGGCACCAGCGGTCTCCCAAGCACCGAATGGAGGCTGCATTTCCGGCTTGAACTGCGGCCCCGTCACTCCCAAACCACATCCGCGTCCCTGACCGCCGACCGTCTGCCCTCGCGGGCGCGGCTCGTCGCGGACAGTAGGCGCGTTGGATGCGAGATGTGTTGCTACACACCATGAACGCTTCGCGGTGCCGCACTGTCTGCGGATGTGAAAGAGGACAGCAGCATGACTGGTGGAAAGCGACACTTCGGTGTCGTGGTCGGTGTCGATGGGTCAGCTCCGTCCGATGCGGCGGTGCGATGGGCTGCCGGTGAGGCGGTATTGCGAAAACGGCGGCTCACTCTGGTGAACGCGATCGCCGCACCGGCCCTGCCGTGGCCCGCGGCCCCGGCGCCTGCCAAGGTGCGCCGACGCGAGGAACTCGATTCGCGGACCATGGTCGATCGTGCGGTCAGCATCGCCGAAGACACCAGCAAGGCCAACCGGGTCGAAATCGAAACCCGATCCCTGCATTCCGCACCGGCGCCCACCTTGGTCGATATGTCCAAAGACGCCGATATGGTGGTGGTCGGCGCTCGCGGGCTGCGTGCGGCGCGCGGTGTGTCGCTGGGGTCGGTCAGCACTGGGCTGATCCATCACGCCTATTGCCCCGTCGCCGTTATCCACCACGACTCTTCCGCGCAGCCACGTGCCGCGCATGATTCAGTGCTGGTGGGCATCGATGGCTCACGCGCGTCGGAGCTGGCGACGGCGATCGCATTCGAAGAAGCCTCACTGCGGGGCGCAAGCTTGGTCGCGCTGCACGCCTGGCGCGACGCCGACATGGCCCACCTACCGAGCATGGAAGAGGGGGCGCTGAAATCGGCGGCAGAGGAAACCCTGGCTGAGCGGTTGGCCGGATGGCGGGAAAGCTACCCGGACGTCAACATCGCCCGCATCGTCGAATATGACCGGCCGGCTTCTCACCTTCTCGAGCGCTCCGAGTTGGCCCAGCTTGTTGTGGTCGGGAGTCGTGGCCGTGGCGGGTTCGCCGGAATGCTGCTCGGATCGGTCAGCACCGCAGTCGCGCAGGCGGCTCGCACGCCCGTGATCGTTGCCCGCAGCCAATAGCCCGACACCTCTCCCGGGCAGCAAATACGAGCACCTCTAGCGCGGCCACATCGGCGACGGCGACGCGCTTGACTCACAACGCCACCGCCCGGGAATTGATCCTGACGAAGCCGGGCCGCCTGTGGATAACGGGCCGCGCAGCTGGAAGGGTGATCGATATGAGCCTGGTAGCCGGACGCGGTCCGCTCAGCAGCGATCCGGCCGGGCGGTTCGCTCCCCAGATACCCGCCGGCGTGGTCTACGTCGAGCCGCATCCGCGGCGGGTTCAGGCGCTGCTCGGCGGCCGCCTGGTGATCGACACCGAGCGGGCGTTGCTGGTGCACCGGCAGGGCCGCCCGCTGAGCTATGTCTTCCCGGCCGGGGAGGTGGGCGACTTACCCGCCGAACCCGAGCCGGAAGCGGCGGGCTTCGTCCACGTGCCCTGGGACGCCGTCGACACCTGGCTGGAGGAGGGCCGCGAACTCGTCCACTACCCGCCGAATCCGTATCACCGGGTCGACTGCCGGCCGACCAAGCGCCGGCTCCGCGTCTCGGTCGGCCGCACCGTCATGGTCGACACCAACGACACGCTGATCCTGTTCGAAACCGCGCTCGAACCCCTGCTTTACGTCGACCCTGAACACGTGCGCACCGATCTGCTGCGGCGATCGGAGACGTCGAGCTACTGCAACTACAAAGGCTTTGCGACGTACTGGTCGGTTGTCCTCGACGACCGTGTCATTGACGACGTCGCGTGGAGCTACGATGATCCGTATCCGGAAAGCTTGCCCGTCAAGGGGTTCCTGAGCTTCGACGCCGCCCGCGCGGATGTGACCGCCCAACTGCCGCTCGCTTGAGCCGCGAAAGTGCAACCGGCAACGCGTTTCCCGAGTGCCGCCGTCGGCAGTTGCACTCGCGCGGCGAATCAGGAGTAATTAGGACGCCCGAGCCCCAGCGCGTGCTGCGCGATCATGTTGCGGAACACCTCGAGGGTCCCGCCGTAGATCCCGAGGGGTAAAGCCAGGCGGTAAAGGTGTTCTGCCGCACCGTCGCTCGCGGCGCCCCGAGCGCCGGCGGGCAGCGCCGACGCGGCCCCCAGGATGTCCATCAGGTCTCCGGTGATGTCGCGCATCGTCTGCGCGACCGCCACCCGCCCGAACATCCCGGGCGTGGACAGCGCCGCCTCCATGCGCGCGACGGCGCGCCCGAGCCGGTAGCGCACCGATTCGTCGCCGACGTCCGCGACGAGCGCCGCGACGGTGTCCACCACCTCTGCCATGATGTCGCCGTGGGCGGCCATCGCCGCAACGTACTGCAGGCCATGGTCTACCCGGTCCACGATGCCGTGCTCGGAGTCCAGCGCCGCACGCATCACCGTCCAGCCGCCGTTCACCTCGCCGATGCGGTGGAGGTCGTCGACGCGCACGTCGCTGTAATAGACGATGTTGGTGCGATCGCCGTCCAGGGTGCGGATCGGCTGGATCTCGATGCCCGGTGTGTCCAGCGGGACCAGAAACATGGTCAGGTTCTTGTGTTTCGGGCCCTGCGGGTCGGTGTTGGTCAGCAAAAAGACGTACCGGGCGTTCTGCGCGTTCGACGTGAACATTTTGGAGCCGTTAATAATCCAGCTAGATCCATCCGCCTCCCGCACCGCCCGGGTCTTGCAGGTGGCGACGTCGGAGCCGCCTTCGGGCTCGGTGTACCCCAGGCACAGCCGGATCTCGCCGGACAGCACCCCCGGCAGCACCCGGCCGGCGAGCTCCGGCGCGCCGAATTGCTGCACCAGCCGCGCGACGACGGACGTGGTGCCCCAGTGGTACCACGGCGTGTGGGCCCGGGCGATCTCGAGCTGGAAGATGCGCCGCTGAACCGGGCTGAACCCGCCGCCGGCCTCCGATTTCCAATCCGAGGCCAGATAGCCGGCCTCACCCAGCGCCAAATGCACGTGTTCGTCGAAGTTTTCGCCGAATTCGAGCTGGCGGGCCAGCACCTCGTCGGTGACGTGTTTGGCAATGAAGGCCCGGGTCTCGTCAAGAAATTCCCGGTCCGTCACGGAGAGTTCGACGTGCGAGAAGTCCATCAGATCGCGTCAACCACTTGAGTCCGGAACCGGTCGAGGGTCTCCAGCGCATGCGCAATGCTGTCGCCGGGCAGATGAACACTCACCCACGTCACGCCCACGGCCGCAAGCTTTTCCAGCCCGTCGAGGTATGCGTCCGCGTTGAACTCGTCGGACGCGGGGCTGCCGCCCTCGAAGTTGGTGAAGGTGACGTCGATCGCGGACCAGTCGCGGCCCGCCGCGTCGCAGCGCCGCCGCAGATCGTCGATGCTCTCGGTGAGGCGCTGCACCGAGTCGATCACCGCGGTCCCCGCGGTCTGGGCCAGCTGTGGCGGAGCGGGAAACGGGCACCAGCCGTCGCCGTGCTGCGCGACGCGCTGGCGCGCGGTCGTGGTGTTGCCGCCGATCCAGATCGGCGGGCAGCTGCCCGGCCGTGGGTGCGCCGTGATGCCCCGGGCGGTGAAATGCTTTCCCTCGAAGGTGATGTCGTCGCCGGTCCAGATCTCCCGGATCACTTGCAGCGCCTCGTCGAAGAGCTCCGCGCGCTCGTCGTAGTTCACGCCCAGCGCCGCGAATTCGCGCTTGAGGTACCCCACGCCGACGGCGAGCGTGAAGCGGCCCTCCGACAGCAGGTCCAGCGATGCACCGGACTTGGCCACCACGAACGGGTTTCGATACGGCAGCACCACGATGTTGGGGATCAGCCGCAGCGTCGCCGTCCTGGCGGCTGCATATCCCAGTGCGACAAAGGGATCCAACGCGTCGTGTCCGCCGGCCTCCAGCCAGCGCTGCGACGGCGCCGGGTGGTCGGTGAACCCGAACCCGTGAATCCCGGCCGCCTCGGTGGCCGCCGCCACCGTGGCGATGCCTTCCCCACTGACCAACTCCGGGTTGTACGGATGGCTGTGCATCGGGTGGGTGATGGTGAAGCGCATGGAGGCGACCGGACGTTAGAACCGGGCGCGGGAATCGATCGCGGTGTCGCTGGTGCGCAGCGGACGGATCAGCGCCTCCTGGGCGAACGAGCACAGCAGCTCGCCCTCCTCGGAATGCACGGTGCCGCGCACGTACGACATTCCGGCGCCGACCTGGGTGCTCTCGTGGCTGTAGAGCAGCCAACCCTGCCAGCGCACCGGTTCGTGGAACGCGACGGAGATGCTCATCGGCGCGGTGGACACCGTCAGGTGCGCCTGGGCGGTGCCGATGCCCGGGTGCGCGCGCATGGTCGTCGAAATCCCCAGGTGGCCGGTGAAGTACGCCAGCAGCGCCTTGGCCAGATCGTCGCGTTCCGGGATCGGCTCGTAGCGCAACCACGCGTACAGCTCCGGTGGCCCGACCTCGTCGGGGCTGTTCACGTCGACGACGTCGACAAGGCGCAGTTCGCGTCCGACCATCGGCATCGGCGAGTGGTGGGCGTCCGCGGGCGCGGCCACGTCGGGCCGCGGCAGGTGGTGGCGAATGACGTCGTCGGTGGGCACGTCGGTCAGCACGGTGATGCTCAGGCAGCGGCGGCCGTTCTGATGCACGGCGACCACGGCGGTCGCGGTGGAGCGGCCCTCGGACACCACGTCGAGCACCAATTCGATCGGCGGCCCGACGGTGACCGCGCGGGAGAACACCGCGTGCGCCGAGCGCACGGACTTGTCCGGAAATCGCTTGGCGACCGCCACGATCGCCTGGGCGAGCACCTGGGTGCCCTCCACCACCTGGCGTTCGTCGCCGACGGCGATACCGGTGTTGCCGGTGAACCGATCCTGCCCGTCGGCCTGCACGTCGAAGAGATCCAGCAGGCCCTGCACCGTCCAGTCGGTCTGCTCGGATTCCTCGGAGGCTTTAGTCAAGTCCGCTCCATCTCTTGCGCCAGCAGCTCACGGCTCAGCGTGACACTTTGAGTAGGATTTGTAAAGCTTGGCTAACAGACACAGGGAGGCAACGCAATTGGGCATCGTGACGAGCACCTCGGAGACCGCCTTTGCCCATCCCGCCGAGGCGGTGTACGACTTCGTGACCAATCCGGCGAATTGGACGAAGACCTACCCCGGCAGCGCGCACGTCGGCAAGCTCCCCGAGCTCCCGCTCCAGGTCGGTGACACCTGGGAGGAGGCGGGCCCGGACGGCGAGCGGATCTTCAGTTGGCAGCTGGCCATCGCCGACCGGCCCTCGTTGTTCGTCTTCAATTCGGTCGGCCGCCTCGGCCACGACCGCGACGGGAAGGGCGGGCTCGAGGGCCGGATCACCGTCAGCTACCGGTTCACCAGGCCGGGCCGCGACGTCACCCTGTTCTCCCGGACCATGACGATCGAGGCGCACAAGCACGCCCCGCTGCCCGATCAACTCTTCCAGCAGGCCAACCCGGCGCGCATCGACGCCTATCACGCGGCCGTGGCGCGCGAACTGGGCGAGATTGACACCGGCGCACGTCCTGCATGACACTTTCCCGATGTTTTGTAAAGGCGTGCCCGGATGATTCCCGAGCCCCTGGCCAACGGCTTCTGCTTCGGCGAAGGCCCGCGCTGGTTCGAGGGTCTGCTGTGGTTCTCCGACATGCTCGGCGAGGCCGTCCACACCGCGGACCTGCGCGGCTCGCTCACCACGTTGCCCCTGCCCGGCCGCTCGCCGTCCGGCCTGGGGTTCCGCCCCGACGGCTCGCTGCTGATCGCGTCGACCGAAGACCGGCAGGTGCTGCGCTACGACGGCGAAACGGTCGTCCCCATCGCCGATCTCGCCCATCTGACGCCGGCCAATCTCGGTGACATGGTCGTCGACGACGCCGGGCGGGCCTACCTCGGATGCCAGGCGTTCTCCGGCGGCGCGATCATCCGGCTCGATCCCGACGACACCGCCACCGTCGTCGCAGAGGACCTGAATTTTCCCAACGGCATGGTGATCACCCCCGACCGAAAGACGCTGATCGTTGCCGAGTCGACCGCCCGCCGCCTGACCGCCTTCACCATCGACGCGAACGGCGAACTCGGCGACCGCCGGGTCTTCGCCGACGGCCTCGACGGGCCGCCCGACGGGATCGCGCTCGACGCCGAGGGCGGGGTGTGGGCGTCGATGACGCTGGCCCACCAGTTCGAGCGGATCACCGAGGGAGGCGTGGTGACCGACCGCATCGACATGGGCGAGCGGGTGGCCATCGCGTGCGCGCTCGGCGGCCCCTCGCGCCGCACGCTGTTCTTGCTGTCCAGCACCGACGCGTATCCCCAGCGCCTGATCGGCACCAAGCTGTCCCGGCTGGACGCCGTGACGGTCGACACGCCCGGCGCGGGCCTACCCTGACACACCGAAAGGTGGATGAGTGACGGATTCCTATTACGAGCTGATCGACGACACCGACCCACTGGGCGAAAAGTTCCGGGCCACCGACCTGGCGCGCGGCACCTGGTCGGCGGCGATCCAGCACGGCGGCCCCGTGTCGGCGCTGCTGGTCCGGGCGCTGGAACGGTGCGAGCAGCGCGACGACACCCGGCTGTCCCGGGTCGTCATCGACCTGCTGGGCGGGGTGCCGGCCGAGGGCGACCTGTGGGTGAGCTCCCAGGTCCAGCGCGGCGGCAAGCAGATCGAATTGGTGGGCGCCGAAATGCTCGCGCCGGGTCCCGACGGCGAACCGCGGCCGGTGGCCCGCGCCAGCGCGTGGCGGTTGCAGCAGCAGGACACCCGGGCGGTTGCCCACGCCGCGGCGCCGCTGCCGGGACCGCGATCCGATGCCCGCAACCGCAACCTCAAGGCGAGGGACTGGGACCGCAACTACGTGCACAGCCTCGAGTGGCTCTGGCTGACCGAACCGCTCAGCGCGGGTCCGGGCGAATCCTGGATCAACCCGACCGTGGACCTCGTCAAGGGGGAGACCATGACCCCGCTGGAGCGGCTGTTCGCGGTGGCCGACTGCGCCAACGGCATCGGCAGCAAGCTGGACATCACCAAGTGGACCTTTCTCAACACCGATCTCGCCGTGCACGTGTTCCGGGTCCCCGACGGCCACTGGATCGGCATTCGCGCGGAGACCAGTTACGGACCGGACGGGATCGGGACGACCGTCGGCACCCTGTTCGACGAGCGCGGCGCCGTCGGCGCCATCCAGCAGTCCGTGCTGGTGCGCGCGCGACCCGGCCGGGAAACGAAAAAACCGTGACACGTTGTCGATACTTCGTAAAGTTTCCCTTATGAGCCAACCGGCCCAAGCGGCAGAGATCGACACCTCGACGCGCCAGCGCATCCTTGACGCCACCGCCGAAGTACTCGGCCGCAACGGCCAGACCAAGCTCAGCCTGTCCGAGGTGGCCGCCCAGGCGGGGGTGTCACGCCCCACGCTCTACCGGTGGTTCGCGTCCAAAGAGGAACTGCTGTCGGCGTTTTCGCAATACGAACGGCAGGCCTTCGAGAGCGGCTTGGTCAGGGCCACCGCCGGACTGAAGGGCGTCGACAAGCTCGATGCCGTGCTGCGCTTCATCGTCGAATTCCAGCATTCCTACTCGGGTGTGCGCATGGTCGACGTCGAACCCGAACACACCGTCGCCCAGTTCGGTCGCGTCATCCCGGAGATGCGGGCGGGCCTGCAACGGCATCTCTCCGGACCCAACGCCGCGGTGAAGGCCGCGACCGTCATCAGGATCGCGATCTCGCACTACATCGTCCGCAGCGACGATGCCGACCAGTTCCTGGAGCAACTGCGCCACGCCGTGGGGATCAAAGGCGGCAGCTAGATCCCCCGCGAGCCCCCATCCCCCGCGAGCGTGCGTGTTGGTACGGCGACACGCCGTATTACGCGTACAACTGCGCACCCTCGCGGACAAAGGGACTAGTTGAGCCGGACCCCGACCTTGACCCGGCCCTTCTCGTCGCGGCTGGCGATCGCGTGTCCGGTGCGGTCGGCGCCGTCGAAGTTGAGCAGCGTGATCGGCCCGCCCTCGCCGAGGAAGTTTCGCCACCACGTCTTGCTGTCGGGCGACATGACGTTGATGACGATGCCGTCACCGGAGCGGCGGTACCCGACCGGGGTCTGGATCGTCTTACCCGAACGCCTGCCGACATAGCGAATCTTGATCAACCCGCGTCGCACCAGCGGCCCGACGATGGGCGCATCGATCATGCCGCCAAAGAAATTGTTGACGACTCCGGCAATGGGGGTGTCGAAGATTCCAGACGCCATGAATGCCAGCGTATGTCAGTCGAACAGCACCGCGGCGTTGAGATAGCCGGTCGGGTCCAACGCTGCCTTGACGGCCCGCATCGCGGCGATGTCGGCGGCCTCCCGCGACATGCCCAGGTACGGTCGCTTGCGGCTGCCGACGCCGTGCTCGGAGCTGACGTTGCCGCCGCACCGCGCGATGAGGTCCATCATCGGCTGATACAAGTCCCGCTCCCGCTCGACCGGGCAGCGCAGCACGTTGAGGTGCAGGTTGCCCTCGCCGATGTGGCCGAACAGCACGGGCAGCGCCTCGGGGGCGTAGGTGCCGACCAAATCGGCCGCCGCCCTGGCGAATTCGGCTACGGCCGACAGCGGCAACGACACGTCGAACTTCAGCGGCGGACCGTACACACCGAGCACGTCGGCGAGGGCTTCCCGTACGCGCCACAACCGTTGCTGCGCAGCGACATCCACACCGACCGCAGGTTCGCCGCACAGCCGCACGCCGTCCAGCAGGTCAGCGAGGCGATCGGTCTGGTCGTGGTCGGCGGCCAGCTCCACCAACAGCAGCCAGTCGCCGGCGACCGGCGCGCCGACCCCCAGATGTTCGGCGGTCAGCGCCGCGGCCCGCCCGTCGATCAGCTCCAGCGCCGCGATCCCGTCGACGTCCCGAAAACGGCGGCCGGCCTCGACCAGCGCCTCGAGGTCGGCGAACCCGCAGACCGCGGTCACCCGATGCGACGGCGTGGGGTGCAACCGCAGGTCCAGCGCGGTGATCACGCCGAGGGTGCCCTCGGCGCCCACGAACAGCGCCGGCAGGTCATAGCCGGTGTTGTCGCTGCGCACCTGGCTGTGACGGCGCAGCAGCGAACCGTCCGGCAGCGCCACCTGCAGGCCGACCACCTGCTCGCCCATGTTGCCGTAGCGGACCGTCCGCAGGCCGCCGGCGTTCGTCGAGGCCATGCCGCCGACGGTAGCGGTGTCGCGGGCGGCCAGGTCCACACCGAACACCAAACCCGCTGCGGTGGCGGCACTTTGAACGGCGGCCAGCGCGGCGCCGGCGCCGGCCGAAACGCGGCGCTCGACCGTGTCGACCTCGCCGACGGCGCACAGCCGTTCGGTGGACAGCAGCACGTCGTCGTGCTCGGGGACGGTGCCGGCCACCAGCGAGGTGCGGCCGCCCTGCACCGTCACATGCGCCCCGGCGTCGCGGCACGCCCGCAGCACCGCGGCGACCTCCTCGGCGGACCCCGGCCGCACCAGCGCGCTGGCCCGCCCGCGATAGCGGCCGGTGTGGTCGACGCTGCGCCCGGCCAGCACGTCGGCATCGGTGATGACGTGGTTGGAACCGACGATCCCTGTCAGGTCCCCGAGGCTGCCCGGCATGCTCGCGGTTATAGCACCGCGGCGACTACAGCCAAAACAGCGACAGGTCTTCAGCGCCGGACGCCACGGCCGGACGCACCCCGACCCGCAGCATTCGGCGCAATTCGGCCGACTCGACGGTGCGCAGGAAGTTCGACCAGGACGCCACCTCGGGGTGCCGCTGGCGAAGGGCTCGACGCTGGCGCTCGGTCATGCCGCCCCACACGCCGAATTCCACATTGTTGTCCAACGCTTCCGCCGC
The DNA here is from genome assembly GCF_001667015.1 of Mycobacterium sp. E3198. Classification (GTDB taxonomy): domain Bacteria; phylum Actinomycetota; class Actinomycetes; order Mycobacteriales; family Mycobacteriaceae; genus Mycobacterium. The sequence goes on along the minus strand of NZ_LZIS01000115.1, from coordinate 6,672 downwards.
GCACTCCCGCATGACCGGGCAATGCCGGCAGAACGCCGCTGCCTTGCGCTGGGCGGCGCCGGTGACGAAGAGGCCGTCGCCATCGGTGGCGGTGCACAAGGCTTTCGACACCCACCGGGCCGGGTCGTCCGCGTCCACGCTGCGGACCACCCCGTGCACGCCGGTACCGTACGGCCGCCGGCCGGCGAGGGTTGACACTGACATGCGCTGATCCCTTCTTCCGGCCCGAGGACTCCCCGCAGGTCAATGCATAATTCCCCGCGATGACGCGGCTTAAACACGCGTCAAATAGGAGAGGGGGCCGGGAAGGTTCAGAACTGCTTGTGCGGCACGTCGGTGACCAGTCCGCCGTCCATGACGAACTCGCTGCCGGTCGTGTAGGACGACTCGTCGCTCGCGAGGAACAGCACGAACGTCGAGACCTCCTGCGACTCACCGGGGCGGCCCAACGGGACGGTGACCATGTCCTCGGGCAGCTTCGCGGTCATCGGGGTGCGGATGAAGCCGGGGTGTATCGAGTTGACCCGGATGTTGACGGGCGCCAGCTCCAGCGCCGCCGACTTTGCCAGGCCGCGCACCGCCCACTTCGACGCGACGTACGGGTGCACCGCGGGCGCGCCACGCAATCCCTCGATCGACGACACGTTGATGATCGAGCCGCCACCGGCCTCCGTCATCGGATCGACGGCCACGCGCATGCCCAGGAAGGTTCCGGTCAAGTTGACGTCAATCACCTTCTGCCACTTGCCCAGATCGAAATTCCTCAGCTGCCCCAGCGCCACGATGCCCGCGTTGTTGACCAACACGTTGAGCTTGCCGAATTCGCCGGTCGCCGTCGCCACCGCGGCGTCCCACTGGTCGGGCTGGGTGACGTCGAGGTGGACGTAGCGCGCCGCGTCGCCGAGCTCGTCGGCCAGCGCCTTGCCCTCGTCGTCGAGGATGTCGCCGATCACCACCTTGGCGCCCTCCGCCACGAGCATCCGCGCGTGCGAGGCACCCATCCCCCGGGCGCCGCCGCTGATCAGCGCAACTTTGCCGTCTACCCGTCCCATTCACAGTCCTTTCGGTTACGTGACTACCAGGTTGTTCGGTGCGTACAGGCCTTTGCCGGTGACCAGCGGAAGGTCGAGCGTGGTGCGGATCCCGGGCGGGGCCGCGATCACCGACGGGATGGCGTTGACGATGCGACCGGCCGCGCCGACGATCGCGGCGTGGTTATGGTCACCCTTGCGGCTGCTCGGGACGACATCGACGGCGTAGGACGGTTCCCCGGTGATCTCGACGCGATAGGAGCCGCCGCCGGAGGCCGGCTGCGGCCAGTCGGGCCGCAGGTCGGGGCGCAACCGCGTGATGTGTTCGACGACGATGGCCGGGCGGCCCCCGGACATGCCCCGGATCTCGAACTGCAGCGCGGCCATGGTGCCCTTGCCGACGGGACCGACCGCGATCTCGAAGTCCTCGGGCGCCGGTTCGCGCTGGCAGGAGTCGGTGATCTCGTCGATCTCGATGCCCAGGCCGGCCGCCAGCTGGCGGATCGCCGTCCCCCACGCGATGCTGAGCACCCCCGGCTGCAGCAGCATCGGCATCTCGTCCAGCGGCCTGCCGAACCCCATGTAGTGCATGACCTCGGCGCCGTCGTAGGTGGCGTAATCGGCGATCTCCATGCATCGCACCTGCTCGATGCTCTGGCAGGTTCCGGCCAGCGCGAACGGGATCAGGTCATTGATGAAGCCGGGATCCACCCCGGTGATGAACACACTCGAATTTCCTTGCTGCGCAGCGTCTTCGACGCGAGCGATGTACTTGTCGGGCATCACGCCCCACGGGTATTGCAGCAGGCCCGGCGAGGACCCGACGACGTTGATCCCGGCGGCCAGGATGCGCATCACGTCGGCCATCGCGTCGGGCAGGCGGGTGTCGCCCATCGCGCAGTAGACGACGCACTCCGGCCTGGTAGCGAGAATCGCGTCGAGGTCTGAAACGGCGGCGACGCCCGTCACGGTCGGGGCGTCGAGGCCGACGCCGCACAGTTCCCGGGCGTCCCTGCCGACCTTCTCCGGCGTGGAGACGCAGACGCCCGTCAGCTCGAACTGCGGGTTGGTGATCAATTCGGCCAGGGCCAGCCCCCCGACATTTCCGGTACCGACGTGCGCGACGCGGATGGCCATCGGAGTCTCCGTCCCTCGAACGCTCGAAACGTTTCTAGACAGTAGTCCACTACTTCTCAGCCGCCTACCGGACCCGACACCGCACCGGGCAGAATTGAACCGCTGTGACACAACGCGAGGACGTCCAATTCCCCTCCGGCGACGACCGGATCAGCGCATGGCTCTACCGGCCCGCGGGCAATGATCCGGCGCCGCTGCTGGTGATGGCGCACGGCCTGGGTGCGGTGCGCACCATGCGGCTGGACGCCTATGCGGAACGATTCAGCGCCGCCGGCTACGCCTGTCTGGTGTTCGACTACCGCAATTTCGGCGACAGCGGCGGCACACCGCGCCAACTGCTCGACATCAAGATGCAGCTCGCGGACTGGGCGGCGGCCATCGCTTACGGGCGCACCCTCGAGGGCATCGACCACGATCGAATCGGCTTGTGGGGCACCTCGTTTGGCGGCGGGCACGTGATCGCGACGGCGGCGCGGGTGCCGGGCATCAAGGCCGTCGTGGCCCAGTGCCCGTTCACCGACGGGGTCGCGTCCGCGCGCACCCTCAACCCGGTGATCTTCGCGCGCATCGGCGTCCTGGCGGCGCGCGACCTCGTCGCGGCATCGTTCGGCCGGCCACCGGTGCTGGTGGCCGCGGCGGGCAAGCCCGGGCAGGTCGCCTTGATGAACGCACCCGACGTGTACCCCGGCTACATGCGGCTGGTTCCGGAGGGTCAATCGGTGCCGAACGAGGTCGCCGCTCGGTTCGCGTTGAAGGTCATCGCATACCGGCCGGGGCGGGCCGCCGCGAAGGTCGGCTGCCCGATCCTGTTCTGCGTGTGCGAAGCCGACTCGGTGGCTCCCGCGCTCCCCACCCTGCGCTACGCGGCCAAGGCTCCGCGCGGCGAGGTCAGGATGTATCCCGAGGGCCACTTCGCGATCTATGTCGGCGACGCGTTCGAGCGCGTGGTGCAAGACCAGCTGGCTTTCCTCGACAGGCATGTGAAAAGCGCGCGGATGTAGCCCGAGCAAACTTGCGCAAAACGCCAGATTTCCTCGCGGGGCGGCTCTAGTCTCGGTCAGTACCTAATACCCACGGTCGCGGGTAAGCCCGGTTGACCGGGCGGGTTCCCAGTCTGTGGGGAAGGACGGGGAGATGTCGCAGCTAATCAGCACGCCCGAGGCGCTGGCCGCCACGGCCGCCGACGTGCAAAACATCGGGTCGGCGATCAGCGCCGCCCGCGCCGGCGCGGCGGGACAGACCACCGGTGTGCTGGCCGCGGCCGAGGACGAGGTGTCGGCGGCCATCGCGCATCTGTTCGGCGCCTACGGCCAGCAATACCAAGCGACCCTGTCCCAAGCCGCCACGTTCCACACCGAATTCACCCGGGCGCTCGCGGCCGCGGCGAGCGCCTACGCGCAAGCCGAATCCGGCAACGCGGCGCTGGTCGCGGGGATCTCCAACGAGATCACCGCGCCGCTGCGGGGACTGCTGGGCCCGACGGCGCTCACCGGTGGCGCGTCGACGGGCCCCAGCGTGCTGGCGTCGCTGGTCACTTCGCCCTCCGGGGACCCGCTCTATGCGCTGATCATGGGCGGCACCAACAACCCGGAGCCGGACCCCTTCTACGTCAACAGCGTGTACAACGCCTACATCAAGCCGGCTTTCGGCCCCGCGATCGTCCAGGGCTTGTTCACGCCCGAGCAATTCTGGCCGGTGACGCCGAACCTCGGCAGCATGACGTTCGGCCAGTCCGTCGCCAAGGGCGTCACGCTGCTGAACAACGCGATCAATTCGACGCTGTTCAACCTGCCGAACAACCACGCCGTCGTCTTCGGCTACTCGCAGAGCGCCACGATCGCGACCAACGAGATCAACGCGCTCATGGCGGCGGGCTCGCCCTATCAGGGCCAGCTGAATTTCGTGCTGATCGGCAATCCCAACAACCCCGTCGGCGGGATCCTCGAACGCTTCCCCGGCTTCTACATCCCGTTCCTGGACGTCGCGTTCAACGGCGCGACCCCGCCGAGCTCCCCTTACCCGACGTCGATCTACACGCTCCAATACGACGGCATCGCCGATCTGCCCCAGTACCCGCTCAACCTGGTCTCCGACCTCAACGCCTTCATGGGCTACTTCTTTGTCCATGGGAGCTACCCCGACCTGTCGGCCACCTCGGTCGGCACCGCCGTGCAGCTGCCGACCTCGCCCGACTACACCGGCAGCACAAAGTACTACATGCTCATGTCCCAGAACCTGCCGCTGCTCGAGCCGATCCGCGCCATCCCCTACGCCGGTCCGCCGATCGCCGACATCTTCCAGCCGGACCTGCGGGTGCTCGTCGACCTCGGCTACGCGGACTACGGACCCGGCGCCAACTACGCGAACATCCCGACCCCGGCCGGACTGTTCGACATCCCGAATCCCTTCACGGTCATCCCCGACCTCGCCCTGGGCGCCGTGCAGGGTCCCTACGGCGCCGCGGTCGAAATCGGGGTGGAAGCGGGGCTGGTGTCGCCGTCGTACTTCCCGAACACCTATCCGTGGGTTCCGTCGATCAATCCCGGCCTGAACATCTCCTTCGGCCAGTCGAGCACGACGCTGTTGTCGATCCTGAGCGGCGCGGCCGGCGACGTGCTGCACCTCATTCCGCCGCCGAACTTTGGTTGACGCCCGCTAACCCGGGCCCAGCGGGCAACTGTTGCGGATCGATTCGTCGCGGATCAGTCCCCGCAGCAGCGCGGTGCTGAACTCGGCGGCGATCTCCTTGGCGGTGCGCCGCCCGCTGGGCCGCAGCCATCGGTAGCTGCCCAGCGTCATCCCGATGTAGCCCAACGCCACCACATGCGTGTCGCACTCGAAGAACTCCCCGCTCGCGATGCCGCGGCCGATGAGCCCGTGCACGTGCTCGTAGACCTGGGACTCCTTCTCGCGGACCTCGGCGACCTGCTCGCTGGTGAACCATTCGGTGATGTAGGGCTGCTCCTGGAAGTAGACGGCGGCCCGCTCCGGGTTGGCCGCGATCCCGGTGAGCAGGCGGACGGTGTACTGATAGAGCGCCTCGCGGGCCGTCCACGACGGATCGTCGTGCACAGCGGCCAGGGTGCCTTCCGCCGCCTGGCGGTAGATGTCGAACAGGATCAGCGACTTGCTGGCGTAGTAGTGGTAGACGGTGGCCTTGTTCAGCCCGATCACATCGGCGACGTCGTCCATCCGGGTCCCGTGATAGCCGCGCGCGGCGAACAGCTTGGTGGCGACGGCCAGCAACTCCTCGCGGCGGGTCAGCCCGTTCTCGGATGGCATTCGTACTCTCTATCGTCGCTACCGCGGGCTCGGGTGGAGTCCGGCTAAGGCAAAGTATCAATCAACTGGTTGGACAGTTTAAGGCCATCGGCGCCTGTCGCACCGGCGCCTCTGCGACTACGATGGTGTGTCGAACTGGTCGCGCGTCGAGAGGTGGGGAACATGGATCCGAGTCCGGACTATGACATGAGCGACGAGATCGAGTTCTTCTTCAGGTACGTGCCGTGGGGTCTGCGCGGCGTCGTCGACGGCAACGGATACCCGCCGCCGGCCTACCCGCCCGTCTAGACCGTCACCGCTAGAGCGCTTTGAGTTCCTCGGCGACCTCGGTCACCGACTTCTTCGCATCCCCGAACAACATCGTCGTTCCCTCGCCGTAGAACAGCGGGTTGTCGATGCCCGCGAAGCCCGAATTCATCGACCGCTTCAGCACGATCACCGATTTCGCCTTGTCCACGTTCAGGATCGGCATGCCGTAGATCGGGCTGGATGCATCGTTGCGGGCCGCCGGGTTGGTGACGTCGTTGGCGCCGATGACGATCGCGACATCGGTGCGCGCGAACTCATCGTTGATGTCGTCCATGTCTTTCATGGCGTCGTAGTCCACCTCGGCCTCGGCCAACAACACGTTCATGTGCCCGGGCATGCGGCCCGCGACCGGGTGGATCGCGTATTTCACCGGCACGCCCTTGTCCTCCAGCAGCGACGCCATGTCCTTGACCGCATGCTGGGCCTGCGCGACGGCCAGGCCGTACCCCGGAACCACGATCACCTGGTTGGCGTAGGCCATCTGGATCGCCGCGTCGGCGGCCGACGTCGACTTGACGTGTTTGTCGCCGCCGCCGTCGCCACTGGGCGCCACGCCGCCACCGCCGAATCCGCCCGCGACGATCGCCGGGATCGAGCGGTTCATCGCCTTGGCCATCAGGTTGGTCAGGATCGAACCGGAAGCGCCGACGATCATGCCCGCCACGATCATCGCGGTGTTGTTCAGCGCCAGACCGGCCGCGGCGGGGTGTCGCTGTGGTGGATGGTCGGCCTGCTGGCCGCCGCGGGTGTGCTCGGCCTGATGGTGGTGCTGCCCATCGGCGGCGCCGACATGCCGGTGGTCATCTCGCTGCTGAACGCGATGACCGGGCTGTCGGCCGCCGCGGCCGGTCTGGCGCTGAACAACACCGCGATGATCGTGGCGGGCATGATCGTCGGCGCTTCCGGTGCGATC
>NZ_LZIS01000114.1 GCF_001667015.1 Mycobacterium sp. E3198 | reverse complement strand
AGGGTGAACGCCTCGGCGTGCTCACCGATCCACGATGCGCACACCGCCAGCTCATCGGTGGCCCGCCACGCGTAGACCTGTGCGACTTCTGCGGGCACAAGAAGGTCTTCTTCGGGAACGGGGGTTTCGGCGGCGCGCTGGGCAAACAGGTAACCGAGCCGGTAGCGCTGGAATTGGCGGTACTTAGTGGCGAGGGGAAGCAGCGGCTCGGCGCGGGTCGGTCGAAAAGTCCAGGCGCGCAGGTAGGCGTCTTCAACGTTTAGCCACGGCTCACCGAGGTTCGCCATCGACTCGGCGAGCCGGTACATCGCCCAGTAGACCTCCTCGTCGCAGCCGCCCATCTCGATTCGCCGCGCATACCACTTGTGCGCGCCGACCAAATCGCCCAATTGGAAATAGGTCTGGGCCAGGAAAAAGACCGCCCGCGCATCCTCAGGATCGCGTTCGACCTTGGCCAACAAGCAATCGCGTTCTTGCTCAAACTTTCGCCTGATCAGGTTGCGCTCGCGGAGCTGATCATCTGCGCTGTGGTCTTTGGCTTCGCGGCGGCCATCGATGCACGGGTCGCCGCGCGCAGCGGTCGGGTGGGTGACATCCCCGGGGCCTTCCGACAGCGCGCGGTCCACGATGGCGGCTTGGTCGCGAGCGGAGAAAGCCCGATAGCCCTGCTCGGCGAGCTTGCGTCGCGCGCGTTCGTCGCCGACGAGCTCCACGCAGCGTTCAACCAGTTCGTCGTAGTCGGCGAACGCGACGCCGGACTCGAGGCCGTGCTCCAACTCCGGATCGACACCACGCTCGGAGACCACCGCGCGTCGGTTGGCGAGCAGATAAGACACCCGCGCGATTTCGAAGATTTTCGCGTCCCAGTAATGGACGTTGAGGACGATCTTCGAGCGCGCGATCCAGGCATCGCGGCTCGCGCCGAGGGCGCCCGAGAGCCATTTGACCCGAAGACCTCGGTCGCGCAGATCCCGGAGAACCGCGTATCGGCGCTCGCTGAGCATGCCGTAGAAAAGGACGTCGATGTCCTCGGGGGCCGGGGCGATCCGTGTCAGCTCGGGGACGTATCCAATCGGAACGTAGGTGGGCCGGGGCAATCCCAGGCCAGCAAGCCGCTCGATGTTGGCTCGACTGTAATCCCAATGCGGATAGCGCCTCAAAAGGTCGACGAATTCAGGCATCGCCATCCACGGCGAGTCGTCGCCCAGTTGCTCGAGGTTGTAGAAGATGGGGTGTTTGGGCGGCTCTAAGCCGTAGTGGACGAGGTGGTTGCCGCCGAGCACGATGGTGCGGCGCTCGTCGAGGTCAAGACGGTTGGTCAACACCGAGTCATGGCCAAGCGCCAGAAGAGCGTGGTGTACCGCCTCCGCGATCTCGCGAAATCCTCCGCCGATGGTCGGATTGCTACGAGGTGCCACAACTGCGACGGCGAACTGCATGGGTGCAGCGTAGTGAAAGAGGAACGCTGCGTAATGTCGATTGGTCACTCTCCGGATTGCTCGCTGGGCGCAGCGCTGCCTTTCGGCCTCGTGTGTGACGGCTGGGCCGACAAGACGCATCACTTCTCGCGGAACGAGGCGACCGTGCCGTCGATGGTCGCGATGCGCTTGGCGGCGGTGTTGGAGCCCGCGTCACCTGGCCGCGCAATGATCGCCAACAACTCGCCTCTGGGGACACCAAGCCGTCAGCGGACGAAATCCCCACCCGCCCTTGAAGGTCCCGCCTGTTGACGCCAGAATCCCTGAAATGGCCTCATCTTGGGGATCCTGGCCGTTGGACGCTGCATCGGGCGTCCTTGCCGATCGTTATTACGAGATCGTCGATCAGCACGCCGGCTCCGTTCTCAACGACGGCCGGCTCAGGTCGTTGTGGGACGAACTCGAACTATCCGCTTCGCGACCGCTGTGCCAGCAACCCGACCGCCTAACGGAGCTGTTCACCCGTACACACCACGCTTCGGGGTGGCATCAGTGAGTGATGAAATCAACGAGACGCCCCGAGGCAGGTTTCGGCTCCGAGACCGGCCGTCATCGGACGGCACGCTGGCGGTCATCGAAGCGCCGACGGTAGCGCAACTGAGGCCGCCTGAATTTGTTTGCAACCTCTCCGGTAAGGAGATACCGGGCTGGTTCAGTCCGCGTGTCCAAATCCATGGAAGTTACTTGGTTTCGCGATCTGACGTGCTTCTTTTTGGGGCCAACCACCTGGTGAGTCAATCCGGGCTCTGGTCGTGCGAAGCCCGGATGTTCAAGCGGCAATTCATGGAATTGGCGGCGAATCCCGGGTTTTCTCATTTCTTTCCCGGGGCGAAGCCGGGCATCGAATTCGTAGACGACGAGATTGTTCTCGATTGCAACACGCTAAACCAGAGCAATATTGACTCAATCACCGAACCAGTGTTCCTCGCCACTCCTCTCGAGCCCGACATCTGGGGTAGATGGCTCGCGACTGTCCTCCCAAAGTGCGCTCAGTTCAAGACATTCGGGAAGGGAAGAAAATTCTTTTGCCGGGCTGCCCATCCCTGGCAGCGGGACCTCTTGCAACTGATCGGCATCGAGGCGGCTGAACTGCTCGAGCACGATCCGGGCAAATCATACTTCTGCCGCGACGCCCTCACCGTGGAATATTCGGTGGCAGACTTGCGGGTGAGTGAGGCTGAGAAGCAGGTCTACGCCGACTTGGCCGATGCCTGCCGGAGGGATTCCGTAGACATTTTTGGCGAGCGCATCTTCCTCTCGCGTCTCGCCACGTCGGCGAAGCATCCCCACTTCCGTGTTTTGCAGAACGAATGCGAGCTAATCGCGGCGCTGGAAAAACTGGGTTTCAAGACGGTTCAACCGGAGCGGCTAACAGTTAAAGAGCAGATTGGGATGTTTGCACGAGCCAAATGCGTTGTCGGCTTGGGCGGGTCGGCTCTCTTTGGCGTTCGATTCTGCCCGCCCGGCACAACTGTGGTGGACATCGAATCGAGTGATCTCTTTCTCGGTCTCCACGCCGTAATGCTCAGCTCAATGGGCCACCGCTTCGGCGTTATTGTTGGGCAGCAAGACCCCGCCGATCCGGCGCCGGCGCACAAACGGTGGGCCATTGATGTGCAGCGCGCCTGCGCCGCAATTCGGGGGATTCTTTGAACGCGGTAGTTGGAGCCAGGACGCCGTCGGGGCCGGCAGCTGGGTCGGGATTTCGGCGGTGACGCAGGATTCGGCGGCAGCGATGGCCTCAGCGGATAAGCCGGCGTGGCTTGCGGTGGTGCTGCGATCTGCCGGTAGTGATCGGATGGATGACAGCCCGTCTGGATCGTGTCCAGAATCGGTTGCCGCCGACCGCATCAGCCAGCGGGTCGCGTAGTGCACACTCGGGTAGGCTTGGACGGCGCTGGTGGGTATTGAGTTCGTCTAAGGCAGTTCGACTCCCACCGCTGGGTGTAGTTTTGGCGAGTTCCTCGCTGGCGCGGCGGCGGGATCGGTGATCGTGGGGATCAACCGGTAGGTACGCGAGTCTGGGTCAGTGTCTGTGCCGTCAGCGGCGAGCATGTATTCGCTGACCCGAAGCGCGATACCCTCGGCCTCGTCGTGGCGCGCCGTGGTATCGGGATCGACGCTAAAACCGAAAGAGCCCTCGCTGTGGCGCTTTTCGACAGGAAGCACGGCATTGGGCTTCATCCGCGGGCGTGTCGTTCCAATCGCGATCAACGCCGTGAGCTTTGCGCCGAAAGCTCCGGGAGCTAACCCACGCCGAAGCGGATCCGCCGCGTTAATCGGATCCTCGTCGAAGCGTGCGAAGAGCCCACGTAGCGAGGCGTTGTTGAGAGGCCGCACAGGTTCGGATGGCTACCGTGAGGTGGCGTCATGACCGGGAAGATCCGCCCGGCTCGCATCGCCAGTATTCCCACCGCCGCGCCCGGCCGGGTGCCCTGACTCATGGCCTATGTGATGGGGTCATCTCGGTCCGCAACCAACTCCAACAGCGCCTTGGTCAACAAGTTCAAGAAGCCGTCCGCACCGTCGATCAGCGTCCCCGACTTCACCGCGTCCTTGATCAGCGAATCCAGCGCCTCAGCCGAAAACATCTCTGCCACTTGGTGAGTCGCTTGCTTCTCCCTACCTGACGACGCTGCGGCATCGGCCCGAAAACCACTCTTTCCGCCCGTCCAACGTCGGTCCGATGATGGACTTACCCAGATAGATCACACCGTTTCCTTGCGGGCAGAACAAACGGTAACCGATAATTCCCACGATGGGGGCCCGCCCCGTGACACAGCTTCCAGCTGACCACGGACCCGGGATCCTCGATCAAGACTCGACCGGAAGGGCTGACCTCCGCAATGAATGCGTATCCGAATACAGGCATCGTCTCGCGCCGGTACGAGACGTACCCGGAGCCCATACAAGACCTCGAGGCATGGACCGACAGCAATTGGGAGTGGTTCGACCCTATCCACGCCCACGCGACTTTGTGGCCCGACCGTGACTATAAGCCCGATCTCGATATTTTGATCGCTGGCTGCGGTACCAACCAGGCCGCGGTTTTCGCGTATAACAACCGTTCCGCGAAGGTGGTGGCGGTCGACATCAGTCAACCGTCGCTGGACCATTCGCAATATCTGAAAGACAAGTACGCGCTGTCGAACCTGGAATTGCATCGGGTACCGATAGAGGAGCTGTCATCGCTTAAGCGCAACTTCGACCTGATTGTGTCAACCGGCGTCTTGCATCTCTTGCCAGACCCAGTCGCGGGCATGAAGGCACTGAGGGGTTGTCTGCGACGAGATGGTGCTCTGGGCGTGATGCTTTATGCGAAGCCCGGGCGGATGGGCGTCGAGATGCTGCAGTCGGCCTTCGGTGACTTGGGCATGGGGCAGGACGACGCATCGGTGCAAATGGTCAAAGAGGTGATCTCGGCGCTCCCGCTGGAACACCCCGTCCACAATTACTTCAAGATGGCGCCGGTTTCCGCCCAGTCCGATGCGGCCCTGGCGGAGACCTTCCTGCATGGCCCTGAGCGCAGTTACACCGTCGATGACTGCATCGATCTCGTGACTTCGGCCGGGTTGGCATTTCAGGGCTGGTTCATCAAGGCGCCCTACTATCCGCATGATTGGTTCAGACCCGGGAGTTCACTCCATCAGTTGGTGAGCGCGTTGCCCGAGGCCAGGCTCTGGTCCTTCGTAGAGCGCCTCCACGTGATGAACGGCGCCCATTTCTTCATGGCGTGCCGTTCCGACCGGCCGAAGAAGAGCTACGAAATCAGTTTCTCCACTCCCGAGTGCCTCGATTACGTTCCGCGGATGCGGATGCGCTGCGGTATCGAGGGGGAGGAGATCTTTCGGCCGAATTGGCGCACGCAGGTCACACCGGCTCAAATGCAATTCCTGCGGCAGGTCGATGGCCGGCGCACGATTCGTCAGATCGCTGATGAGGTCGCCAAGAGCGGAGAATCGCGCGGCGCGAGCAAGCGTGAGCTCGAGGCGTTCGGTCGCAGTCTGTTCGAGTCGCTGTGGCGTCTGGACTTCATTGCGGTGATGCTGAACGAGGATCCGTCCGCATAGGCCGCCCAGCCTTCTGAGACCGCTTGGGCGGCGCTATGCGTGCCCGACGTAGCCGGCCCTACCGTGGTCGCCCGCGCCGCCCTGCCCAGCAGCTGCGATGCCGGCGCGGCCGAATGGCGTGGCGAGACAAACTAATCCGTGCCGTATCGCCCGAGCGGCGATGATTCCGTTCATCCCGGTGCGGAAATCGAGGTTTTCAAACTCGTTGTGCGCTACGGGCTGGCAGATACCCCTGGGGGTATGGTATACCTGAATGCGGGTTCGAGCCACCGCTTGCGGGTACGCAGTCACGCGATTGAGTGTCATTTGTGCCTGCCGGCCATCATTTGCAGGCCGAATGGCCCTATTGGCCACTCCGGCGCGGGCCGAGACTCCGTAGAGAACGACCAGGTCACGAGGGAAAGGAAACGTCAGTGTCCACGTTTCTCAAGCGGGCTTGGGTGCCGCTCGTCGTCGTGGTGGCCGTTGCCCTGGGTGCCGTCGCCGTCGACCGGCTCCGCGGCGTTTTCGGCTCCGACGCGATCTTCACCGCGACCGGCAGCAGCGCCGAACCGCTCGAGCCGTCGCACGTGAAGCGGGTGACCTACGAGGTTTACGGGCCCAGCGACACGGCGGGAAGCGTGAGCTACCTGGACAAGAAGGCCCAGCCGGAGCAGGCCGACTTCACCAGCCTGCCCTGGACCTTCACCATCACGACGACGGTGCCGGCCGTGATCGCCAGCGTGGTCGCCCAAGGCAACAGCGACAGCATCGGGTGCCGCATCACCGTCAACGGTGAGCTCAAGGACCAGAGGTCCACCGCCGGTCGCCACGCGCAAACGTCCTGTCTGGTGAAGGCCGCATGAACACCGACGACAACGCGCGCCCGAGGTTCATGCGGTTCGTCCGCACGTTCGCGTGGCCCATCATCATCGGTTGGCTCCTGCTGACGGTGGCCCTGAATGTGCTTGTGCCGCCGATCGAGTCGGTCGCGCGCAAGCACGCGGTCACCATGTCACCCCAAGACGCGCCCGCGATGATCGCGGCCAAGCGCATCGGCGCGACCTTCCACGAATCGGACTCCGACAGCATCGCGATGATCGTCCTCGAGAGCGATCAGCAACTCGGCGACGCGGCGCACCGCTACTACGACGGCTTGGTGCAGAAGCTGCAGGCCGACCCGAAGCACGTGCAGCACGTGCAGAACGTGTGGGGAGACCCGCTGACCGCAGCCGGTGTCCAGAGCCGCGACGGCAAAGCCGCTTACGTCCAACTGAACCTGGCCGGCAACCAGGGCAGCACGCTGGGCAACCAGTCCGTGGACGCAGTGCGCAAGATCGTCGACAAGTCGGAGCCCCCCAAGGGGCTGCGGGTCTACGTCACGGGCCCGGCGCCGCTGACGACGGACATGAACGAAGCCGCCGACAAGAGCATGTTCAAGATGATGGGCGTGACGGGCGTGGTCATCATGATCATGCTGTTCATCGCCTATCGGTCGGTCAGCACGGTGCTCCTGGTGCTCGTCATGGTCGGTTTCGAGATGGGCACGGCCAGAGGGCTTGTCGCGCTGCTCGGCAACAACGAATTGTTGGGATTCTCCACGTTCGTCGTCGCCATGCTGTCGTCCCTGGCCATCGCGGCAGGAACCGATTACGCAATCTTTCTCATCGGCCGGTACCAGGAGGCCCGCCAGGCGGGTCAGGACCGAGAAACCGCCTGGTACACGATGTTCCGTGGGACCTCGCACATCATCCTGGGCTCGGGGCTGACCATCGCCGGCGCCACCCTCTGCCTGCACCTGGCGCGGCTGTCGTATTTCAAGGCGCTCGGCATCCCCTCCGCCCTCGGGCTGCTCGTCGTCGTCGCGGGAGCGATGACCGCGGCGCCGGCCGTTGTCGCGGTGGCCACCGGGTTCGGTTTGCTCGACCCGAGGCGGATGATCAAGACGCGCGGGTGGCGGCGCATCGGGACCGCCACGGTGCGCTGGCCCGGCCCGGTGTTCGCGGCCTCGCTGGCCATCGCGATCGTCGGCATCCTCGTCATGCCCAGCATGAAGATCAGCTTCAACGACCGCTACTACACACCCGCCAACGTGCCCTCGAATGTCGGATACGCGGCCGCGGAGCGCCATTTCAGCGCCGCGACAATGAACCCCGACATCCTCATGATCGAGAGCGATCACGACATGCGCAACAGCGGCGACATGATCATTCTCGACCGGCTCGCCAAGGACATTTTCCGGTCGCCGGGAATCGCGATGGTGCAGAGCATCACCCGGCCGCTGGGCGGGCCGATCGAGCACACATCGATACCGTTCCAGATCAGTGCCCAATCGATCCCCATCCAGCAGAACCTTCAGTTCATGAAGGACCGCACCGCCGACATGCTCAAGATGAGCGACGATCTGGGCGCCATGATCGGCTCGATGGAGCGGATGCAGGGCTTGCTCGGACAGATGAGCAACGCGACCCATCGCATGGTGGGCGACATGGGTGACATGCAATCGACGCTGAACGAGATGCGGGACCACCTGGCGGACTTCGACGATTTCGCGAGGCCGTTCCGCAGCTACTTGTATTGGGAACCACACTGTTTCAACATCCCCGTCTGCTGGGCTTCGAGGTCGGTGTTCGAGGCGATCGACGGCGTGGACAAGTTCAGCGCGAACATGAGCACGTTGATCAAGGACATGAACAACGTGGACGCGATCATGCCCCAGATGATGGCCCAGTTCCCGCCGATGATCGCCGTCGCGAAGTCCATGCAGGGCACCCTGCTCACGATGCACAGCAGCTTCTCGGGTCTGGTGACGCAGATGGCCCAGATGACCGATACGGCGAGTGCGATGGGTCAGGCGTTCGACGCCTCCAGGAGTGGCGACTACTTCTACCTGCCCCCGGAAGCGTTCCAGAATCCCGACTTTCAGCGCGGTCTGAAACTCTTCCTCTCACCGGACGGCAAGGCCGCGCGCTTCATCATCACCCACGACGCGGACCCGGCGACCCCCGCGGGTATTGCCGCGGTCAAGCCCGCGCTGAACGCCGCGCATCAGGCGGTGAAGGGAACGACGCTCACCGGCGCCAAGTTCTACCTCACCGGGACGGCGGCGATCTACCGCGACATCCAGGCCGGCTCGCAATACGACCTGCTGATCGTCGGAATCGCCGCCCTGACACTGATTTTCGCGGTCATGGTGATCATCACCCGGGCGCTGGTCGCGTCCCTGGTGATCGTCGGGACGGTGCTGCTGTCGCTGGGCGCCGCGTTCGGGCTGTCGGTGCTGGTGTGGCAGCACCTCTTCGGCCTGGAATTGAACTGGATCGCGCCGGTGTTCGGGTTGATCATCCTGTTGGCCGTGGGCTCCGACTACAACCTGCTGCTGGTGTCACGCTTCCAGGAGGAGATCGGGGCGGGGCTGCGGACCGGCATCATCCGCTCGATGGGGGAGACCGGCAGTGTCGTGACGGCCGCGGGGCTGGTGTTCGCCTTCACCATGATGTCGATGGTGGCCAGTGACCTGCGCTCGATTGGGCAGGCCGGCAGCACGATTGGGCTCGGCCTGCTGTTCGACACCCTGATCGTGCGCTCGCTGATGACGCCGTCGATCGCGGCGCTACTGGGGCGCTGGTTCTGGTGGCCGATACGGGTGCGGCCGCGCCCGGCCAGTTACATGCTGCGGCCGTTCGGACCGCGTAGCCTGGTGCGCTCCCTCCTGTTGGGGGAGGAGGCCGACACCGCCAGACTCAACAAAGTGCCCGGTGATGGCCAGACGGGTGCGCGGCCGCACGACGGAAACGCGCCGACGTATTCGGGAGTCGCGGGCCCGCCCTAAAACCGGCCCGAAGCCGCGGTCGTCACCCCGGGTAGCGCCGGGGGGTGAACACCCGGTCGCCGAGATCGTCTGTGTACCACTGTGTTTGCGACGAGCCGACGATCAGCAGGCAGCGCATGTCGACCTCGGCAGGGTCGAGATCGGCGAGCCGCACCACGCGGACGTCTTCCTCCGGCCCGGACACGTCGCGGCCGATCACCACCGGGGTACCGGGTTCGCGGTGGGCCATCAGCACGTCGCGCATCGCGCCCACCTGCCAGGTCCGCGCCTTGGACGCCGGGTTGTAGATGGCCAGCACCAGATCGGCGGCCGCGGCGGCGGCCAGCCGCGCGGAGATCACCTCCCACGGCTTGAGCCGGTCGGACAGCGAGATCACCGCGTAGTCGTGGCCCAGCGGCGCGCCGACCCGGCTGGCCACGGCCTGCGCGGCCGTCATCGCCGGCACCACCCGGATCCGCACCCCCGGCCACTGTTTGGCCTCCTCCAACACCGCGGTGGCCATCGCGAACACCCCGGGATCGCCCGACGACACCACCGCGACGGTGCACCCCTCCTCGGCCAGCGCGCACGCCAGCCGGGCGCGCGCGGGTTCGTCGGTGTTGTCACTCGGGTGGCGCCGTTGCCCCTCGCGGACCGGGACGCGATCCAGGTAACCGCCGTAGCCGATCAGGTCGGTGGCGGCGGCCAGCTCCCGCCGGCTCTGCGGCGTCATCCAGTCGTTGTCGCCCGGACCCAATCCCACCACCGCGACCGTGCCGGCCGCTGACGGCCGGTGCCCCCGACGCCCACCCGGCAGCATGGCCAGCGAAAAATACGGCACCCCGGCCTCGTCGACCTCCGCGGCGGGCAGTATCCGCTGCCCGGACGTGCTGGCCCGCTCGACGTAGAATGCGTCGTCTAGCTGACCCGTCGCCGAAAGCGCTTCGCGCACAGCGGGATAGGAGCGGCCCAGCTTGAGCACGACGGCGGCGTCGGCGTCGGCGAGCCGGCGGGTCAGCTCGGCCACCGGCAGGGTGCCGGGCAGCACCGACAGCACCTCGTCGCCGGCCACCAGCGGCGTGGCGATGGCCGCCGAGGCGGCGCTCACCGACGTCACGCCCGGGACGATGACCGCGTCGAACCGCTCCGTCAGCCGAGTGTGCAGGTGCATGTAGGAGCTGTAGAACAGCGGGTCGCCCTCGGCCAGCAGCGCCACGTCGCGACCGGCGTCGAGGTGCGCGGCGATGCGTTGCGTCGCCTCGGTGTAGAAGTCTTCGAGCGCGCCCGAATAGCCGCCGGGATGGTCGGTCGCCTCGGTGGTCACCGGATAGACCAGGTGCTCCTCGATCTGGCCGGGCCGCAGGTATGGTTCGGCGATCCCGCGGGCGATGCTGCGGCCGTGCCGGGCGCTGTGGTAGGCCACCACGTCGGCCTCGCCGATCAGCCGGGCGGCCTTGACGGTCACCAGCTCGGGGTCGCCGGGCCCCAGCCCGACGCCCCAGAGGGTGCCCCTTTGGGCGCTCACTCGGCGTCGCTCGCGATCGCGTTGACCGCCGCCGCCGCCATCGCGCTGCCGCCGCGGCGGCCGCGCACCACCAGGTAGGACATCCCGCGCGGACGGTCGATCAGCTCCTGCTTGGACTGCGCCGACCCGACGAACCCGACCGGCCCGCCGAGCACCACCGACGGCGGGGAAACACCCTCGTCGATCAGCTCCAGCAACCGGAACAGCGCGGTCGGGGCGTTGCCGATCGCGAGCACCGCGCTCGGCAGCTGCTCGGCCCACAGCTCCACGCCGGCCGCCGAACGGGTGGTGCGCCGGCGTGCGGCCAGCTCGGCCGCGCGCGGATCGGCCACCAGCGACACGACCCGGTTGCCCGCCGGCAGCCGGGCGGCGGTGATCCCGGCGGCCACCATCGACGAATCGCACAGCACCGGGGCCCCGCCGCGCAACGCGGCGCCGGCCCGCGCGACGACGTCGTCGGTGTAGGCGACGTGGTCGGCGACGTCGACCTGCCCGCAGGTGTGGATCAACCGGACCACCACCCGCGCGACGTCGGCCGGAAACCTCGCGAGGTCGGCTTCGGCGCGGATGGCCGCGAACGACTGCCGGTAGATTTCGGCCGCGTCGCGGATGTAGTCGAGCACCCGCTCACCTTAAGGGCTGGTCGCGGAGCAGCCGGTATCCCTGTCCGGTCGCGACCAGCACCTGGCCGGCCGGCGGGCTGCCGCACGCCCGCTCGCAGCCGACGAAATGACGGTGCCCGCCGGCATCCGGATCGCCCGCCTGCAGCGACAGCGCGGCGTCCGTCCGCACGTCGGCCGCCGAGTGCGCGCAACCCGGGCTGCCCGTGCAGGCGCTGACGCTCAGCCAGGGGGAGTTCTCGTCGAAGACCAGCCCCAGGGGCGCCAGCACCCGCAGGGCAGTGTCCGCTACCTCTTCGCTGAGATCGCACACCAGCACCGACCGCCACGGCGTGACCACGAGGGGAGCCTCGATCGCGGCCAGGAACTCCGCGACCCGCGCGGGCAGCACGCCCAGCGGCACCGCCGCGGCCAGCGTCACCCGGCCGTCGTGCTGGTTGATCCACCCCACCGGGCCCTTCGTGACGGGCGGGAACGGTGCGGCGCTCATGTCGGCGCCGGGCAGCAGTTCAGAGAGATCCGCCAATTCGCCGACGCGCCAAGCCTTTCCGCGGATCCCGACGAACCGCACGGCCAGCGCGACCAGCGCCTGCGCCACGTCGCCGGCGGCCAGCCGGACGCCGGTGTCCCGGCCGGTCACCACCAGGGCGACGCCGTCGTCCAGCGCGTGCACGCCGACGTCGGCGCCCAGTCCGGATACGTCGGCGCGGCCGTCGTCGACGGCGAACCAGAACCGGCCACCCAGCTCCGCCAGCCGGGGCTCGGCGCAAATCGCCGCGTCGAGCTCGGGCACCCACCCGCGCACGTCGGCCGCCCCGCCGACCCGGCCCGACAGCGGAGACGCCACGATGTTGCGGACCCGCTCGTGCGTCGGCGACGGCAACAACCCGGCGCCCGCGATGACCTCGGCGACCGCGGCAACGTCGGTGATGCCGCGCACCTGCACGTTGCCCCGCGCGGTCAGCTCGAGCGTGCCCGAGCCGAACCCGCTCGCGACGCCGGCCAGCGTCGCCAGCTGGGCGGCGGAAATGGCGCCGCCGGGCAGCCGGACCCGCACGAGCGCGCCGTCGGCGGCCTGGTGCACCTGCAGCGCGCCGGGGCAGGCGTCGGCGTCGCGGTCTCGGGCCATCACCACACGCTACGTCCGCCGCCGCACCGGTTGAGTAGCCGACTACGCTAG
Source organism: Mycobacterium sp. E3198 (assembly GCF_001667015.1). GTDB lineage: Bacteria > Actinomycetota > Actinomycetes > Mycobacteriales > Mycobacteriaceae > Mycobacterium. The sequence continues at coordinate 55,886 of NZ_LZIS01000114.1, read as the reverse complement.
CCGCCCGGCAACGCCGAGCCGGACACTGCGATTGCCCCATTTCGTCCAGTTCAGGAGCGTGGAATGGAACAACGCGGTGGTCATGCGGTGGTGCTGGGAGCGAGCATGGGCGGCCTGCTGGCGGCCCGCGTGCTCGCCGACTTCTACGACCGGGTCACGGTGGTGGAGCGAGACATCCTGCCGCTGCATCCCATCAACCGCCGCGGCGTTCCGCAGGGCAGGCTGATCCACGCCCTGGCCGCGCGCGGCACGCAGGTTCTCGACGAGCTGTTCCCCGGGTTTGTCGACGAACTCACCGCCAACGGCGCCGGCATCTGGGACGACGGCGACTTCTCGAAGGTGTCGATCTCGGTGGGCGGGCACACCACGCCGCGATCCGGCAGGGCGCCGAACCCGCCCGTCGTCCTCTTCCCGAGTCGGCCGCTGCTGGAATGGAACGTGCGCCGGCGGGTGAAGGCGTTTCCCAACATCACGTTCCTCGAATGCCACGACGTGGTCGGCCTGATGACCACGCCGGCTCGTGACCGTGTCATCGGGGCCAGGGTCGTGGACCGCGTCCTGGAGCGCGGCAAGGCGCTGCCTGCGGACCTCGTCATCGACGCGACCGGCCGGGGGTCTCGCATGCCGGTGTTCCTGGAGGAACTCGGTTACGGCCGCCCGCGGGAGGACGAGGTGACGGTGCAGCTCGCCTACGCGTGCCAGCTGCTGCGCCTGAAGCCCGGCGCGATCCGCCAACACATGATCGCCCTTTTCCCCGAGCCCGGGCGGCCCAAGATGTTCGGCCTGATCCGAAACGAAAACGACACCTGGATGTTCGGGGTGGGAGCCATGGCCGGGCTGCAACCGCCGGGCGCGACGGCCGAAATGATCGAATACGCGGAGGATTTCGTGCCCGCCCCGGTGTTGGACGCGTTGCGCGCGGCCGAACCGCTGGGCGCGGTGGTGCACCATCGCGTGCCCTCGAACCGCTGGCGGCGTTACGACAAGATGCGCCGCACGCCCGATGGCCTGCTGGTGGTGGGCGACGCGGTGTGCAGCTTCAATCCCATCTACGGGCAGGGCATGACGGTCGCCGCGATCGAGGCGACGGTGCTGCGCGACTGCCTGCGTCGCGGGTATCGCGGCCTGCCGCGACGCTTCTTCCGCACGTCCGCGAAAACCGTCCGGGTGGCGTGGCAGACCGCGGCCGGCTCCGACCTGGCGCTTCCCGAAGTCGAGGGGCGCCGGTCGATGTCGATGCGCCTCAGCAACGCCTTCCTGGAGCGGGTGCTGACCGCCGTCGAGGTCGACCCCGTCGTCGCCGGGCAGTTCATGCGGGTCACCGCGATGGTCGACCCGCCGGCCCGGTTGTTCCGTCCGTCGATTGTGCGGCGCGTCGCCCGAGCCAGGGGCCGTCGGCCGGCGGGTGTCCCAGTTAACCGCGAGGAAGAGAAGGGAAGTCAGATGTCGAACGACAACATCGAGGTGACCAAGCAGGGCTACGAGGCATTCACCGCGGGTGACCTCGAAGCGGCGTTGGGCGTCTTCAGCGACTCGGCCGAGTGGACCATCAACGGCGACAGCATGATTGGCGGCACGTATCGGGGCAAGAACGAGCTCACCGAACTGTTCATGCGGCTGGCGGAGAAGGCGACCAAGGTCGAGGCGAAGCGCTACCTCGCCGACGGCGACGTGGTCATCGTCCTGACCCGCGTCAGCGTCGGCGACGAGAGCGCCGACGAGGCCGATGTGTTCGAGTTCCGCGACGGCAAGGTCGTCAAGGCCCACTCGTTCGGCGACACCGCCATGCAGGAACGCGTCTTCGGCAGCAAGCGGGTGGCGACCGCCTAGGTCAGGACGTTCCCGTCCGCCGCGCGTAACCCTGGCGCTTGCCGGTGTCCAGGTCGCTGGTGAAGACGCGGTCCGTGCCTGCCGCGCGTCCGATCGCCTCCGCGATGCCCTGCGGCATCAGTCGCTGCACCGACGCCAGGATGCCCATCGAACGCGGGACGACCACGCGCCGTTTGGGTTTGGCGATCACGCCGACGACGGCGCGGGCGACGTCTTGCGGCTCGGCGTTCTTGAAGCCCCGGGCGTGTCCGACACCCGCGATCATTTCCGTGTTCGTCAGGGTCGGCATGATGGTCGAGAAGTGGACGCCGCGGCCACGGTTCTCCATGCGAACCGAGTCGGTGTAGCCGAGCACGGCGTGCTTGGTGGCGCAATAGGTGGCGATGCCCGCGCATGGCAGCACGCTGGCCATCGACCCGATGTTGACGATGTGCCCGCGACCGCGCGGCAGCATTCGTTCGGCGGCCAGCTTGGTGCCCAGGATGACGCCGACGACGTTGACGTCGAGGACCCGCCGGGTGACGGCGTCGGGCTCGTCGACCGCGCCGCCCGCGGCGATCACCCCGGCGTTGTTCACCAGCACGTCGAGGTACCCCAGCTCGGCCTCGACGGCGTCGAGAAAACCGGCGAAGGATTGCCGGTCCGTCACGTCCAACGCCCGGCACACGGTCAGCCCCAGCCTGCCACCCGCCTCCCGCACGGCCGCCTCGTCGACGTCCCCGATGGCCACTCGGGCGCCCAACCCGTGCAGGGCCGTGGCGATGGCCAGGCCGATTCCGCGAGCACCGCCGGTGACGGCGACAGTTTTTCCGGAGACGTTCATCAGCACAGTGTTGCGCCGAGTGTGAATTGGCGGCGTGGTTCGCGCGAATTTTTCGCCCTGGGTGCACGTTCGGCGCGATTGGATCCGCATCCGCCGGGGCACACTCGTCCCCGTGAGGACGCAGGAGTACGCCCCGGGGCGTTTGGTCGACGTGTTCGGCGACTCAGCGCAACCCACGGTCTTGCTGTGGCACGGCATGCAGACCGACGCGCGCGCCGCCGTCCGCCCCCTGGCCGGCATGCTGGCCGACCGCGGCGCGGCGGTGGTGGCCCCCGACTGGAATTCGCACGCCGACGACGGCGGGCGCGCCGACTTGCTGCGCTCGCTCGACTTCGCCCGCGACCTCGCAACCGACGCCGCCCTCGTGCTCGTCGGGTGGTCCATGGGGGGCTGCGCCGCCGCGGGCCTGACGTTGGACGCGGCGCGCTTCGACCTCGCCCTGGCGCACACGGTCTGCCTGGCCGGCGCCTTCATGGTCCACGACCCGATTTCCGGTCGCCGGCCCTCCGAGATGGTGTCCGCCGACCGCGTCGGTGCACCGTTCACGTTGCTGCACGGCCTCGCCGACGACGCCGTGCCGGTGGCCGCCAGCAGGGCGTTCGCCGCGCAGCTGCAGGAAGTGGGGTGGCCTGTCGAGCTGGTGGAGCTGGCCGCCGACCACGGGTCGATCGCCGGCGCCGACTACGACCCGGTCGCGGATCGCTACGAGCCGGGGACGAGCGAGGAGGCAAAGCGGGTCGCCGGCGAGGTCGCCGCCCGCATCGCGGCGACGCTGCGGTACGAATGATGGGTGGCTGAGCCGACCATCCTGCTGCTGTCGACGTCCGATACGGACCTGATCAGCGCCCGCTCCAGCGGCAAGAACTATCGGTGGGCCAACCCGTCGCGCCTGTCCGACGAGGAACTCCCGGAGCTGTTGGCGGGCGCCTCGATCGCGGTGGTCCGCATCCTGGGCGGTTACCGCGCCTGGCAGAGCGGCATCGACGCCGTGCTCGCGAGCGGCGTCCCGACGGTGCTGGTCAGCGGCGAACAGGCCGCCGACGCCGAACTGACCGGCCTGTCCACCCTGGCCGCCGGCATCGCGGTCCAGGCGCACATCTACCTCGCCCACGGCGGCGTGGACAACCTGCGCCAGCTGCACGCCTTCCTGTCCGACACGGTCCTGATGACCGGCTTCGGTTTCGCCCCGCCCGTGGTGACCCCGACCTGGGGCGAGCTGGACCGGCCGGATGCCCGAATGACCGACGGCCCCACCATCGCGGTGCTCTACTACCGCGCCCAGCAGCTGGCCGGCAACACCGCCTACATCGAGGCGCTGTGCCGGGCCATCGAAGACGCCGGCGGGCGCGCGCTGCCCGTCTACTGCGCCTCGCTGCGCACGGCCGAACCCGAACTGCTGCACCGGCTCGGCGACACCGACGCCATGGTGGTCACCGTGCTGGCCGCCGGGGGGCTGCGGCCGGCCGCGGTGTCCGCCGGCGGCGCCGATGACAGCTGGAACGTCGAACACCTTGCGGCCCTGGATATTCCGATCCTGCAGGGGCTGTGCCTGACCAGCCCCCGGGAGCAATGGCGCGACAACGACGACGGCCTGAGCCCGCTCGACGTGGCCAGCCAGGTCGCGGTGCCCGAGTTCGACGGCCGCATCATCACGGTTCCGTTCTCGTTCAAGGAGATTGACGACGACGGGCTGATCTCCTATGTGGCCGACCCGGAACGCTGCGCGCGGGTCGCGGGCCTGGCGCTCCGGCACGCCCGGCTGCGGCACGTCGCGCCCGCCGACAAGCGGGTGGCACTGGTCTTTTCGGCCTATCCCACCAAGCACGCCCGCATCGGCAACGCGGTCGGGCTGGACACCCCGGCCAGCGCGGTCGCGCTGCTGCGGGCGATGCGCGAGCGCGGCTACCGGGTGGGCGATCTGCCGGGGGTCGAGGCCGGCGACGGCGACGCCCTGATCCACGCCCTGATCGAACGCGGCGGCCAAGACCCCGACTGGCTCACCGACGGCCAGCTGGCCGGCAACCCGATCCGGGTGTCCGCCAAGGACTACCGCGCCTGGTTCGCGACGCTGCCGACCGAGCTCGTCGACGCCGTGGTGGCGCACTGGGGCCCGCCGCCGGGCGAGGTGTTCGTCGACCGCACCCGCGACCGCGACGGCGAGATCGTCATCGCCGCAATGCAAGCGGACAACCTGGTCCTGATGGTCCAGCCGCCCCGCGGCTTCGGGGAGAACCCGGTCGCCATCTACCACGACCCGGACCTGCCGCCCAGCCACCACTACCTGGCGGCCTACCACTGGCTCGATGCCGGGTTCCACGCCGACGCCGTCGTGCACCTCGGCAAGCACGGCAACCTCGAATGGCTGCCCGGCAAGACGCTGGGCATGTCGGCGGCCTGCGGGCCCGACGCCGCGCTGGGCAACCTGCCCCTGATCTACCCGTTTCTGGTCAACGACCCCGGCGAGGGCACCCAGGCCAAGCGGCGCGCGCACGCCGTGCTCGTCGACCATCTCATCCCGCCGATGGCGCGCGCCGAAACCTACGGCGACATCGCGCGTTTGGAGCAGCTGCTCGACGAGCACGCGAACGTGGCCGCGCTGGATCCCGGCAAGCTGCCCGCCATCCGCCAGCAGATCTGGACGCTGATCCGCGCCGCCAAGATGGACCACGACCTCGGGCTGAGCGAGCGGCCCGCCGAGGACGCCTTCGACGACATGATCCTGCACGTCGACGGGTGGCTCTGCGAGATCAAGGACGTCCAGATCCGCGACGGGCTGCACGTCCTCGGCCAGAAGCCCACGGGGGAGGCCGAACTCGATCTGGTGCTGGCCGTCCTGCGGGCACGGCAGCTGTTCGGCGGCGAGCAGGTCCTCCCCGGACTGCGGCAGGCCCTCGGCCTGGCCGAGGACGGCACCGACGAACGGTCGTCGGTCGACCGGGCCGAGGCCGCGGCCCGGGCACTGGTCGGCGCGCTGCAGGCCACCGGCTGGGATCCCGGCGCCGCCGACCGGCTCACCGACGACCCCGACGTCGCAGCGGTGCTGCGGTTCGCGGCCACCGAGGTGGTGCCCCGGCTGGCCGGCACCGCCGCCGAGATCGACCAGGTGCTGCGGGCGCTGGACGGGCGGTTCATCCCCGCCGGTCCGTCGGGTTCGCCGCTGCGCGGCCTGGTCAACGTCCTGCCCACCGGGCGCAACTTCTACTCCGTCGACCCCAAGGCGGTGCCGTCGCGGCTGGCCTGGGAAGCCGGTGTGGCCCTGGCAGATTCGCTGCTGGATCGGTACCGGGCCGACCACGGGCAATGGCCGCAATCGGTGGGGCTGTCGGTGTGGGGCACTTCGGCGATGCGCACGGCGGGCGACGACATCGCCGAAGTGCTTGCGCTGCTGGGCGTCCGGCCGGTCTGGGACGACGCGTCGCGGCGCGTCGTCGGCCTGACGCCGATCCCGCTGGCCGAGCTGGGCCGCCCGCGCATCGACGTCACCGTGCGCATTTCGGGCTTCTTCCGCGACGCCTTCCCGCACGTCGTCACCATGCTCGACGACGCGGTGCGGCTGGTCGCCGAGCTTGACGAGCCCGCCGAGGACAACTACGTGCGCGCGCACGCGCAGGCCGACCTGGCCCAGCACGGCGACGTAAGGCGTTCCACCACAAGGATATTCGGATCCAAGCCCGGCACCTACGGCGCCGGGCTGCTGCAGCTCATCGACAGCCGCAACTGGCGCGACGACGCCGACCTCGCGCAGGTGTACACCGCCTGGGGCGGCTTCGCCTACGGGCGCGATCTGGACGGGCGCGAGGCCGTCGACGACATGAATCGCCAATACCGGCGGATCGCCGTGGCGGCCAAGAACACCGACACCCGCGAGCACGACATCGCGGACTCCGACGACTACTTCCAGTACCACGGCGGGATGGTCGCCACCGTGCGCGCGCTGACCGGCCAGGCGCCCGCCGCCTACATCGGCGACAACACCCGGCCCGACGCGATCCGCACCCGGACGCTGTCGGAGGAGACCACCCGGGTGTTCCGCGCGCGCGTGGTCAATCCGCGCTGGATGGCGGCGATGCGCCGGCACGGCTACAAGGGCGCGTTCGAGATGGCGGCGACCGTCGACTACCTGTTCGGCTACGACGCGACCGCGGGGGTGATGGCCGACTGGATGTATGAGCAGCTGACCGAGCGCTACGTGCTGGACGCCGAGAACCGGAAGTTCATGGCGGAATCCAACCCATGGGCGCTGCACGGCATGGCCGAACGGCTGCTGGAGGCCGCGGGCCGCGGCATGTGGGCGCAGCCGCAACCGGACACGCTCGACGGCCTGCGCCAGACGCTGCTCGAGACCGAGGGCGACCTGGAAGGCTAGCTACTCGCCGGTGTGAGTCAGTCCGTGAAGTCGATGCGGACGCTGATCGGGTCGGATTGCAGGGCGCGGAAAGTCGCGGCGACGACCGGTGACCACAGCCGCGATGTCGCGAACGTGCCGGCCCGCTTCGCCGGGTCGTCGTCGGGCTCGAACCGGGCGACACCGGAACGCCACCGGTTCCGTTGCCGGATGCGCACTTTGGGTTCGGCCGCGACGTTGAGGGCCCACCCGGACCGGCGCCCGTGCTGGGAAATGATCCAGGCGCCGTCGTCGTCGAAATTGGCGGACACCGGAACGCGGCGACGGGACCCCGACTTCCGTCCGGTCGTTTCGAGCTCGGTCGCGAACGTCGTCCGGATGCCGAGGCGGCCGAGCAAAGCCACGGTGGGATTGGCGAGGTAGCGCCCGATCAGGCGCTCCCTGCGGAACTTCCGGACCGCGCGCCGGGTGGTGATGGGGTCAGCCGCGTCGTTCGACATCGTTAGCCTCCGGCGGTAGATCGATCGGTCTACTATCTTGGCTCAATCTAGTAGAATGATCGGTCTACCGCAAGCGGGTGCCGAACGCCGAGGGTGAGGAAGGTCGATGTCTGCACGGGAGCGTCTGATTACCAGCGCCATTGCGCTCGTTCGCACCGCCGGGGTCGCGGGCGCCAGCGTGTCGGCGCTGCTCGACCACTCCGGCCTGGCGCGCCGAACGCTCTATCTGAACTTCCCGGGCGGCAAACCGGAACTCGTGCAGGCGGCAACCGACGCCGCCGGCGCCGAACTCACCGCCGTCCTCGAGGAGTGCGTGCAGGACGCCGATCCGGCGCGGGCCGTGGCGGCCTTCCTGCAGGCGTGGGAAGCGATGCTGGCCGACAGCGACTACACGGCGGGCTGCCCGATCGTCGCGGCGACGCTGGGCCGCGCGGAGGCGCCCGCCGCCGCCGATGCCGCGGCGGGGGCCTTCAGCGCGTGGGAGGGCCTCTTGGCCCGGCTCCTCCGCGAAGCGGGAGTGGAGCGATCGGCGGCCGCCGACCTGGCCACCACCGCGGTTGCCGCCGTGGAGGGCGCGGTCATCATGGCCGTGGCGCAACGCTCGCCGACCCCACTGCGGCGGGTACGGCGGGTGCTCTCCGCCCAATTCGCCGTCGGTTAGCCAAACCCGATCCCGAAGGCTGAGCCGGCAGCCTGTCAGATGAAGTCCGAGCCGCCGTCCACGTTGACCGTGGCGCCCGTGACGTAGCCGTTTCGCCGCGACGCCAGATAGGCGGTGATGGAGGCGACCTCTTCGGGGAGGCCGGCGCGACCGAGATCGCAGGGCTGGTGAAAGTTGTTGTCGATCCAGGTCATGACGTCCACCGGGTTGGTGGCGTCGAGGCCGTCGGCGGCGAGGATGTCTTTCAGGACCTCGGTGAAGCTGGCGGTCACGATGGTCCCGGGACACACGCAATTGACCAGGATGCCGTTCTTGGCAAGGCTTTTGGACAGGTTCTTTGTGATGCTGGCCAACGCCGCCTTCGAGGCCGTGTACGCGACGATGCGCGGGTTCTGCCGCTGAATCGAGTGCGCGGACAGCGTCACGAGGCGGGCCCACTCCGCGGAGCGCAGCAACGGCAGGGCGGAGCGGATCGATCGCACGGCCGACATCGTGCCGAGGGCAAAGGCGTCGTTCCATTGCGCGTCGTCCATCTGCTCGAAATAGCCGTCGCCCGGTCCTATCGTGTGGACGAGGCTGTTGAGTCTTCCCCAACGCTCGGAGATCGCGGCGAAGCCATCGGCGATGGACTCGGCGTCGGCCATGTCCACGCTGATCCCCACGGCATCCGGGGCGCCCGCCTCGCGCAGCGATGCCACGGCGGCATCGAGCGCCTCTTGGCCCCGGGCCATCACCGCCACGCTGGCTCCTTCGGCTGCAAGGGTTTCGGCGATGGCCAGCCCCATACCCTTGCTGCCGCCCGTAACCACGGCCGTCGCTCCCGTGAAGCCCAGGTCCATCCGTGTCTCCCTTCGGTTTGTCTGCGGTTGGCTAAACCTGGGCGATCGCTTTTGCCGGCACGCCCAGCCCGCCCAAGCAGAACCGCAGCGCGCGTTGGCGGACGTTGTCGCGGTCACAAACACCGGTTGCCCATTGCCGCTCGATGGCCGCCCACACCACGGCGTGGATGGCCTGCGCGTCGATCACCGGATCGATGTGACGGAACACTTGGCGCTCCAATCCGTGTCGAAGCGTTTCGCTCAGCGGCGTGAGCAATCGCTCGTAGGCCGGCTGGACAAGTTCGGGGGAGGCGAACATCTGCGATTGGGCCTCCAGCGACACACGGCGCAGGTCGGATTTGATGTTGTCGTCGAACGCCAGGTCGAGCCGTCCGTCGATCCACGCCGCCACGGCGCCGATCTCCGTGGTGGCGGCAGCCATGCGCCGGCGTAGTCGCCGTTCTTCCACCCGCGCCATTTCCAGGAAGAGCGCGGCCACGAGTGCGTCCTTGGACTCGAAATGCCGATAGAACGCGCGGGTGCCCAACGACGCGCGTTCGAGAACGGCTGCGATACTGACGCCGCGAACTCCCTGCTCTCGCAGCGTCATTGACGCGGCGGCCAGGATTTCGCGGCGCACCGCCGGGTCTGGTGGCAGTTTGTCGCGTCGACGCGTTCGAGGAGTGACCACGCGTCAGGCCGTCGCATCGTAGGCGGCGAGGTAGTCCGCAAACCGCTCACGAACACCTTCGGGCGTCAGGCCGTAGTCCGCCAGTTGGTAGTCGTGGCTGCCGCGCGAACCCGGCCGGTGCGCTCGCGCCCATCGCGTGACCGCGCGCAACGAGGCGTCGGTAAAGGTCAACCCCAATGTCTCGTAGCTGGTCTGCAGGGTGCGCACCGGATCGTTTTGCAAATCGGCGAAGGAGACGTCCGCGAATCGGTCGTCGCCGACCCGGTGACGGAAATCCATCGCCCGACGCACGCCTTCGACCCAGCTGTCGAGTTGCTCGGCGCCAAGCTCAATGGCGTCGTCGCGGTCGCTGCTCCAGCTGCGCACGTACTGGATCAGGCTGCACACCGAGCCCATCACCCTGGCCGGATCGCGGTGACTCCACAGGAATTTGGCGTTCGGATACGCGTCGACGAGCGCGTCGAGGGCGAACATGTGCACCGGCGTCTTCAGGTGCCAGAGAACCGGCGGGCAATGCCATTGCAACAGCTTGAGCACCCGCCGGTGGAACGTATACGTCTCGCGCATGTCGCAGCCCATCAGCCACTCCAAGTACCTTGGCGCTCGGACCGCGCCGTCGAAGTGAAAGGTCCGAAAGCTCATACCCATGAGGTCCTGGCATTCGGTGGGGGCCGTGGGTTCGGAGTTGTACAGCGTTTTCATCAGCGGGAACATGTCGTCGAGCATTTCCAGGCCGGCCTGGGCCTGCGCGATCCGGGGGTCGCTGTGCTCGGTCGCCGTCTCCGGCGGCGGGGTGGGTGCCTGCGATTCCCACATGCGCAACGAGCGGAACTGGGGATCGGCCGCCACCAGTTGGCTCAGAGCGGTGGTCCCGGTGCGGGGCAATCCGATGACGAAGACGGGCCCGCCGACCACCTGGTCGTCGATCTCGGGGTGCGCAGCGTAGGCGTCCTCGATCTTCAGGCGCTGGGTCAGCGCGTTGCTGAGGGTGGCGTGCTGGATGACGCGTCCCATGTCGTTGAGGTCGGCCTCGGTGTTCAGCGCTGCGACGATGCGTTCGAGGCCCTCGCGATAGTAGGGCGAGCCGAAATCATCGAGACCGGTTGCGGCGCAAGCACCCTCTTCCAACTCGTCAGCGTCGAAGGTCATCGTCCGAACCTTTCGCGCACAGCGCGGCCGCGTGCCGCCATGATCGATTTCCGCTCTTCGGGCGTGACCATCGCGGTGTCCGAAGGCAATTCCGCCCGAACGTCGCCGACGGATACGACTCGCGTCGTCGGCGTCGGCGCCGTCGTGGTGCGCACACAACGCAGGATGATGGGGCCGCTGCTGTGGCCGGCGGTGTCGAGCCAATTGGCGACGCCGGGATCCTCCGCACACAAGACCGCGCGCACCAGGCCATCGGAATCAACTGCCGCCTGATGGGCGTTCAGGCTGGATTGGTGGCGCCCGTAGTGAATGGTTTCCCACCACGGGTTGCCGATGGAAAAGCTCCAGTAAATCCCTTGCGGCGGTTCCACTTCGACGATGAGCGCCTCGCCGGGGCGCAGCTCCCACCGGCCGATCACCGGCCTGTTCTCCGCGGCGGCGCCCATATCGGTGCGGTCGATGGGCGGCAGAAATCCGTTCGGCGGGGCCGCCGCCCCGAACTGCAAGAAGAACGCCAGGTTGTCGTGGACGAAATCGCCCAGGGCGACCAGCTGTCGAGTCACCGCATGGTCCGCGTCGACCGGTCGGGTGGTGGTCGGCACGGTGTCTCCGATGCTTTCGACGCGCAGCGACGATGCCACCTCGGTGTCCCAGTCGTAGAAGAAGTGCCGCACCGTCAGCGTGGGATGCTCACCGTCGATACGCATCCAATTGCCGGCCTGCTCGGTGGCCGACAGCACCACCTCAAAATTTCCGTCGGCATCAACCTCGAGTTCGTCGACCAGTGCGTTCGCCGTCGCCGCGATGCCGTTCATCGTCTGCAGCCCGACGTAGCGGGCGGTGCCGCGATTGCCGAACAGCCGGTAACTCCGGTCGCCGCGCAGCACGGCACGGGTGTAAATGCAGTCCGGACACTCCATTCCCCAGGTGACGACGTCGTCGGTGCCGGTGCGTTGCACCGCCAGGGTCGGATCCCGATCGAATCGCAGCACCTCATCGATGCCGGCCGTGAGCAATACCAGCAGATGCCGGAAGCCGGCGGCGCGGTCGACTCGATTCCGGCCGGCCGATTCGGATTCCACGACCCGCGCGGCCTCGCGGAGCCTGTCCAGCAGGTGCGACCACGCCCGCGCGAGGTCGACGTCGCCCGGTTCCGGGGAGAGCGCGGCCTCCGCAATCGCGAACGGCAACCACGCCATTGGCTTCTTCGGGTCGCTCACCTGTCCCCGCTTCGGTCGGTGCTACGGCGTCCTTAAATGAAAACCGGGTTTACGGTTAACGCCCGCTGACTATCGCAGCTCATGGACGCGAATGTCAACGCCGCACCCGCTCAGCGGTAGGTTGACAACCGTGACGCCCACCTTCGCCGACCTCGCCAAGGCGCAGTACATCCTGCTGACCACCTTCACCAAGGACGGTAGGCCGAAGCCGGTCCCGATCTGGGCCGCGGCGGACGGCGACCGGCTGCTGGTCATCACCCAGGAAAAATCGTGGAAGGTCAAGCGGATCCGCAACACGCCCCGGGTCACGCTCGCCACCTGCACCATGCAGGGCAAGCCGACCAGCGAGGCCGTCGAGGGCACCGCGGCCATCCTCGACAAGTCGCAGACGGCGGCCGTCTACGACGCGATCGGCAAGCGCTACGGCATCGTGGGCAAGGTCTTCAACTTCGTCAGCAAGCTGCGCGGCGGCATGCAGAACAACGTCGGCCTCGAACTAAAAGTGGCCGCAAGCTAGACCAAATGGGCACCGTCCTGATCCCGATTCCGGATCGCGACTTCGACCCGACCGAGGTCGCCATCAGCTGGCGCGTGCTCACCCGGGACGGGCATCGGGTGCTGTTCGCCACCGAAAGCGGTACCCCCGGCGTCGCCGACGACATCATGGTGACCGGTCGCGGGCTGGACGTCTGGTCGAAGCTGCTCGTGCTGGGCGCCGTCCCGCTGGTCGGGCTGGCGCTGCGGGCCAACAGGGACGGCCGCGCCGCGTATCGGGAGATGCTGAGCTCAAACGACTACCGGCATCCGGTCAGCTGGTCGGAGGCCGGGCTCGAGGGCGTCGACGCGCTGCTGCTGCCGGGTGGCCACCGCGCGCGCGGGATGCGCAGCTACGTCGACAGCCCCATCCTGCAGCGGCTCGTGGTGGACGCGTTCGCCCGCGGGCTGGTCGTGGCCGCGATCTGTCACGGCGTGCTGCTCGCCGCGCGCAGCATCGATCCCGCCACCGGTCGTTCGGTGCTGTACGGGCGCAGGACCACGGCGCTGACCTGGGCGATGGAGCGCACCGCCTGGAATCTCACCCGCCTCACCCGGTTCTGGGATCGCAACTACTACCGCACCTACATCGAGGCGCCCGGCCAGGCCGCCGGGTACATGTCGGTGCAGGCGGAAGTCACTCGCGCCCTGAAGGATCCGGCCGATTTCTGCGACGTGGAACGCGGCTCGCCGCACCGGCGGCGCAAGTCATCGGGGATGGTGCGCGACACCGCCACCGACCCGCGCCCGGCATTCGTCGTCGACGACGGCAGCTACGTCTCGGCGCGCTGGCCCGGCGACACGCACACCTTCGCGACCGTCGTAGCGCGAAAGCTGAAGTGATGCAGCTTTTTTCAGGTAAACGCGGCGCTACGTCGTCGCCCCGGCCGCCAGGTGTTCGCCGAAGAACGCGAAGATGCGCTTCCATGCGTCGTCGGTGGCGGCCTGGTCGTAGCCGAAACCCGTGATGCGAAGCAGCGGTTGGGCCGGAAGGGTGTTGGCGAAGCTGTGCCCGACGCCGGGGTAGACCTTGGTGTCGGTGGTGATCTGCTTGGCCTCGGTCACCTCGCGGAATTTCTCCGGCGCGCCCCGGCCGAGCGGGTCGCGGGCGCCGAAGCTCGCGACGATCGGGCACGCCCCGTCCAGGGTCTTGTCGAGGTTGCGCGGCAGGGGAGTGCCGTAGAACGGCGCCGAGGCGCCAAAACCCTTGGGCGACATGACGAGGGCGAAATGGCCGCCCATGCAGAAGCCCGCGATGCCGACCTGCCCCGTGCACTCGGGCATCGCCTTGAGGTAATCGCGCGCCGCCAAGATGTCGTCCAGCGCGCGGCCCCGCTGCGCCTGCATCTCCCGCATGACCCGGGTGATGCAACGGATGCGGCCGCCGCGGGCGTACATGTTCGGAGTGAGGGCCACGTACCCGCCCCGGGCGATGCGCGCGTTGGTCGCCTGCTTGTCCCGGCCGTAGCCGAACGCGTCGTGGATCACCACCACGCCCGGCCACGGGCCCTGTCCCTGCGGAACGTCCAGCAGCGCATCGATCGGTCCGTCGGGGGTGTCGATCTCAATCGTTGTCATATCGTCATCTAACTGCAGCCGGGACGGACGCCACCAGGGGAACTCGGGGACCGCCCGCGGACGTTTCCGTGACATGTTGTCGCGGCTGCTGTTGATTTACGCCGTCGCCGAGTTGGCGGCGGTCATCGCCCTGGTGTCGACGGTCGGATGGGGCTGGACCCTGCTGGTGCTTCTGGCCACCTCGCTGCTCGCGTGGGGCGTGCTGGCGCCGATGGCGGGGTCGCAACTCGTCGGCCAGATCCGGCAGCTGCGCTCGGACCCCGGCGCGGTGAGCGACGGGACGATGGTCACGCTGGCCATCGTCCTGATCCTGGTCCCGGGCCTGGTGACCACGGCGCTCGGGCTGTTGCTGCTGGTTCCGCCGATACGCTCGCTCGCCCGCCCCGGCCTGGCCGCGCTGGGAGTGCGCGGTTTGCGGCGGCGGATGCCGCTGATCACCGACGCGCGGCTGTTCGGCGCCGACGCCCGCCGGGGCTATCCGGGCGACGGCGGCCCCGCCGACTACATCGACGGCGAGGTGGTCGACGTGCGCGAGTACCGGGCGCCCGCCCTGCCGAACGAGATGCGGGGAGGATTCCCCGGCCACCCGGGGTGGGATTAGCCGCAACGGCCGTCGCCGCACGTAGTTTTGCCCTGTGACGTCTGGTGATCACCCGCCCACCACGCTGCTGGTCAATGGCCGGGTGCACAGCCCGACCCATCCCGACGCGACCGCGATGGCGGTGCGCGGGGGCGTCATCGCCTGGCTGGGCAGCGACGACGTGGGACGCGGCCAATTCCCGGACGCCGAGGTGGAGGATTTGGACGGCGGCTTCGTCGCGCCCGGGTTCGTGGACAGCCACATCCACCTGACCGCCACCGGCCTGACGCTCAGCGGGCTGGATCTGCGGGCCGCCACGTCGCGCGCCCAGTGCATCCGGATGGTCGCCGAATACGCGGCGGCCCACCCCGGCCAACCGGTGTGGGGGCACGGCTGGGACGAATCGTCGTGGCCGGAGAACACCCCGCCGGCGACCGCCGAACTGGATGCGGTCCTCGGTGACCGGCCGGCCTACCTGGCCCGCGTCGACGTCCACTCCGCGCTGGCCTCGACGGGGCTGCGGCGGCTGGTCGCGGACTTGCCCGCGGCGGTCGGTTTCGCCCCCGAGCGGCCGCTGACCGGCGATGCCCACCACCTGGTCCGCAGGGTCGCCCGCGACCTGCTGACGCCCGGGCAGCTGGCCGAGGCCCGGACGGCCGCCCTACGGGCCGCCGCGGCGGCCGGCATCGTCGCGGTGCACGAATGCGCCGGCCCGGAGATCGGCGGCCTCGACGACTGGCTGCGGCTGCGCGAACTGGCCCACGGCGTCGAGGTGATCGGCTACTGGGGTCAGGCGGTGACCACGGCCGCCGAGGCGCGGGCGCTGCAAGACGAGACGGGCGCGCGCGGCCTGGCCGGCGACCTGTTCGTCGACGGGGCGCTCGGGTCGCACACGGCATGGCTGCACGAGCCCTACACCGACGCGCCGGACCGCGTCGGCACCTGCTACCTGGATCCCGACGCCATCGAGGCCCACCTGCGGGCCTGCACCGAGGCGGAGGTGACGGCCGGTTTCCACGTCATCGGCGACGCGGCGGTGTCGGCGGCGGTCGCCGCCCTGGAACGGGTCGTCGCCGACCTCGGGGTCGCCGCCGTCGCGCGCTGCGGGCACCGCCTCGAGCACGTCGAGATGGTCGACGCCGACCAGGCCGCCAAACTCGGCGCGTGGGGCGTCATCGCCAGCGTGCAGCCCAATTTCGACGCCCTGTGGGGCGGGGCCGACGGCATGTACGCGCGGCGGCTCGGCGACGAACGAGGCAGGCGGCTCAACCCGCTTGCGCTGTTAGCATCCCAAGGCGTGCCCCTCGCGCTAGGTTCCGACGCCCCGGTGACGGGCCTTGACCCGTGGGCGAGCGTGCGCGCGGCGGTCAATCACCGCACCCCGGGCAGCGCGGTCTCGGCCCGGGCCGCGTTCGCCGCCGCCACCCGCGGCGGCTGGCGGGCGGCCGGCGTCCGCGACGGGCAGACCGGCACCCTGGTGCCCGGCGCGCCGGCCTCGTACGCCGTGTGGGACGCCGGGACCCTGGACGTCCACGCGCCCCGCGACGCCGTCCAGCGCTGGTCGACCGATCCGCGCTCCCGGGTGCCCGCGTTGCCGCGCCTGGGCCCCTCCGACGCGCTGCCGCGCTGCCGCCGGACCGTCCACCGGGGCGCCGTCGTCCATGGCTAGGGAGTGGTTCGGACGCGAGGAGCGATCCGGCCAGGACCCGGAGCCCGCCCCGGTCTCCGAGGACCTGATCAGCGAGGAAGCCGAATCCGACCGCGACGAAGACCCCATCGAGGTGCACCCCGAGCCCGAGGAAGCGGAGCCCGACGCGCCGGGCCGGGCCGACCGGCTGGGTGCGCTCACGCGCCGGGCGCTGACGGGCCTGGCCGGGGCGGTGGCCGCGCGGCTGCCCGGCGCCCGCGCCGCGCTGGTGCCGCGCCTGCCGCGACTGGCGCTCACGGTCGTGGCCGGCCTGCTGCTGTTCACCAGCTTTCCCGTCGTGAATTGGTGGTGGGCCGCCGTCGTCGCCGCCGCGCTGTTGGGCTGGGTGCTGACGCGTCCGGCCACCACGGTGGCGGGCGGTTTCGGCTACGGGTTCGTGTTCGGGCTGGCCTTCTACGTGCCGCTGCTGCCGTGGATCAGCCTGCTGGTGGGCGCCGTGCCCTGGCTGGCGTTGGCGACGACGTGCGCGCTGTTTCCCGGTCTGTTCGGGTTGGGCGCCGTCCTCGTGCGGCGGCTGCCCGGCTGGCCGGTCTGGTTCGCGCTGGTGTGGGCCGCCGTGGAGTGGCTGAAGTCGGTGTTCCCGTTCGGCGGCTTCCCCTGGGGTGTGGTGGCGTTCGGCCAGACCCAGGGTCCGTTGCTGCCGCTGGTCCAGCTCGGCGGCGTCGCGCTGCTGTCGACGGCGGTCATGCTGGTGGGGTTCAGCGCCACCGCGATCGCGCTGGAGATCGCCACGTGGTGGAAAACCGGCCACGCCCGCAATGCCGCCGAGGCCCCGGGGCCGCCGCCCGCCGTGCTGCTGCCGGGCGTCTGCATCTGTCTGGTGTTGTTCGCCGCGGTGCTCGTCTGGCCGCAGGTGCGCCACGCCGGCGCCGGGGCGGGCGGCGACCCCTCCGTCACCGTCGCGGCGGTGCAGGGCAACGTGCCGCGGCTGGGTCTGGACTTCAACGCCCAGCGCCGCGCGGTGCTGGACAACCACGTGCGGGAGACCCTGCGGCTGGCCGAGGACGTGCGCTCGGGGGCGGCCCCACAACCCCAGTTCGTGATCTGGCCGGAAGACTCCTCCGACATCGACCCGCTGACCAACGCCGACGCCGCCGAACAGGTCGCGCGGGCCGTCGCGGCCATCGGCGCACCGATCTTGATCGGCACGGTGCTCGACGTGCCCGGCCGCACGCCGGACACCTCCACCTACACCAACACCGTCATCGTGTGGAACCCGGTCAGCGGGCCGGCCGACCGCCACGACAAGGAGATCGTGCAGCCGTTCGGCGAGTACCTGCCTATGCCGTGGCTGTTCAAGCACCTGTCCGGGTACGCCGACCGGGCCGGCCACATGGTGCCCGGCAAAAGCAGCGGGGTGGTGCACATCGCCGGGGTGCCGGTCGGGGTGTCCACCTGCTGGGAGGTCATCTTCGACAGGCAGCCCCGCAAGGCGGTCCTGGGCGGCGCCCAGCTGCTGGCAGTCCCCAGCAACAACGCCACTTTCGACAAGGCGATGAGCGAACAGCAGCTGGCGTTCGCCAAGGTCCGCGCGGTGGAGCACGACCGCTACGTCGTGGTCGCCGGCACCACCGGGATCAGCGCGGTCATCGCACCCGACGGCGGTGAGCTGGTGCGCACCGACTTCTTCGAGCCCGCCTACCTGGACATGCAGGTGCGGCTCAAGACCAAGCTGACGTGGGCGACCCGCTGGGCTCCGATCCTGCAGTGGGTTTTGGTGCTGGCGGCCGGAGCGGCCATTCTGGTAGGGATACGGCACAATGGATGGTTCGTGCGTCCGGTTCGCCGGAGGTCGCGGCCCCGCGGCGAACCGGCAGACGCCGGTACGCCCCCGGGCGAGCCCCCGCCCGACGAGGGCGACGCGCAGACCGCGCAAGACGCTGCGCCGGACGAGCGCGGCGGTGACGACACTCCGCCCGACGAGGGCGGGCACCCCGAATTCGGGCAACACAGAGGAGCTACATGACCACCGGCCAGTCGGCGCCCCGGGTCCCGGGCAGCCGTCCCAGCGAGCGCGTCCTGGTGATCATCCCGACGTTCAACGAGCGGGAGAACCTGCCGGTGATCCATCGCCGGCTCACCGACGCGTGCCCGGGCGTGCACCTGCTGATCGTCGACGACAACAGCCCCGACGGCACCGGGCAGCTGGCCGACGAGTTCGCGGCGGCCGACCCCGACCGCGTGCACGTGCTGCACCGCACCGCGAAGGACGGCCTGGGGGCGGCGTACCTGGCGGGATTCGCGTGGGGTTTGGGCCGGGATTATTCGGTGCTCGTCGAGATGGACGCCGACGGCAGCCACGCGCCCGAACAGTTGCACCTGCTGCTGGATGCGGTCGACGCCGGCGCCGACCTGGCCATCGGTTCGCGCTACGTCGACGGGGGCGCGGTGCGCAATTGGCCGTGGCGGCGCTGGGCGTTGTCCTGGACCGCCAACACCTACGCGCGGCTGGCGCTGGGCATCGGCGTCCACGACATCACCGCCGGCTACCGGGCCTACCGCCGCGAAGTCCTCGAGACGATCGGCCTCGACGGCGTGGACTCCAAGGGCTACTGCTTCCAGATCGACCTGACCTGGCGCACCGTCTGCAACGGGTTCGTCATCGCCGAGGTGCCGATCACCTTCACCGAGCGCGAACTCGGTGTCTCCAAGATGAGCGGATCTAACATCCGCGAGGCGCTGGTCAAGGTCACCCGATGGGGCATCGAGGGTCGGACGAACCGTCCCCGCGCGATCCGGGCCAACGACCGCAGCTAGCGACGCGGCCCCAGGTCAGCCGCGGCGGCGCGACCTGATCAGGTCGAGGCGCTCCTTGAGCAGCTCTTCGAGTTCTTCGACCGAGCGGCGCTCCAGCAGCATGTCCCAGTGGGTGCGCGGCGGCTTGACCTTCTTCGGCTCGGGCAGGTCGCCCTCGACGAGGGTGCCCTCCATGCCGTTGCGGCACAGCCAGGTGCCGGGGATGTCGGCGTCGTCGGCGAAGGGGACTTCGAACTCCTCGCCGTTCTCGGTGCGATACCGCGCGATCTGGCGCGGCGCGAGGTCGTGGTTGCGGTCGGTCTCGTAGCTCACGGCTCCAAGGCGACTGCCTCTCAGAACGCGATCGGCCATGGGTGCTACTCCTTCAGGTCCTGCGGGCTGGGCTGCAATTGTGTCCGCTTAAGCAAACGATATGACGGTCGGCGTAGTTCCCAGGCCGACACGCGGCATACGCGACGCGACCTTCAATGATACCGGGGATGTGAAACCGAGCCGACTACAGTCGGCAGGCGTGACTCGCCGCTCTCACCCGCAACCGTGCCGCTGGTGTGGTCGGGACGTGACCGACGCCGGCATGGGCCGCCGCCGCCAGTACTGCCGGCAGTCCTGCCGGCAACGCGCCTATGAGCAACGCGCCTCACTGACCCGGGGCTTGAACGCCGAAGGGGCGGCGGCCTTGCCCGCCGACGCGGTGGTGCTGTCGGCCGACGACGCGGCCGACCTGTCCGATCGCGTCTACCAGGTGCGATGCGCGGCCGAGGACGTCGCCACCGCGCTGGACGAGGGGGCCGGGGCGAGGGAACTGCGCGAGCTGTGCGACGAGCTGATCCGGGCCGCCCGCGCCGCCGACGGATGGCGCCGCGCGGCCGGCTAACCCGGTTTGACCACCGCCGATGGGTAGCCGAGTACAGTCGCGCCATGGGTGGCGGACCGGCCGTACTCGGGCGTACACGCGATGCCGGTCCTCCTCTAGCAGCCGGGAGTGTCGGACGTTTT
Source organism: Mycobacterium sp. E3198 (assembly GCF_001667015.1). GTDB lineage: Bacteria > Actinomycetota > Actinomycetes > Mycobacteriales > Mycobacteriaceae > Mycobacterium. Next base: position 35,696 of record NZ_LZIS01000114.1, on the reverse strand, counting down.
TGAAATCGTGCCGGAGTTGGCCATACTCACGAGCGACATTCCTGGGTTCCAGAGCAGCGCGACGCTGGTCGAAAAATCCACGAGACCGATTCGTGCAGCAACTTCCGTGACTCGGCCGGGGCTCGGCAGCGGCCGCATCCGGCGGCGACACGACGGGCACCTGCCGGGTGAGGGTTAGGCGAGGTTAGTAGATGGTGGACCAACTCCAGCATGCGACCGAGGCGCTGCGCAAAGCGCTGGTCCAGGTGGAACGCCTGAAGCGCACCAACCGCGCGCTGCTGGAGCGGTCGAGCGAGCCGATCGCCATCGTCGGCATGTCGTGCCGCTTCCCCGGTGGGGTCGAGACCCCGGACGACCTGTGGCGGATGGTCGCCGACGGCCGCGACGTGATCACGGAGTTTCCCACCGATCGCGGCTGGGACGTCGCGGGGCTGTTCGACCCGGATCCCGACGCCCGCCACAAGACCTACGCCCGCACCGGGGGTTTCGTCGACGGCGTCGCGGACTTCGACGCGGCCTTCTTCGGGATCGCGCCCAGCGAGGCGCTGGCGATGGATCCCCAGCATCGAATGCTGCTGGAGCTGTCCTGGGAGGCGCTGGAGCGGGCCGGGATCGACCCCGCCGGGCTGCGCGGCAGCGCCACCGGGGTGTACGCCGGGCTCATCGTGCAGGGCTACGGCATGTTGGCCGAGGAGATCGAGGGCTACCGCCTGACCGGCATGACCTCCAGCGTCGCCTCGGGGCGCGTCTCCTACGTTCTGGGTTTGGAAGGCCCGGCGGTGTCGGTGGACACGGCCTGCTCGTCGTCGCTGGTGGCGCTGCACATGGCGGTGCAGTCGCTGCGGTCGGGGGAGTGCGACCTGGCCCTGGCCGGCGGCGCGACCGTCAACGCCACGCCTACCGTCTTTGTCGAGTTCAGCCGGCACCGCGGGCTGGCGCCGGACGGCCGCTCCAAGGCCTACGCCGGCGCCGCCGACGGGGTGGGCTGGTCCGAGGGCGGCGCCATGCTGGTCGTCGAGCGGTTGTCGGACGCCCAGCGGTTGGGTCATCCGGTGTTCGCGGTGGTGCGCGGTTCGGCGGTCAACCAGGACGGCGCGTCGAACGGGTTGACCGCACCCAACGGCCCGTCGCAGCAGCGCGTGGTGCGCGCCGCGCTGGCCAACGCCGGGTTGTCAACGGCCGACGTGGACGTGGTCGAGGGCCACGGCACCGGCACGACGTTGGGCGACCCGATCGAGGCGCAGGCGCTGCTGGCCACCTACGGCCAGGACCGCACCGAGCCGCTGTGGCTGGGGTCGATCAAGTCGAACATGGGCCACACGCAGGCCGCCGCGGGCGTGGCCGGCGTGATCAAGATGGTTCAGGCGATGCGCCACGACACATTGCCGGCGACGCTGCACGTGGATCAGCCCAGCCCGCATGTGGATTGGTCGGCCGGGGCGGTGTCGCTGCTCACCGAGGCGCGCCCCTGGCCGGCCGGCGACCGGGTTCGCCGGGCGGGCGTGTCGTCGTTCGGGATCAGCGGCACCAACGCGCACGTGATCGTGGAGGCCGTGCCCGCCGTCGAGCCGCGGCAGGCCGGGCCCGGGCCCGCGGTGCTGCCGTGGGTGGTGTCGGCAAAATCGCCGCGGGCGTTGCAGTCTCAGGCCGCCCGGCTGGCCGCGCATCTGCGCGCCCACGGCGATCTCGACGTTGCCGACGTGGCGTGGACGCTGGCGGGCCGGTCGAGCTTCGAGCACCGGGCCGTCGTGGTCGGCGGCGATCGGGACCGATTGCTGGCGGGCCTCGACGAGCTGGCCACCGACGAGCCCGTGTCGGTCATCCGCGGCACCGCCGCCCCCGCGGGCAAGACCGTCTTCGTCTTCCCCGGCCAAGGTTCGCAATGGCTGGGCATGGGTATCGAATTGCTCGACACCGCACCGGTGTTCGCGCAACAGATCGACGCGTGCGCCGAGGCCTTCGCCGAGTTCGTCGACTGGTCGCTGACCGATGTGCTGCGTGGGGCGCCCGACGCCCCGGGCCTGGATCGGGTGGACGTCGTGCAGCCGGTGCTGTTCGCGGTGATGGTGTCGTTGGCCGAACTGTGGAAGTCGGTCGGGGTGAGCCCCGACGCCGTGATCGGGCACTCCCAAGGCGAGATCGCCGCGGCCTACGTCGCCGGCGCGTTGTCGTTGCGCGACGCCGCGCGGGTGGTCACGCTGCGCAGCAAGCTGCTGCGCTCGCTGGCCGGCCCCGGCGGCATGTTGTCCATCGCCTGCAGCACCGAGCGCGCCCGGGAATTGCTGGCGCCCTACGGCAATCGGGTCAGCATCGCCGCCGTCAACGGCCGGTCCGCCGTCGTGGTGTCCGGTGACGTGGCCGCCTTGAACGAACTCGTCGCCTTCTGCGCCGACCTGGAGCTGCGCACGCGGCGGATCGAGGTGGACTACGCGTCGCATTCGGTCGAGGTCGAGGCGATCCGCGGTGAGCTCGCCGGGGCGCTGGCCGGCATCGAGCCGCGCTCGTCGCGCACGGCCTTCTTTTCGACCGTGACCGGGAACCGCTTGGACACCGCGGGTTTGGATGCCGAGTACTGGTATCGCAACATCCGGCAGACCGTTCAGTTCGACCAGGCGGTGCGCAGCGCGTGCGAGCACGGCTACCGGACCTTCATCGAATCCAGCCCGCATCCCGCGTTGATCGCCGGGATCGAAGACACGGCCAACGATTGCGGGGCCGGCGACGCCGAGGCCGTCGTCGTGCCCACCTTGGGCCGTGACGACGGCGGGCTCGAGCGGTTCCTGACCTCCGCGGCCACCGCGTTCGTCGCGGGACTGAGCGTGGACTGGCGGGGCGTGCTCGACGGCGCCGGCTTCGTGGAGCTGCCGACGTACGCCTTTGACCGCCGGCGGTTTTGGCTGTCCGGGGAAGGTGTCGCCGCCGACGCCGCCGGCTTGGGGCTGGGCACCAGCGAGCACCCGCTGCTGAGCGCGGTCGTGGAGCTGCCGGCCGCGGGCGGGGTGGTGTTGACGGGGCGGTTGTCACCCAGCCTGCAGGGGTGGCTGGCCGACCACGCGGTCTCCGGTGTGGCCGTGTTCCCCGGGGCCGGGTTTGTCGAGTTGGCGATCCGCGCCGGCGACGAGGTCGGTTGCTCGACGGTCGACGAGCTGACGCTGCAGGCGCCGTTGCTGTTGCCCGCCAAGGATTCCGCGTCCGGCTCGGTTGCTGTGCAAGTCGTGGTCGGAGCCGAGGAACACGACGGCCGCCGCAGCGTGTCGATCTTCTCGCGCGCCGACGCCGGCTCCGGCTGGGTGTGCCACGCCGAGGGGTCGTTGAGCACCGGCTCGGTCGACCCCGGCGCGGACCTGTCGGCGTGGCCGCCGGCCGGCGCGGTCGCGGCCGATCCGGCCGACGGCTACGAACTGTTGGCGGCGCGGGGATACGGCTACGGCCCGGCGTTCCGCGGACTGACCGCGACGTGGGTCCGCGGCGACGAGGTGTTCGCCGAGGTGCGGCTGCCCGAATCGGCCGGCAGTGTCACCGGATTCGGTGTGCACCCGGCGTTGCTCGACGCGGCGATGCATGCCCTGGTGCTGGGTCACCCGATCGCCGGCCACACCGACGAAGTGGTGCTGCCGTTCTCGTGGCAGGGCGTCTCGCTGCACGCCGCCGGGGCGTCGGCGGTGCGCGCGCGCCTCGCGCCGGCGGGGGCTTCGGCGGTGTCCATCGAGCTCGCAGACGGGCTCGGGCTGCCGGTGCTGTCGGTGCGGGCGATGGCGGCCCGCCCGGTGAGCGAGCAGCAGCTGCGCGCCGCGGTGTCCGGCGCGGGCCCGGACCGGTTGTTCGAGGTGGCCTGGTCGCCGGAAACGGCGACCGTCGGCAGCGCCGAGCCGCCCGCGCACAAAGTATTCGAATCAGTTGCGGCCGAAGGCGATCCGGTCGCCGGAGCGCACGACCGCACGCGCCGGGCGCTGGCCGCGGTGCAGGCGTGGCTGACCGAGCGCGACTCCGGCGTGCTGCTGGTGGCCACCCGGGGCGCGGTGGGGTTGCCGGGTGAGGACGTCACCGATCTGGCCGGCGCGGCGGTGTGGGGGCTGGTGCGCTCGGCGCAGACCGAGCACCCCGGCCGCATCGTGCTGGTGGATTCCGATGCGCCGCTGGACGATGGCGCGATCGCCACCGCGCTGGCGGTCGGTGAGCCGCAGCTGGTGCTGCGCGGCGGGACGGCGCATGTCGCGCGGGTGCGGGGCAGCCGCGCGGTCGACGGCATCATGACACCGCCCGCCGACGGGCCCTGGCGGCTCGGCATCAACAGCGCGGGCACCTTCGAAAACCTGCAACTGGAGCCGGTTCCGAACGCCGACGCTCCGCTGGAGCCGGGCCAGGTGCGGGTGGCGCTGCGCGCCATCGCCACCAACTTCCGCGACGTCATGATCACGCTGGGCATGTTCACCCACGACGCCCTGCTCGGCGGCGAAGGCGCCGGCGTGGTGGTCGAGGTGGGACCGGGAGTCACCGAGTTCGCGGTCGGCGACTCGGTGTACGGGTTCTTCCCCGACGGCAGCGGCACGCTGGTGCCCGGCGACGTGCGCCTGCTGGTGCCGATGCCGGCCGATTGGTCCTACGCCGACGCCGCCGGCATCTCAGCCGTTTTCACCACCGCCTACATGGCGTTCATCCACTTGGCCGAGGCGCGGCCAGGGCAACGGGTGCTGGTGCACGCCGCCGCCGGCGGGGTGGGGATGGCCGCTGTGCAGCTGGCGCGGCATCTGGGCCTGGAGGTTTTCACCACCGCCAGCCGCGGCAAGTGGGACACCTTGCGGGCCATGGGCTTTGACGACGACCACATCGCGGATTCGCGCAGCCTGGAGTTCGAGGAGAAGTTCCGGGCGGTCACCGGCGGTCGTGGCATGGACGTGGTGTTGGATTCCTTGGCCGGCGAATTCGTCGACGCCTCACTGCGGCTGGTCGCCCCCGGCGGCATGTTCCTGGAGATGGGCAAGACCGACATCCGCGATCCCGGCGCCGTCGCCCAGGAGTATCCGGGTGTGCGCTATCGCGCGTTCGACCTGTTCGAGCCCGGCCGCCCCCGCATGCATCAGTGGATGCTGGAGCTCGCCGGCTTGTTCGAGGCGGGGATCCTCAAGCCGTTGCCGGTCACGACGTTTGACGTCCGGCGCGCGCGCAGCGCGCTGCGCTACCTGAGCCAGGCCCGCCACATCGGCAAGGTCGTCATGACCATGCCTTCTGGACTGGCCTCCGGCACCGTGCTGATCACCGGCGGAACCGGCATGGCGGGTGCGACGCTGGCCCGTCATTTGGTGGCGCACCACGGCGTCCGGGACCTGGCGCTGCTGAGCCGCCGCGGCGCGGACGCGCCGGGCTGCGCCGAACTGATCGCCGAGCTGGAGGCCGCCGGGGCCCGGGTGCGGGCGGTCGCGTGCGACGCGGCCGACCGGGACGCGCTCGCGCGGGCCATCGCCGACATGCCGCTGTCGGCCGTCATCCATGCGGCCGGCGTGCTCGACGACGCGATGGTCACCTCGCTGACGCCGGAGCGCGTCGACGAGGTGCTGCGGGCCAAGGTCGACGCGGCGTGGAACCTGCACGAGCTGACCCGCGAGCTGAATCTGTCGGCGTTCGTGCTGTTTTCGTCGATGGCCGGGCTGGTGGGTTCGTCGGGCCAGGGCAACTACGCCGCGGCCAACTCGTTCCTGGATGGACTGGCCGCGCACCGGCGGGCGCACGGGCTGCCCGCGATCTCGCTGGCGTGGGGGCTGTGGGACCAGGCCAGCGCCATGACCGGTGGGCTGGACGCCGCCGACCTCGCCCGGCTGGGCCGCGACGGTATCCTCGCGCTGTCCTCGGCCGAGGCGATGGAATTGTTCGACACCGCGTTGATCGTCGACGAGCCCTTCCTGGCGCCCGCCCGCATCGATCTCGGTGCCCTGCGCGCCCACGCCGTCGCCGTGCCCCCGATGTTCGCCGACCTGCTCAGCGCTCCCACCCGGCGCCGCGTCGACGACACGCTGGCCGCCGCGAAGTCGAAATCGGCTCTCGCGCACCGCCTGCAGGGCCTGCCGGAGGACGAGCAGCACGCCGTGCTGCTGGACCTGGTGCGCTCGCACATCGCCACGGTGCTGGGCAACACCAGCGCCGAGTCGATCGACCCGGACAAGGCGTTCCAGGACTTGGGCTTCGATTCGCTGACGGCGGTCGAAATGCGTAACCGGCTCAAAACCGCGACCGGGCTGGCGCTTTCGCCGACGCTCATCTTCGACTACCCGACGCCCAACGGCCTGGCGGCCTACATGCGCTCCGAACTCGCCGGCGTGCCGCAGGAAATCAAGCAGGCCACGGTCGTGCGCGCCACCGACGACGATCCCATCGCGATCGTCGGGATGTCGTGCCGTTACCCGGGCGGGGTGAATTCGCCCGACGACCTGTGGGAGATGCTCACCGAGGGCCGCGACGTGCTCTCCGAATTCCCGAGCGATCGGGGCTGGAACCTGGCCGGCCTGTACAACCCGGACCCCGACGTTCCCGGCACCTGCTACACCCGCACCGGCGGCTTCGTGGACGGTGTCGCCGATTTCGACCCGGCCTTCTTCGGCATCACGCCCACCGAGGCGCTGGCCATGGATCCGCAGCAACGGCTGTTCCTCGAGTTGTCCTGGGAAGCGTTGGAGCGCGCGGGAATCGAGCCCGGCGGCTTGCGCGGCAGCGCCACCGGCGTGTTCGCCGGGGTGTACACGCAGGGGTACGGCATCGGCGCGGCGCCGGCCGCGGAGGGCTTCCGGCTGACCGGGCAGTCGTCGAGCGTGGCGTCGGGGCGCATTTCGTATGCGCTGGGGCTGGAGGGCCCCGCGGTCTCGGTGGACACGGCGTGCTCGTCGTCGCTGGTGGCGTTGCACATGGCGGCCCAGTCGCTGCGTTCGGGCGAATGCGACCTGGCCCTGGCCGGCGGCGTCACCGTCAACGCCACGCCGGACATCTTCGTGGAGTTCAGCCGCATGCGCGGGTTGTCGGCGGACGGCCGCTGCAAGGCCTACGCGGGCGCGGCCGACGGCACCGGATTCTCCGAAGGCGGCGGCATGCTCGTGGTGGAGCGGTTGTCGGACGCGCGGCGGCTCGGCCACCCCGTGCTGGCGGTGGTGCGCGGTTCGGCGATCAACCAGGACGGCGCCTCCAACGGCTTGACCGCCCCGAACGGCCCCTCGCAACAGCGGGTGCTGCGCGCCGCGCTGGCCAACGCCGGATTGTCCGCGGCCGAGGTCGACGCGGTCGAGGGCCACGGCACCGGAACGACATTGGGCGACCCCATCGAGGCGCAGGCCTTGTTGGCGACCTACGGCCAGGACCGCACCGAGCCCCTGCGGCTGGGGTCGATCAAGTCGAACATGGGTCACACGCAGGCCGCCGCGGGTGTCGCCGGGGTGATCAAGATGGTGCAGGCGATGCGGCACAAACTGCTGCCCGCCACCCTGCACGTCGACGAGCCCAGCCCCCATGTGGATTGGTCGGCGGGCTCGGTGTCGCTGCTGACCGAGCCCCAACCCTGGCCGGCCACCCGCGACCGCCGTGCGGGCGTGTCGTCCTTCGGCATCAGCGGCACCAACGCGCACGTGATCATCGAGGCCGCCCCTGTCGACGCCGCGCCCGCCGCGGAACGGCCGCAGCTACCGGTGACGTCGTGGGCGCTCTCGGCAAAGTCATTGCCGGCGTTGAACTCTCAGGCCGCTCGGCTGGCCGGGCACCTACGCCGGCACGGCAAACTCGACGCCGCCGACGTAGCGTGGTCGCTGGCGGGCCGCTCACACTTCGAGCACCGGGCCGTGGTCGTCGGCGCCGACCGCGACCAGCTGCTGTCCGGCCTCGACGAGTTGGCCACCGGCCAGGCCATCTCGGTCGTGCGGGGCACGGCGGCGCCCGGCAAGACCGTCTTCGTCTTCCCCGGCCAGGGCTCCCAGCTGCTCGGCATGGGACGCGAATTGCACGCCGCATACCCGGTATTCGCCGAGGCGTTCGACACCGTGCTGGGCGAACTGGACCAGCACCTGTTGCGACCACTGCGCGGCATCGTGTGGGGCCGGGACGAAAACCTCCTGAACACCACCGAATACGCGCAGCCGGCCCTGTTCGCCGTGGAAGTCGCCCTGTTCCGGCTGCTCGAATCCTGGGGCGTGCGGCCCGATTTCGTCTTGGGCCACTCGGTCGGTGAGATCTCCGCCGCACACGTGGCCGGCGTGCTGTCGCTGCAGAACGCGGCCGTCCTGGTCGCGGCCCGGGGCCGGTTCATGCAGGCGCTGCCGGCCGGCGGGGCGATGATCGCCGTGCAGGCCACCGAAGACGAGGTGCGGCCGCTGCTGACCCCCGACGTCGGTGTCGCGGCCGTCAACGGGCCCGCCTCCGTGGTGATTTCGGGCGCCCAAGCGGCAGTGGCCGCGGCGGCCGATCGGCTGCGCGCCGACGGGCGCCGCGTGCACCAGCTCGCGGTGTCCCACGCCTTCCACTCCCCGTTGATGGACCCGATGATCGACGAATTCGGCACCGTCGCGGCGGGGCTGGTGGTCGGCACGCCCACGATCCCGATCGTCTCGAACCTCACCGGGCAGCCGGCGGGGGACGACTTCGCCACGCCGGCGTACTGGAAGCGGCACGTCCGTGAGGCGGTGCGATTCGCCGACAGCGTCCGCTTCGTGCACGCGGCCGGCGCCAACCGTTTCCTCGAGGTCGGCCCGAGCGGCGGGCTGACGGCGGCGATCGAGGAGTCGCTCCCGGACGCCGCCGTCGCCACCATGTCGGCGCTGCGCAAGGACCGCCCGGAGCCGGCGACCCTGACCAACGCCGTCGCGCAGGGGTTCGTCGCCGGGATGGACGTGGACTGGCGCGCCGCGCTGGGGGCCGGCGGCTTCGTCGAGTTGCCCACGTACGCCTTTGACCGGCGGCGCTTTTGGCTGTCCGGCGACGGCGCCCCGGCCGACGCCGCCGGGCTGGGGCTGGCCGCCGGCGAACACGCCCTGCTGGGCGCGGTGGTGGAGCTGCCCGCCTCCGGCGGTGTGGTCCTGACCGGTCGACTCTCGCCGGCCGCGCAGGGCTGGCTGGGCGATCACGCCGTCGGCGGTGTCGTGCTGTTCCCCGGCGCGGGATTCGTCGAGCTGGCGATCCGCGCCGGCGACGAGGTGGGCTGCGGAATCGTCGACGAGCTGAATTTGGCTGCGCCGCTGGTGTTGCCGGCCGGTGGCTCGGTCGCGGTTCAGGTCGTGGTCGGCGGCCCGGACGATGCGGGCGCCCGCGCGGTGTCGGTGTTCTCGCGCGCCGAGGCGGGGTCGGGCTGGTCGCTGCACGCCGAGGGCGTCCTGCGGGCGGGGTCGGTGCAGCCGAGCGCGGACCTGTCGGCGTGGCCGCCGGTGGGCGCCGTCCCGGTGGACATCGGGGACGGATACGAGCAACTGGCCGAGCGCGGTTACGGGTACGGTCCCGCCTTCCGCGGCCTGACGTCGATGTGGCGCCGCGGCGACGAGGTGTTCGCCGAGGTCGCGCTGCCCGAGGACGCCGGGGTGTCGGTGACCGGGTTCGGGGTCCACCCCGCGATCCTCGACGCCGCGCTGCACGCCGTGATCCTCGCGTCGGACGACGGCGAGCTCGCGGCGGGTTCGATGCTGGTGCCGTTCTCGTGGCAGCAGGTGTCGTTGCACGCCGCCGGCGCGGCGGCGGTGCGGGCGCGGATCGTGCCGGTGGGCCCGTCGGCCGTGTCGATCGAGCTGGCCGACGGGCTGGGGCTGCCGGTGCTGTCGGTGGCGTCGATGGTCGCCCGGCCGGTGACCGATCAGCAGCTGCTGGCCGCGGTGTCGAGCTCGGGGCCGGACCGACTCTTCGAGGTCATCTGGTCCGCCCAGCCGCTGTCCGCGGTGCAGCCGGTCTCGGTGTCGGCCTGGGGGACGGCAGAATTCGATGCCGCCGAGGTTTCGGCGGTGCTGTTCGAATCGGCACCGGTGACCGGCGACGTCGTGACGGAGGTCTACGCGGCCACGCGCGCGGTCCTGCCGGTGCTGCAGTCGTGGTTGGCCCGCGACGGGGCGGGGACGCTGGTGGTGTCGACCCGCGGCGCGATGGCGTTGCCGGGGGAGGACGTCACGGATCTGGCGGGCGCCGCGGTGTGGGGCCTGGTGCGCTCGGCGCAGACCGAGCATCCCGGCCGAATCGTGCTGGTCGACACCGACGCTCCGCTGGATGCCGACGCGGTCGCGGCGGTGCTGGCGACGGGCGAGCCTCAGGTCGTGCTGCGCAACGCGACGGTCTACACCGCGCGGGTGCACGGCAGCCGCGCCGTCGGCGGCCTGTTGGTGCCGCCCGACGACGGGCCGTGGCGGCTCGGCATGAGCAGTTACGGCACCATCGAGAACCTGCGGCTCGAGCGCATCCCCGACGCCGACGCGCCGCTGGGCCCCGGTCAGGTGCGGGTCGCCCTGTCGGCCATCGCCGCCAACTTCCGCGATGTGATGATCGCGCTGGGCCTCTATCCCGACCCCGACGCGGTCATGGGCATCGAGGGGTCCGGCGTCGTGGCCGAAATCGGGCCGGGCGCGGGACGTTTCGCGGTGGGCGACCGCGTCATGGGCCTCTTCCCGGACGGCACCGGAACGATCGCCACCACCGACCAGCGACTGCTCGCCAAGGTGCCGGCCGGCTGGTCGCACACCGCCGCCGCGACGGCCTCGGTCGTGTTCGCGACGGCGCGCTACGCGCTGGTGGACCTGGCGGGCGCGCGGCCCGGCCAGCGGGTGCTGGTGCACGCCGCCGCCGGCGGGGTCGGGATGGCGGCCGTGCAATTGGCCCGCCACCTCGGCTTGGAAGTGTTCGCGACGGCCAGCCGAGGCAAGTGGGACACGTTGCGCGCCATGGGTTTTGACGACGATCACATCGCGGACTCGCGCAGCCTGGACTTCGAGGAAAAGTTCCGCGCGGTCACCGGTGGGCGCGGCGTGGACCTGGTGCTCGACTCGCTGTCCGGCGATTTCGTCGACGCGTCGCTGCGGCTGGTCGCCCCCGGCGGGATGTTCCTGGAGATGGGCAAGACCGACATCCGCGAGTCCGAGGCCGTCGCCCGCGACCACGCCGGCGTGCGCTATCGCGCCTTCGACCTCTTCGAGGCCGGCCCGGAGCGCATCGCCCAGCTGCTCGACGAGTTGGCGGCGCTGTTCGGCGAGGACGTGCTGCAACCGTTGCCGGTCACCAGGTTTGACGTGCGGCGCGCTCCCGCGGCGCTGCGGTACCTGAGCCAGGCCCGCCACGTCGGCAAGGTCGTGATGAGCATGCCCGGCGCCTGGGTGGCGGGCACGGTCCTGATCACCGGTGCCACCGGCATGGCGGGTTCGGCGCTGGCGCGCCATGTCGTGGCCCGGCACGGCGCGCGCCACCTCGTGCTGGTCAGCCGGCGCGGGCTGGACGCCCCGGGGGCTGCGGAGCTGGTGACCGAGCTGACCGCCGCCGGCGCCCAGGCGCAGGTGGTCGCCTGCGACGCGGCCGACCGCGAGGCCGTCGCCAAGGTGCTCGCCGACATCCCGGTGCAACGACCGCTGTCCGGGGTGATCAATGCGGCCGGGGTCCTCGACGACGCGGTGATCTCGTCGCTGACCCCGGAACGCATCGATGCGGTGTTGCGCGCCAAGGTCGACGCGGCGTGGAACCTGCACGAGCTCACCCGCGAGCTCGATGTGTCGGCGTTCGTGATGTTTTCGTCGATGGCCGGGCTGGCGGGCGCGTCGGGCCAGGCCAACTACGCCGCGGCCAATTCCTTCCTCGACGGGTTGGCCGCGCACCGGCGCAAGCGGGGGCTGCCGGCGATCTCGCTGGCCTGGGGCCTGTGGGATCAGGCCAGCGCCATGACCGGCGCACTGGGCGCCGCGGACCGCGCCCGCTTCGGCCGGGACGGGATCGTCGCGATGTCCTCCGACGAGGCGCTGGAATTGATGGACACCGCCCTGATCGTTGACGAGCCGTTCATGCTGCCCGCCCACATCGACCTGGCGGCACTGCGCGTCAAGTTCGACAACGGCACGTTGCCACCCATGTTCGTCGACCTGATCAACGCGCCGACGCGACGCCAGGTGGACGACTCGCTGGCCGCGGCGAAGTCGAAATCGGCCCTGCTGCAACGCCTCGAGGGGCTGCCCGAAGACGAGCAGCAGGACGTGCTGCTGGACTTGGTGCGGTCCAACATCGCCACCGTGCTGGGCAACTCCAGCCCCGAGTCCATCCATCCGGACCGGGCGTTCCAGGAGTTGGGCTTCGACTCGCTGACCGCCGTCGAGATGCGCAACCGGCTGAAATCCGCGACCGGGCTCGCGCTTTCGCCGACGCTGATCTTCGACTATCCCAACTCGGCCGCGCTGGCGGGCTACATGTACCGCGAGCTGGTCGGCAGCGCGGAGCAGCAGGCCCCGGCCGCCGCGCCCGGCGAGGCCGAGATCCAGCGCGTGGTGGGGTCCATTCCGGTCAAGCGCCTGCGCCAGGCGGGCGTGCTCGAACTGCTGCTCGCGTTGGCGAACGAGGCCGACAGCGGCGGTCCCGCGTCCCCCGCGGCGACCACCGAAACGGACATCGCGGGCATGGACCTCGACGCGCTGGTCAACGCGGCGTTGCGCGACGATGACGAAGAGTAGCCCGTGAGGATCGCGGTCACCGGGGCCAGCGGCGTGCTCGGGCGCGGCCTCGCCGCCCGATTGCTCACCCAGGGCCACCACGTGGTCGGCATCGCCCGGCGCCGCCCCGAAAGTTGGCCGAGCGCGGCCGAGTTCGTCGCCGCGGACATCCGTGACGCCGCCGCGGTCGAGCGCGCCATCGGCGGCGCGGACGTCATTGCGCATTGCGCCTGGGCACGCAACAGCGAGCAGGTCAACATCGGGGGAACGCGCAACGTCCTCCAGGCGATCGCCGCGACCGGGGCCCGGCGCATCGTGTTCCCGTCCTCGGCGCACGTCTACGGCGCGGCAGGCGCCCCGCTGGCCGAAACCGACGCGCCGAAAACGCAATTCGCGGACGGCCTGCACCAGGCCCGCGTCGAAGAGCTGCTGGCGGGCGCCGACGCCGAATCGGTGACGATCCGGTGCGCGCTCATCGTCGGTCGCGGCGTCGACAACTGGGTGCGCCGCGCGCTGGCCCTGCCGGTCTTTCCCAACGAAGCTCCGGACCGCCGCGTGCAGCTGGTCCACCTCGACGACGCGCTCCGGCTGCTCACCCGCGCGGTCGTCGATGCCGAGATCCCTAGCGGCCCAGTCAACCTGGCCGCGCCCGGTGCGCCCACCTTCCGGGATATCGCCACCGCGCTCGGGCGCCGCATCGTGCCGCTGCGCGGGCCGCGCCCGGCGTCGTTCGGCGAACTGAAACTGGTCTGGAGCGCGCCGCTGATGGATACCTCACGGCTGCGCGACGAATGGGGATATCAACCGGCGTGGAACTCCGACGAATGCGTCGAAGACCTGGCGCTGGCGGTACGCGGCCGGGTCACGTTGGGCAGGCGGGTGATTTCGCTGCCCTGGCGCCTGGCCCATATCCAGGACCTGCCGTCCGTCGATGCGCCCGCGAGGGACGGCGTGGCGCCGGCGTTGGCCGGACCGATCGGGGTCAACGGCGAGTTCGACACGCCGATAGACCCGCGCTTCCCGACGTTCCTGGCGACCAACTTGTCCGAGGCGCTGCCCGGCCCGTTTTCGCCGTCGTCGGCGTCGGCGACGGTGCGCGGGCTGCGGGCCAGCGCCGTGTGCGTCGCCGAGCGGTTGCGCCCCGGGGGGCTGATCCAGCGCGAGATCGCCATGCGCATGGTCGCGGTGTTCGCCCACCGGCTCTACGGCGCCATCACGACGGCGCACTTCATGGCCGAGACGGTGCCGTTCATCAAGCCGGCAACGGTGGTCAGCAACAGCGGCTTCTTCGGCCCGAGCATGGCGTCCCTGCCGGTCTTCGGGGAGAACCGCCCACCGCTGGAGTCCGGCCGCGCCCGAAGGCGATTGCGCACCCTGCGCAACATCGGGGTGTTCGGCGTGAACCTGGTGGGGCTGAGCGCCGGTGCGGACGGAGACACCCAGGCCTTCGTCGCGGACGTCGATCGGTTGGAGCGGCTCGCCGGTGACGATCCCACCCGGCTCGACGACCGCCGGCTGCTCAGTCTGATCCTGCTGGCGCGCGACCATGTGGTGCACGGCTGGGTGCTGGCGGCGGGTTCGTTCCTGCTGTGCGCGGCGTACAACGTGTTGTTGCGCGCCCTGTGTGGGCGCGACACCGCGCCGTCGGCGGGTCCGGAACTGGTCAGCGCGCGCTCGGTGGAGGCGATGCAACGGCTGGTGTCCGCGGCGCAACGCGACCCGAACGTGCTGCGCGTGCTCGCCGAACCGGGGGAGCGCATCGGCAAGCTGGCCGTCGACGCGCCCGAATTTCACGCCGCCGTGCTCGCCGAGCTGGCGTTGATCGGCCATCGTGGCCCGGCGGAACTCGAGATGCTGTCGACGAGTTACGCCGACGATCCGGAGTTGCTGGTCCGCATGGTGACCAAGACGCTGAGCGCCGTTGCCGCGCCTGCGCCGGTGCACCCGGCGATTCCGTTGCGCGCCAAGCCGGTCGCCGCCCTGGCGGTGCGCCAACTGCGGGACCGCGAAATCCGGCGGGACAAGGTGGTGCGGGCCAACTGGGTACTGCGTGGTCTGCTGCGGGAGTATGGCCGCCGGCTGGTCGACGCCGCGGTCTTCGAGCGCGCCGACGATGTGTTCTATTTGCTGGTCGACGAACTCGACGCCCTGCCAACGGACGTCGCGAAGCTGGTGGGCGCGCGGCGGTCCGAGCAGCGCCGGCTGGCCGGCGTCGTTCCGCCGACGGTGTTCAGCGGGAGCTGGCAGCCGTCCGTGACGTCGGCGCCGGCGCTGGCCGGCGGGGACACCCTGCGCGGGGTGGGCGTGTGCGGCGGCCGCGTGCGGGGCCGGGTGCGGATCGTGCGGCCCGAGACGATCGACGACCTGCAACCGGGCGAGATCCTCGTCGCCGAGGTCACCGATGTCGGCTACACCGCGGCGTTCTGCTACGCCGCGGCGGTGGTGACCGAGCTGGGTGGCCCGATGTCGCACGCCGCGGTGGTGGCCCGCGAATTCGGGTTCCCCTGCGTGGTGGACGTCCAGGGGGCCACCCGGGCCCTGCCGCCGGGTGCCCTCGTCGAGGTCGACGGGACGTCCGGTGAAATTCACGTGCTTGATGTAACCCCTTAAGGGTTGTCGAACCCGATGTGCAAGCCGGTTGGGCCGCTCATGCCGAGGAGTGGTCTCGACGGCGGGTTCAGCTCCATCGCGCTCGGCGAGACACCGCCCGGCACCGCGGAGCACCCCGTAGCACAACTCCTCGCCGTGCCGTTGTTCCACGCCAGCGGCATGTTCGAGCGTCGCTACGTTTCACACCACTGATACACAGCAAATTCGTTCTCTCACCGCGAGACATATTGGGCTGGACGTCTCATCTATATGCGCAGCTTCTGACCATTTTGGGAGCGGCATTGCCCGTCGGTCCCCCCGCGGGGCCTCTCAACTTCGCTGCCAGGTATTGACCGCCGGGGCGGTCGGTATCGACGCTAAGCAGGGTGCTGTCGGGAAAGGTGCGCTGAATCTTGAAGCTTGAAAAGCCCGGTGACGGTGCCACCGCGATGTTGTCCCCGTTCATCTCTGCGGGGCGACTGAACTTGTCTGCGGCGATCCGCACACGGAGACGTGGGTACAGCGGGTGGACGGGTGCGATCAATACCGACTACGACCCGTTGGACGCGGCCGTCGCAGCGCAGCCCCACGCTGCTTACGACGCCCTGCATCGCAGCGGACGCGTTCACTACAACCCCCGGCGTGCCACGTGGATTCTGCACAGACTCGACGATGTCCGCGCAGCCCTACGCGACACAGATCAGGTGACCAGCAGCCACGGAGTGACCCGAGTACGCATGGTCGCCGATCTTGTTGTGGTCACCGACGGAGAGCAGCACAGCCGCCTGCGCAAACAAGTCCAGCCGGCGTTTACCAAAGGTGCTCTGGAGAGTTGGCGCAGCATCATTGACAAGCTTGCCGCCGACCTCGTCGATGACATGATCGCTGCTGGCGAGTGTGATGCCGTACAGCGGCTGACAATCCCGATGCCTCTTCGTGTGATCGCCGCCATCATCGGCGTCCCGGAGAGCGACATCGCCGACTTCCGCCGTTGGTCAGACGACAGCACCCAGATCATCAACTTCACTCCAACGGTGAAGGGCGTTGTGAATACCGCGCGATGCATGCGGGCCGCAGTAGCGCTGCGCCGCTATTTCTTGAAGCATTTGGCGGAAGGGCACCTCAAGGGATCGGACACCGTCCTCGGTCGCCTGTTGGCGCACAGCACCGATGGCGCGCTGACGGACAACCAGTTGTTCTACATCGCCATCTTGCTTCTGATCGCCGGAAATGAGACCACAACCAACCTTCTCGGGGGGATGCTTCACACCTACGCCCACTACCCCGATCAATTCGACATGATCCGCGCCAACCCCGACCTCATCCCGCAGGCCATCGAAGAACATGTCCGCTACACCAGTCCCATCCAAAACCTCTACCGCTACACCCGTGCCGACTACCAAGTAGGCGATGTCACCATCCCATCTGGTTCACGGGTACTGCTGTCATTCGGAGCGGCCAACCGCGATCCAGTTGCCTTCCACGATCCCAACACCTTCCGCGCCGACCGAAATCCACGCACCCACGTCGGCTTTGGTTACGGCCCACACCTATGCCTCGGTGCGCCACTCGCACGCATGGAGGCACAAGCCGTCCTGCGCGAACTCGTCGACCGCGTGTCACGAATCTCGGTCACCGGACCCACAACGTGGTCCACCAACAGCTCGCTGCGTGGCCCAACCCACCTTCCCGTCGTTCTCCACGAGAAGTCGACCCGATGAAGTCCGGACGTACAGAATCGGAGAGATGGGCTTTGTTCGCGGGCCTAGCGCTGATGGCCTCTGGTATGGCGCACCTTCTGTGCCCGAGTGCGTTCGAATCGGTGAATCGGATGGCCTTCAAGGACCGCATTCGCGCCCACGTGCTTATCAACGGCAGCATCGAAGCGGCTCTGGGCTTCGCGCTGCTCAATTCTCGTATTCGTCGAGCCGCCGTCGCCGCCACAGTTGCCTATCTGACCTATTTCAACATCAGCCTGCTGTACAGGCAGCGCGTCCTGCGCAGTTGAATACGCATTTACGCTGGTAGGGCACGCCACCTATCGCGCGTCTCAGGTATCGAACTCGACCGATAGGCGCGTGGGACCGCTCATGCCGAGAAGTGGCCGCCACGGCGGACTTTCGGTGCAGCGGGGATGCGGTATGCGGCGGGCAAGAATCTTGAGTGCTTCGGAGAGTTCCCGCCGGGCGAGGTTCGCGCCAAGGCAGTAGTGCGCGCCCCCGCCGAAGGTGAGGATGGGCGGTGGGTCGTCGCGAGTGATGTCGAAGCGAGTGGGGTCATCGTAGATCGACGGATCACGGTTGGCGGCATAGGTGTTCACGATGATGAATGTGCCGGCCGGGAACGTGTAGTCGCCGATTGTGACGTTGTCAGTGACACTGCGCAGGGTGCTGCACATCGACGGCGAGTGACGCATGGTTTCCTCGACGGCTCTCATTCCGAGCTCGGGACGGTCGCGGAGTAGCGCCCACTGGTCCGGATGTTCGCAGAGGACTTCCATCGAGGCCGCTAATTGGGTGCGTGTGGTGTCGGTTCCCGCCACCAGGATGCTGAACGCCAGCATGCGGACTTCGCCGGCATCGAGCCGGTCGCCGCGGTCTTCCGCCCGGATGAGTTCCGAGAGCAGGTCGTCGGTAAGCGTTGTGCGCCGATCGGCGATCATCCCGTCGATGTATTCGTCGAACGAGTCCCAGGCCTTGAGGACCTTCGGCTCTTCCTCGGCGAGGTCGCAGTCGAAGCTGACGATCTTGAAGATGTCCTCTGCCCATTTCGAGAACAGCTGCCAGTCTTCCCGCGGCGCGCCCAGCAGGGCACAGATGACCGGGATCGGGTACGGCCGTGCGATCTCCCCGACGAACTCGCAACCCCGTTTCGCGACGACGGCATCGGCGAGTTCGTTGATGACCGCGTGGATCGTCTCGTCCATCCGCGCGGTTGCCCGTGGGGTGAAGGCTTTTGACACCAGGCTGCGCAGACGACGGTGTTCGGCGCCGTCCATGCACAAGATGCTGCGGATCACCCTGTCCCACAGCGGGCCTGACGTGATGCCGTGCGCGGCGAGATGGATCCCGGGAGGAATTATGAAGCGGGGGTCGCGAAGGATCGCCCGGGCAAGTTCGTAGGAGAGCACTTCGGGGCCCAACGGCCCGATCGCGATCGGCGCCACCGCCTGCGTCGCCCGGATCCGGGGATAGACGTCGTGCGGTGATTCGCCGACGTCATAGCTGAGCGCCGGAAGGCCCGCGTCGAATACGCTCGGCATCGCCGTGCCGACGGGTTGGTCGGCGGTCACGGGATATCCGTGGCGAGAAATGTCAGTGGCAGGCCGCAGACGGACACGTCGATCTCGTCGAGATATGAGCCATCACCCTCGAAGTGCTGCCGAAATCGCGTTGTCGCGCCGTAGCGTTCGGCGACGGCTCCAGCGGAGGATGCTGTAGGAACTCCGATCACCACCGTGTACACCCCGTCGCCGTGGCGCTCGAGAAACTCATTCACTGAAGCGGCCACCTCCCCGGGCGATCCTGGGATGGGGCTGATCAGTTCGATACCGCGAGTCCAGTCGAGGTGAATGTCCAGCCCGAGTTCGGTCAGCTGGAAATTCTCAAAGGCAAACCCCAGGTCGGCGAACATTTGCGCGACAGTTGGATGCCGCTCCGGTGCCACCGCGAACACGACGTGATGAAGCAGCGGAGATTCAGGCATGGACGTCTCCCAATCGAAAGTTATGCATCGGCGCAAACTACTCCGCGCGGAAGTAGCAGTGGCAGCTCGTTGTAGGTGGCGATTCCGGGGGCCGCCGCGACGACGGCGGGTATCGCGGTGATCGCCGGCATCGCGGTGATGGTGAGACCCAGCATGATGTAGTCGTCCAGCGTCTCGCCCCGAAAGTCCGGCGGCGGAAGGAAGCTCAGCGTGGTCCTGATCGTCGGTCGACCCTGAACCTCGATGGTGTAGCCCATGTCCAGCGGCCAATCCGGATCCAAGGATTGCCCCTTGCGCCATCGTCCGCGGATTTCGATGACCTCGCGGTCACCGACGATCCCCTTCCAACGGACGTCCACGCCGGCGACGCAGCCCTTCGCGATCGTCCAGTCGCCGGGCAGGTGAAGGTCCTCGGTGGTCTGGGCGTACTGTGCCTCGCACCGCACGTCGTCGAGCTCCGCACCGAGGGCATCGGCGATCAGCAACACGCCGTCCCGGAAGATGCCGGAACCCTTTTCGGTGATGGCCCGAAGATCCGGCTGGTCGATGGGATAACCGAAGCCCATGGGGATTTCGGTCGCGGGCGAGTTGTAGATGGTGGTGTCAACGGATTCCAGCATGGACACCTTGTCCACCCGGTCGGAGAGCCCCGCCGACACGATCGCGAAGAGTTGGATGAAACCGGGGTTGATGCCGCTGCCGAAGATGGTCGATCCGCCCTCTTCGCAGGCCTGCGCGATGCGCTCGCGTCCCGCGCCGAGGAAGTGGCCGGTGATGAACCCGGCCGTGCCCACCACGTTGACGCCGGCACCGAGGATGCGAACCAGCTCATCGACGTTGGCGAACATCGGGTTGTAGACCACGCAGTCGGGTTTCAGCGCGAGCAGCGCCTCAACGTCGTTGGTGGCCTTCACGTTAAGCGGCGCGATCCCGCACAGCTCGCCGACGTCGCGCCCGGCCTTCTCGGGCGACCATGCGTAGCATCCGACGAGCTCGAGTGTCGGGTTGGTGGCTATCGCCCGGACCGAACTCTTGCCGACGTTGCCGGTCGTCCATTGAACGACCCGATAGGTCACGGGTGCGGCGCCGGGTGTTGTTGGGCGGCCTGGCGGGCGAGCCGCTCGTCGTGAATCCTGACGAGCTCGCGGAAGCCGAGCCTGTGGTACTTCGGTATCGGCTGGATGCCCCACACGTCCTGCGCGGTGGCCTTGCCCTCGGCGCCCTCCGGCGGCCCGAACGGCGGGTACGGGTACTTGCACTCCAGCGTGTCGTTGGAGTATCGAATCTTCAGCAGTTCGCTGCAGATTTCGGTGAGGCTCAGCGTCGGGTAGCCGTAGTAGACCGCCATGAACGGCAGGGTGAACGCACCTTCGATCACCAGTGCCACCAGGCACACCAACACGGCGCGCTTGATCCATTTGTGCATTCGCGCGTAGTAGGGGGTTGTCCCGGGTTCGAGGTCGGTGGTGGCCGGGTCGTTGTCTTCGGCGGTTGGTGCATTCATGGCACTGCCCCTTCTAGTCGGAGAAGATTTCGCGGTTGACGGTGTGCAGGTACGGAATCGCGAGGAACGGGGTGATGTAGAAGATGTCGTAGAGCCACCAGCCGACGACCGGGAATACGACGCCGGCATAGCGCACGTCGGCGTACATGGTCATGTTGAACACGTAGGCGGACCAGATCACCACGCCCATCCAGCAGGTGACGACCATCCACTGATGGCCCCACCGCTTCATCTGGAGAAATCCGATCGCCGCGGCCACCCGCATCGAGAACACCGTGAGGATCAGGCCCGCCACATACGCCTTCTCGCCCGGCCCCGCAGCGCCCCCGATCCACAGCTCGTTGTAATGCCAGAAGTAACCGGCGTCGAACATGTTGCCCCACCCGACCATCAGCACCCTGTTGATCAACGTGTGGTTGGCGACCAGGTCCAGGGCCCAGCCCAGGCTGTTGAGCATCCCGTCGATCAGGACCAGATATCCGATCAGCGTCACGATCATCGGCCGCACCGACAGGCCGGCGCGCAGGGCCTGGCGCTGCAGCCACACCCCCCGCATGAAGACGGGAAATCCGATCAGGCCCGGCGCCCACATACCCATCAGGGCTGCGCCGACGATCATCCACTTGTCGGCGTGGCGCTGGGCCCGGCGCGACTCGCCGTGGTGGTCCTCGAGACTGACCGAGCTGCCTGTCTGCGCGGCAACGGGATTCACAGGTCCCACCACCCCCGCGCGAACGACATGTAGAGCTGGATGCCGAACATCGCCAGTAAGTAGCCGTAGATGAAGATTTGGAAGACGATCAGCGCCCTCTTACGCTTCTGCTCCTGTCGGTCCATACCGATTGCTCCTTTCTAGGGCGACGTGGCCAGGCTGGCCGCCGCGACCTCACGGAGGCCGTCGGTGATCGCGCCGTCGGTACTCAGTGGCGCGAGTATGCACGCGTCGGCCGCATCCAATTCTGTTGCGCCGGAGGCGATCAGCTGCGCCGCCGTGACCAACACCCTGGTCGACGGCGGCTCGAAGTGAAAAACCTCGTCGGCGGTGCGGATCGCGAGCGCGCATCCGACCAGCCGCTGGGCCGTAGCCAAGGGAATCCCGGATTCCGCGACGATCACCTCGGCCTCGCGGTCGGGCGGCAGATACCGCATCGCCAGCGTGACGAACCGCTGGCGGAACGACGGTTTGAGCTCCTTGAGCGAGTTGCGGTATGCCGGGTTGTACGAACACACCAGCATGAACTCCTCCGGTGCTTTGACCACCTCCCCGGCGCGGTCGAGGTACAGCGACCGGCGGTGATCGGTCAGCGAATGCAGGATGGCCAACGAGTCGTGGCGCGCTTCGACGACCTCGTCGAGGTAGCAGATTGCCCCCGCCTTGACGGCCCGGGTCAAGGGGCCGTCGTTCCACACCACGTCGCCTCCGGTCACCATGAACCGGCCGACGAGATCGGAGCTGGTGAGATCGTCGTGGCAGCTGATGGTGACCACGGGTCGTTGCAGCAGCGAGCCCATGTGTTCGACGAATCGTGTTTTGCCGCAGCCGGTCGGGCCGGTGAGCATCACCGGTATGCGCCGGCGGAATGCCCGCTCGAACAGCTGGACTTCGTTGCCGTGTGCGAAATAGGTGTGGTCGGGGTTCATGCGGCCACCAGTTCACGATGGACATGGGCCAGCACCCGGGGCAGCTCTTCGACGCGCCGGATCCGTTGGGAGCGGCGCGGTCCGAACACCTCGGGCAGGGGATCGACTCGTGTCGGCCCCACGCCCACGTAGTACATCGATACCCCGGCGTCGTTGGCCTCCTCGACGGCGTGCGCGGCGTCGGCCCAGGCATAACGGCCCTCATAACCCTCGTCGGAGATCAGCCCGTCTCCGATGATGATCAGCAGGCGTCGTTCGGAGGCCTCCGCCAGCAGGCGGCTCGTCAAATGCCGGAGCGGCGCGCCGAGTCTGGTGTAACCGCGCGCGGACAGGCCCAGCCCGCTCGGCGGAACGAAGCGACGGTCTTCGAAGTCCTTCAGGCAGCGCACTTCGACCCGATGGCGGGTGTTGCCGGTGAACACGAAAACGCCGTGTCGCTCGCGTGCGAGCGTCATGGCGCGCGAGAGCGCATCGGCACAGGCCAATTCGAGCTGGAAGACTCGGCCGCCGTGTACACCCAACGACGAACTGCCGTCGAGCAGCAACGCTGTGGTCACGTCGCGGCTGCGGGGCAGCAGGTCGCGGAAGACCCTCGGCTCCTTCGCTTGGCCGGTCGTGAGATCGATGTAGTGGCTGACGTATTGGTCGACATCAAGGTCGGAGCCGTCTTCGAGGCGGTTTGTCATCGCACGATGGGTGTGTTCCTCGAACCACTTGCGCACGTCGATGGCGACCGGCACCGGGCGGCGGCTGCGCCGGCCGTCGGCATGCTCGATGACCGCGACATGGTCCCGCATGAATCGCTGTGTCCACATGTTCCATTCGGGGTAGGGGATCCCGGGCCGGTGTTCCGGTGTGACGTCGAGATCGCTGTCCCGCGGCCGGCTCGGTGGCGGTAGGTTGGGGTTGCGGACGCCTCCGTCGCCGCCGACGGGAACCGAGTAGGGACGCGGCCGACGTTTCTGCATCGTCGTCCATGGCATCCTGCCGAAGCTGCGTCGCAGCTTGTCGGTCAATCCATGCGGCGCCGTATGGGCCAACGGCAGGGTGCCCAGCAGTGGATGGATCGGCAATGCCCGCCCGGTGGCCGCCAATACGATTGCCCGGTTGAGCATTTCGGCGGCTGGCAGGTCGCCGGCTTCGGCTCGGATTTCGGGCAGCAGCCGTTGGGCATCGGGGAGCAGGCCGGGCCACCGCGACGCCAGCCAACCGAGGGCGACGCCGGCCTCGACGAGCGCGAGCGCGCGCAGTTCGCGCGCGGACAGCTCGTTCAGGTGGTATTCGGTGATGCGTTCTTTCGAAGGTGAGCATTGGAGGGCCACTCCGCACGTCAGGGTTCTGCGCGTCCAATCGGAGACGGCGGGGTAGGGGACATGGACGAACGTGAGCGCCGCGTTCAAACCGAAGCCGCGCCGTTCGCCCGTGACGAGCCGGGCGCCTTCGCGGCGTCGCTCGCTGAGCGCGACCGCCGTCACGGCGCAGCTCCGTTCCAGCGCCATCGCATGGTCATCGGAATACTCACCCATGGGCGCAATCCCGTGCAGTTCGCCCATCCGGTCCGCGGTTCAGAACGTGCCGATGTTGGAGAACAGCCAGTACCAGAACCAGATGATCAGGCCGGTGCCGCCCCAGGCGGCGACGTAACGAAGGATCTCCCAGAAGTAATCCATGAGCTGACCTCCTCGGTGATGTCATGGTCGCGCGCTCAGTCGGAGAAGAGTTCGCGGTTGACGGTGTGCAGATACGGGATCGCGAGGAACGGGGTGATGTAGAAAATGTCGTACAGCCACCAGCCGACGACCGGCAGGACGACGCCGGCGAAACGCACGTCGGCGAACATGGTCATGTTGAAGACATAGGTAATCCAGATCACCACGCCCATCCAGCAGGTGATGACCATCCACTGGTGGCCCCAGCGTTTCATCTGCAGGAAGCCGATGGCGGCGGCGATGCGCATGGTGAAGACGGTCAGGATCAGCCCGACTTCCATGGCCTTTTCGCCGGGTCCGGCCGCGCCGCCGACCCACAGTTCGTTGTAATGCCAGAAGTAGCCGGCGTCGAACATGTTGCCCCACCCGTTGAGCAGCACTCGGGCGAGCAGCGTGTGGCTGGCCACCAGGTCGAGCGCCCATCCGACGGTGTTGATCGCGGCATCGATGATCACCAGGTAGCCGAGCAACGTGACCAGCATCGGGCGAACGGAGAGGCCATCGCGTTGGGCCCGGCGCAGCAACCGCACTCCCCAGAGGAACAGCGGCAAGCCGAAGACGCCGAGGGCGGCGGTGCCAATCAGGAGGCCGCCGGAGATGAGCCACTTGTCGGCCCGGCGCTGCGCCAGCTGCGACCGCTCCATGTGTTCGTCGATTGCGAGACGCGGCGGGGCGGCGCCGCTTGCCCCGATGGTGGTGCCAACGCCGGCATCACGCTGGTGCAGCTTCGGCAGATTCACGAACCCTCCCCGGCGCGCTGATTGGATCGGCTTGTGCACTATAACAGGCTGACTAGAGTCAGCAGAAGGAGCAACGATCCTGCGTGAGGCTGGTGTAATCCGTTGCACCTAGCAAAATGTATGCGCGATCCTGGACTTTTGACTGACGAAAGTCAGCTGTAAATCGTTGACACACCGTTCGGAGCGCGCCTACGCTCGGCAGGCGCTCAGCTGTGTCGGTGCGTGCAAAGGAGTAGCGATGGCGCTCAGCTCGCCGGCCGAGAAGAAGTATCGCGTGATCCAATGGGGCGTAGGCAATGTCGGGACCGTGGCGCTCCGACATTTTGCGCACAACCCCGCCTTCGAGGTGGTCGGGGTGCTCTGCAACCGCCCGGAGAAGGTGGGCAAGGACGCCGGTGAACTCGTCGGCGTCGCGCCGATCGGGGTGCTCGCCACGACCGATAAGGCGGCGATCGAGGCGCTCGATGCGGATTGCGTGTTCTACGCGCCGCTGTGGTCGGATCCCGACGAGGTCTGTCGCCTGTTGCGTTCGGGCAAGAACGTCGTCGCATCGGGCGGCGCGTGGTGGTTTCGAACCGAGCACAGCCAGGCGGACATCGACAAGATCGATGCGGCGTGCCACGAGGGCGGAACATCTTTCCACGCGGGCGGGGTCAACCCCGGTTTTGCCGGAGACCTGCTCGTCCTGACGCTGGCCCGCATCGTCAGCCGGATCGACGCCATCCACATCTACGAGGTGGTGAACTTCGGCAAGGACACCTTGAAGTACCTGCACGAGATGGGCATGGGGAACACCCCCGAAGAGTTCCTGGCCGGACCGAACCTGCTCGGCAACGCCTGGCCACTGTTCGCCCAGTCGATGGCCATGGTGGTCGACGGCCTCGGGAAGAGGGTCGAGAAGTACACGACGGACGTCGAGCTGGGGACGGCAATCCGGGACATTCCGTATGAGGGCGGACCGACCAGCGACATGCCGGGCTTCAAGGGCTCGATCAAGAAGGGCACGGTCGCCTCCCAGCACCACAAGTGGACGGCGTGGGTCGACGGCAAGCCCCTCATCACGTTTCACGAGATGTACACGATGGACGAATACGATGCCATTGAGCCGCAGCCGGATTGGGGCGGCCACTATCACTACCGTATCGTGATCGAGGGCGACGAACCCACGGAGCTGATCCTGCAGGCGCCCGCCGATCCACAGGGCAATTACCCCAAGCCGGGCTACACCTGGACCGCGATGGGCCCGGCGAACACGGTTCCGGCCGTGTGCGAGGCCGCGCCGGGGTTCCTGACCCACAAGGAACTCGGCTTGGTGCCGTTGCGCGGTGTGGTGCGTTAGCGGCGTAAGGCGTTGCTCGGTCAGGGCTTCAGGCCGCGCAAGGTCCTCGCGACGTAGTCTTCCAGCAGCGCGTGGCCGGTGGGCCAGTGGTTGGTGGTGATCAGCAGCGCGTAGAGACCCAACAGGAAGAACACCGCGCTGTTCATGGGATCGGCCTGCGGATCCGCCTCCCCACGTTCTTGGGAAAGCGCGATTTCCTGAGCGACCAGGACGATCAGGGGGTGATCCCTGCCGTCCTCGGTCTGCGGGCGGGTTTGGGAGAAGTGCAGCGCGAGAAAGTCATTGAAGAGCAGGTCGCCCAGTCGGCGCTCCAATCCCACCACCAGGCGGACGGCCTCGTTCAATGCGGCAGCAAGGTCGTGCTTGGACTTCAGGAACTGCGCGAACTGCTTGGCGATGCGTTCTTCCTCGCGGTGCTCCAGCTCCAGCAGCACATGCTCCTTGGTGGGGAAGTGGAAGAAGAACGTCCCGTGGGCGACTCCCGCCGCGGCCACAATGGCACTGACGTCGGCCTCGGCCATGCCGGCGCGGGCGAACTCCGCGATCGCGGCGCCCATCAAGCGTTCCCTCGTCTGCAGGCGCTTGGCTTCTCGCGCGGACAGCCGATCCGTCACAGCCATTTCATTCCTCACGGTTGACTTGACTACTGCAAGAGTTACGCCGGCACCCGCTCATTATGCCGTGTTTCCGCCAGAAAGGCTTGCACAACTTGGTCATTGTCGGCTGACACCCGCGATTGCAGGGTCCAATCCCATACTTTGATTGACTTTAGTCAGTTACGTTTCTAGATTTGAACGGCGCACCCGACACCCGCGACCTCGAAGGAGCCCGGCATGGCGTTGGAGCAGTTCCGGCTGGACGGACAGGTCGCGATCGTCACGGGCGCCGGCAAGGGTGTCGGGGCGGGCATCGCCCGGGTTCTGGGGGAGGCAGGCGCCACGGTCGTGGGGACCGCACGTACCGAGGCGGATATCGTTGGCACCATTGAGGGTATCGAGACGGCGGGTGGCAAGGGCCTGGCGCTCGTCGCCGACGCGATGAGCCGTCCGGACGGAGAACGCGTCGTCAACGCGACCATGGAGCGGTTCGGCCGCATCGATATTCTCGTCAACAACGTCGGCGGTTCGACCTACGCGCGGTTCTTGGACATCACCGACGAAGACTTCCGGCACACCTTCGACTGGTGTGTGACGTCGGCGTTCATCATGAGTCAGCTCGCCGCGCCGCACATGCTCAGCGCCGGGCACGGTTCCATCATCAACATTTCCTCGGGCTCAGCTAGATTCGGCATCCGGGCGTTGACCGCCTACTGCGTCGCCAAGGGCGGCCTGGAAGCGCTCACCCGCGCCATGGCACAGGAACTCGCCCCGAAGATTCGCGTCAACGCCATCGCCCTGGGTTCGTTCGCCACCGACGGCCTTCGAGGCAGCCTGGACTTGATGCCCGGGTCGCTGGAGAAGATGCAGGAGGCCACCCCCCTGCACCGGCTGGGTGACGTCGAGGATCTCGGACGGCTCGCGGTGTATCTGTGCACACGCGATTGCTACGCGACCAACGCGACCTTCCACGTCGACGGGGGTATCGACTCCAACAATTCGCCGCTGCCGATACCCGACTACTGAGCTTCGCCTGACATGATCGGTGATCACCCACCGCTGAAAGGACGAGGTTAACCGTGCGCAGAGTCATTCAATTCTCGACCGGAAACGTTGGCCGGCATTCGTTGCGGGCCATCATCGGCAGGCCGGACCTCGAACTGATCGGCGTGCACGCCGCCGGCGCCGAGAAGATCGGCCGGGACGCCGCCGAACTCTGCGGTCTGGATGAGCCGACCGGCATCATCGCCACGGACGACATCGACGACCTGGTGGCCCTCGGCGCCGACTGCGTGGTGTACACATCGCAGGGTGAAACCCGGCCGATGGAAGCCATCGAACAGATGGCCAAGTTCCTCGCGGCGGGCAGCAACGTCGTCGGTACGTCGATGGTCTGGCTGGTCACGCCTCGCCACGCCGACGATTGGTTGCGGGAGCCCCTGCAGCGCGCCTGTGCGGCCGGCAACACCTCGCTCTACGTCAACGGAATCGACCCCGGCTTCTCCGGCGACACGCTGGTGCACTCTGCGGCCAGCCTGACTACCCGCATCTCTTCGATCACCGTGCAGGAGATCTTCGACTACGGGAACTACGATGACGCCGAGTTTACGGGCGCCGCAATGGGATTCGGTTCAACACCGGACGACGACTCGCCGATGATGTTCCTGCCCGGGGTGATCGTGTCGATGTGGGGCGGTCAGGTCCGCAGCCTGGCGGATAATCTCGACATCAAGCTGGACGACGTGCGGCAGCGCGTCGAACCCTGGTACACGCCCGAACGAATCGACTGCACCATGATGACGGTGCAGCCGGGACAGATGGCCGCCGTTCGGTTCGCCACCGAGGGCGTTCGCGACGGCAAGCCGGTGATCACCCTCGAGCACGTCACCAGGCTCACCCAAGCCGCGGCCCCCGACTGGGAATTCCCGCCCGAGGGCCACACCGGAGTCCACCGTGTCGTCGTCGACGGCGAACCCCGGGTGGAAATCAACACCCACGTCTCGCATCCTCGTTACGACTCCACCGATGCCGGCTGCATTTCGACGGCGGGCCGGGTCGTCAATGCCATCGACTGGGTGTGCCGCGCTCCCCAGGGACTGATCGGCGTGGAGGACATCCCGCTGTCCGCGACGATGCGCGGCCTGATGTGGAACGAGCAGTAGGTGGGACGCGTTGCCGGTAAGCGCATTCTGATCACCGGTGCCGCCCGCGGTCTGGGGCGCAGCCACGCGCTGCGGCTCGCCGAGGAGGGTGCGGACCTCATCCTGGTCGACATCTGTCAATCCTTGCCGCAGATCGAGTACCCCTTGGCCACCGAAGACGACCTGGCCGAAACCGCAGAACTGGTCCGGGATTTGGGCCGCCGCTGCGTGAGTCGCATCGTCGACGTTCGCGACGAGGCGCGATTGCGCTCCGCGGTCGATGAGGGCGCCGGCGAGCTGGGCGGCCTGGACGGGGCGGTCGCCAACGCCGGTGTGCTCACGGTGGCGCCCTGGGACAGGACGACCGCCGATCAGTGGCGCGCGGTGGTCGATGTGAACCTCATCGGCGTGTGGAACACCTGCGCGGCCGCGATACCGCACCTGCTCGACCAGGGTGGCGGCAGCCTGGTCAACGTCAGCTCTGCCGGTGCCATCAAAGGCTTTCCGCTGCAGACGCCCTACACCGCCGCGAAGTACGGCGTCGTCGGCTTGACGCTGGCCCTGGCGAACGAACTGGCCGCGCAGAACGTGCGCGTCAACACCGTCCTTCCCACCGGCGTGCCCACCGGGATGGTTCCGCCGTCGTTCGGGTCGCTGTTGGGTGAGCAACGGTCCGACCTGATCCCCATCTTCGTCAACGCCATGCCCACCCCGGCCGTGGCGCCGGCCGACGTCAGCAATGCGGTGCTGTTCCTGCTATCCGATGAGTCTCGCTACGTGACGGGCCTGCAGTTCAAGGTCGACGCCGGGGTCACCATCAACTGAACCGCCTACAGTGGCCAGCTATTAGGCCCGACCTCATAACGCAGCGGCGCGGCCGGAGGCAACGGTTGCCGTTCGTTGACCGATACCGCATCGACGACGAGGGCGACATACCGTCGCCAGCCGTCGCAGTCCGCATCCATGGTCGCCAGCACGCCGAAGAGCATCGCCATCAGGCGGGGCAGGTCGTCGGTGACCAGGTCGGCGCGGATGCTGCCGGCTCGCTGGCCCTCGCGGGCAAGCTCGCCGAGCGCGGCGTTGAGCGGAACCGAGATGTCGGAGGTGAGTGACCCGGCCCGGCGTGCCGCGGTCAGCAGGCTGTGTTCGCGGGCGCCCAGCGATATCGCCGCTTCGATCAGTTGGGTGAGGCCGCGCAACGGGTCCTCGGCGCGGCGGGCCTTGTCGATGACCGGCGTGAGGTCCTCGGCGATGCTCTGATCGAGGGCGGCCCGGACCAGATCAGCCTTCGTGGGAAACCTGCGATACAGCGTTCGCTCGCCGACGCCCGCCCGGCGCGCGACGGCTTCCACCGGTGCATCGGGCCCGAATTCGGCATAGACGTCCCGCGCCGCGCGCAGTATGCGCTCGACGTTGCGCGCCGCGTCCGCCCGCAATGGCCGGTCGTCAACCCCGGACATGGGGACAGCCTAACCGACAGTTGACTGCCACCAAGCGTGGCTTTACGCTCTATAACTGGCAGACGCCTGACACTTAATGGGAAACGCGGGATATGTCAACAACTTCCGAAGTGCGCTCTGACGCCGATCTTCCGGCGCTGCCGGTGCCACGGCCTGCGCGGTGCCCCCTCGCGCCGCCCGCCGAGTTCGCCGACTGGCGGGAGCAACCCGGGCTTCGACGCGCGATGTTCCAGGGCAACCCGGTCTGGGTGGTCAGCCGTTACCGGGACATCAGGGCGGCGCTGGTCGATCGGCGCTTGTCCGCGAGGACCATTCCGGACTCGATCATGCCGAAGGACGACGAGAACAAGGTCCCGGTGATGTTCGCCCGCACGGACGATCCCGAGCACCAACGGCTGCGGCGGATGATGACCAGCAACTTCACCTTCCGGCGTTGCGAATCGATGCGGCCGCACATCCAGGAGATGGTCGACCACTATCTGGGGCAGATGATCGATAACGGTGCGCCGGCCGATTTGGTGCGTGAATTCGCCTTGCCGGTGCCATCAATGGTGATCGCGCTGCTGCTGGGGGTGCCGCCCGAAGACCTGGAACTATTCCAGTTCAACACCACAAGAGGGCTTGACCAGAGATCCACCGACGCGGAAAAGGGCCAGGCCTTCGGGGCCATGTACGCCTACATCGAGGAGTTGGTGGAACGCAAGGCGCGCGAACCCGGCGACGACTTGATCAGCCGGCTGGTCACCGAGTATGTGGCGACCGGTCAGCTCGACCATGCCACCACGGCCATGAACAGCGTGATCATGATGCAGGCCGGCCACGAAACCACCGCCAACATGATTTCCCTGGGAACCGTTGCGCTGCTGGAACATCCCAAAGTATTCCAACGCCTCGGACAAACAGAGGACCCCGGCGTCGTCGCGAATATCGTCGAAGAGCTGATGCGCTACCTGACCATCGTGCACAGCCAGGTCGACCGGGTGGCGACCGAAGATCTGCTGATCGGCGGCCAGCTGATACGCGCCGGGGAGTTCGTCATGATGAACCTGCTCGCCGGAAACTGGGATCCCGAATTCGTCGACGATCCCGAATCCTTCGAGGCCGACCGAAACGCCCGAGGGCACTTGGGCTTCGGCTACGGCGTCCATCAATGCATCGGGGCGAATCTGGCTCGCGTCGAAATGCAGGTTGCGTTCACCACACTGGCGCGCCGGCTGCCCGGGCTGCAGTTGGCCGTGCCGCCGGGGGAGCTGAGGTTCAAAGACGCCAACATCTACGGCATGAAAGAGTTGCCGGTCAGTTGGTGAGCAACGACCTGCGGTTTGATGACCAGGTCGCCGTGATCACCGGCGCCGGTGGGGGACTGGGCAGGCAGTATGCGCTGCTGCTGGCAGCCAGGGGCGCGCGCATCGTGGTCAACGACATTGGCGGCTCGGTGACCGGGGAAGGCTCGGACGGCGCGGCGTCGAGGGCCGTCGTCGATGAGATCCGTCGCGCCGGCGGCCAGGCCGTCGCCGACTCGCACAGCGTGACGAGTCCCGCTGGAGGACAAGCCATCGTCGACACCGCCCTGAGCGCCTGGGGGCGGGTGGACATCGTCATCAACAACGCCGGAATCGTCGGCGACGCACCCTTCGAGGACATGACGTCCGCCCGGCTGGAACCCCTCATCGATGTGCACCTGAGAGGCGCGTTCTACGTGACGCGCCCGGCGTGGGCGGTGATGCGTGAGCGCGGCTACGGGCGGATTCTCAACACCTGCTCGGCGGCGGGAATCCTTGGCGCCGAACGCATGAGCAACTACGGGGCGGCCAAGACGGGGCTGATCGGCTTCACCCGGGTGCTGGCCGCCGAAGGGGCGGCCCACGACATCAAGGTCAACGCCATCGCCCCGATCGCGTACACCCGGATGCTCGAGGAATCCTTGAGCCGCGCCGGGCAACCCGGTGAGGCGGCCGCGCAAGAGGTGCTGGATGACCTTGTCGGCCAATACCTTCGGCAATTAGACCCGGCACTGGTGGCTCCGGTAGCGGCCTTCCTGACCCACCGGGACTGTCCGGTGTCCGGGGAGATCTACACGGCCGGCGCCGGGCACGTCGCGCGGTTCTTCATCGGCAGGACAACGGGTTTCTACAGTCCCGGGCTGTCCGTCGAGGACGTGCGCGATCACCTCGATCAGATTCGCGACGAAGCCGGCTACACCGTTCCACGCGGACCCGCCGACGAAATGGCTGAGTTGTTCGCCGCCGTCGCCAACCGGCCCGGCTGACGGTCAGCTCTGCCTGCGTAAGCCGCGCCAGACCAGGAACCCGACGCCGACCGCGGCGGCCAACACCAGGGTGGCCAGCATCGTCTGCAGCGCGTCGATCGCGATCCAGCTGGGCTCGTAAGAGCCGGTAGCGCCGACGCATTCGAAGCTCACGCTGGTCCCCGACTGGCCGGGCTTGTAGCTGTAGTTGGTGGTGTTGTATGCGAGCTGGTACCCGCTGTCGCACACGAAGGGGCTCGTCCACATCGCGCTCGCCGGCATCGTCGCGGTCAACGACGCGGCGGCCCCGATGCAGAGGCCGAGGGCCCCGACGATCGCCCCGATGCGGTCCGGCCACCCGCGCATGCCCCACGGCCGGCGGCGGCCCGTCGCGACCTGGCGCCTGGAGCCGACGTGTTGCGAGAACACGGGTGGCTGTGCCATGCCGGCGGCCGCGCCGAAGCCCGGCGCGGCGCCCTGCTGCGAATACACGACCGAATGCCCCACCCGGAAGGTCGCCTTGCCGTGCTGGAAGATGTTGTCGATCTGTTCCTGCGACAGGCCCGCCTGGGCTGCGGCTTGCATGAAAGCCTCTCGATGCTGCGCCATCTCGGGCGCGGACGGTCCGCCGGGGCCCGCGGGACCGCCGGTGCGCAGGCCCTCCCACAACGACTGCGCGTACTGGCGTGCGCGAGCGTCGGCATCGGTTCCCGTGGCCGCCTTGGCTTCGGCCAGTTGACGTTCCAACTCGGCGATGCGCTTTTGCTCGGCGAGCTGACGTTCCAGATCAGCGATGCGCCTTTCGGCATCGTCGGCGTCCACCGGCAAATCGTCCCACGCCCAAACCGCGGATGCAGCAAAATTCGGCGCCGCGCCGGGCGCAGAAGCTCAGCAGCTGAACGCCGTGCCGACCCCGTCCGGCGCCGGCACGGACTTCAGGCAACCGAACGGCTGGATGCCGGCGGTCGCGAACCGCACCGCGGATTGATGGGCGTAGTTCACGCAGAACAGGCCCGATTGGTCGGCGCGGCAGCGGTAGTCGCCGAACGACAACGTGTCCCCGTTGGCCAGCTCGGGTCCGTTGCCGTTGACGAACGGACCCGGGTCGGCGCGCGCCGACCCGACCTGCAGGTTCGTCCCGTCGAAGTCGACCCAGCCGCCCTTCCAGTCGCCGTAGGCCGTATCCGGTCGGGGCGGCGGATTGGTCAGGCTCACCAGGCACGCCAGTGCACCGCCGGTGTGCTTGGCATCGGTCATGCAGGAAACTTTGCCGGCTTGGGCGGTCAGCGCGATGTCGTTGCCGAGCGGCGTGGGGGCGCCCTCCCGCGTCGCCGTGTGATAGCGGCCCGGATCGGCGGGATGACCTGCCTCGATCCAGGCGATGACGTCGGAGATCGCGGCGCCGGCCGCCGGCGCTGCGGACGGCGCCGGTGGTTTGCTGCCCGACGGCGCGGTCGTCGTCGCGGCGGTGCCGGCCGAGGTCTCCGACGTGGTTTGCGGGCGTCCCGCGTTGTCGCCGCCGAAGTGAGAGCACCCGGCGACCAGCAACGTGGCTGCGACCAGCGCGGCGATCCGCATCCCGCCAGGCTAACCGCCACGCCCCGGGATTCGGCCGCTACCCGCGCCCGGGGCCGTGGTGTCGGCTACCGTCACGGGTATGCATGAGCGCACCATCCGCGCCCGCACCACCGCCGGCACCGTCGAAGGCTTCACCCGCGACGGGGTAAACCGCTGGCGATCCATCCCGTACGCCCGCCCGCCCGTGGGGCCGCTGCGCCTGCGGGCGCCGCAGCCCGCGCCGCCGTGGTCGGGTGTGCGGCACTGCCACGGCTTCACCGGTTGCGCGCCCCAGCAGCGCCGCTACACGCTGCTCGGCGTCGGGCGCTACCAGCCCATGAGCGAGGACTGCCTTACCCTCAACGTCGTCACGCCGGAAGTGCCCTCCGACAAGCCCTTACCGGTGATGGTCTTCATCCACGGCGGCGGCTACATCCTGGGCAGCTCGGCCACGCCGCTGTACGACGGCGCGGCGCTGGCGCGCCGCGGCTGTGTGTACGTCTCGGTCAACTACCGCCTGGGCGCCCTCGGCTGCCTGGACCTGTCTTCGCTGTCGACCCCCGACATCACCATCGACAGCAACCTCTACCTCCGCGACCTGGTGCTGGCGCTGCAGTGGATCCGCGACAACATCGCCGAATTCGGCGGCGACCCGGCCAAGGTCACCATCTTCGGGGAGAGCGCGGGCGCGCACATCACCGCCACGCTGCTCGCGGTGCCCGCCGCCGAAGGCCTGTTCGCCCAGGCGATCTCGGAAAGCCCGGCCTCGGGCATGGTGCGGTCGCGGGAAACGGCCGCCGAGTTCGCGACCCGCTTCGCGCGCCTGCTCGGGGCCCGCCCGCAAGACGCGGCCACCGCGCTGATGCGGGCGTCGGCGGCGCAGTTCGTCGAGACCCAACACCGGCTGATCGACCAGGGCATGGAGAACCGGTTGGGCGCGTTCCCGATCGGCCCGGTGTTCGGTGACGACGTCCTGCCGGTGGACCCGGTCGAGGCCATGCGAACCGGCCGCGCGCATCGCGTGCCGCTGATCGTGGGCACCAATGCCGAAGAGGGCCGCCTGTTCACCCGCTTTTTGCGCATGCTGCCGACGAACGAGTCGATGATCGAAGAGCTGCTGGCAGACGCGGAACCCGCTGCCCGGGAACGCATCACCGCCGCATATCCCGACTACCCGGCGCCGTCGGCCTGCATTCAGCTCGGCGGCGACTTCGCGTTCAGCTCGGCGGCCTGGCAGATCGCCGAGGCCCACGGCGCTCACGCGCCCACCTATCTGTACCGGTACGACTACGCGCCGCGCACGCTGCGCTGGTCGGGGCTGGGCGCGACGCACGCCACCGAGTTGCTGGCGGTCTTCGACCTGTATCGCACCCGGTTCGGTGCGCTGCTGACCGCGGCCGCGGATCGGCGCGCGGCGCTGCGGGTCAGCAACCATGTGCAGCGGCGGTGGCGGTCCTTCGGCCGCACCGGGTCGCCCGGCGACGACTGGCCCGCCTACACCCCCGACGACCGCGCCGTCATGGTGTTCGACCGCAAGAGCCGGATCGAGTTCGATCCCCACCCCCATCGCCGAATGGCGTGGGACGGCTTCTCACTGGCGCAGTGACCTGGCACGCTGTCCGTCATGCATGCCGATACAGAGCAAGTCATCGAACGACCCGGTGATCTCACGGCGGCCTGGCTGGCCGCCTCGATCGGCACCGGACCCATTGCCGACTTCGCCGTGGAACGCATCGGCACCGGCCAGATGAGCGAGTGTTACCGCGTCCGGCTCACCGGGTCGGACGCCGCGACCTTCAGCACCACCGACTCGGGCCCCTCGGCGTCGGCGTCGGCGTAGGTGA
>NZ_LZIS01000113.1 GCF_001667015.1 Mycobacterium sp. E3198 | reverse complement strand
GCCCGCCGATCCGCCGGGATCGGCGGATACCGCAGCCCGGGCACGGCGCGGCCCCGCCCCCACCGAGTCTGCCGGGCTACCAGCCGCCCTTCGGCGGGCCGCCGCCGCAATTCGCCGGCCCTGTGCCATGGGGCCCCGGGCGCCCGCCGGCACCCCCGCGCCGCCGCAACCCCTGGATCCTCGTCGCGGCGATCGCCGCCGCCGTGATCCTCGTCGCCGCGGTCATCGGCATCTCGATAGCCGTCGGGAACGACGACAGCGAAACCCCCACCGCGGCCAGCACCACCACCACCACGACGACCACGACCACCAAGAGAACGAGCACCCGCACGACCTCCCCATCGCCGTCCGGCCCGCCGCCCGGCGCGGTGAGCCGGCTGCAAAGCCTGCTGCCCACCGGCTACCCACCCGGCACGTGCAATCCGGACCCCCAGCCGATGGTGGGCTCGATCGTCTCCATCTCGTGCGGGCAGAACACGGATCCGGGCGGCCCAACCATCTCGGCCTACGCGCTGTTCTCGGACCTGCAGGGTGTGCAGGACGCGTTCACCCGCTT
Organism: Mycobacterium sp. E3198; assembly: GCF_001667015.1. Classification (GTDB taxonomy): domain Bacteria; phylum Actinomycetota; class Actinomycetes; order Mycobacteriales; family Mycobacteriaceae; genus Mycobacterium. The sequence goes on along the minus strand of NZ_LZIS01000113.1, from coordinate 232 downwards.
CACCGGCGCCGACACGCTCGTCAAGTGCCCGGGCGACAAGGCCTCGCCCGGCACCTGGTGGCACAACAAAGACCCGAACACCAGGGTTTGCTGGTTCGTCCACATCACCTTCGGCTCGTCGTTCTTGTAGGTCCCACAGGCGATCTGGCCGAGGATGGTGTTCGGGTCTTTGTTGTGCCACCAGGTGCCGGGCGAGGCCTTGTCGCCCGGGCACTTGACGAGCGTGTCGGCG
>NZ_LZIS01000112.1 GCF_001667015.1 Mycobacterium sp. E3198 | reverse complement strand
GCGGCGGCAGCCGCCTACGAGGCAGCCTTTGCGGGAACGGTGCCCCCGGCGGTCATCGCCGCCAACCGGGCGCAGCTGGCGGCGCTGGTCGCCACCAACTTCCTCGGCATCAACACGCCGGCGATCATGGCCACGGAGGCCGAGTACAGCGAGATGTGGGCACAGGACGCCACAGCGATGTACACGTACGCCGCCAATTCGGCTTCCGCCTCAACCTTCAGCACCTTCACTTCGCCGCCGCAAACGACCAACCCGGGCGGGCTCGCCGGCCAGGCCGGCGCGGCGGCCCAGTCGGCCGGCGGCAACGCGCAGACGACCACGTCGCAGCTGATGTCTTCAGTGCCGCAGACGCTGCAGACCCTGGCGACCCCGGGCGCTGCAGCCGGGACTGGGGTGTCTCCGGCGGCGGAGGGCACGGCGGCGTCGCTGGGTGCGTCGGGGGCTTCCGCCCCGCTCAGCGCTCTGTCCAGCGTGACGGGCGCGACCGGCAAGACGGCGACCAAGAGTGCCAGTACCAGTGCGAGCGCTCTATCCGGGTTGACGTCGGTGCTGGGTAGTGGCACGAGCGCGCTCGGCCTTGATGCACTCGGTATCGGCTCGGATGTGGCCGGCTTCGGCGCCGACGGGGGCGGACTCGGGCTCGACGGGTACGGCTTGGACCTCGATCTGCAGGGTTTGGCACTGGATTACGAGGGCGCGGGCTCGATCATCGGGGCCGAGGGTGGTGCGCTCCCGGGCGGCGCGGGGCTGGGGAACCTGGGCGCGGCCCCGTCGGCGGGTCTGGGTCAGGCGCCCTCGGTCGGCACCTTGTCGGTACCGCCGGGTTGGGCCAACGCCGCCTCGTCGGTCACGCCCCTGCCCGCCCTGGACGCCAATGCCATGCCGGGAGGGTGGGGCGCGGGACCCGCATCGGCGACCACCGGCGTTTCCAAGCTGCCGCTGGGCGGCATGGTCGGGCGCGAGTCCGAGGGTGCGGTCCAGCGAATCGGGTTCCGCCCCACCGTGTTTCCGCGCTCGCCGCTGGCCGGGTAGCGCCCCGGCCGGGCAAAACGACGGGGCCGCACACCCATCGGTGTGCGGCCCCGCGCCGAACGTGCGGTGTCAGGCCCAGCTGGACCCGACGGCGCTGTCGGTGCTGGCCATGTTGCTGCCGGCGCTTTGCACCTTCTGGCCGTGGGCG
>NZ_LZIS01000111.1 GCF_001667015.1 Mycobacterium sp. E3198 | reverse complement strand
TCCTTTGCCGATGAGCCGATGGCGATGCACGCGGCGCGTGCCGGCACGACCGGCAATGGCGGCCGCCGGATCACCGACCTCGAGGCCTGAATGACGCCGCATTCGGGCCAAGGGTTAGGCCGCCAATTGACCGAAAGCCGTTGGCGTAACGGCCTTTCGATCGGTGATCCGGCCGGCCGCCTCGCTCGGACGAGCGGCCTGGCGCTGCTGCGCGTCGCGCGGGTGGCGCTGCTCGTTGTCGCCGTCGCTCTCATCGCCTGTCTGGCGGTGTTCGCCTCTCACTACCAACGGAGATGGCCGCGGTGGATGGTGTGGTTGGCGCAGGGTGGCGACTGGGTGCCGGTTGTGCTCGTCAGCGCGGTCATCGCGCTGTTGTGCATCGTCACCTACCTGTTGCGGCGCAACCGTTCGTCGGTGGCTGTTCCGGTCATGATCGTCGTCGGCCTCACCGTGACCAGCCTCGTGCTGGGCTTGAACTCGTTCTGGCGATGCACAAACAGAGACCATCCGACACTCATCGGCCCGCTGTTGTGGACGGTCTCGCTGGTGAAGGGCGGCATCGGCGACGAATCTCTCGACGGCGCGGGATGCCCGAAACCCACGCCGGCCGCGCTCGAGGTCGCGCGGTTGACGATCGTCGCCGCCATCTTCATCAGCCTGGTGGGAGTGGCCGCCGCGGCGTTCCGCGCGCAATCCGACCGGCTGCGCGCCGGATGGGCGAGATGGGTCACCGTCGTGGTGGACGTCGATGACGAATCGGCGTCGATGGTCGGCCCCATCTCCCGCACGCTTCGCTCCGGTAGCGCCCTGGTCCTCATGACAGACAACGCCGAGCAGGCCTGCGTGGCCGAGTCGCGCAGGTTGGGTGCGCGCATCGTGCAGGTGAGTTTTGATCGCCTGGAAACTCTTGTGACGCAGCGGTTCTGGCGCCGCTTGAGCGGCCTTTACCTACTGTCGGCCGACCCGTCGTCGAACTTGTTGCGGTTGTCGGTCATCAGCAACCGGTTGGCACCCGTCGCCACCAAACGCCGGATCCCCCTGATCGTGCGCATCGACGACCCGTGGCTGGCGGAGGCGTGGCGGGCCCAGAAGTACGGACAGCACGGGGGCGACTCCGATCACCTGTGGGCGGCGGACACTGTCTCGAAGTATGAGGCGACCGCTCGTCGGCTGATCGAGGAGATCCTGCGCAACAAATCGGTTCGGAGAATCATCGTCTGTGGCACCTCGCAATTGACCCTCGCGCTCTGCGCCGAGATGGCCCAGCGGCATGCCGAACGCTGTTTCCACGCTGCGGAAGGCGAACCCGGACTGCCCGCGCTGACGCTGGTCGCCCCGGACGCCGACGAATACGTCCGTGATCACGAGGAACGCCACAAGCGGAAGGGATTCGCCAGCGCCCCACCTCCGATCGATCGGGTCGCCGCCATGCCCTCCGCGGCGGCGGTCGGCGGGGTGCTCGGGCAAACAGACGGCGCGGACTCGGTCAATGCGGTGATCGTGGTCGACTCCGCGGCGGCCGCCGACCCGATCTTGGGCACGCGGTTGGCCGCCGGACATCCGACGATGCCGATCTACATGTACGACCCGGCGGCCCGGATCGATGCCGAACGCGTACCGGTCGCCTGTGAGTTGCGCACTTACCGACTCGGGATGGCGCTGTCAGACGGGCAGGCGCACGACAACTTTGAGCGCGCCGCCATGTTGACTCACGAGCGATATGCTGCGTCGCAAGAGGACCGCACCAAGCCGTCTGCGCAGCCCTGGGAAACGCTCAGCGACTTCTACAAGGGCTCCAACCGTCGTCAGCTGCGAAATGCCCTCTGGATGGTCGAAAAGATCGCGGGTCACACCTGGAACGCGGGGGATGTGCGCCACGACGACGTTTCCCCGGAGAGTCTGCAGGAGCTGGATGCCGTCATACACGGCGAAACCAGCCGGGCCGCCGATCCCGCCACGGCCGCCGTCGAAACGCTGCAACGGCTGGGATTCGACCAGGGCGCCATCGACGCTCTGGCACAAGCGGAATGGGAACGGTGGAGCCGGTACATGCGCGAACGCGGATGGACCTGGGGCCCCGCGCGCAGTGTGAAGAACAAGCAGGACGAACGGCTGGTGGAGAGCTGGGAAGCCACGCTCGCCGATCCGAGATTGAAAGGCGCCGCGCTGAAGAGTTTGGCGGATGCCGAGATCGCGCTGGCCAAGTTGAAGCGGCTCGGCTTCACAGAAGACGCCGCCTATGCGATGGCGCAGGCGGAATGGGAAGACTGGAGTCGCTACCTGCGGAGCTACGGGTGGTCCCAGGGCGACGAGCGAGACGAATCCAACAAGTTGCACGAAAAGTTGGTGGACGATTGGGAAGCGACCGTCGCCGACCCGGAATTGAAGGCGGCAGCGCTGAAAAGCCTGGCCGGCACGCTCATCGAGCTGACGAACCTGGGCTACCGCTCGCGGCCGATGTGGAAGACCTACGAGCGTGTCGGAACCGTAACCGCCAAACGTCATCGGAGGCAATGGAAGTGCACCACCGCTTCCGGCGAGCCGATCCTTGCGTCGGCCGGTGATTGGGAGGTGTGCGACGACGGCCACAGCTGGCCGGTCCGCGACGACATTTTCCGTGCGTCCTACCGGCGTATCCCGGGAGACCGATGGGAGCGCCGCGGTGCGGTACTCGCTCGGCCGGCGCGGGCGGGCGAGACGGTGTACACACTCGACGGCCCCGTCATCGCAGGCGACGACGACATCGTCGTCCAGGGCGACAGGGGCGAGGAATGGCCGGTGCCCTCGGAAGAATTTCGGCGCCGCTACCGTGGACCGGTGCCGGTCTACAAGGGCCCGGAATTCGCGACGGCGAGGGCGGCGGAACCCGCCGGCGCGTGAGCGTGATTTGAACGGGCCGAGGGACCTCAGCGTGCCCTGTCGAGCGTCGCTTCGAGATCAGGGTCGTTCCAGCCTCGGATGCGCAGCTCCGCGCTGGAGCGCTGGTTGTACGGGCGGTCGAACACGATGTGGCGCCAGGTGGCCCGGCCGCCGTGCGAGTCGACTTCTGGCCGGTCGTCGATGAGGGCGAGGCCGGGGTAGCGGTACTTGTCCTTGTCGATGATCGCCTCGCTGACCACGAGTTCGCCGAAGTGCGGCACGAAGTGACGCCGCAACCACGCGAGTTTGTTCTCCACGGACTGCGTGTTTCTGCTCAGCGGTGCCGAACAGATCCGGGGCTGATAGCCGGCGTCGATGAGGCGTTGCCAGCCCTGCAGCGCGTCGTCGACAAGCGGCAGGTCATGGAAGAAGTCTGGATGGCTCGTGATGTCTTCGACGTGGGCGACGTGCCGGGGATAGTCCTCGGCGATGTAAAAATTTGTCCGTGCGACTCGCGCGATCGACGGCGGAAGCCGATCCAGCACCGCGGCGTCGAAGTCCGCCAGCACCCCGTCCATATCGACGAGCACGACGTCGTCGCCGCCACGCGTTGCCATCAGGACGGATTCGGCTTGAAGATGGTGCCGCCCAAGAAGTCTCGAGCTTCCTTCAGCACCGACTCGGTTGTCTTCGTCGTGGTCTCGACGATGATTGCCGGGATACCCGCGAAAGCCGCCAGCGGCGGCAAGCCCGCGTGGACGCATTCGTAGAACCGCGACGTCTGGCGGTGTTGTTCGGTGATGAAGTCGAGCGTTTCGTACTTGTCACCGTGTTCGTCCGCGGAGATGCGCTCGAACGCTACCCGCGGCTCGGCGGTGAGGTAGATGATCGCCGAAGGACGTTCGAGCTCCCGAGTTCGTAACAGCCATTCCGACTCTTCGTAGCTGACACCTTGCACGGCCCCGAAGATGAAATTGTCCATCCAGCCCCGCTGGGAGAGCAGAAGTGGGTGCACCTGCCGCCACGACTGGATGCGCGCGTTGGTCAAGCGGGCGTCGGTCGCAAATAGCAGGCGATCCGTGTGCGCGTCGCCGAACGCGGACCCCCCTCCGGAAAGGTCGAGGAACTCGCGCACGAACCGGTGGTAGGGCAAGCGGAACTGAAACCCGCCCAGCTCCTCGGACAGGGCGCGCAGCAACGTGGTCTTGCCCGAGCCGTCGAGCCCGGTGACCGTGATCCACGGAGCGAGGGGCTGCCTCACGTGCGACAGCCCGAATTCTGCGCCGGCGTGCTACGCGGACGGTCGCGGCGCACGCTGTCGGCGCTTCGGCAGATCTCGACCAGACACGGCCTTCATTGTGCGCTACGCATGACCAAGGCCGCGAGGCCTGGCACCGGTGCCCGAGCGAGGCCAGAACAACCCGGCGATCCCGCTTGGCCTGCTGGCGCCGACCCGCCGTCCGACTGTTCCGGATGACGGCCCTGGGCGCACGCTGGTTGCCCTGGCCCGCAACGGGATCCGACCTGACTCGGTTCGGTTGTCACGGCTACGCGTTCCAAAGCCGCTGTGCGTGGCGGGCTCGATGAATCCGCTCTTCACCACGCGCTTTTTGCTCGCGGCGTTGATACATGCCGCGCGCGCAGAGCAAGATGTGCTGTGCCGGTTGTTTCGACCGTTTTCGACACGGCGCGCCCATCGATCTCGAGGTGAGGGACCTGATGCACGGAGCAGCGCGGCGAGTCAGGGCGGGCCGGTGACGGCGCCGTTCCGGATCGAGCTGACCGGCGCGCGTTTCGCGGATGCCGTTCACGTCAGCGCGGCAAGTCAGCTGCGTGCCGCGCTCGAAGCGCTTGGCCTGCATGCGCCGCGGCCGACTGTGGTGGTCGTCGGCGGCGCGGCCGGGCTGGAGGAGGCGCGCATGGACGGCCTGCGTCCGCTGTTCGCGGAAGCGATTGCGCCGGCGATGCACCGGCACGGCGCGGTCGGTGTCGACGGTGGCACGCGGTTCGGTGTGATGCGGCTGTTCGGCGAAGCCCGTGCGACGTCGGACGTCCCGTTTCCGCTTGTCGGCGTAGTGGCTGCCGGACCGGTGAAGCTGCCGCGCGGGGGACCCTGCCATGGCGTCCAAGCCACGCTCGAACCCAATCACACCCACTTCGTCGTGGCCCCGGGCCAGGAGTGGGGCGCCGAGGCGCCGTGGATCGCGCGCACGGCGACCGTCCTGTCGGGGGCCGCCCCATCCGTCACCGTGCTCGTCAGCGGCGGTCAGATCGCCTATTCCGATGTGCGGCACAGCATCGATGCGGGCCGCCGCATCATTGCGATCTCGGGTTCTGGTGGCACCGCCGACGTGCTCGCCGACGCGCTGGCCGGCTCTCCGGGTGACGATCGGGCGGCGGCGCTGGTGGGCTCGGGGCTGATTCGCGCGGTACGGATGGATGAGCCCGCGGCCCTGGCCGAGGTGCTCACCGCGGTCCTCGGTCCGTCGGCGGGAACGTGATGAGACCTCGGGCGCATGCAATTCATTGAAAGAAATTGGCGTGCAGCGCCTTCGGGCGCTTGCCCGCTCGGAAACAACGCCCGTGATCGGGCCGAATATCTCAAAACTCCCCGAAAAACGCCTGCGACCTGGCAAACTTGGCGGCCGATCGCGCTGTCCGCCCTTCGGAGTCTGGCATGTTACGTATCTTCATGAGCCATTCCGGCCGTAACAACAGGGAGGTCGTCGCTCTCAAACAGTGGCTGACCGAGCGCCGTCCCGAGCTCGCGACCGAGATCTTCCTGGACATCGACGACAAGACCGGCTTGCGGCTCGGCCGTCAGTGGAAGGAAGAGCTGTTACTGCGCAATACCGGCTGTGAATGGTTGCTGTGTTTGGTGTCGCGGGATTGGATTGCCTCCAAGGAATGCTTGATCGAATACGAACTTGCCGACCGCACGGGCAAAGGCATTGTGATCGCGCGGCTCGAGGACGTGACCGACGCCGATTGGCACCAGGCCGGTGAGCCCAAGGGCGACATCACTTCCCATTGGCAACGTTGCGATCTGTTCCGCGAGGGCCCGAAGACGACCGTCGAAATCGTCGCCGATCCGCCCACGGTCCCCGACGGCCCGCCGGTGTCGTTCAACACCGCGGCGCTGCACAGGATCTGTCGCCTCATCGAAGGGCCCGGGATAGGGCCGGACTCGTTCCTGTGGCCGCCCGGCAACGATCCGCAGCGGGCTCCCTACCGCGGCTGGGAGCCATTCGAGGACATCGACGCCGGGGTCTTCTTCGGGCGGGACGCGGCGATCGCGTCGGGCCTTAACGCGCTGCGCAACATGCGTTTCCCCGCACCCGACCGGTTCCCCGGTCCCGAGTCGATGTTCGTGGTGCTGGGACCCTCGGGAAGCGGCAAGTCGTCATTCCTGCGGGCGGGGCTGATCCCGAGGCTGCAGCGCGACGACCGTAACTTCGCGGTGCTCGGGCTCGTGCGCGCGGGTCATGCCGTCACCGGCGAGCAGGGCCTGGCCGCCGCCATCGACCTGGGGCGCCGCACATTGGGGGTCACCGCCACCTCGGTGGATGACATCGAGGACGCCTGCCGGGCGGGCGACGCGGCCCGCATCTGCGAGTTGTTCACGCGGATGCGTGCGGCGGCGGCCGCCCGCCATGACCCTGCGGACGGGACGAGCGATAGCGGCGAGACGGTGGTCTTGGGGGCCACCGACGCTGTGCCGGGCGGCGGTCCTCCCGACGGCGAACGGGCGATGACCGCCCCAACACTGGTCCTACCGCTGGATCAGGCCGAGGAGCTGTTTCCCGCCCGGGCCGGCACGGAGGCCGTGAGGTTCCTCGAGCTCATTGCGGAACTACTTACGCGGATGAACGCCGTCGATGTGGGACTGATCGTGGCCGCCACCATTCGCACCGACCGCTACGAGCGGATGCAAACCCATCCCGTGTTGCGAGGCGTCGGTGCGGTGTTGTTCAACGATCTCAAACCCATGCCGGCCAGCGAGCACAAGGAAGTGATCACCGGGCCGGCGCGACGCGTCAGCGAGAATACCCCGCTGAGTTTCGACCCGGCCCTGGTGCAGCAGTTGATGACTGACGCCGAAGGCGCCGACACCCTGCCGTTGCTGGCGCTGACCCTCGACCGGCTTTATCGGCGCTATCACCGCAACGGGCACTTGACGCTGGAGAACTACCACCGCATGGGCGGCATGCGCGACGTGGTCAACAACGAGATCAAGCAGGTCCTGCCGGCCGACGGGCCGGAACGCGAGCGGGACCTTGCGCTGCTGCGCGCGGCCTTCATTCCGTGCCTGGTGAACATCAATCCCGAGAACAACCGGCCGATGCGCCGCGTGGCGCCGGAATCCGAGCTTCCCGAGGCGGCGCGGCCCCTGATCGACAAGATGGTCCAGCGGCGGCTGCTGGTTCGCGACCGCGACGAGGGGGGCCGCGTGGTCATCGAAGTCGCGCTGGAAAGCCTGTTCGAGCATTGGGACGACTTGAGGGGCTGGCTGGACCAGCAGCGCGAGGATCTCAAGAACATTCACGACATCGAGCGCAGCGCCGCCGGGTGGGACACCCACCGCAACCCCGATTGGCTCCTGACGCGCACGCGACTCGGGGACGCCGAAAGGCTCTCCGAGTCAGTGCAATTCGCGGCGCGGCTGGCCGGCGTGCGGGATTTCTTGGTGGCCTCTCGGCGGGCCGAAGACCAGCGAACCGCCGACGCGGTGCGCATCGAGCGCGAACGCCGGGAAGCTGCCGAAGCCCTCGCCGAAGAGGAGCGTGCACACTCACGGAAGCTGCGACGGGCGGTCGCGATCATCGGTGTCATCGCCACCGTGGCGGTTCTCAGTCTCGGCTTCGCGTTCTATGCCCAGCGCCAGGCCACGCAGCAACGGGACGCCGCCCGCCGGGGCCTGTTGCAGGCGACCGCCGAGAAGGTGGGCGCGGATGCACTGGGCATCCTCAACCGGGATCGTCCCGGTAGCGACGCGCGGGCTATTCAGGAAATGCTTGCCGCGACGGCACTTTCGCCGGCAACGACCGCCGACTACGCCGTCGCTGCAGCGGTAAAGCTGTCGTGGGCGAGCAAGCTGATCTCGCCGGGACTGACCTCGACGGCGGCGTACAGCGCGGACGGTCGGCGCATCGCCTCCGGTGGGTTCGACTACACGGTCCGGATTTGGAACGCCGACTCCGGCGTGGAGACCGGCCAGCCGCTGGTGGGTCACCACAGCCCGATCATCGGCGTCGCATTCAGTCCCGACGGGGGCCGCTTGGTGTCAGCCGGCGAAGACGGGGAGGTGCGGCTGTGGGATGCCCAGAATGGCCGACTGATCGCGTGCAGAACCACTGCCGGGTCTGAGTGTCCGGCCCACCCCGAGCCGTTCAGCAACAATCCCGGAATCGAGTCCCTGGCGTACAGCCCCGACGGGAAGTACCTCGCGACCGGCGACACCGATCACAACGTTCAGCTTTGGGACCCGGGAACGCTGCAATTCAGCCGGCCCGCGCTGACGGGTCACACCGGCCGGGTGTTCAGCGTGGCGTTCAGCCCGGACGGTCATCGGCTCGCGTCGGGCGGCTTCGACAAGACGATCAGGCTATGGAACCCCGACGACGGTGCGCCCCTTGCCGAACCGCTCCAGGGCCAACCCGATTCGATCATGTCCCTTGCGTTCAATCCGGACGGTCATCGGCTCGCCTCGGGCAGCTATGACGGATCCATCTGGATATGGAACGGAATCGACACCGGACGGCCGCTGGGCGCCGAACTCCTCGACAAATCGAAACCGCACGCCTTGCATACGGCGCCCGTCAGCGCGGTGACGTTCAATCCCCGGGGCGGCCTGCTGATGTCCGGAAGCCAGGACGGCACGATCCGCTGGTGGGACGTCGGCGAGGGGTCGTCGTCGTACGGCTACAGCCTGCTGTTCCCGTCGACACGCCGTGGCGACCCGGTGCAAAGCGTCGCGTTCAACCCCGTGCCGTGGTGCGAACCCAACGTGCGGTGTGACAGGGGCGGCAAGCTGGGCGCCATGTCCAGCAGTCCGGCGGGCGGCATCCAGGTGTGGAACAACGTATCCAAGGCGATTCCGCTCGATGGACACCAAGCCACGGTGAACGTCGTGGCATTCGATCCAGCAGATCCGAGCGTTTTCGCATCAGGCGACCACAACGGCCACATCATGGTGTGGAACCCGGATTCGGACTACCGGCCCATCCTCGACCTGTGGCCCTGCAAAGATGCCCCCGATTGCAAACCCGCGGATGTGGGCTGGCTCGCCTTCAGCCCGGACGGCAAGCGCATCGTCTCGGGCAACTCGGACGGCAAGCTCTATATCTGGGACCTCCACCAGGGCAAATTAGCGAACCCCGGCGTCATTCCGACGGCCACGACATCGGTCGCTGCGGTGGCCTACAGTCCGGACGGGGCGCGCATCTTGTCCGCCGGTGACGACGAGAAGACGAAACAATGGGCCGTGCAGGTCTGGGACGCCCGCACCGGCGCCCAGATTGGATCACCCCTCACCGGCCAGGGCCCCGGTTTGGAGACCCTGGCCGTCAGCCCGAACGGGGCGCTGATCGCTGCGGGCGGGGACGACAACACCATCCGGCTGTGGGATGCCCACAATGGCCAACCCAGGGGGCAGCTTGTCGGCCACACGGACATCGTCTACAGCGTGGTGTTCAGCCCGGATAGCCGCATGTTGATCTCCGGCAGCTTCGACGGCACGGTACGCCGATGGAACGTGGAGCAGCTCAACCAGATTGGGACACCCATGACGGGGCACGTGGGCCACGTCGACGTGGTCACGATCTCACCGAACGGGCATTACATCGCGTCCTCCGGACACGACGGAACCGTGCGGTTGTGGAACGCCCAAACCGGCGGGCCCGTCGGTGCGCCGCTCACGGCCAGCGCGGACGCCGTGTACGGTGTCGCCTTCAGCCCGGCCGGCACCGACCTGGTCAGCGGCGGCGTCGATAAGTACTTGCACACCTGGCCGTTTCCGTCCGACGCGCAGAGCACCCTGTGCGAGAAGATCGCCACCAACATGAGCCGTCGGCAGTGGCGCGAGTGGATCTCACCGACCATCGACTACCGACTGCAGTGCCCCCGCAAACCGATCGCGCCGGACGGTGAGGGCTCCTGAGGCTGCCGCGCGGTCCATTGCTGTCTGCTCAACCGTGCATCGCCGCCAGCGCGACGGCGCTCACGGTCGTGGTGAGTTCGATCGCGGCGCCCAGCACGTCGCCGGTGATGCCGCCGAACCGGCGCACGCAGTGCGCCACCAGCGCCGCCGCGCAGCCCAGCGCGACCAGCACCGCCACCGGCCCCTGCCACGGGCGCGCCCCCGCCAGCAGCGACAGGGCGAGGAGCGCGGCCAGCCAGGCGGCCAGTGCCGGCGCGGGCTGACTCCCGGCGACGCGGGCGCCCAAGGCGCTGCCCTCGGCCGCCGGCACCGAGCGCCGGCAGGCCAGCACCGCAGCGACCCGGCCGGCGGCGACCGCCAGGACGACGGCGGCCGGGCGCAGCGCCGAAAACGCCAGCCCCTGCAACAGGATCACCAGCACCACGGCCGCCACCCCGAACGGCCCGGTCGAGCCGTCACGCATCACCGCCAGCGCGCGCTGCGGCGGGCCGTAGCAACCCAGCCCGTCGGCCGTGTCGGCGACGCCATCGATGTGCAGCCCGCGCGTGGCGAGCAGCAGAGCCGCCACGGCAAGCACCCCGGACAGCGGGCTGGACGAACCGAAAACCCAAGCGCCGCACCATGTCACGCCGGCGGCCAACGCTCCCAGCGCGGCGCCGACCACGGGCAGCGCGGTCATCGCGCCGCGGCCCATCGGGGCGTTCCGCGCCCCCGGGACGGGTAGCACCGTCCCGAACGCGAAAGCCGTTGCCACCGAGCGCATCACGACGGCGGGGGAGCGCCGGGACCGGCCACGCCGGCTTCGGAGAAGGTCGCCATGGAGCACAGCGCGGCCACCGCGGCGCGCAGCACCGGCAGCGCGACCGCGGCGCCGGTGCCCTCGCCCAGCCGCATGCGCAGGTCCAGGATCGGGTCCAACTCGAGGGCGGCCAGGGCCAGCTCGTGGGCCGGCTCGGTCGATCGGTGTCCGGCCTGCCACCATTGCCGCGCGCCGGGCGCCAGTCGCTCGGCGACCAACGCCGCGGCGGTCACCGCCACGCCGTCGAGCAACAGCGGCGTGCGCCGCACCGCGGCCTGGGCGCAAAAGCCGGCCATCGCGGCCAAATCCGCGCCACCGCAACAGCGCAGCAACCCGACCGGGTCGGACAACACCGGCCGCGCCCGGAACAGCGCGTCGCGCACGGCGGCGGTCTTGCGCGCCCACCCCGCGTCGTCGATCCCCGTCCCGAGCCCGACCGCCGCGACCGGCTCGGCGTTGGTGAGCGCCGCCACCAAAACCGCCGCCGCGGTGCTGTTTCCGATCCCCATGTCGCCCGCGATCAGCAGGTCTGCGCCGGCGTCGACCTCCTCGTCGGCGATCGCCCGGCCCGCGGCGATCGCGGCGATCGTCTCACCCTCGGACAGCGCGTCTTCGCTTCTGATGTCGCCGCTGCCACGCCGCACCTTGTGGGCGCCGATCCGCTCGGAGGGCGCCTCGGCGTCGACGGCCAGGTCCGCCAGCCGCACCGTCGCGCCGGCGGCGCCGGCCAGCACGTTGATCGCCGCGCCGCCGGCGCCGATGTTGGCGACCATCTGGGCGGTGACCTCCGGCGGGTACGCCGACACCCCCGCCCGCGCGACGCCGTGGTCGCCCGCGAAGACCACCACCCGGGCGCGCTCGAATTGTTGTGGCGGACAATGCCCTTGGCACGAGGCCACCCAGACCGACAGATCCTCGAGGCGGCCCAGGGCGCCGCGCGGCTTGGTCAGGGTGTCCTGGCGCGCGCGGGCGGCCGCGGCGGCGCCCGCGTCGGGCGGCGATATCGGGGCGAATTCCATCACGCCCCCGACGGCTTGATCTGTACCGCCTGCCCGGCCACCACCAGCACCACCCGATCGCACAGCTCGGCCAGGCGCTGGTTGAGGCTGCCCAGCTCGTCGGCGAACCGGCGACCGGCCGCGGTGGCCGGCACCACGGTCAGCCCGACCTCCGGGCTGACCAGCACCAGCGTGGAACCGAACGCGCCCACGGCCGCCAGCATCGCTTCGATGGGTGCCGCCACCGACCCGTCGGCCCAGGCGTCGTTGTGGTCCAGCGTGCCGGTCAGCCAGCCGCCGAGGTCGTCGACAAGCGTCGGGGCGCCCGGCGCGTGCCGCAATTGGCCTGCGACATCATCGGTTTCGATGGTGGACCAATGGGCGGGCCTGCGGTCGCGGTGCCGCGCCACTCGGTCCGCCCACTCCGCGTCGGCTCCCTGTGCCGGCGCGGGGGCCAGGTAACGGACCGGCTCGCCGGGGGGCAGCGACGTGGCGATGGCCTCCTCGGCCCAGCGGGACTTCCCGGACCTGATCCCGCCGAGCACCAGGGTGCGCACCGGATCAGGCGGCTTTCGGGCGCCGCTTAATCGACACTGCTGCCGCGTTCGACCTGGGGCCGGGGTGCCCGCATCCGGCGCAGCTGTGAGGCGCGGCCCGCGGCGTAAACACCAAGCTTCCAACGACTTTCGGTGTTGTCGGGAAACTTCGCGTCCACCAGCCTGCTGACCTTGCGTCCCAGCAGCACCGCGTCGCCGCCCATCAGGACCATCAGCCCCAGCATCGCCGGGGAGGCGTAGAGCGCCAGTTGCTGGACGCCGAAAGAGGCGAACAACAGCAGCATCGTCGCCGGCATGAACAGGCCGAGCAGGTTGCGCCGCGAGTCCACGATGTCGCGCACGTAGCGCTTGATGGGCCCCTGATCGCGCGGCAACAGGTACCCCTCTTCGCCGGCCATCATGCGTTCACGCCGATCCGTCATGCGCGCGCGGCCGGCGGTCCGCTCGGCCCGGCGCTCCTCGCGGCTGAGTTTGGGGCCGGCCAGCGATTTCCGGCGGGCCCGCGCCTCGGCTGCGGTCATGGGCGCCGGTGCGACCGGGCCCTTCCTCGGGTTGCGCCGCGCCTCGCTGCGCTTGGGCGTGGGCCGACCCTTAGGGCCGGTCCGGCGCGGCGCGGCGCCCGCAGCGTCGACGTCCGCCGTCACCTCGGCGGATCCTTCGAGGTCGTCTTCTTGGCCCTTCTTGCGGCCCATCAGCTTCACAGTGACAGGTTACTGGCCGGGTTCCTGCCCGGAGGGATCGCCTGGTGACGGCCCCGAAATGCGTCGTTGTTGGCCATGCGCCAGCGCGTCGCTTGCACCTACGCTTGACTGTGATGAATGGCTACCTGTGATGGACGGCGGCACGATGGCCTCGGATGATGGCCTCGCACCCGGCCGTCTGCGGCTGCCGGCCATGCAGGTTCTGGTCGCCCCGGATTGCTATGGGGACAGCTTGTCCGCCGTGCAGGCCGCCGCCGCCATCGCGACCGGCTGGACCCGATCGCGTCCCGGCGACCGCTTCATCGTCGCCCCGCAGTCGGACGGTGGCCCCGGCTTCATCGAGGTGCTGGCCGGCCGGCTGGGGCAGAAGCGGCGGGTGACGGTGTGCGGGCCGCTGGGCACCGCGGTGGAAGCCGAGTGGGTGTTCGACCGCCGCTCGAAGACCGCCTACCTGGAGTGCGCGCAGGCGTGCGGCCTCGCCCTGCTCGGGGGCCCGCCCACCCCGGATACCGCGCTGACGGCCCACAGCAGCGGCGTCGGGCAGCTCATCGCGGAGGCGCTGCGGGCCGGGGCGCGCCGCATCGTCGTCGGGCTGGGCGGCAGCGCCTGCACCGACGGCGGCAAGGGCATGGTCACCCAGCTGGGCGGGCTGAAAGAGGCGCAACGAGCGATGACCAACGTGGACCTGATCGCGGCCACGGACACCGAATACCCGATGCTGGGCCCCTGGGGGGCGGCCAGGGTGTTCGGGCCGCAGAAGGGCGCCGACACCGCCACCGTGGCCGCCCTCGAGGTCCGCCTCGAGTCGTGGGCGATCGAACTGGAGGCGGCGGCCGGGCGGGACGTGAGCTCGGAGCCGGGCGCCGGCGCCGCCGGTGGTCTCGGCGCCGGGCTGCTGGCGCTCGGCGGACGGTGCGAACTGGGCGCCGAAATCATCGCCGAGCACACCCACCTGGCCGACGATCTCGAGACCGCGGACATGATCGTCACCGGTGAGGGCCGTTTCGACGAGCAGTCCCTGCACGGCAAGGTCGTCGGCTTTCTCGCGGAATCGGCCGGTCCGCTCGGAATTCCGGTGATCGTGCTCGCCGGCCAGGTCGGGCTGGAAAATTCCGCGGTGCGCTCCTCGGGCATCATGTCCGCGCTGTCGATCGCCGACTACGCCGGTTCGGTGCGGTTGGCGCAGGCCGACGCGGCCAACCAGCTGATGGGTTTGGCCTCCGAGGTCGCGGCGCGACTCGGGAATAGCGGTCCCGCAATGTACCGTTGAGGCAGTGGGCTTTCCCCGTGCGGGTCGCGCCCGACCATGAGCTATGTAGGAGAAGCAATGACGGTGCAAAACGAGTCGACCGCCAAGACCCATGGCGTGATCCTGACCGAGGCCGCCGCTGCCAAGGCGAAGTCCCTGCTGGACCAGGAGGGCCGTGACGACCTGGCGCTGCGGATCGCGGTCCAGCCGGGCGGATGCGCCGGCCTGCGTTACAACCTGTTCTTCGACGACCGGACGCTGGACGGCGACCTGACCGCGGAGTTCGGTGGCGTGACGCTGACGGTGGACCGGATGAGCGCGCCCTACGTCGAGGGCGCGTCCATCGACTTCGTCGACACCATCGAAAAGCAGGGCTTCACCATCGACAACCCCAACGCCACCGGTTCCTGCGCCTGCGGCGACTCGTTCAACTGATCGGCGGCTGCTAGCCCCGCTCGGCCGCTAGTACGAGCCTCCGGTGCGCAGCACGTACGCACAGACCATGATCTGGCCGCGCTGAAACAGCAGTTGGGCCATGCCCTGGACGTCGCTGCGCGCCGGGCTCCCGTCCGCGGGCGACACCCGCATCGTGAACAGCGCCTGGGCCTGGTACTGCGACAGGTAGACGATCTTGTCGACCGACTCGAGCTGCACGTCGGAGAACTGCTTGCGCAGGGCGTCGCTGCTCATCTTGGCCAGCGCCACGTCGGAGCGCTTGTCGCGCACCGCGTCGTACATGCCGCACAGCGCGTTGCGCACGATGACGTCGATGTTCCGGTGCTCGAGCGCGTCCAGGTAGTCCTGGATCGCCGTCTTGGCCGCGCCCTCGGAGAACGAATTGCCGGTACCCGCCCCGTTGGTGCGAACCCCGTACGCGATCGCCAGCGTCGTCGCGGCGACCAGCGCGACGGCCATGAGGACGCCGATGAGCAGCCGCCGCTTGGGCCGTCCCGTCGGGTAGGGCACCGGGGGCGGTTGGCCGCCGTAATTGGCCGCGTGGTGGGTCGGCGGGGCGCCGGGGTGAGGCTCGCTGGGGAACTCGAGCGGCCGGGACTCGGCGTGGGGCGTTGGTCCGGTGGCGCCGACGGTGTGGTCCGGCGGGTGCGGACCTGCCATGTGGTTCTCCTACGGTGGTGGTCGGGAGCATGGACGCGCCGGTGCCCGACGGGCCCGGGCCGGGGCCCGGCGACGTCTCATTTCCTAGGCAGGCTAGCGCACGGGTTTGCCACGACCGTGAGGCGACGACGGCCGATGGGCCTGAGTAAACTAGATAACCTTACTAACGACGGATGGAGATTTCGTGACGATCGCGGTGACAGGTTCGATTGCGACCGACAATCTGATGCGGTTCCCCGGCCGCTTCTCCGAGCAGCTGCTGGCGGATCACCTGGAAAAGGTGTCGCTCAGCTTCCTGGTCGACGACCTGGTCATTCACCGCGGCGGAGTGGCTGGCAACATCGCCTTCGCCATCGGTGTGCTGGGCGGCGACGTCGCGCTGGTCGGTGCGGCCGGCGACGACTTTGCCGATTATCGCGACTGGCTGGTGGCGCACAACGTCAACTGCGACAACGTCCTGATCTCGCAGACCGCGCACACCGCGCGCTTCACCTGCACCACCGACGTCGACATGGCCCAGATCGCGTCGTTCTACCCGGGCGCGATGTCGGAGGCCCGCAACATCAAGCTCGCCGACGTGGTGTCGTCCGTCGGTAAGCCGGACCTGGTCATCATCGGGGCCAACGACCCCGACGCGATGGTGGTGCACACCGACGAGTGCCGCAAGCTCGGCTTGCCGTTCGCCGCCGACCCCTCCCAGCAGCTGCCCCGCCTGTCCGGGGAAGACATCGACAAGCTCGTCGACGGCGCGGCCTACCTGTTCACCAATGACTACGAGTGGGAGCTGTTGCTGTCCAAGACCGGCTGGTCGGAGGCCGACGTGCAGGGCAAGGTCGGCCTGCGGGTGACGACGCTCGGCGCCAAGGGCGTCGACATCGTGGAGCGCGACGGCACGACCACGCACGTCGGCGTGGTGCCCGAGACCAGCCAGACCGACCCCACCGGCGTCGGCGACGCGTTCCGGGCCGGGTTCCTGACCGGGCGCAGCGCGGGCCTGAGCCTCGAGCGTTCGGCGCAGCTGGGCTCGCTGGTGGCCGTGCTGGTGCTGGAGTCCACCGGGACACAGGAGTGGGCCTGGGACCACGAGGTCGCGAAGTCCCGCCTGGCAGGCGCCTACGGCGAGGACGCGGCCGCCGAGATCGCCGCGGTACTCGCCTAGCGCCCGCGGCCACACGCAAAATTGCACCGCGCGGCCCAGCCGCGTGCAATTTTGCGTCTGCTCGCCGTTATAACTGGACCGGGTAGACCGGCTCGGCGATCTGTGGCACCACGCTGAGCTCGACGAAGATCGCGTGCCACAGCATGAAGATCAGCACCGTCCACAGCCGGCGGCTGTGATCGCTTGCGCCGCTTCGGTGTTCGTCGAGCATCCGGCGCACCGCGCCACGGTCGACCAGATGGTCGGCCTGCGACGCGTCCGCCAGCGCGTAGGCCCACTCCAGCAGCTCGCCCGCGCGCAGCCAATGCCGGATCGGCACCGGGAAGCCGAGCTTGGGGCGGTGCAGCACATGTGCGGGAACGATCGGCTCCAGCGCGCGCCGCAGCGCGTACTTGGTGGTGGTGCGCGTGATCTTGGCCTCGACCGGTAGCCGTGAGGCGACGGCGAACACCTCGGGATCCAGGAACGGGACCCGCAGCTCCAGCGAGTTGGCCATCGTCATCTTGTCGGCCTTGACCAGGATGTCGCCGCGCAGCCAGGTGAACAGGTCGACGTGCTGCATGCGGGCCACCGGGTCCCAGCCGGCCGACTCGGCGTACACCGACGCGGTCACGTCGGTGTGGGTCCACTCGTCGCGGAAGCCGGGCAACACGTCGCGCAACTGCGCGTCGGAGAAGCTGCGGGCGTTGCCGTAGTAGCGCTCCTCGAGGGTCAGCGATCCGCGGTGCAACAGGCTCTTGCCGCGCATGCCCTCCGGCAGCGGCCTGGACACCTTGCCCATCGACCGCCGCAGCGGCCGCGGCAGGTAGTCAAAGGGCTTGAGCGACAACGGCTCTCGGTAGATGGTATAGCCGCCGAACAGCTCGTCGGCGCCCTCGCCGGACAGCACCACCTTGACGTGCTTGCGGGCCTCGCGGGCGACGAAGAACAGCGGCACCAGCGCCGGGTCGGCGACCGGCTCGTCGAGGTACCAGACGATCTCGGGCAGGGCGGCGACGAATTCGCCCGGGCCGACGACTTTGGCGATGTGGCGGGCGCCGATCGCCTCGGCCGAGGCCACCGCGACGTCGATCTCGGAAAACCCCTCGCGCTCGAAGCCGGTGGTGAACGTGATCAGCCTGGGGTTGTGCCGGATGGCCAGCGCCGCGATCGCGGTGGAGTCGATGCCGCCGGACAAAAACGCCCCGACGGTGACGTCGGCGCGCATGTGCTTGGCCACCGAGTCCTCGAGGACCGCGGTGATCTCGTCGTAGCGGGCCTGTTCGGTGTCGCGGGTGATCGGCGTGGCGGCGAAGCGCGGCACGAAGTACCGGCTGATCTGCGGCATCGCCCCGGGCCGGATCCGGGCGTAGCAGCCCGACTCCAGCCGGCGCACCCCGCGGTGCAGCGTCTCGGGCTCCGGCACGTACTGCAGCACCGTGTAGTGCTGCACCGCCCGCTCATCGATGGCGGTGTCGAAGCCGACCAACTCGGCCAGGTCGATCAGGCATTTCTTCTCGCTGGCCACCGCGGTGCCGCCGGTGCCGGTGGCGACGAAGAGCGGCTTGATACCGAACGGGTCGCGGGCGCAGAACAATTCGCGGGTGGCGGTGTCCCACACCGCGAACGCGAACATGCCGCGCAGCCGGGCGAGCACGTCGGTGCCCCAATGGTGGTAGCCCGCGACGATGGCCTCGCCGTCGCCGTCGGTGGCGAACGCGGCACCGTGCTCGGCGGCCAGCTCGTCGCGCAGCTCGAGGTAGTTGTAGATCTCGCCGTTGAACACCAGCACGTAGCGGTCGGGCGCCTCCGGCGGCCCCCAGCGCAGTGGCTGATGCGAATGCGCGATGTCGATGATGGACAGCCGGTTGAAGCCGAACACGACCGAACCGTCGGCGCCGGGGTCGCCCCAGGTGCCCGGCTCGTCGGGCCCGCGGTGGCGCATCAGGTGCGACGCGCGGGAGATCGCCCCGTCGGCCCGGGCCGCGGCCGCCACGTCGTCGGCTTCCGCACCGTCGGCCGGGGCCGCGACGAATGCCAGCAGACCACACACGGCGCCCCAGTATGCCGCACTTGACCGCCGCCTGTGGCGCCACACACCCCCGGACGGGTCGGGGTTTCGTCGCCGGCCTGAGCGGCGTGGTCTACGCTGCGTAGTATTCGATGTCCGAGCATGGAGGCGCCAACGTGACACCTCGCGAGCAGGTCCGTTCGCAACGCTTGTCGCAGGCCAGGTTCCAGCGCCGGTCCGGGGGAGCCCACCGGGGTCTGTCCCGTCGTCTGCGGCCGCTGGCGCTGGCCGCGACGCTGGGCGTGCTGGCGGTCTCCCTGAGCGGATGCAGCTGGTCGGAGGCGATCGGCATGGGGTGGCCGGAGGGGATCACCCCGCAGGCCCACGTCAACCGGGAGCTGTGGGTCGGGGCGGTGATCGCCTCCCTGGTGGTCGGGGTGATCGTCTGGGGCCTCATCTTCTGGTCGTCCGCGTTCCACCGCAAGAAGGCCACCGACACCGAGCTGCCCCGCCAGTTCGGCTACAACATGCCCCTTGAGCTGGTGCTCACCGTGACGCCGTTCCTCATCATCTCGGTGCTGTTCTACTTCACCGTCGTGGTCCAGGAGAAGATGCTGCACCTGGCCAAGGACCCCGAGGTCGTGATTGACGTCACCGCGTTCCAGTGGAACTGGAAGTTCGGCTATCAGCGGGTCGATTTCAAGGACGGCACGCTGACCTACGACGGCGCCGATCCCGCCCGCAAGGCCGCGATGGTCTCCAAGCCGGAAGGCAAGGACGCCCACGGCGAGGAGCGCGTCGGGGCGGTGCGGGGGCTCAATCCCCAGGACCGGACCTACCTGAACTTCGACAAGGTCGAGACGCTGGGCACCTCCAACGAGATTCCGGTGCTGGTGCTGCCCGCCGGCAAGCGCATCGAGTTCCAGTTGGCGTCCGCGGATGTCGTGCACACCTTCTGGGTGCCGGAATTCTTGTTCAAGCGCGACGTGATGCCCAACCCCAAGGCCAACAACTCCGTCAACGTGTTCCAGGTCGACGAAATCACCAAGACCGGCGCGTTCGTCGGGCACTGCGCCGAGTTCTGCGGCACCTACCACTCGATGATGAACTTCGAGGTTCGGGTGGTGGCGCCCAACGACTTCAAGGCCTACCTGCAGCAGCGGATCGCCGGGAAGTCCAACGCCGAGGCGCTGCAGGCGATCGCGCAGTCGCCGGTGGCGGTCACCACCCACCCGTTCGACACCCGCCGCGGTGAATCGGCACCACAAGCCAGTAGGTGAGGACGCTCAATGCACATCGAAGCGAGGCTGTTCGAATTCGTCGCCGTTTTCTTCCTGGTGGCGGCGGTGCTCTACGGCGTACTGACCGCGCTGTACGCCACCGGCGGTGAGGAGTGGGCGGGTACCACCGCCCTGGCCCTGACCGGTGGCCTGGCGTCGATCACGGCGACCTTCTTCCGGTTCGTCGCGCGCCGGCTGGACACCCGTCCCGAGGACTACGAGGGCGCCGAGATCAGCGACGGCGCAGGGGAATTGGGGTTCTACGCCCCGCACAGCTGGTGGCCGATCCTGATCGCGCTGGCCGGCGCGGTGGCCGCGACCGGTATCGCGCTGTGGCTGCCGTGGCTGATCGTCGCCGGGGTGGTGTTCATCCTCGCGTCGTCGGCCGGTTTGGTCTTCGAGTACTACACGGGCCCCGAGAAGCACTGATTTGCGACTCAAAGGTCACAATCAGGACGTCAGTTGATCGGTGGCCCGTTTGCCACGACATCCCGCTCTGTTCGGTTCGGTAGGGTTTGCCCAGGCATATGAGAAACTCCCAAGCGCGCGCGCAACGGGGCATTCGCGGAGCCCCGCGCGCTGGTGATGCAGTTGAACAGGGCAGGCAACTATGAGCGGGCCGAATCCCCCGGGGACCGAACCTGGCGAACCGGACTCCGGCGACGAACTGGGACACGAGCCGGTCGAATCCCACGACGAGTTGGGGCCCGTCGACGACAGCGGACAGATCGCGGCGGCGG
>NZ_LZIS01000110.1 GCF_001667015.1 Mycobacterium sp. E3198 | reverse complement strand
CCAGAACCGAGTCGCTGATCGCATCACAGATCTTGTCGGGATGCCCTTCCGTCACCGACTCACTGGTAAACAGCCGATCCTTCTCGCTCACAATGCCATCCTTCTAATCAACTTTTCGATCCAGCCACACCGTGACGCCACACGTGAATAACCGGGAGACGTTGGCGCGATTGCCTGCGCTGTCTCGCGCCAACGTCTCCCGTTGCGATACGACCGTCGCGTCGTGCGGCCCGCCGTTATCCCGGGCGGTGGGCACTCACAAGCCAGGACGGCAGCTGCGCCCGGCCGTCGTGTCCGATGATCACGTTGCGGTATTCGAAACCTTCCGGCAAGACAGTCGGGACATTGATCCACGCGCGCGCGGGCCGGATGTCGTCAACGAAGAGATGCTTGCCGACGATGCTTTCCAATTGGTGGTGGGTGAACGGGCGCGGGCCGAAGTCGGCCCCGGGTGGGAACGCCTCGGTGGCGAACACGAGGGCAAAGAAGTTGCCGCCCGGCTTCAGTGCCCGCGCACTGGATTCCACGTAAGCATGCCTGAGCCCTTCGGGTAGACAGTGGAACACCAGCCCGTCTATGACCGTGTTGAAGTACTTTTCATAGCCGGTTGATTTGCTCAGGTCGGCCACCTCGAACGTCGCAGCGAGGCCGCGTTCCGCTGCCGCTTTCTTCGCCTGCTCAATGGCGCTGGCGGACCGATCCAACCCGACGACGTCATAACCCCTTTCGGCCAATGCCAACGAGGCAGTTCCCACGCCGCAGCCGGAATCGAGCACAGGCCCCACGAAAAGCCCTTGTCGTTCCAGCGCGGCGAGAGCTGGCTGAAATTCGCCGATATTCCAGCCAGGATTTCCCGGCGCGTATGAGGCGTTGCCGTCATACAGTTCATCCCAGTCCACAGTGTTTACGTTAAATGTAGGCACAATTCCTGAGCTTAAGTAGCCTTTCTGGAACCCGCCTCAGAGGAAGCTGGCATTTTTCGTAAAGCGCTCAGCCACCGACATTCCTGAGAATTACCGAAGACACTGTGCACGTGTGCAATTTCGCGCGCAATTGACCCGCCGTGACATAAGGGTGTGAGGTCGGCGACGGCGGAAAACACGGGCTGAATTGAATCGCTGCTGGTGGCAGCCGGATTGGAATTACACCGCAGTTAAAAAGTAATCACATTCGCTCGCTCAGCGCAGCGATTATTCAGAGATCGCCTGCGTTTGCCCGGGGTGACCAGTATGCGAGCATCTCGGCGAACGTCTCGAATGCCGGCCCCGACACCCCGTAGGTGGCTTCCAGGTGGATGCTCAGCGGGAAGCCGAGATCGACGACGCCATCGATCACACGCTTGTACAGATCGACGGCGAGTCGGCGCTTTTCTGCGGGTTCGCTGCCGGCCAGCTTCCTGACGAAGGCCTGCTCGTCGGCCACCGTGGAGTTCCCGGGATCCTGGATCAGCCAATCGATCAGGCCCACGCCGGCTTCGATCTTGGGCACGAAACCGAACGAGAGCAGAACTTCGGGCCGATGATCGCTGTCCTTCGCGAACTCGGCGAGGAACTCCACGATCGCGTCGGAATACAACAACTGCGTCATGCCGTACGTGGCGCCGCGGTCGCACTTGAACGAAAAACGGCCGTGCTCGCCCTCGCGTGTCGGAATCAGGATTGCGCCGCGGTTGGGTACCAGGTGCCGATAAATCGAGAGCGCGTCGGTGGGCGCGACGCCGGCACCCTCGCCGTCGTTCATCGTGCGCGGGACGCCGACGAACACCACGCCCTCCATTCCTGCTCCGCACAAGGCGGCGACGCGGCTACTCAGCGACGACTTGTCCATGAAGGCGGTGACTTGGGTGCACAGCCCGTGAACGCCGGGTAATTCCGGCTCGATCATCGACCAGAAGTCGAGCACGTCCAGCTTGCGTTGGATCGGGACCGGCCGGTCGTCGTCCTCGGCGATGATGCCGGGAATCATCACGTGCCGAATCTGCCCGTCGAGCCCAGAATCGCTGCAGTACCGCGCCACTTTGCGTGCTTCTTCGGATGCCCGCTCGCGCCCGCCGTCGATGTTCGGTGGTACCAGCTCGAGTGCGACAGTGTTGAGGGCCACACGCCTCCCCTTTGTCCTGACGATTTCGGCGTCGAGCGTGAAACTGCTGCGAATTTCTTGCCAAAATCTCGCAACAGCTTCACGCTCGGCGAGCGAGGGCTCAGTAGCGGTAGTGGTCGGCTTTGTAGGGGCCGTC
>NZ_LZIS01000109.1 GCF_001667015.1 Mycobacterium sp. E3198 | reverse complement strand
GCCAGCTTGGGTGCCAGCGGCTCACCGGTCAGTGCCCGGCGCTCGCCGAGATCCTCGGCCTCATCGACGCGCCGGCCCGCCTCATTTTTGGTGATACGTAACCGATCAGCCAGCGCCGAGCGCAGCGTGCCGCCCAACTCGGCCTTGCTGGCCTGCGCCCCGAGCTGATTGATCAAGTCGTGCTGGGCCCAGCGCAGCCGGCGCGCCTCACACTCGAGGCGTTCCAGCGCCCGTAACCGCTCCGGCGTGGTGAACACGTCAAACGACAACGCGCACAACCGGTCCACGTCGGCGCGCAACGCATCGAAGACCTCCACGATCTCCTCACGACTGCTCGCACCCATGCCCCAGACTCTACGAACACCCACCGACAAGATCGGCCGAGTTGTGACCACTGAAACCACAGTGGCGCAAGTTATTACAGACAGCCGATGGCCGAACTCGCGGGTGATGACGGCCGGCTCACCACAGGGCGGCGATGGTGCCGCCGTCGGCGATCTGGGTGGTTCCGGTGATCATCGACGCGTCGTCGGACAACAGGAACGCCACGATGCTGGCCATCTCCTCCGGTGCGGCCATGCGGCCCTGCAAGCGCGCGATCATCGCGCCTGCGCCGCCCTGTCCGAGCGCCTCGTCGAACAGTGTCATGGCGGTCTGCTGCATCGGGGTGTCGACGAATGCGGGCAACAACGCATTGGCGCGGATGTTGGACGGACGCAGCTCGGCGGCCGTGATGCGGCTGAGGTGGCTGATGCCGGCCTTCGACATGCCATATGCCCCGGTGCCCCCCACGGCGATATGACCGGCAAGCGACGACATGTTGACGATCGCTCCCCCGCCGCGCTCTATCATCCGGGGCGCCGCATGCTTGGTGCACAGCCATGCGCCGCGGAGGTTGATCGCGATGACGCGATCGAAGTCCTCGCAAGTGGTGTCGATGAGCGAAGCCATATGAACGACACCGGCATTGGCGACGAGCTTGTCCACGCCGCCGAACGAGTTGACGCACGCGTCGACCATGCCGATGACCTGTGGCTCGTCGCTGACATCGACCCGATGACCGATTGCGCCAGCACCGATCTTGCGTGCGGCCGTCTCGGCGGCCGAGCCGTCGATGTCCGCGCAGAGCACGCTGCACCCTTCGGCGGCGAGCCGCTGAGCGACCGCGAGACCGATCCCCGCACCGGCCCCGGTGACGATCGCGGCCTTGCCCGCCAAGTCCGGATGGTTCAACCCGCAGCCGCCAACGTTTCAGCTCCCAATCCGTGCTCGCGGATGGCCCCGAACAGGACAAGGCCAAATCCTGGCACGTCGTCGGAAAGTTCGAGGGCATACACGCCAAGATCGCGCAGGATCCAGGCGACCGTCTGCGACATCGGGTCGCCGGCGGCCGACCGGGCGTAGAGGCCGCAGGCCCGCGCCGCGCCGGAGGGACGCAGATACACGACCACGCCGCCGCGTTGCGCCGACATCCTGGCCAGCGCGCGGTGCAACTCCCCGCCGCATCGGCACGCCGCCGAGCCGAACACGTCGCCCGTCAGGCATTCCACATGGACGTGCAGCGGGACGGGAACGCCGGCGTCGGCCGCGCCGATGATCACGGCCAAATGCTCACCGCCGCCGTGCATCTCACGAAATCCGATGACGCGACAGTCGCCGGCCCAGGTGGGCAGGGTCGTCTCCGCCAGCCGGACCACCTGCGGTTCGGTGCGCTGCCGGTACGCCGCAAGCTCGGCAATCGACACCACCGCCAGCCCGTGCTCGACGGCGAACTCGACGAGCTCCGCGCCGCGGGCCATCTGGCAGGGGTTGCGGCGCGAGACGACCTCGCAGAGCGCCGCGGCCCGGCCGCGCCCCGCGAGGTTCGCCAAGTCCACCGCGGCCTCGGCGGGTCCCGGCCGGCCGAGCACCCCGTCGGCCGCGGCACGCACCGGGAGCACGTGGCCCGGACGGAGGAAGTCCGAAGCCACGGATTCGGGGGACGCCAGCGCCGCGATGGTTCGCGCGCGGTCCCGCGCCGAGATCCCGGTGCCTGTCCCGCGAAAGTCGACCGACACGCAGAGTGCGGTGTCGCGGTGGCACATCGGCGGCAGGTTCAGCCGTTCGCACTCCGGGCCCGGCAACGCCACTTGGACATATCCCGAGGTGTGCCGGATGGTGAAAGCAAGCAGGTGCGTCGTCGCGGCGTCGGCCGCGAAGACCAGATGACCGTCGTCGTCGGCGTCGCCGGTAAGCACGACGGGATGCCCCGAGGCCACCGCGCCGATGGCGCGGCGCACCCGAACGTCGGTTGTCTTCACGAACGCAGCCCGCCAAGAAAATCGAGCAACAGCCGGTTGGTCTCCTCGGGCGCTTCCTGCTGAATCCAGTGCCCGACGTCGGAAATCATTTGGGTCCCACGGTAATTCGGCATGACCTCGTGCGCGCGCTCGATGGCCTCGGCGCCCCAGGCGGTGCCGACGTCGTATTGCCCGCCGATGAACATCGCGGGTGGCGTGAGCGGCTTGCCCTCCTGGAAGGCCAAGTCATGCCAGTCGTTGTCGATGTTGTGATAGAAGCTCAGCGGTCCCCCGAAGCCGGACCGCTCGAATTCGCCGGCGTAGAAATCGACGTCGGCGTCGGTGAGCCACTCGGGCATCGTCTCCGGGTAGAGGAAGGCGTCCTTGAGTTTCGCCCCCTCGGCCATGCAGAGCGGACCGGCGCGGATCACGTCGATCGGACTCATGGATTCCAGGTCTACTCCCGCGTCGACCGCTGCCTTGGTCGCCGCGATCATCCCCTCGCCGGATACCGTGTAGGTCAGCCCGAGCAACCAGCCGCGCACATCCTCCTCGATTTCGGCGATGATCCCGTCCTGCGCGGAGAAGTAGTCCTGATACCAGATCCGGCCCTCGCCGGCGAGCTCGAGGTGGTAGTCGTTGGGACGGTGCTCGCCGAAGGGACTGCCCGGCAGGCCGATAACGCCGCGACCGGCGAACGGAACGCTGATCCCGACCACGCCGGCACACCGCTCAGGATGCAGCCAGGCGAAGGTCCACGCGACCGGCGCGCCCCAGTCGTGGCCCACCACGATCGCCTTGTCGGCGCCGTAGGCGTCGATGACGCCCACGACGTCACCGACCAATTCCTTGATGCGGTAAGCCGATTGCACGCGGAACTTCGACGAACGCCCGTAGCCCCGCTGGTCGATTGCCACCACCCGGTAGCCCGCGGCGGCCAGCGCGGGAAGCTGATGGCGCCATGAGTACCAGGACTCCGGAAAGCCGTGCAGCAGCACCACAAGCGGCCCGTCTGGGCTGGCGAGGCCCTCCTCGACGGCATGAATTCGTGTGCCACGACAGTCCAACGAGCGATGAACCTGCGCCATCATTTCGCCTTCCTTCACCGGGACCTACAGCATTCGGCTCGGCGCCGATCCGCCCACGGCCACCAGCCGCTCGGCGGGATCGGCGACCGGCACCGTGTGATTCTCGTAGTTGCGGGCGATCAGTGTCTTCTGGCCGGACAATCTGGTCCGCGCCCACTTGCCGACGACGCGGCCGGCGATCCCGGGCTTCATCAGCGCCGCCGGTGGTTTGACCAGGTGGACGACGGCCAAGAATTCGCGATAGGCGTCGAGGTCGTCGTGCACCAATTCCACCAGGCGATCCATGTACCAGGTGAGCGCCCGGAAATAGAAGGGACGCTTCTTGTCGACGTCCTTCATCCAGTCGAAGCGCAGATTCTGTTCGCGGATCACGAACCAGGCCGTGTCGGCCATCTTGGCGATCGCCCGGTAGTAACGGCGCGGCAGCTCCCGGTGTCCCGGACCGTACTTGTCCAGCAACACCTGCATCTCGCGGACTTCCTTGAGCGCCAGGCTCATACCCAGGCCGGACACCGGGTCGGCGCTGGTATACGCGTCGCCCACGGCCAACAGCGCCCGCGGCAGGTTGCGCTTCTTCTCGTAGTGCAGCCGGAGCATGTTCGGATAGCGGAAGTTGTAGATCGGCGAGGCCGGCTCCAGGCCGTCGATGTTCTCCCCGATGACCGGTGACGGCATGAGATCGGCGAATTGACGGAACTCCCGGGCGGTACGGGGCGGCGAGTAGCAGTTGTACGCCACCAGCGACGTGGACAGGATGGTGCGTGAGCTGTCCGTGTAGTACTGCGCGGCGTAGGTGTCCTCGAACGGGCGGTACGCATAGCAGATCACCATGACCTTGTCCTGCCACTGCCGGTCGGGCGGGACCCGGTGCTGCATCGTCGAGTAGAAGCAGTTGATGATGTCCTGCTCCACCTCGGGAGCCCCGATGCCGATGCGGTCCAAGAATTCCGGCATCCGGGTGTTCTTGCCCGACGCGTCGACGACGAACTCGGCGGGCAGCACTTCCAATGTGCCGTCCCGGGTTCCGCTCACCGTGACGCCGACCCCGACGATGGCGTTGTTGGCGTGATCGAAGACCAGGTCGACC
Organism: Mycobacterium sp. E3198; assembly: GCF_001667015.1. Taxonomy (GTDB): domain Bacteria; phylum Actinomycetota; class Actinomycetes; order Mycobacteriales; family Mycobacteriaceae; genus Mycobacterium. The sequence continues at coordinate 58,744 of NZ_LZIS01000109.1, read as the reverse complement.
ACCTCCGACTCGTAGCGGAAGTCGATCCGGGGCTCGTCGTCGAGGCGGCGCCGGACACACCATTCCAGCAGCGGCCTACCGGCACACACAATCTCGATGTCACTGGTGCCGGGTTTCTTCCAACTTCCCCCCACCCGGATCCGGTACTGGGCCGCCATGTCGACTTTGAACGCGCCCTCGCGCACCATGTCGTCGACGATGCCGGGAAAGAAACGCTCCAACTCGATCTGTCCGGCGGTCAGCAGGTGGTGCAGATGCCAGCCCTGCGCCGCACCCGGCCGGCCCTCGCGTCGCCGATGCGGATCGTCCTTCTCGAGGACGATGACCCGCTCGAAGGTCTCGCTGAGCACCTTCGCCGCCGCGATGCCCGCGATGCTCCCCCCGATGACCACCGCGGTTCCGCGGCCTCGACTGCGCAGGTCGGCAATGTCCAGGCTTGCGGGATCGAGCTGAATCGGGTTGCGGCGCCGCGCCGCACCGCTGGGCACGAACTTCTCGTAGTACAACCCGACGCGATGGAAACCGTTGCTATCCAGCCAGGTTCGGGTGGCCTCTACCATCGGCGCGGGCCCGCACAGATACACGTCGGCGTCACCGCCGGCCAGCATCCGCTCGTCCAGCAGGTCCGTGACGAGACCCGTCCGGCCATCCCAGCCGGCGTCCGGGCGCGCGACGATGACGTGCACGTCCACGGCCGAGACCCGGCGCCCGAGCTCCCTGAGTTCGTCGAGCTTGCACAGGTCTTCGGCGGAGGTCACACCGTAGAGCAGATGGACCGGCTGGCCGGTGTCGGCGCCCAGGCTCCGGGCCATGGCCAGGATGGCCGACAACCCCGTGCCGCCGGCGACCAGGATGACCGGGCGAACGACCGGGCGCAAATAGAAGCTGCCTTTGCTGCACCGCAGCGCGATATGGTCGCCCGGTTTCGCGCGGTCGCGCAGATAGTTCGACATCGCTCCCTCCGGCAGCAGCCTGATGATGAACTCCAGTTCGCCGCTGCCGTCGGCGGGATGCGCGTACGAGTAGTTTCGCCATGCGGTGGTGCCGGGAACCTGCAACTGGGCGAACTGGCCGGCCCGGTAATTCAGGGGCGCCTCCGTCGGCGCGAAATGCGCCGAGACATCCAGGCGCAGCACCGCGGTGCTCCGCGACACCAAGTCGACCGCGGTCACCACGCCGTCGCAGCTGACCAGCAGCGCAGCGTTGTCGTCGGCCGGATATTGCAGTTCGATGCGGCAATCGGAGGTGGGGAACGTCTGGCAGGTGAGGATCTTTCGCGCCGCGCGCTCCACGTCGGACAGGCCCTCGGTGCGTCCCATCTCGTACTGGCCGGCGGTACAGGTGGCGACGCAGGTGCCACAGATTCCGCTTTGGCATTCGTTGACGATCGCCACACCGTGTTCCTCGGCGGCGTCCAAGACCGTCTGGTCCGGCCGCACCGGCATGGCCTTGTGCGTTCCATCCGAATAGTCGACGGTGACCTGACAATCCGCCATCGTCAGACGACCGCTGTGACGGGCTTCTTGGCGATGCGCGCGTTGAGTCGGGGCATGACCTCTTGGGCCAGCAGCCGCAGCGACTCCTTCCACGGGCCGGGGTTGTCGATGTAGTCGAATCCGAGAACCAGGAGGTGGCCGAACCCGCCCACCTGGTCGTAGGTCGCCTCGAGTTTGTCGACCACCGTGTCCACCGAGCCGACCACAAAGGTGTTCTCGGCGAGGTATTCGGGCGTCACGTCGTCATCGGGCACCGACGGGTTGTGCTTGTAGAACTTGGTCATGCCGAACATCCGGAACGTCGGCAGCACGTATTCGCGCATGGCGCGCCCCATCGTGCCGTCGACCGCGTAGCGGAAGGCCTGCTCGTCGGTCTCGGCGACGAAAACCTCCCGCACCAAACGCCAATCGCGGCGATCCGGCGTCCGGCCGCTGCGCTCCGCGCCCTCCAGCACCGCATCCCAGTGGGTGGCAACGTATTCGGTGTTGAGATCGAGGCTCATCGGAAGATAACCCCGCTCGCCCGCCAGCTTGAGGGTCTCAGAGCCCGCGCTGAACCCGGTGACCCCAATGGGAGGATGCGGCTTCTGGAACGGCTTGATGTGGCGCTTCATCAGGCCCTCGAACATCGGCGCGATTCCGTTGGCGTTCCAGTACTTTCCGCGATGCTCCCATGGCTCGTCCTCGGTCCAGATGCGCAACATGATTTCGAGCGCTTCACGCGTCATCTCGCGGTGCTCGCCGTTCTTTCCGTCCACGTCATACAGCGCCCAGTCGCCTGGGATCCCACTGGCGCCGACGCCGAGCATGAAGCGGCCCTGCGCGAGGTGATCGAAGTAGGCCACCCGATGGGCCAGTTCGACCGGGTGGTGATAGGGCAACAGATGTGCCCCGGGCGCGAGCTTGATCGACGTGGTGCGCAGCAACGCCTGCGCCAAGAGAAGGTCGGGCGCACAGATCGGTTCCCAGGGCACGGTGAAGTGTTCGCCGACCCAGGCCTCGACGTAGCCGAGTCGGTCGGCCAGTTCGATCATGTCGAGGTCCCACTGGGTGGCGTCATACAGGCTGCGCTCCGGTGGATGGGCCGGCATCAGGAATATTCCGATCTCCATGGTCAACCCTTCCCGTTCTCACGTTGGCTGCGCGTGTACTGATGTAGGTATACCACAGTACTAGCAAGATACTTCGTTACACACAAGAGCCATTTTGCTTGGGAGTTTGGCGAGAGACCGTTCACGACAGCCCGTATTGGCTATGGACATCGTGGTGTGGTCCCGCGTAATCTCCCACAGGTCACCCGTTCGGAGCGCAGCGAGCAGTAAAAGGAGTCGCCATGAACGTCACCGGGCTCCATCCGGTCGGTGCTCGGCAGAGGTCCGCGCAACAGTTCGACTTCATCCGCTACGAGACGATCGACGACGGTCGCATCGCTGCAATCACCCTTGATCGCCCGAAACAGCGCAACGCGCAGACGCGCGGGATGCTGGTCGAGTTGGGCGCCGCGTTCGAACTCGCCGAAGCCGACGACACGGTCCGCGTCGTCATCCTGCGGGCGGCCGGTCCCGCCTTCTCCGCCGGGCACGACCTCGGATCCGCGGACGATGTGCGGGAACGCTCACCCGGCCCCGACCAGCACCCCACCTATCAGTGCAACGGGGCGACGTTCGGCGGGGTGGAGTCGCGCAATCGCCAGGAGTGGCACTACTACTTCGAAAACACGAAGCGGTGGCGAAACCTTCGCAAGATCACCATCGCCCAAGTGCACGGCACGGTCCTGTCGGCGGGCTTGATGCTGGCCTGGTGCTGCGACCTGATCGTCGCGAGCGAGGAGACCGTGTTCGCCGACGTCGTAGGCACCCGGCTCGGCATGTGCGGGGTCGAGTACTTCGGGCATCCGTGGGAATTCGGGCCGCGCAAGTCGAAGGAGCTTCTGCTCACCGGCGATTGTATCGGCGCCGACGAAGCGCACCGGCTCGGGATGGTGAGCAAGGTGTTTCCCGCGGACCAACTAGCAACCAGCACAATCGAATTCGCCCGCCGGATCGCCAAGGTCCCGACCATGGCCGCGTTGCTGGTCAAGGAATCGGTCAACCAAACCGTCGACGCCATGGGTTTCACCACAGCACTCGACGGCTGTTTCAAGATCCACCAGCTCAATCACGCCCACTGGGGGGAGGTCACCGGCGGGAAACTCTCGTACGGAACCGTCGAATACGGGCTCGACGACTGGCGCGCGGCGCCGGAGATCTTGCCGTCGACCAAGCACCGCCCCTGAGCCCGGACGCCGCGCCGTGGACATCACCTACCCGCCCGAAGCGGAAGCGTTCCGCGACCGGATCCGCGCCTTCCTCGCCGAGCATCTCCCGGCCGGTTGGTCGGGAGCCGGCGCATTGCCGCCCGACGAGCGGGAAGCGTTCGGGCTGCAGTGGCGACGGTCGCTGACCGCCTGCGGCCTGGTCGCGGTGTCGTGGCCCCGGGAATTCGGCGGGGGCGGCCTTTCCCCCATCGAACAGGTGGTGCTGGCCGAGGAGTTCGCCCGGGCCGGCGCGCCCGAGCGGGCCGAAAACGACCTGCTCGGGATCGACCTGCTGGGCAACACGCTGATCGCGCTGGGGTCGCAGGCGCAAAAGGAGCATTTCCTGCCGCGCATCCTCAGCGGCGAAGATCGCTGGTGCCAGGGGTTCTCGGAGCCCGACGCCGGCTCCGATCTGGCCTCGGTACGCACCAGGGCCCTGCTCGACGGCGACAGGTGGGTGATCAACGGGCAGAAGATCTGGACCTCGGCCGGTCACTCGGCCAACTGGATCTTCCTGCTTGCGCGCACGAATCCCGATGCCCCCAAACACCAGGGCCTGTCCTTCCTGTTGGTGCCGATCGAACAACCCGGCGTCGAGGTCCGGCCGATCGTCAACGCCGCCGGACACTCGTCGTTCAGCGAGGTTTTCTTCACCGGTGCCCGTACGGCAGCCGGCAATGTGGTGGGCGGCACGGGAAACGGATGGCCGACCGCGATGACGCTGCTCGGGTTCGAACGCGGCTCCCAAGTCACCACCGCGGCCATCGAATTCGGCCGCGACCTCGAGCGGCTTTGCGAACTCGCCCGCGAACGCGGCATGAACGCCGATCCGCAGATCCGGGCCGGCCTGGCCTGGTGCTTCTCGCGAGTGCAGATCATGCGCTACCGCGGATACCGCGGCCTCACCTTGTCGCTGAACGGGCGGCTGCCCGGTGCGGAGGCGGCGATCAGCAAGGTCATCTGGAGCGAATATTTCCGTCGCTATACCGATCTCGCCGTCGAGATACTCGGCCTCGACGCGCTCGGTCGGCGCGGTCCGGGAAACGGCGGAGCCCGGTTGGTCCCGCAGGCGGGCACGCCCAACTCCCCCGCCTGCTGGATGGACGAGCTCCTCTACGCGCGGGCCGCGACGATCTACGCCGGCAGTTCGCAGATCCAGCGCAACGTGATCGGCGAGCGGCTGCTCGGCCTGCCCAGGGAGCCACGTCTGGAAGCCGTTCGCTGACATGGATTTCCGGTACGACCACGAACAGGAAGCTTTCCGCGCGTCGCTGCGGGGATTCCTCCGCGATCAAGCCCCTGCGGCGCGGGTGCGCGAGGCGGCGGCCGCGGACGGGTGCGACAGGAAGCTATGGCAGCGGCTGTGCACCGAATTGGAGTTGCCCGGTCTGCACACGCCGGACGAGTACGGCGGAGTGGGCGCCACCCTCGTCGAGACCGCGATCGCGTTCGGCGAGCTGGGCCGGGCGCTGACACCCGTCCCTTTTGCGGGCACGACATTCGCGATCGACGCGATTCTGCAGGCGGGCGATGAAGAACAACGCAAGACCCTGCTGCCCGATCTGCTGTGTGGCGAACGGATCGCGGCGTTCGCCGCCAGCGCGCACGATGTCGCGGACCCCGCCGCGGCGACTGTGCGCTCCGAACGCCGGAACGGCCGCACCGTGCTCACCGGCGAGTGCGCGGCGGTGCTGCACGGGCACGTCGCGGACCTCTTCGTCGTCCCTGCGGTGGCCGACGGGGCGGTGGGATTCTATGTCGTAGCGGCGGACGCTCCGGGAGTCGCGGTCGAGCGGCTGCCCTCGTTCGACATCACCCGTCCCGTCGCCCAGCTGCGGCTGGCGCAGGCACCGGCCGAAGCGCTGACCGCCGGCTCACCCGACAACGTGGCGCGGGTGCTCGACGTGGCGCGCGCGCTGCTGGCCGCGGAGATGCTCGGCGGCGCCGAGGCCTGCCTCGACCGTACGGTCGAATACGCAAGGACCCGAAAACAATTCGATCGGCCCATCGGTTCGTTCCAGGCGATCAAACACGCCTGCGCCGACATGATGATCGAGATCGATGCGACCCGTGCGGCGGTGATGTTCGCCGCGATGAGCGCCGCAGCGGGCCGGGAGTTTCACATCAGCGCGCCGCTGGCCAAGGCGCAGGCCGCCGACACCTACGTCCTGTGTGCAGGGTCCGCGATTCAGATTCACGGCGGCATCGCGTTCACCTGGGAACACGACCTGCACCTGTACTTTCGGCGGGCCAAGACGACAGAGGCGCTCTTCGGCAGCAGCGCCCGGCACCGAGCGCTGCTCGCCGACCGCGCCGGGCTGTAGGACCCGACGATGAACGCCCCGGCATGCACCGGCATCACACTCGGCGACGTGCTCGCCCGGCACGCCCAAGTCCGGCCGGACGACGTGGCGTTCGTCGATCCCTACCGGCGGTGCAGCTTCGCCGAGATGAACGAGCGGGTGACGCGGCTGGCGAACGCGTTGTGCGCGGACGGGGTTGGCCAGGGTGACCGGGTCGCGGTGGTCGGACTGAATAGCCTGGACCTCGTCGAAGTATGGTTGGCCGCGCTGCGGCTCGGCGCCGTCGCGGTGCCGCTGAACTTCCGACTGGTGCCCGAAGAAATCGCCTACGTGCTCTCGGACAGCGGAGCCCGCACGGTGGTCACCGACCGCGCTTGCGCACCCGCTGTCGCGCAGGCACACGCCCAGGCGCCGTCGGTGCGCAGCGCCCGCACGATCGGCGGCGACCTGGACGAAATCGCGCTCGACGCGGGCGATCACGCGGATCCAGGCACTGTGGCAGACGACGCGCCCGCATTCCTCATGTACACGTCGGGGACGACGGGCTTCCCGAAGGGCGCGGTGATCACCCACCGCAACCTGTACCTGCATGCCCTGAGCGTGGTTGCCACGCTGGGCTTCCGAAACGACGACGACCGCTGGATGGCGCACGCGCCGCTGTTCCACATCGCCGGTGTCTCGGGGATGTTGCCGACGTTCCTCACGGGCGGCACGGTGATCATCCCGCCCTCCGGTGGCTTTGATCCGCAGGCCGCCGTGCGGACGATCGTCGAGGAGCGAGTCACGTCGTGCTGGATGACGCCGTCGCAATGGCAGGCCGTCTGTGCACTGCCCAGCCTGCCCTCACGCGACCTGAGCCGGCTGCGGCGCGTGTGGTGGGGAGCGGCGCCGGCGTCGACGGCGTTGCTGCGCACGATGATCGACGCATTTCCCCGTGCCGAGATCGTGGCCGCGTTCGGGCAGACCGAATGTAGCCCGATCACCTGCCTGCTCCGCGGGGTGGACGCGATCGAAAAGATCGGTTCGGTGGGCACTCCGATGCTCAACGTCGAGGTGCGCATCGTCGATGACGACATGAACGATGTCCCGCGCGGCGAGATCGGGGAGATCGTGTATCTGGGCCCGCTGGTGATGAAGGGGTACTGGGGCAAAGAGGTCGAGACCGCCGAGGCGTTTCGCGGCGGCTGGTTTCATTCGGGTGACCTCGTCCGGCAGGACGGCGACGGCTACGTCTACGTCGTGGACCGCAAGAAGGACATGATCGTCTCCGGCGGAGAGAACATCTACAGCGCGGAAGTGGAAAACGTGTTGTCCGACCATCCCAAGGTCGCCGAGGTCGCGGTCATCGGAGTGCCCGACCCGAAGTGGGGCGAGACCCCGATGGCGGTCATCGTGCCGCGCGACCCCGATGACCCGCCGACCGACTCCGACCTCGAGGCGCACTGCCGCGCGCGCCTTGCCGGTTACAAGCGTCCGCGCCGCGTCGCAGTCGTCGGTGCGTTGCCGCGCAACGCCGCCGGCAAGGTGCTCAAGAACCGGCTGCGCGACACCTACGCCGGGGCGGATTCCTACGACGTGGGACCGGTCGACACGCCCCTGCTGGAGGAGACCATCGGGACCAACTTCGAGCGAACGGCACTGGCGTACCCCGGGGTCGATGCGCTTGTCGAGGTCGCCGGCGGCCGGCGCTGGACGTACGCGGAGCTGGATGCCGAGATCGACTGTGTGGCGCGCGCATTGATGGCCAGCGGCATCGAGCGCGGCGACCGGGTCGGCGTCTGGTCGCCCAACTGTGCGGAGTGGACGATTCTTCAGTACGCCACGGCCAAGATCGGCGCGATCCTGGTGGCGATCAATCCCGGTTACCGCACCCGCGAGTTGTCGTACGTGCTGAGGCACTCGGGCACTCGACTGTTGGTGTCGGCGGCGGATTACAAGAGTTCCGACTACCGCCGCATGGTCTCCGAAGCGCGATGCGACGTTCCCGGGCCGGTGGACGTCGTGTTCCTCGGAACGGGCGACTGGCAACGGTTCAAAGAATGCGCCGATCGGGTATCCACGGAAGCCTTGCGCGACCGAATGGCCACGATTTCCCCATCCGATCCGGTCAACATCCAGTACACCTCCGGCACAACGGGTTTACCCAAGGCCGCTACCCTGTCGCATCGCAATATCCTCAACAACGGATTCTTCGTCACCGAGCTGATCGGGCTTCGCCCCGGCGACCGGCTCTGCATCCCGGTGCCCTTCTACCACTGCTTCGGCATGGTGATGGGCAACCTGGGCTGCACGGCACACGGCGCCACGATGGTGATTCCGGCGCCCGGCTTCGACCCCGCCGCCACCTTGACGGCAATCGAACGCGAGCGCTGCACCGGCCTGTACGGGGTGCCGACCATGTTCATCGCGATACTCGGCGACCCGCACCTCGGCGATCGCGACGTGTCGTCGCTGCGGACCGGGATCATGGCGGGCGCCTCGTGTCCGGCCGAACTGATGAGGCGCTGCGTCACCGAACTCAACATGGCCGAGCTGGCCATCGCCTACGGCATGACCGAGACGTCCCCCGTGTCGTGCCAAACGCTGATCGACGACGACCTGCACCGCCGGACCTCAACCGTGGGGCGCGCGCATCCGCACGTCGAGGTCAAGATCGTCGACCCGGACAGCGGCGAGATCGTGAAGCGGGGCCAGCCCGGCGAACTGTGCACTCGCGGCTACTCGGTGATGCTGGGCTATTGGCGCGACGAAGCCAAGACGCGCGAAGTCATCGACGACGACGGATGGATGCGTACCGGGGATCTGGCGGTGATGCGAGACGACGGCTATTGCGAGATCGTGGGCCGGAGCAAAGACATGGTGATCCGCGGCGGGGAGAACGTGTATCCCCGGGAGATCGAGGACGTGCTGCTCACCCATCCCGACGTCGAGGACGCGCACGTGATCGGCGTACCCGACGAGACCTACGGCGAGGAGCTGTGCGCGTGGATCAGGATGCGGCCGAATCGCCCGCCCCTGGACACCTACGCGGTGCGGGCCTTCTGCGCGGGAAAGCTCGCGCATTACAAGGTTCCGCGCTATGTCCACATCGCCGACGAGTTCCCGATGACGGCCACCGGCAAGGTCCGCAAGGTGGACATGCGGTCGGAATCGGTGCGGCTGCTGGGGTTGTGAAGGCTACCCCACCGCCGCCAGCGCCGCGTCGTAGTCGGGCTCCTGCGCGATCTCGGGCACCAACTCGGTGTAGGCGACCTTGCCGTCGGCGCCGACCACGACCACGGCGCGCGCCAGCAGCCCGGCCATCGGGCCGTCGACGATGCTGACGCCGTAGTCCTGGCCGAAGCTGTCGCGGAACGCCGATCCCGTCTTGACGTTCTCGATGCCCTCCGCGCCGCAGAATCGCGCCTGCGCGAACGGCAGGTCGTTCGACACGCACAACACGGACGCGCCGCCGTCCGCCGCGCGCTGGTTGAAGGTCCGCACGCTGGTCGCGCACACCGGTGTGTCGATGGACGGAAAGATGTTCAGCACCACGGGCTTACCGCTGAACTGGTCGTTGCTGACCGCGCCCAGGTCCGTGCCGACCAGGGTGAAGGCCGGGGCCGGGGATCCGACGGCAGGAAGCTCGCCGACGGTGTTGATCGGGTTTCCACGCAGGGTTATCTGTGCCATGGGGCACAGTCTGCCAAGCCCGCTGCGGAGGCGTCGGGGCAGGTCGGCATGTCCTAATTTGTGGGGTACTGGGCGTAGACGCCATGACGGGTCCGGGCCGAGACTGAGTCCATGGCTCGCAAGGTGGTGATCGTCGGCTTCCCCGGCGTTCAGGCGCTCGACGTGGTGGGACCCCACGACGTGTTCACCGGCGCATCGCTGCTCACCGAGGGCGGGTACGACGTCCTGGTGGCCTCGCTCGACGGCCGGCCGGTCACCACCGCCACCGGCCTGGCCTTCCTGGCCCAACCGCTGCCCGACCCGAGCGAAGCGATCGACACCGTCGTGCTGCCCGGCGGCGGCGGCGTCGAGGACGCGCGATCCGATCCCGAGTTGCTCGACTGGATCAAACGGGTCACCGGGAACGCCCGCCGCGTGGTCACCGTCTGCACGGGCGCGTTCCTCGCCGCCGAGGCGGGGCTGCTGGACGGCCGGCGGGTGACCACGCACTGGGCGTTCGCCGCGCGGTTGGCCCGCGAGTTTCCCGCCGTCCAGGTCGATCCGGACCCGATTTTCGTCCGCAGCTCGGACACGGTGTGGACGGCCGCGGGGGTCACCGCCGGAATCGACCTCGCGCTGTCCCTGGTCGAGGACGACCACGGCACCGACGTCGCGCAGACGGTCGCCCGCTGGCTCGTGCTGTACCTGCGCCGCCCGGGCGGCCAGACACAGTTCGCGGCGCCGGTGTGGATGCCGCGCGCCAAACGGGCCCCCATTCGCGAGGTGCAGGAGGCCATCGAGGCCCAACCGGGCGGTCAGCACAGCATCGGGGACCTGGCCCGCCGCGCGGCGATGAGCCCGCGCCATTTCACTCGGGTCTTCACCGACGAGGTGGGTGAGGCGCCGGGCCACTACGTCGAACGCATCCGCACCGAGGCCGCGCGCCGGCAGCTGGAGGAGACCGACGACACCGTCGTCGCGATCGCGGCCCGGTGCGGCTTCGGCACCGCGGAAACGATGCGACGCAATTTCATTCGGCGCGTTGGCATCTCGCCGGACCAGTACCGCAAGGCGTTCGCCTGATCGGAGAAAGGATCACCCCGATGTCCCAGACCCAAATCGCCATCGTGGCCTACCCCGGCTTCACGGCGCTGGACATGATCGGCCCGTACGAGGTGCTGCGCAACCTGCCCGGCGCGGAGGTGCGATTCGTGTGGCACGAATCCGGGCCGATCACCGCCGATTCCGGCGTGCTGGTCATCGGCGCCACCCATTCGCTGGCCGAAACCCCCTCCCCCGACGTGATTCTGGTGCCGGGCGGCCCGTCGACGCCGGTGCACGCGCGCGACGAGGCGCTGCTGGAGTGGCTGCGCCGGGCGCACGCGACCGCCGACTGGACGGCGTCGGTGTGCTCGGGTTCGGTGATCCTGGCGGCCGCCGGGTTGCTCAAGGACCGCCGCGCCACCTCGCACTGGATCGCCCTTCCCGCGTTGAAGGCATTCGGCGTCACCCCCGTGTCCGACGAGCGGATCGTGCACCAGGACAACGTGATCACGAGCGCGGGCGTGTCCGCCGGGCTGGACCTGGCGCTGTGGCTGGCCGGGCAGATCGCCGGGGAGGGCCGTGCCAAGGCGATCCAGCTCGCGATCGAATACGACCCGCAGCCGCCCTTCGACTCCGGGCACATGTCCAAGGCGTCGGCGAGCACGAAGGCCGCCGCCACGGCGCTGCTGTCCAGGGACAGTGTCAAGCCCGCCCACCTGAAGGCCACCACCCTGCTGGCCTGGGATCGGGCGCTGGGTGCGGTCCGGTCGCGCCGACGCAGGCGGGTCACCGCCGCGGCGGCCGTGCCGGTCGGCAGATCGTGATGCGCGCGGGGCTTGACTTCGTTGTTTAGCGATCCCTAAATTTAGAGGATGCTTAACAACGAGTCGCCCGATCCCGTATCGCTCTACCGCGCCGCAACATCGCGTGCCGTCGCCGCCGTGGAAGCGGTCAGCCACGACCAGCTCGGCTGGCCGACCCCATGTTCCGAGTGGTCGGTGCGCCAGCTCATCGACCACCTGGTCGGTGGCGCCGACTACCTTCTCGCGTCGGCGACCGGCGCCGAGCCGGTCCCATCGACCGGCGCGCCCGGCACCGACTACCGAACCGGTGTCGAGCGCGTCCTGACCGCGCTGGAATCGCCCGGCGCGCTGGAGCGCGTTTGCGTGTCACCGCTCGGCTTCGACTGGTCGGTGTCGGACGCGGTCGCCGGGACGTTCATGGACGTATTGATCCACACCTGGGACCTGGCCCGGGCGACGGGTCAGGACGAACGGCTCGACGCGGGCCTGGTGGAGGCCTGCGCGGCGATGTTCCTCCCCGAAATGCCAAGGCGCGGGCGCGAAGCCGGGATCATCGGCCCCGAGGTGGCGCTCGGCGAGGGCGCTTCGGCGCAGGACCGACTCCTGGCGGCGATGGGCCGCACACCATGACCGAGCCGGCCGTCGAGGACGCCATCAGGGCGCTGGCCCACCCGGGCCGGCGCACCATGCTGCGGCTCGTGTGGGATCAGGAGCGACCCGCGTCCGCGCTCGCCGAGGCCGCGGGGCTGTCGAAATCGGCTGCCAGCCAGCACCTCAAGATCTTGCGCGACGCGGGTTTGGTCGACGTCCGCGTCGATGCGACACGTCGTTTGTACCGCGCCGACCTGGCGCGGGTCGCCGAGGTGGCGGCGCTGCTGGACGACTTCTGGGCGGCGCCGCTGCAACGGCTCCGCACCGCCGCCGAGGGCGAAGCGCCGTGAAGCTGGTCATCCAGCAACTGGCGGTGCGGGCCACGCGCGAGCGTGTCTTCGAATTGTTCACCGACCCAGAGCAATTCGGTCAATGGATGGCCGAGGGCGCAGCCTTGGACGCAACCCCGGGCGGCGTCGTCCGCTGGACACACCCCAACGGCGACACCGTGTCGGGGCGCTACGTCGAGGTCGACCCGCCGCGGCGGATCGTGTTCACCTACGGCTGGGAGCGCGCCGACGTCGGGATCCCGCCCGGCTCAACCACCGTCGAGATCGACCTCACCTCCCAGGCCGACGGCACCACGCTCGTCAAGCTGGTCCATCGCGGTCTCGACGACGGGGCCGCGCGAGCTCACGACGGCGGCTGGACTCACTACCTCGATCGGCTGCGCCGCAACGCCGAGGGCGACGATGTCGGCGCCGACCCGTGGGCCGACCGCTGCGTGCCGAGCCGTGCGGAACGACGTCGGTGATCGGCGGGCCCACCGAAGCCCGGTTCTGGTCGGTCGCCGAACCGCTGTTGGCCGACGCCGCCGTCACCCGGTCGACCATGATGGGCCTCCCCTGCCTGCGGGCCGACGGCCGATTTTTCGCCTCTTTCGACCGGCGCAACACCGCGCTGCTCGTCAAGCTGCCGGCGGCCAGGGTCGACGAGCTCGTCGAATCCGGTGCGGCCGAACCGTTCGCGCCGTCGGGTCGGCGCTTTCGCGAGTGGGCCTCCATCGGGTCGGGACGCCCGGACGCGTGGCCCGCGCTGCTTCGCGAAGCGTTCGCGTTCGTCGCGGGCCAGGGGTCTTCGGGCGATTAGCCCTTATGCGCTGGGCTGCAGGAATTCGGTCGACGCCAGTTGGCCGCCGGCCTGCATCCAGGCCGCGACCACCCGGGGCGCGTCCCGGTTCGGGTTGTAGATGTCCTCCTCGCTGGAGAACAGGCCGTCGCCGGCGTAGACCAGCCGGGTCCAGTTGGGGAACCAGAACGGCTCGCCCTTCGGATCGGTCGGATGGTCGAGCAGGTTCTTGATCATGATGACGACGGCGTCGTTGTCGTCGTCGTAGGCAATCCAGTCATTCGGAAAACGCATGTGCGGGAAAGGCGCCATCACCGCGACGATCCAGTCCCGCACCGCCTCGCGGCCGTGGAAGACGCCGTAGTGGTGCTCGGTGTAGACGACGTCCTCGGTGAAGAGATCCGCGAACGGTCTCCAGTCGCCGGAGGCGCTGCACCCCTCGACGACCGTGGTGTAGTTGTCGACGGCTTGCTCGATTTCGGCCCTGCTGAATTTGCCCATAGCGGACACACTAGAACGTGTTTCGATGCAAGGTGACTGCTCTGAATGGGGACAAAGCATGAGCGTGCTGAACTTGTTCGACTTGCACGGCAAGAAGGCTCTGGTCACCGGGGCGTCCAGTGGCATCGGGAAGGAAGTGGCGCTGGCCTACGTCCAGGCCGGCGCGGAAGTGGCGATCGCGGCGCGACACGCCGAGGCCTTGGACGAGGCCGCCGCGGAGCTGACGGCGGCCGGCGGGCGGGTCGTGCCCATCAGTTGCGACGTGACCCGGCCGGACCAGGTCGACAGCATGCTCGACCGGGTGACCGCGGAACTGGGCGGCGTCGACATCGCGGTCTGCAACGCCGGGATCATCACCGTCACACCGATGCTGGACATGGCGCCCGAGGAATTTCAGCGCATCCAGGACACCAACGTGACGGGCGTGTTCCTCACCGCCCGGGCCGCCGCGCGGGCGATGGTCGCGCAGGGGCGGGGTGGGACCATCATCACCACCGCCTCGATGTCCGGACACATCATCAACATCCCGCAGCAGGTCGGCCACTACTGCGCCTCCAAGGCGGCGGTCATCCACCTGACCAAGGCCATGGCCGTCGAGTTCGCGCCGCACAAGATCCGGGTGAACAGCGTCAGTCCCGGCTACATCCTCACCGAGCTCGTCATGCCCATGGTCGACCTGCACGCCCAGTGGGAGCCGAAGATACCGATGGGCCGCCTGGGCCGGCCCGACGAACTCGCCGCCCTGTACGTGTATCTGGCCAGCGAGGCGTCCAGCTACATGACCGGCTCCGACATCGTGATCGACGGCGGTTACTCCTGCCCGTGATCGGGGATCAGGCCACGAGGCACGGGCGACCGAAACGCGCCCGCACGCCGTCGGAAAACAGGGCACGCAGGCGCTCGCCGGCGGGTCGCACCCCGCTCGCACCCACCAACTCGTCGCTCAGGGCGACGATCTCGGCCGCGCGCATCGGCCACGGGTCGTGCTCGTTCGGCACCCACCAGGTGCGGCCGGCCTTGCGGGTGTGCGCGCCCCACCGCGCGGTCAGCCAGACCTCCAGCGGCGTCGGCTCGACCACCTCACCGAGGGCAACCGTCACCCGGTTGCGCAGGCCGCGCTGGGGCCAGCGGCGCACGCTGTCGTAGGTCACGTGGTCGCCGCGGCGCGTCACCCGCATCCTCGCCCAGGTGTAGGGCACGCCGAGGCCGATGCGGATCGCGGGCACCGCGGCCAGGCGCGCGGTTTCGAGCGACCGGAACAACACGCCGTGCCGGTCGGAGGCGTCGATCGAATAGAGCCGGACGTTGGTCTCGGCAAAGCGGCCGAAGTACGGCAGCGGCAGCGCGGTGCCAACCCGGGTGCTGGCGAGCACGAACGGGATCAGCGACACGTAGGTCATCCCGTCGGCGAAGACGTCCGGGCGGGTGCCCGGCGGGTACAGGGCTTCGACGCTTTCCGGCCGCACCGGCCAGTGGATGAAGGTCAGATCGGCCCAGCGCTGCTCGAAGGTGACTCGACCGGGAAGCGGCGGCGGCGCCACCGGGTAGCCGGCGAGACCCGGTGGGGCTACCGGAAGGTCGGGCGGGACGGTCATTCGATCATCGTGGCACGCCTTTGCCGGCTATGACCGTCCGATGCGCGATGATGAGTTCGGCGAACCGTTGCTGGAAACATTGCTTATTTGCGGCCTAAGGTGTCTATTACGGCGGGCGACTTCGAATAGCGGGCCGCCCAAACGCGTAATGGAGCACCCATGAAGATCACCACGATGATAACGACAGCGGTAGCGATGGTGGGCATGGCGACGATCGCTTTCACCAGTGCACCGATTGCGAAGTGTGCCTATCCCAATACCGGCAAACTCGGCAGCGAATTGACCATGACCGATTCGGTCGGGCAGGTGGAACTCGGCTGGACGGTCAGCGACCTCAAGTCCAGCGCCGATACCGTTCCGGGCTATCCCGTGGCGGGCCAGTTGTGGGAGGCCACGGCCACCGTCAAGGCCATTCGCGGCACCGTCACCCCGGCCATCTCGCAGTTCAACGCCCGCACCGCCGGCGGCGTGAACTACCGGGTCCTGTGGCAGGTCGCGGGTCCGAACACGATTAGCGGGGCCACCATCCCGCAGGGCGCACAATCGACCGGCAAAATTTATTTCGACGTCACCGGTCCATCGCCGACGATCGTCGCGATGAACAATGGAATGGAAGATTTGCTGATCTGGGGTCCGTAGCGCGGTAGCCGGGCGGGCTACGGGCCGCCGATAATCCACCGGCGCGCTTCCTCGACCTGCCCGGCGGGAAAGTGCTGGATCGTGGCCGACACAAAGTGCGAGCCCAGATGCTCGGCCACATCCGCGAGGTGCGAGTCGGTGACCACTGCGATTTTCTTGATGTGCTTGTGGTGATCCCGGACGAAGCGGAAGTGGGTGACCATCGCCTTGAAACTGTCCCAGCCGGGGAACGACGGCGCGCTGATGATGAGCCCGGCGAGGTCGCCGTTGGCCTCGATGTGCGGGTCGACGGCCTTGGCGAGTTCGGCGAAGTCGCTTGCGTCGAGCGCGGACTCCGAGTGTACCAGCAGGATGTTGTGCTCGCTGTCCAGCTCGTAATCGATCATGGCGTCATGATGCGCGCAGCCGCCCGCACCGGTTAGAGGCGAAAGTCATCCCTCCAGCTGACCGGAGATCCCCCGTTCGATGCTGGCCTGCGTGGTGGAGGGCAACACGATCAGGCCGTCGAGTTCCTTGCGGGCCAGGTCGAAGGCTTTCTGCCGTTCCTGCGGCGCCGCGGCGGGGTCCGCGGCCACCCGCAACAGGCTCTGGGCGCGCGCGATCCGCTGCCGGCCCTCGGCGGAGAAGTCGCTGCGGCGCCTGCGCGTCGCCTCGGCCTCGGCGACGTTGAACGCGGTCACGTAGTCCTCGACCGCGGATTGATACCGGGTCGCGGACTCCCGGTCGTCGAGGAGGTCTTCGGCCTTGACGGGGCGCAGAAAGTCCGCACGGAGCTTGGCTTTGTGGAAGCCGATCGTGAGTGGATCGCGCATGTCGGTCATCAGCGGGAAGTCGAGCAGCTTGGCGACGTCGAGTTCGTACTCGAGCCACCGCGCGTCGGTGCGGCCGTGCTCCTCGATGACGCGCCGCAGCGAACGCCATTGCGCCGCTTGGCTAGTGGCGTTCCCGACCGGCGCTCCCGCAGCTTCCGCCGGGCGCGTCTGGTCCAGCTCCCGCGGCTGTTCGGCGCGGCGCTTGTTGGCGGTGAACGCCCGCACCGCGGCGATCACCATGCCCGTCAACGGCAGGATCACGATCAGGAGCTCCGCCAACCGGATGATCAGACCCATCCCGCCAGGATGCCACCGCTGCGCCTTCCGGCGGGCTCGCCCGGCCGCTAATGCGCTCCCAGTGCGCCGCTGAGGTATTGCGCGCGGCAGGCTCGGCGGGCCAGTTTGCCGCTGGTGGTGCGTGGAATGCCACCGGCGGGCAGGAAACGCACGTCGGAGACCGGCACGCCGTGCCGGCGTGACACCGCGTTGCCGATCGCCGCGATCGCCGGCCGGGGATCGTCGCGACTGGTGCCGGCGGCGCGTTCGGCGATCACCACGAGGCGCTGTTCACCGTCGCGCGGCACGGAGAACGCGGTCACATATCCGCGTCGCACCATGGGCGAGGCTTCGGCGACGGTGGCCTCGATGTCCTGCGGGTAGTGGTTGCGGTCCGCGATGGTGATCAGGTCCGCGATGCGACCCGTCACGTAGATCTCGCCGTCGAGGTACACGCCGAGGTCTCCGGTCCGTAGCCAGGGCCGCCCGGGCGTCGAGCCGTCGGCGTGGCTGCCGTGGGCGAGCCGCGACCGCAGCGTGGCGCCGAAGGCCAGCCGTGTTTCGTCGGGTAGCCCCCAATACCCGCGACCCACGTTGTTGCCCTGCAGCCAGATCTCGCCGATAGCGCCGTCGGGCAGTTCGGATCCGCTGTCGGGGTCGACGATCACCGCCCATAGGCTGCGAGCGACCCGGCCGCAGGACACCTGCGCCACCGCGTTCGGGGCGTCGGCCGGGACGCGAACCGCGTGACCGGCGCTCAACCGTTCGCGGTCGAGATACACGACGGACGCCTCCGCGGAGGCATCGATGGTCGCGATCATCAGGGTGGCCTCCGCGATGCCGTACGAGGGCTTGAATGCCGTGCGCGGCAACCCATACGGGGCGAAGGCCTTGTTGAAGGTCCGGATCGCCTCGATGCTGACCGGTTCGGAACCGATGATCAGCACGACATTGCTGAGGTCGACGTCGTCGCCGGGTGCGGGCAGCCCGCGCTGGGCCGTCCACTCGTAGGCGAAGTTCGGGGCGGCGGTCACCACCCGGCCCTGCTTCGACCCGGCGGAGAGCGCGTGGACCCAGCGCAGCGGCCTGCGGACGAACGCGGTGGGCGACATCAGGGTGGAGTGCCCGCCGTACACGGCGGGAAAGCCGATCATCGACAGGCCCATGTCGTGGTAGAGCGGTAACCAGCTGACGCCGTGGGTGTTCCGGTCCAGCAGGTCGATCGAGAGGATCATCTGCACGAGGTTGGTGCCGACGGCGCGATGGGTGATCTCGACCCCGACCGGGGGCCGCGTCGCACCCGAGGTGTATTGCAGGTGCGACACCCGGTCGATGTCGAGTTCGACGGGCACGAACAGCTCCCCGGCCGCGTCGGGTATCTCGTCGATGACGATCAGCTGCGGCTTCCGCAAGTCCGGCAGGTTGGCGAGAAAGTTCTCCACCGCCTCTTTCGCGGCCGCGGTGGTGAGCACCGCCGCGGGTCGGGAGTCGCGCAGCGCCGTCTCCAGACGTTCGGCGTGGCCGGGGAGTTCGGGCGCGAACAACGGCACCGCGGTGGTCCCGGCCTTGATGGCGGCGTAGAAGCCGGCGACGTAGTCGATGCCCTGCGGCGCCAGGATCGCCACCCGGTCGCCCTCGCCGGCGAACTGCTGTACCCGCGCGGCGATGGCCCCCAACCGCACCCCGAATTGGGCCCAGGTCACCTCGATGGCGTGTCCTTCGGCGCGGGCGTAGTCCAGGAAGCGATACGCCACGGCGTCGCCGACATTGGCGATGTTGCGCTCGATGAGCGAGATCAGGGTGGTGCCCGGCGGCAGCACGATGCCGCCCTCGGCGTCGAGGCAGTCCTCTATCAGTAGCAGGCCCTTTGGAGCCGCGGCGCTGTGCTCCGAACCGCAATCCATGAGCGCAGTCTAGGTGCCCGGCGGGAAGGCTCCGGCGGCGTGGCGCCGCCGGCGGCGCTCAGCGAGGGACGTGTCGGCGGCCGAAGAGGGCAAGCAGCTGGTCACTCGGCGGGGCGGCCGCCGGTGCGGCCAGCGGTTCGGCGAAGACGTGCGCGGCCAGCCCGGCCCGGGCCAGGGGTGGCGAAACCCACAACAGGGCCGAGGCGATTCCGGAGGGAATGGGCCGATCGATTCCACACGCCTCGGCGATATCCCACGCGTGCACGACCATCTCGATGGCCCCAACGTGGACAACGGTTTTGGCGGGTAGCGTCCGGCCCTGGATCTCGCACCACGGCCCGGCAAACCCGGGCGCGGCCCGGTGCGCCCGGGCCGCGAGCACAGAGTCGACGATCGCGGCCCGCACCGCGCCCACCGGATCGGACGCTGCCGCCGGCCCGGTCCGCTCGGCGAAGTCGCGCGCCGTCAGCACGTCGGCGACCTCCGCCAGCGAGGTGCCGACGTGGCGCAGCAGGCCGCGCAGGTCCCACGCCGGGCACGGCGTCGGCGCCGCGAGGTCGGCCTCCCGAACCAGAAGGAGGTTTTGGAACAGGTAGCGGGCCGCTTCCGTCAGCACGGCCCGCTCGTCGGTGTCGGACACGGTCCGGGCCTTCAGCTCCCCGCCGCCGCGAACGTCTCGGGCAGACCGAACTTTGCCACCAACGCCGCGTCGTTGAAGGCGACGATGCGCGAGATGCGACCGCCGACCAGCGACAGCACGTCCAGCCCATGGGCTTGGAAGGAACCGTCCGGCGCCCGCCTGTACATGGCGAGGGCCGGGGCGCCGTTGGCGCGGGTGGGCGCGAGCCGCCATGAATCCGCCGTGCGCAGCACGACCCGGGACAGGAACGCGCACACCGCATCTCGTCCCGTGAACCAGGTCGGAATGGGCGGCATTTCGAGCTCGACGTCGGCGCGCAGCAGTTCGGCCAACGCGTCGACGTCGGCGTGTTCGAAGGCGGCCATGTAGCGGTCGAGCACGTCGCGCAGTTCGGGTTCGGTGGGTTCGCCGAGCTCGTCGAGCGTCGGGCCGGCCTGCGCCAATCGCGCGCGGGCGCGTTGCAAGGCGCTGTTGACGGCCGCGGTGGACGTCTCCAGCATTTCGGCGACTTCGCCGGCCTGCCAACCCAATACGTCGCGCAGCACCAAGACCGCGCGCTGCAAGGGCGACAAATGCTGCAGGGCGGCGACGAACGCCAACCGGACGCTGCTGCGCACGGACACGACGACGGCGGGGTCGTCGGTTGCGCCGTACAACAGGCTGTCCGGTGCGGGTTGCAGCCACGGGATGTCCGATTGTGCTGGAGCGAGCGCGACCGCCGCGCTGTCGGCCGGGGCGCCGAGCCCGGAGGGAAGCGGACGGCGCCTGCGGGTCTGTAACACGTTCAAGTACGTGTTCGTGGCAATCTTGTACAGCCACAGCCGGACTGAGGATCGGCCCTCGAACCGGTCGTAGGCCTGCCACGCCCGCAGGTAGGTGTCCTGCACGAGATCCTCGCACTCGTCGACGGATCCGACCATGCGGTAGCAGTACGCCCGCAACTCGGGCCGGTACCGTTCGGCGACTTGTGCGAAATCATCGATGCGGGCGTCCGCCATGCCTGAAGCCTTTCACGAGTCCCGGCGTGGCGGCCGGGGATCGTTGGGGTTGCGCTCGCCCGGGTCGGGATCGTCCCACCACTGCTGTTGCTCCTCGCCGTAGGCGTCGTGCCAGTTCCACCACGCATACGCGGGGCTCTGCGGGTATCCCTCCGGGGAGTCCTCCCAATCCTCCTGCCGCCCAAGCGCGGTCATGTCCAGGTAACTCCAGGTGGTGCCCAGCGCCTCGTCGCCGCGGTTGTTGATGAAGTACGTGCGGAACACCCGGTCGCCGTCGCGGATGAAGGCGTTGGTGCCGTGCCACTCGTCGACGCCGAAGTCGCGGTCGAAGTCGTCGGTGATGGTGTACCACGGCATGTGCCAGCCCATCCGGGCCTTCACCCGGGCGATGTCGGGCTGGCCGGCGCGGGAGGCGAACACCAGCGTGGTGTTGCGGGCGTTCAGGTGCGCCAGGTTGCCGATGTGGTCGGCGATCATCGAGCAGCCCCGGCAGGCATGGTCGGGCCAGCCGTCCACCCCGGGTTCCAGGAAGGCTCGGTAGACGATCAGCTGGCGCCGGCCGGCGAACAGGTCAAGCAGGCCGACACTGCCGTCGGGCCCGTCGAATTGGTAGGGCTTGTCCACCGGCAGCCACGGCATGCGCCGGCGCTGGGCGGCCAGCGCGTCGCGCGCCCGGGACAGCTCTTTTTCCTTGACCAGCAGCCGCTGCCGTGCGGCCTCCCAGTCCCGCGCCGATACGATCGGGGGTGTCTGCATGTTCATCTGCATGTTCATCGTCGGCCTTTCGCTTGTGGTGCAGTACTTTTGGACGATTGGGCGCGCGTCAGGCGAGCTTCTGCAGCCCCGCGCCGGTCAGCAGGTAGCCGGGAGCAACGCCGGCGCTGTCCGCCTGCGCCAGCTCCAGCACCGCCGCACCGGCCGACCCCGGGCTGACCGGTTCGCCGAGCTGCCTGACGTATTCCTCCTCGGATTGACCGCTGCGGGCCGCGTACGCCCGCACGGCGGGGCGGCCGAGGTCGGTCAGCGGGGTGATCCGCGGCAGCACGGCCGTGAAGGTGATGCCGAGGCCCGCGCGGTCCGCCTCCTCCTGCGCGTAGCCGCTGATGAAGCGTTGGGTGGCCTTGGCGCCGGCGTACCCGCCGCTGAGCGGCGAGCCGGCCAGCGCGGCGCCGCTGCTGACGACCACCACCGTGCTGCCGGGCCGCAGCGGTTTGAGCAGGGCCTCCCGCAGCCAGTGAAAGGCGATCCGGACGTCGGTGTTCCAGTTGGCCGAAAACGTCTCCCAGGTGTGGTGCTGCAGTGGGCGGATCAGCGGGGTCGCCCCGGCCACCACGACCAGCAGCTGCGGATCGTATTGGTCGAGCAGGCCGCCCGGCACCGTGGGATCGGCCGCATCGGCGGCGACCGCTTGAATGCTGCCGGCGCCGCCGGGCTCGGGAAACGTTGTCGCGCTGCGGGACACGGCGATCACCGAGGCGCCCGCCGCGGCCGTGGCGACTGCGATGCCCCGCCCCAGCCCGCGGCTGGCGCCGACGACGAGTGCCGTCTTGCCCGAGAGGTTGTTCATCTTGTCCTCCTGCTGTGTTGTCAGGCGTGTTGTCTTGTCAGGCGTGCGTGGCGAGCAGCTGGGCGTACTGCCGCTCGAGCTCCTTGGCCGGGCCGCTGTGCCAGCCCTCGGCGATGGATTGCGACACGGGGTCGGGGAAGATGTCGAGTTGGCCGCGTTGCAGGGCGTCGAAGACGGCGGCCGCGACGGACCGGGGGGTTGCTTTCGGGATGTCGAGGGCCCGGGTCATGTCGGTGTCCACGGGACCGGTGAACATCGCGTGGACCCGCACGCCTTGCGGAGCCAGCAAGGCGCGCAGCGACTGGGTGAGGCTGAGCGCGGCCGCCTTGGAGACCGAGTACGCGGGAATCAGCGGAAGGGGCGCCAACGCGTTGACCGACAGGTTGTTGATCACCGCGCCCTGGGATCGGATCAGCGCCGGCAGGAAGCCCCGCGTCACCGCGTAGGTGCCGAACAGGTTGACGGCCAGGTGCCGCTCGAGCACCCCGGGCTCGCCGAGGTCGTCGTAGAGCGCGATGCCGGCGTTGTTGATCAGCACGTCGAGCGACCCCGCCGCGGCGACGGCCGCACGGATCTGCGCGGCGTCGGTCACGTCGAGCGTCAGCGGGACCACCCGCTCGTCTGGCGACGGCGACACGCCCCGCGTGCCGGCGTACACCCGCCGCGCCCCCCTGCGCAGCGCCTCCGCCACGAGGGCCCGGCCGATGCCGCGATTGGCACCGGTGATCAAAACTGCCTTGTCCGCGATCGGGTCCATCACACGCCTCTCTCAACTGGAAAAGCCCCCGCACGGAGGTGCAGGGGCTTCGAACTACTCATATAGACAAGTCCCGAGACCGAAACTCATCGCGATATGGCGCCTCAGTTTCGCGCGGCAGCCGCGGGGCGGCCGGCTCGGTCTGGCAACCTCGGTTGTCATCGCCCCCGAGTCCCGCCTAATTCACCCGGCCGAAATAAATTTGGGGTTGCCTTGGGCCGGGCTTGTCAGAACGCATAGACGAAGGACACAGATGACCACAACGCAGGCGCGACCGGTCGAACGACGCGGCTTGATCCAGCGGTTCACCGAGGTGTGCGTCCGGTACGTCGAGCGCCTCATGCCCGACCCCTACTTGTTCGCGGTCATCCTCACGCTCATCGTGGTCGGGCTGGTTGCGCTGCTCGTCCGGGGCGCGACGGCGGCGGGCGTGCTCAAGGCGTGGTACGGCGGGGTGTGGGGTGCGCAGAACATCTTCACCTTCGCGTTCCAGATGGTGCTGGTTCTCGTGACCGGTTACACGCTCGCCGAGGCGCCCGTCCTGAAGCGCGCGATCGTGCGCGTGGCGGGCAAGCCGACGAACCAGGTGCAGGGGGCGCTGCTGTGTTTCGGTGTCAGCACGGTCTTTTCGCTGTTGAACTGGGGCCTGGGCCTGGTGGCCGGGGCGCTGGTCGCGCGGCAGGTGGCAAAACGGCTGCAGGGTGCGCACTTCGGTTACCTCATCGCCACCGGGTTCATGGGATACATCGTCTGGACGCAGGGCCTGTCGTCGTCGATCGCGCTGGCCAACACCGACACGACGAGCCCCATCAACGTGATTCACAAGATCACCGGCATGACGGTGCCGTTGACGTTGACGATCTTCCAGCCCTACAACTGGGCCGCGGTGATCGCCGTGGCCGCCCTGCTCACCATCGCGATCTGGCGCATGGCGCCCACACAGGGTCTCGAGCCGGATCCGGCCGTCTTCGACGAGGAGCCGGAACCCGTTGCGCCCACGGGCGATCGGACGTTCGCGGAGTGGCTGGAGAACCTGTGGATTCTCAACGTCATGGTCTTCGCCGCGGGCATCACGTACTTCGCGCTGAGCGGGTTCGCGCTGAACATCTCGTCGATGATCATGCTGTTCACCATCACCAGCGCCCTGCTGCACCGGACGCCGATCCGGTTCATCCGCGCTTTCTCGGGCGCGGCCAAGGTGTCCGGCCCGCTGCTGCTGCAGTACCCGCTGTACGGCGGGATCGTCGGCCTGCTGGGCTATCTGCCGACGGGATCGGGCAAGGCGCTGCAGGCGGTGCTCGCCGAGGCGGTGGTCCGCGGCGCCGACCAGTACACGTTGCCGTTCCTGACCTTCGTCGGCTCGGTCCTCATCTCGTTGTTCGTCCCGTCCGGTGGTGGGCACTGGGCGGTGCAGGGGCCGATCGCGGTCGACTCGGCGCTGGCCATCGGGCAGCACTCGCGGACCTACCTCGGGTTGATCTCGATGTCGGTCGCCGACGGCGAGGCGGTCGCGAACATGATTCAGCCCTTCTGGCTGCTGCCGGTGCTCGCCATCGCGAAGCTCAATGTCCGCCAGGTGATGGGCTTTACCGTCATCGCCTTCCTGGTCGGGTTCGCCGTCTCCAGCCTTGCGGTACTGGTTGCGCCGCACCTGCTGTGAAACCGCGCCGCTCCCCCGTCGAGCGGGTGGGCGCCGCGTATCGGCGCATCGCCGACGTCGACCGGCCGGAGGTCTGGATCACGCTGCGCGACCGGGCCGACGTGCTGGCCGAGGCCGCTGCGATCGAGCAGCGGCTCGCCGCGGGCGAGGTCCTGCCGTTGGCCGGATCGGTGGTCGCGGTGAAGGACAACATCGACGTCGCGGGCCTGCCCACCACCGCGGGGTGCCCCGAGTTCGCCTACGCACCGGCGACCACCGCCGCCGCCGTCCAGCGGCTTCGCGGCGCCGGGGCGATCGTCCTCGGTAAGACCAATCTCGACCAATTCGGCACCGGCCTGGTCGGCACCCGCAGTCCCTATGGCGCCGTTCGCAATTCGCGCGATCCCGAGCTCATCGCCGGCGGGTCCAGCTCCGGCTCAGCGGTGGCCGTCGCGCTGGGCATCGCCGACATCGGCGTCGGCACCGACACCGCGGGATCGGTCCGGGTCCCCGCCGCACTCAACGGCATCGTCGGGGTCAAACCCACGCTCGGGATCATCCCGACGCACGGCGTCGTTCCGGCCAGCGCCAACTTCGACGCCGTCTCCGTTCTCGCGGCCGACCTCGGCCTCGCCGCGGCGGCGGCCGCGGCGATGGCCGGTCCCGACTCCCGCGACCCCCGCGGCCGCCGCTGGCCCGCCGACGTCCCCCTGGCCGCGCCCCGGGCGCCGCGGCTGGCGATTCCGGAGGCGGCCAACCTCGGCGCGCTCGGCGACGCCTACCGGCGCGCGTTCGAGCGGACCGTCGCCCGTGCCGGCGAGACCGGGTTGCGCGTCGAACCGGTCGACATCTCGGTGCTGCTGGACGCGGCCCGGCTGCTCTACGACGGCGCGTTGGTCGCCGAGCGGTACGCCGCCGTCGGCGAATTCCTCGACACCGCACCGGCGGGCGCTGATCCTGTCGTGGCGTCGATCATCACGGCCGCGCGCGCGATCACCGGCCCCGCCTTCGCCGCCGATCTGGGTGCGCTGGCCCGCGCGCGGGCGGACGCCGCGGAGCTGCTCGCCGGGTTCGACGCGGTGCTGCTCCCGACCACCACCGAACATCCCACGCTGGCCCGGGTGCGGGCGGATCCCTATTCGATCAACCGCCGGATGGGCACCTACACCAATTTCTGCAACCCGCTCGACATGGCCGCGGTCGCCGTCCCGGGCGCGCCGAGCGCCGCCGGCGGCCCGTTCGGGGTGACGGTCGTCGTCCCCGCGTTCCATGACCAGGTCGCGGTCGACATCGCCGCACGGCTGGGCGGGGTGACGGCCCCGCTTCTCGTCGAAACCGGCTGCGACATAGCGCTGTTCGGTGCGCCATCCGTCCGCGGACTACTCGAACAATTCGGTGCCCGCCATACCGGCGAGCTCGGCGCTACGCGGGCGCGGTCGGGTGGGGAGCTGTTCCGGATCTCGGAAGCCGGCCTGGGGCGGCTGATCGCCGGTCTGCCCGCGCCGATGGCGCTGCGCAGGATCGAGCTCGAGGACGGCCGCGCCGTGACCGGACTCGTAGGCCCCACACTCGACGCGTAGGGTACAGCGGCATGTCGGGTCGCAAGTATTCGTTCGAAATCAACCGCACCAGCAGCGCGCCCGCCGCGACGTTGTTCCGGCTGGTCGCCGACGGAGCCAACTGGTCGAAGTGGGCCAAGCCGATCGTCCTTCAGTCGAGTTGGGCGAGACAGGGGGATCCGGCGCCGGGCGGCGTCGGGGCCGTCCGGCAGGTCGGAATGTGGCCGCTGCTCGTGCAGGAGGAAACCGTCGCCTACGAGCAGGACCGCCGCCACGCCTACAAGCTGGTCGGGCCGCCCAGCCCGGCCAAGGATTACTTCGGCGAGGTGGTCTTCACGCCGAACGCGTCGGGCGGCACCGACATCCGCTGGACGGGCGAGTTCGTCGAAGGGGCGCGCGGGACGGGCCCGGTGATGCGGGCCGCGCTCGGCGGGGCGGTCCGGTTCTTCTCGGGCCGGCTGGTGCAGGCGGCCGAGCGCGAATCGGCGGGGGGCCGGTAGGAATCGCCCTGCGGCTCCGGGTATTTCACGGCAACGGGTTGTTGGCCTGCTGCTCGTCGAGCTGCGCCTGCTGCATGCCCTGCAGGAATTGCTGCTGAGCCTGTTCGTTTTGTTCCTCGGCCTGCTGCATGGACTGCTGCAGCTGTTGCTGGGCGAGCTGTTGCTGTAGCTGCGCCTGGTCGTCGCCGCCGTCGGCGGCGAAGCCCCCAACGGGGCCGCCGACCGGAGCGGCCAGGGCCACGGCGGGATGCGTCGCGCCGAACAGCGCAAGCGTCGCGAGGGCCGCGGCCCCGGCGCAAAGCAGTTGGATCCGCCGCCATTGCCGACGCATGCCGGTTTTCTGGATGGTCATGCTTGGAGGCTCGCGCCCGCGACTAGCCGCGAGCTGGGAAGCGGCTATCGCCGCACTATGAGTTATTGATCGAAAACCGCGACGCGGTGACCGGAAATCTGGGCTAATAAGGCAATGGGCCGAGGTTTGAGTGAGACACCGGGAGGTGAATTACCAAGGACGTCGAAGATGATGCGACGTCGGCCGCTGTGAAGAGGTGAACGAATGAAACGATTCGCTATTTTCGCCATAGTGGCCGCCGCATGGCTAGGTCTGAGTGTTCCGGTGGCGCAGGCGGATATCGGCGGAAACGTCCCCGGCCCCGGGTTGTGCGACTACCCCGGCGTGGGGGGATCGGGCATGGAGATGGGCGCCTACCACTACTGGTGCGATTTCCCAACTGAGGAGAACGGCAGTCGCTGGCATTGCGAATACGGCGGCGGTGCCGTGCAGGGTATCGGCGGCGTCAACATCTTCATTTTCAATGCGTCGGTCATCACGCCACTGGGGGCGCTGGAGGGTTCGTGTTCGTTCCGCTGTCCCGACGGTTCGCTGTCGGCCCCGCCGAACCCGCCCGGCGCATGGAAAAACGCGCTCAAACCGAAAAAATGCGTTTCGGTGGAAGTCGCACCGGAGTCTGAACCCAATACCGGGCTGCCGCCTTGGCCGGGCCAACTTCCCGGTGTCACAAATCCGGCGACCCCCAACCCGGTGACTACGGAAAACCCTTAGCGGCACTCGGGTTCGACCGCGGTCAGGGCGTATGGCCGGGCCGCTTCTCGCTTTCGTACTTCTTGGCCATGTGCTCGACCGCCTGCAGCTGAGACTGCGCCAGGTCGTCGCGCACCTGCCCGGCCCGGGAAGCGGCGTCCAGCGTCGGCTGCGCCAGGCCCTGAAAGTGCGGCATGACCTCGGCGGCGAACAGTTCGGCCGACCGCTTGGTGGCCGCGGGGTTGGCCCACTCGTGGCCCATCTGCAAAAAGCAGCCGAAACCGCCGGACTGATCCCAGAGCCGCTGCACCTGGGCGCGAGCCCGCTCCGGGGTGCCGATGACGCCCGCCCCGTTCTCGTTGATGATGTCGATCATCTCGTCGAGCTGCTCGCCCGGCATGGTCATCTGGGGGAAGGCCGCCACCTTCTGGAAGTAGTTGAACCACGACTCGATGCCGAATTTGACGTCGGCGCGGGCTTGTTCGTCGGTCTCGGCGATGTGCATGGGCCCGACCAGGCTCCAGTTCTTGCGGTCGACCTGCGTGCCGAAGGCCGCGGCGCGCTCCTCGACGATGTTCCAGTGATACGACAGCGCGTCGAAGCCTTCGACGATCAGCGTCGCCCCGATGGACAGCAGCCCGATGCCGTGCTTGCCGGCCAGCCGGGCGCCGGTCGGCGAGGCGACCGCGGCGACCGCCAGCGGTATCCCGCCTTCGGAGTAGGGGGCCAGCTGCAGTTTGGCGTCGAAAAGCTGGTGCGTCGGGGTCTTTGCGCTCACCGTCTCCCCCGCCAGCAACCGAACGACGATGTCGAGGTTGGTCTCGAGGAGCTCGCGGGTGTCGGTGGGATTCAGCCCGATCATCGAAGAATCCGTGGGCAGCGAACCGGGACCCACCCCGCCGATGATGCGCCCATGGGTGAGGTGGTCCAGCAGCATCAACCGGTCGGCGACCCAGAGCGGGTTGTGGTAGGACAGCGAAATGACGCCGGTCCCAAAGCGAATGCGCTTGGCCCGCTCGGCGGCCGCCGCGATGAAGACTTCCGGGGAACTGATGATCTCGCTGCCGGCGGAGTGATGCTCGCCGATCCAGGCTTCGTCGAAGCCGAGCGCGTCGAGATGTTCGACGAACTCGAGATCGCGTTGCAAGGCAAGGGTCGGGTTGGTGCCGGCCCGGTGGAACGGGGCGATGAAGTATCCAAACCTCAGCTTGGCCATGGGCGTCCCCTTGCAGTCGAGTTGCGGAGAACCATAACTCAACTCGCCCCGGGTTAGGCCAAAGGGAGGACCCGCAACACTGCTCAGCCGGCGGGGCCAGATTCACATGGCCCCACCGGCTATCGGAGCACGTCTTTAGCGACGAGGGATCAGTAGCCGCCGCAGAGGTTGCCGACGCAACCGCCGCCGCCGCCGGGTCCGCCGCCACCACCGCCGACGCCGGGGATGGTGCCGCCGCCGCCGCCGGGACCGCCGCCGCCGGTCGGACCGCCCGGGATGCTGCCGCCGCCGCCGCCGGGACCGCCACCGCCGGTCGGACCGCCCGGGACGCTGCCGCCGCCGCCGCCCGGTCCACCGCCACCGGTGGGGCCACCCGGGGCGCCGCCGCCCCCGCCCGGTGCGGTGGACGGCGCGACGCTGGAGGTAGGCGTGGTCGTGGTCGATGGCGTCGTGCTGCTGCTGCTCGGCCCTTTGTTGCCGCCGCCGCATCCGACGGCCAACACGAGCATCGCCGAACCGCCCAACAGCGCGACCGCGTTCCTGGCTCCAGATCTCATCAGCTTCCCCAATCTTCCCTCGCACCACTCGCCTGCAGTCCACTTCTCCGTACCCCGGCGCGCGGCGCCGCAAACGGTCGGGAACGCCGCAGCGCAGTGATGCGCGGCGGCGGCGCGCCGCGCATCGTCGTTGGACTGCCCCCGGACCAAGCCGGCGCGATCAGGAGCGCCGCCGAACCGGTAAATCCGCGCTTATAAAAAGGCTAATGGATTGACATCGACCGCTTTGAATTCCAAAATTCCGGCCCGGTGTAAACAAACTTTACAGCCGCCGGAGACATCATAACGTTTATATAACAGTTCGATAATCATTTAATAACTTAACTCGGCTGCCACGGGGAATGCCGCGTAACTTATGCGCAATCAAAAAGCTCTCTGACGACGCGTTGGGTTCAGCCGTCGCCATATTGCCGTGCGCTCCGTTGCCCCGATGTCGATGGGAAGGTCGAAAGAAATGAGCTTCTTAGTGCTGCCGCCTGAGATCAATTCGGCAAACCTGTTCACCGGCGCGGGATCGGCGCCGATGTTGGCCGCGGCGACGGCCTGGGACGGGTTGGCGGCCGAATTGGCCGCGGCTGGGTCCTCCTTCGGCGCGGTCACGTCCGGTCTCACCGAGGGCGCGTGGCAAGGCGCGTCTTCGGCGGCGATGGCGGCCGCGGCCCGCCCGCACGCGCGCTGGCTGGTGGCGGCGGCAACCGAGGCCGAGTGGGCAGCCGCGCAGGCCCGCGCGATCGTGAGTGGGTTCGAGTCGGCACAGGCGGCGATGGTGCAGCCGGCGCTGGTGGCGGCCAACCGGTCTCAGCTGGTGGAGCTGGTGATGTCGAACCTCTTCGGGCAGAACGCCCACGCCATCGCGACCGCCGAGGCGGAATACGAGTTGATGTGGGCACACGCGGCGGCCACCATGTCGAATTACCACGCCGGGGCGTCGGAGGCCGTCGCGGCGTTGGCGCCGTTCACGTCGCCGCGCGGCGCAAGCGCCGGCGCCGCCGCGCCCAAGGCGACCACCCTCAACCTGGGCCTCGCCAACGTCGGTGGCGGCAACGTGGGTAGCGCCAACGTGGGCCTCGGCAACCTCGGCGGCGCCAACCTGGGCAATTCCAACGGTGGCTTCGGAAACTCCGGCAACTCCAACTTCGGCTTCGGCAACCTGGGGGCCGGCAACGTCGGCTTCGGCAACGCGGGCGCCGGCAACGTCGGTGCCGGGAACTCCGGCAGCGCCAACATCGGCATCGCGAACACCGGCAGCAACAACGTCGGCATCGGCCTGATGGGCAACAATCGGATCGGCCTCGGCGACACCTACATCGGCCTCGGCCCTGCGGGCATCACCGAGTTCAACCTCGGCGGGCTGAATTCGGGCAGCGGCAACCTCGGCTTGTTCAACTCAGGCACCGGAAACATCGGCTTCTTCAACTCCGGCACCGGAAACTTCGGCATCGGGAACTCCGGCAGCTACAACACAGGTATCGGGAACGCGGGCGTGGCGAACACGGGCCTGTTCAACACGGGCTCGTTCAACACCGGTGCGTTCGACGCCGGCTCGGCCAACACCGGCAACCTCGACCCCGGGAACTACAACAGCGGCAACTTCAACCCGGGCGCGTCCAACACCGGCAGTTTCAACACCGGAAGCGCGAACACCGGCTTCTTCAATACCGGCAACATCAACACCGGTGCGTTCAACACGGGCGACATGAACAACGGCCTGTACAACAGCGGCGAGCTGAATACCGGCGTCCTCTACCGGGGCATCGGCCAGGGCGGACTCCATTGGGCGTTCACGACGCCCGACCTCACGCTCCCGCCGCTCGAGATACCCGGAATATCCATTCCCGCATTCAATCTGCCCGCCATCGGCCTCCCGTCCATCAGCATTCCCGCGTTGCAGTCGCCGCCGAATGTGACGGTGGGCGCGTTTAGTCTGCCGGAGATTACCTTGCCGTCGTTTACCTTTCCGGCGTTGACGTCGCCGCCCAATGTTGCGGTGAGCCCGTTTGCGCTGCCGGAAATTACGTTGCCGTCGTTTACCTTTCCGGCGTTGACGTCGCCGCCCAACGTTGGGGTCGGTGGGTTCAGTTTGCCGGAGATTACGCTGCCGTCGTTTACCTTTCCGGCGTTGACGTCGCCGCCCAACGTCGGAGTGGCCGGGTTCAGTCTGCCCGAGATCACGTTGCCGTCGTTGACGATTCCGCCGCTTGTCTCGCCGGCTGACGTGACCGTGGGAGGCTTTAGCCTGCCAACGATACACACGCCGTCCATTACGATAAACGGCATAACCACAGCCTCGTTCACTACTCCACGAATACTCACGACGATTACCCTCGGATATTTCGGCCTGCCCGAGATCGAAATCGACAACATACACATCTTTATTCCCAACAATCTTTCTTTTGTGCAAACGGGCATCCCCGGGGTCTACCCCGAGATCGGCGGCAACTACATCTCCGGCCTCGACTCTCACGGACAGCCCATTTACTCCGGGGCGCCCGATGCATATATCACGATCGGCGGCGGCCACGTCAGCGGGTTCTATTTTCCCGTCGCCATAGAGTCGTTCACGTTCCCGGCATTGAACCTGCCGGCCATCACCATCCCCAGCGTCACCATCGACCCGATCACCCTGAGCGGCTTTACCCTCCCGCAGGTCTCCACCCCCGCGGTGACGACGACGCCGTACACGGTGCCCTCGATCGGGTTGGGTGGGTTCACGCTGCCGCAGGTGAGTACTCCGGCGGTGACGACGACGCCGTACACGGTGCCGTCGATCGGGTTGGGTGGGTTCACGCTGCCGCAGGTGAGTACTCCGGCGGTGACGACGACGCCGTACACGGTGCCCTCGATCGGGTTGGGTGGGTTCACGCTGCCGCAGGTGAGCACTCCGGCGGTGACGACGACGCCCTACACGGTGCCCTCGATCGGGCTGGGCGGGTTCACCCTCCCCCAGGTCAACGTGCCCCCCATCACGACGCAGCCCTTCACCGTCCCGCCGGTCGGCCTCGGGAGTTTCACCACCCCGTCGCTCACCGTCGGAAGCATCCACCTGCCCAGCACCACCATCGCGGGCATCGACATCCCGTCGGCTCCGGGCGTCTTCAACTCCAGCACCGCGCCGTCCTCGGGGTTCTTCAACACGGGAGCCGGCGGCGACTCCGGCTTCGGCAACAACGGTGCGGGGCTTTCGGGCTGGTTCAACGCGAACCCCGGGGCGGGGCTGCTCGGCGGCTCCGGTTACCAGAACTACGGCAGCCTGATTTCGGGCTTCAACAATCTGGGCGGCGGTGTCTCGGGGTTCCTCAACACCGGCGCGCTGCCGTTCTCGGTGACCAGCCTCGTTTCGGGGGCCGAAAACGTGGGCTCCGAGTTGTCCGGCCTGTTCTTCGCGGACTGACCGGCCAGGGCGGCGACCTAACCCTCCTTGGTGATCAGCTTCCGCAGTGCCACGCGGTCGGGCGTCAGCAGCTCGCTGATGCGCGGGCGGTTCACCTCGGCGACGATGATCTCGCCGACCTCCTGATAGACCTCGCTGAAGATGCCGTGGGACTTCATCTTCGACGTCTGATAGAGGTTGTCCTCGGTCGGCGTCACGTAGATCACCGCGTCGGCCTTGAAGCGGTGCACCAGCCACAGGTGGATCAAGGTCATCAGCCGCTTCTGCCGCAGCTTCTCGGCGAAGGTGTTCTGGTCGCGCACCTGAAGGATGCTGCGGCCGTGCCGGTCCTTGATCGGGTCGACGACGACGTTCGCCAGCTGCTCCTCGCCGTCGCCGTAGATGCCGAGCTCGAGCACGTCCGAGCCGGCCCGGCGCGGGCGCAGCTGCACGCGCAGCTTCTCGCCCAGCTGGTAGTACTCGCTCCACATCGCCAGCCACTCCTCGAGCAGCTTCTTGGGCACCTCGGTCTGCACCAGGTGCTGGTGCTGGGTCGAACCCTCGCCCATCGCCTTGGTGGTGGCGGTCCGGCCCGAGGACGCGGTCAAAGCCGCATCGCTGCGCGGGCCGCCGACCAGGGTTTGCGGTGTGCGGTAAGGGGATTCGACCAGGCGCATCTTGCGCTGCAGCCGGGCCAGCGCCAGCATGCCGTCCTGCCGCAGCGCGGTGGCGAACTCCTCGGCGGCGACGCCGTCGATCTGGTGTCCGCCGTAGGTGATGAAGTTGAAGACGAATCCCAT
Organism: Mycobacterium sp. E3198; assembly: GCF_001667015.1. Classification (GTDB taxonomy): domain Bacteria; phylum Actinomycetota; class Actinomycetes; order Mycobacteriales; family Mycobacteriaceae; genus Mycobacterium. The sequence goes on along the minus strand of NZ_LZIS01000109.1, from coordinate 25,060 downwards.
CTTGCCGAGCTCTTCGGGGAACTCCTTCATCTGCTCGTCGGTCATGCCGGTGGTGTCCCAGTTGAACGACGGCGACAGGTTGTAGGCCAGCATCTGGTCGGGGAACTCGGCGTGGATGGCGTCGGCGAACTGCTTGGCGTCGGCCAGATCCGCGGTCTTCGTCTCCATCCAGAGGATGTCGGCGAACGGCGCCGCCGCCAATGACTTGGCGATCGCGTACGGGATGCCGCCGCGGATCTGGTAGTAGCCCTCGGGGGTCTTCGCCAGCTCGCAATCCCAACCGGGGTTGACGCCCAACTCCTTCGCCTTCGCCCGGGCGGCGTAGAGCGAGGCGCGCGCGGCGAAGGCGCGCCACTCGTCGGAGCCCATCTCGCGCGGCTCGCCCTCGCTGGCGTCGAAGTCGAGCACGTCGGCCACGGCCTCGCCGTAGGTCATCAGCCCCGCGTCGTCCTCCCAGGCGGCAATGAACCGCGACTCGACCTGGTCGAAGAGGTCGTCGATCGATTGGCTTCCGTTCTCGCGCAACGCATTCACCGCGTCGGAGATCAGGCTTTGGATGCCCTGGCGCTCCAGCCACGCGGTGGCCGCGGCGTATTCGCCTTCGGGAAGCGCGTAGAGAAGGTGACCGTTGAGGTCCTTGACGCCCAGTTCGTAGAAGCGGCGCACCATCGCCAAAAAGCACGCCTTGTAAGAAGGAATGTCGAGGTTGGTGACGCCCAGCAGGAACGGCTGGTCGCGCTCGTCGGCGCGGCTGTCCAGCAGGTTGGCCGCCTCGGCGTCGGTGCGCGCGACGATGATGCCGGGCACCCGCATGACGTCGAGCTGGAACCGGGCCGCGTTGAGGCGCTTGATCTGTTCGTCCGACGGCACCAGGACCTTGCCGCCTTGATGGCCGCACTTCTTGGTGCCGGGGCGCTGGTCTTCGATGTGATACCCCGGCACACCGACCTCGACGAAGCGGCGGATCAGGTTGCGCACGTGCGGGTCACCGCCATGGCCGGTGTCGGCGTCGGCGATGATGAACGGCCGGAAGTCGTACTCCTTGGCGGCGGCGCGCTTCTGTTCGCTCATCTGCAGACGCTGGTACTGCTGATTGCGGTCCGCCGTCAGCAGGGCGCGCACCAGCACCGCCGCATCGTCGGGCACCTGGCTGAGCGGGTAGCTCGCGAGGTCGGGCCCGGGGTCCTCGGTGGTGGAGCCCTTCGCCGAGGTCGCCCACCCGCCGAGGTAGATGGCCTCGATGCCCATCCGCTTCATGCTCACCGCCTGGCCGGGCGAATAGGGACCGAACGTCGTGATGCTCTTCTTGGCCGCGAAGAGTTCGCGCAGCCGGTCGTAGAACGCCGCCGCCGCTTCGCGCGCCACGGGGTAGTCGGTCGGGATGGTGCCGCGCTGCTCGGCGACCTGGCGGGCCGTGTACAGGCGGGTGATCCCGGCGAAGCGCGAACCTTCGAAGTATCGCTGCGTAGCCTCGACGTCGTGCTCGAACGGCGTGCGGACCGGTGTGTCCGTCTCGATGATGGCCATGGGGTTTACGCTCCTCTTCACGATTTCCGCTGCAGGTGAGTTTATCCCCGGAGCAGGCGGTTCAATCAGGGGTCAATGGTCCCGAGCCGAAACCGTTGCCGTGCCGTGCCGGCGGGTCCGTCAGCGCGGCCCGCCGCGGGCACGCAACCAATCCCGCTGCCGGCGGATGAACTCCGCGTCGACGACCCGCCCGTGCCCCGGGACATAGCGGGCCTGGGGGCCGCCGATGGCGAGCAGCCGATCCAGCGTTGCCGGCCAGGCCGCCAGGTCGGAATCGGCGTCGATGTACGGGTCGGCCGATTCCTCGACCAGGTCGCCGGTGAACACCACGACCGGCTCGTCTTCGCCGTCCCGGGCGGGCACCACCACGACCAGGTCCGCGGTCGTGTGGCCGCGCCCCACGTGCGTCACCGTGACGGTGCGATCGCCGAGGTCGATCGCGGCGTTGTAGCGCCCGCGCCGGGGCGGCCGCAACGCCGAAATCGCGCGATCGACTTCGGCGGCCTGCGCGCCGTAGCTCAGCGCGTGTTCGCGAAGGCGGTCGGTCGCCGACGACAGGTATTCGACAACTTCGGGCGCGCAATGGATTTCGGCAGCGCCGAACGCCGACGAACCCAGGACATGGTCGAAGTGTTGGTGGGTCAGCACAACGTGGGTCACCCGGCGCCCCGTGACTTGACGTGCGTCGGCCTCGATCGCCGCGGCTTCGGCGAGGGTGGTGCCGGTGTCGATGATCAGCGCTCCGCCGCTGCCGCGCACCAGCCCGATCGTGACGTCGCAGAACGCCAGCCGGCAGCGGTGGACCGAGTCGGTCAGCCGCTCCCACGCGAAGTGCACACAAAGGACGGTAGCCGCAGCGCGGGCGCGGCGGGACACGTCGGAAAAAGTTGACATGTCGGAAATGCCCGACATATCTTGGCGGGGTGGCCACGGCCGATCGCGTCTTTGTCGCCCTGGCGAACCCGGTGCGCCGGGAGTTGCTGGAGCTCCTCACCGCGCGGCCGCTGTCCGCGGGCGAACTCAGCGACCGGTTCGAGCTCAGCCGCCCGGCCGTCGCCGAGCACCTCAGGGTGTTGCGCGACGCCGGGCTGGTGGCCGACGAGCCGCAAGGCCGCCGGCGCATCTACCGCCTGACCGCGGAGCCGCTGGCCCAACTCGGTGAGTGGCTGCACCCGTTCGAGAAATTCTGGCGCGCCCGGCTGGCCGGCCTCGCCCAGGAAGCGCAGGAGCTGGAATGACCGAAACACCCATAGCGGGAAAGGCGCCCGCCATTATCCGGGTCGACCAATTCGTTGCCGCACCACCGGCGAAGGTGTGGCGGCTGCTGACCGAACCGGAGCTGATGCGACGGTGGTGGGCCGAGGGGAACGTGGCCGCCGTCGTCGGCCACGAGTTCACCCTGGACATGCCCGGCTACGGCAGGCAACCGTGCAAGGTGCTCGAGGTGGATCCCCCGCGCCGCTTCGTCTATACCTTCACTGCGGCCTGGACGCTGACCTGGCGCCTGGAGCCGGAAGGGGTCGGAACCCGAGTGTTCCTGGAGCACAGCGGTTTTGACCTCAATGACAAAAGGATGGCCGAGGCCTTCGACCGCATGGGCCCCGGTTGGCGCGACGTCGTTCTCCCCCGGCTGTCCGGCGCCGCAACGCAGGCTTGAGCCCTCGAGGAGGAACCACGATGCGCGCAATCGTCATCCCCAAGCACGGCGATCCCTCCGTCTTGCGGGTCGAGCAGCGGCCCGACCCGCCGCCGCCGGGTCCGGGCCAGCTGCGGGTCGCCGTGCGCGCCGCAGGGGTGAACTTCGCCGACCACCTCGCCCGCGTCGGCATGTACCCCGACGCCCCGAAATTGCCCGCGGTGGTCGGCTACGAAGTCGCCGGGACGGTCGACGCGGTCGGCGACGGTGTCGACGCCGGGCGCGTCGGCGAACGGGTGCTGGCCGGCACGCGATTCGGTGGCTACGCCGAGGTTGTCAATGTCGCGGCGAACGATTCCGTACGGCTCCCCGACGCGTTGAGCTTCGAACAGGGCGCGGCGGTTCCCGTCAACTACGCGACCAGCCTGGGCCGCGCTGCACGGTTACGGCTCGCTGCGCGCCGGTGAGCGGGTCCTGGTGCACGCCGCCGCCGGCGGCGTCGGCATCGCCGCGGTGCAGTTCGCGACGGCCGCGGGGGCCGACGTGCACGGCACCGCCTCGCCGGCCAAGCACGCGAAGTTGGCCGAGCTGGGCGTGGACCGGGCGATCGACTATCGCCGCGACGGCTGGTGGAAGGGGCTCGGCCCGTACGACGTGGTGCTCGACGCGCTGGGCGGCACGTCGCTGCGCCGGTCGTATGCCCTGCTGCGCCCGGGCGGAAGGCTGGTGGGTTACGGGGTTTCGGCGATGCAGCACGGGGAGAAGCGGTCGCTGCGCGCGGCCGCGCCGCACGCGCTGGCGATGCTGCGCGGGTTCAACCTGCTCGATCAGCTCTCGGAGTCGAAGGCCGTGATCGGCCTCAACATGCTGCGGCTGTGGGACGATCGCGGCACGCTCGAGCCCTGGATCACTCCCCTGGCCAAGGCCCTCGACGACGGGACGATCGCCCCCGTCGTGCACGCGGCGGTCCCGTTCGCCGAGGCGCCCGAGGCCCATCGCATCCTGGCGGCGCGGGAGAACGTCGGCAAGGTCGTCCTGGTGCCGTGAGTTTTCGCCACGGCGGCAGTGGCTATTTAATCCGTTATGGCTATCACCGATTCCCGCGAAGTCGTCATCGACGCGACCCCGGACGAGATCATGGACGTGCTGTTCGACCTCGAGTCGTTGACCGAGTGGTCGTCGTTTCACAAGAAGGTTGAAATCCTCGAGCGCGACGACGAGGGCCATCCGAGCAAATCGCGGCAGACGGTGAAGATCGTGGGCGTCAGCGATGAGCAGGTCCTCGACTATTCCGTCCACGACGACGGCGTGGGCTGGACGCTGGAAAGCTCGAAGCAGCAACGCGCGCAGGAGGGCCGTTACACGCTGACGCCCGATGGCGATTCCACCCGGGTGCGCTTCGACCTCACCGTCGACTTGTCCGTCCCGGTCCCGGGATTCCTCGTCAAACGGGGCGCCAAGGGGCTGATGGAAACGGCGACCGACGGCCTGCGCAAGCGCGTGCTCGAAGTCAAGGGCGGCAAGTAGCTTCCGGAACCCGTGCCTCCGGAGCGAGACTGTCCTGTATGGAATCGATACCGGCGAGCACGTTTCACCGCATCGCATCGGTCGGCGCCGCTCTGGTGCTTCTGGCGGCGCTGCCGGGCTGCGGCGGCAAGGGTGGCAGCCGCGAGACGGGTTCGTCGACGCCGAAGGTGACCACCCTGGGTCGCACCGTCGCGCAGGCGCCGGGCACCGGACCCGTGACCATCAGCAGTCCGGCGTTTGCCGACGGCGCTCCGATTCCCGTGCAGTACACCTGCAAGGGGGCCGACGTCGCGCCGCCCTTGACGTGGTCGGCGCCGTTGGGCGCGGCGCTCGTCGTCGACGACCCGGACGCAGTGGGCGGACTGTATATCCACTGGATCGTTGTCGGCATCCCTCAGGGGCCCGGCAGTACGGCGGACGGTCAGACTCCCGCCGGAGGTACCAGCCTGCCGAACTCGGGTGGACGGGCCTCCTACAGCGGGCCGTGCCCACCCGCGGGCACCGGAGTGCACCACTATAGGTTCACCCTGTATCAACTCCCCGCCACCTTCGAGCTCCCGCCGGCGCTTGCCGGCGCGCAAGCGGCGCAGGCGATAACACAGGCCTCAGCCGGACACGGACGGGCGCAGTTCACCGGGACGTTCGCGGGCTGATGCCTTCGACCCCGCCGGCGTTCGACGCAGCGAAGGCAATCGAATTCGGCCAACTCGTCAACGCCACCTACGCGACGCCGCCGGGCGATCTGACCAACCGGGCCGGCCAGACGCTGACCGCCGGCGGCATCGACTACACCGTGGTCACGACGATCTACGCCAATGACCTTGCGACCGACATGAACCCGGGCCGGGCCGACGCCGAGGTGTCCATCGGACTGATCTGCCAGCGGGACAAGACCGGCGATGTGGCGATCGCGCTCCGCGGCACCGAGGGGACGCTGGAATGGATTCACGACGCCGATTTTCTCCAGGTGCCCTGCCCCTTCCTGACCGGCGCCGGCCGCACGGAAGACGGCTTCACCGACATGTACCAGTCCCTGCGGACGGGCACCGAACCGGGGGCGCCGACTGTCGTCAAAGCGCTTGCAACGCTTCCTTTTTCGCAACCCGTCGGTGTCGTCACGATCTGCGGGTACAGCCTGGGCGGGGCCCTGGCGACGCTGCTTGCCCTCGACGTCGCGGCCAACACGGCATTCACCGACCCGGCCGTCTACACCTATGCCAGTCCCCGCGTTGGGGATTCGCTGTTCGCCAGCACCTTTGACCAGGTGGTCAAGAACTCCTACCGCGTCGCGAACCGGCTGGACGTCGTCCCCGCGCTGCCGCCGCCCTTCGGCTACGAGCACGTCCTCACGCGCCACGACCTGAACCCGATTCGGCTGGTGCCGCTGCCGCCGAAGGTGCTGGTGAAATACTCGGTGCTATGCGAACATTCGCTGGCGACCTACCTGTATCTGCTGTCCCTGCAATCGGGCGGGCCGGTGCTGCCGCTGGAGCCGGCGTGCAAGCCGTGACGGGCGCTTGCTCACATCGTCAGCAGCCCCGGGCGCCCGGCTCAGTACAGGGGTGACCAGTCCGACGTCCGCAGCAGCCGGCTCTGCCACTGATCGCGGAACTTCAGCGCTTCGAACATGTAGCTGCCCGGCGCCCGATGCTCGGCCGGGACCTCCTTGGTGAGCAGATGGACGAGGGCCGCGTAGTTGTTGGAGTCGTCAATCTTCTGCCACAGCATGGCTTCTCGACGACGAGAGCTGCCGTGGGCCACCTGGAAGCACGCCTGGATGTCGAGGATGCGCATCCGGGCCGGCGCCTGCGACAGCGGCCGGTAGTAGATCTCGTCCCAGGAGCGGATGTAGTCGTCCAAGGGCGCATGGGGCCAGCCGGTGTCCTCCATGAACATGGTCAGTGGGTGGGTCTGGACGGTGGTGGGCACGCCGGCCAGGTCGACGGTCTGCAGCGGCGACCACGCGACCGGCAGCAGCAGCTTGCCCGTCACCTCGTGGCGGAGGTTGTCCAGTTCGCGCATCCACGGGCGAAGGTCCCCGGTCTGGGCCCGGCGGGCCAGGCTTTCCCAGGCCGCGCCGTCGCTGATCCCGGTGATGGTGACGACGTTGTAGGACGCCCCGCTGCCGTGGGCGTGGTTGGTGTACCAGAGCAGCCGCGCGCTGTCCTCGCCGGCCAGCGTGGGCATCCAGCCGTCGCGGTAGGCGGCTTCGAATTCGTCCTGCCGCGCGCCCACCACCTTGTGGGTCTCGTGAAGAAACAGCACTGGCACTCCCGGGTTTTCAGGTGTTAGGTCAGGTCTCGTGCACGATGAGCGCGGCGATCTGGCGGCGGCTCACTTTGCCGGTCGCGTTGTAGGGAATCTCTTCGACGATCGCCAGCTGCTCGGGCAGCTTGAAGTAGGCGATCAGCTCGCGGCAGTGCGCCCGCAACTGCTCGAGTGTCACTGGGGCGCAAGCCACTACGGCCGCCCCGACCCGTTGGCCGAGCTCCTCGTCGGCGAGCCCGGCGACCGCGACGTCGCTGACCGCGGGGTGGGACCGCAACGCCTCCTCGACCTCGACCGGCCCGAACTTCTCGCCACCCCGGTTGATGGTGTCGCTGAGCCGGCCGGACGGGAAGATGTAGCCGTCCGCATCTTGGCGGGCGAGATCGCCGGTGCGCAGCCAGCCTTCGGTCACGTTCTGGGTGGTGTTCACCCACAGCTCCCCCACCGCTCCGCGCGCAACGTCGTTGCCGGTGGCCGGGTCGACCACGCGCACCTCCACCCCGGGCAGCGGGCGGCCGACCGAACCCGTCCGGGCCGGGTCCCGGTGATCACCGGGCAGCAGGGTCGTGTACGCCCCGAGCGTCTCGGTCTGGCCGAACACGTTGGCGAACGCGACGTGCGGTAGCGCGGCCATCGCCCTGCGCACCAGCGCGATCGGCGCGGCGGCGGCCCCATACGCGATGGCGACCAAGGACGTCAGATCGGTGTGCGGGAAGTCCGGGTGGTCGAGGATGCGCTGCAGCATCGTCGGCACCATGAAGGTGGTCGCCACCCGGTGCTCCGCCACCAGGCGCAGCCATTCGCCGGCGTCGAAGCGTGGCTGCACCACCGAGGTGTTGCCCGAGTACAGACCGCCGAGCGTGCCCAGCGCGCCACCGACATGGAAAAACGGGACGCACATCATCCCCAGCGCGGGTTTGGCTCCGGCCCGGAAGGGCGCCGCCATTCCCGTGATCCGGGCGGTCAGCCGCCGGCCCGTGATGCCGACGGCCTTGGGCAGCCCGGTCGTGCCGCTGGTGAACAGCACGAGGGCGTCCCGGTCGGCGGCGTCGCCGGCGGGCGGCGCCGGGTCGGGCCCCTCCTCGGGGAGGTCGGACTCCGTCAGCACGCCCGGCGCGCCCGCGTCCCGCAGGCGCCCGACGTACGGCTCCCCCGCGACCGCCACGCCGGCGCAGCCGGCGTTTTTCATGAGCCCCTGCAGCTCGGGCGGCGTCAGCGCGGGGTTCATCAAGGCGGCGGCGGCGCCGATGCGCGCCGCGCCGAGCACCGTCGCGATCGACAGCAGGCTGCCGTTGTCGACGACGGCGACGCGCTGGCCGGCGACGACCCCGCGAGCGGCCAGGGCGGCGGCGCAGCGCCGCACCGTCGCCGCCAGGTCGCCGTAGCTGATGAAGCGCCCGTCGATGATGAGCGCGGTCCGGGCCGGGTCGCCTGTCGCGGCGGCGTCGAGGATGGTCCCGGTGTTCATCTAGGGGCCTAATACAGGGGTGACCACGCGGAGGTGCGCAGCAGCCGGCTGGTCCACTGGTCGCGCAGATCCAGGGCGTCGTGCATCCACGTGCCCGGCGCGCGGTATTCCGACGGGATGTGGGTCCGGAGCAGCTCCAGCAGTTGCTCCGGCCGTTTGATGCGCTGCATCAGGATGACCTCGCGGCGCAGGTGGCTGCCCAGCGCGGGCTGAAAGGCCGCCTGGATGGTCAGCATCGAGGACGGCCGCTCCAGGCTGCGGGCGTAGACGTCGCCGCAGCGGTCGATGTATTCCTCGAACTTGTCCTGGTAGGGCCACATGGTGTCTTCCATGTAGAGCGTCAGCTCGTGCTCCCGGCCGTCGGTCGGTACGTCGTCGAACGACACTTCCTGCAGGGGCGACCACACGAGCGGGACCAACAGCTTCGCCTCCACCTCGTGGCGCAGTTCGTCGAGGCCGCGGATCCACTTCTGCAGGTCGCCCTGCTGCACCCGCAGGGCGAGCCGTTCCCACGCCGCCCCGTCGCGCACCGCGGTGACGGTGACGACGGTGTAGGCGGGGCCGCTGCCCTGGGCGTGATCGGCATACCACAGCAGCCGGGCGTCGTCGTCCGCGCCGAGCATGGGCATCCAGCCCTCGCGAAACGCGGCCTCGAAGTCGTCTTCGGCGCGGCCGCGCACCCTGTGTACCTCGTGCATGAACAGCACGCCGAGACCTCCAAACACGGGACGCTCTGGTTTTGAACGCCCTCGTTTCACGGACGGTAACCCGGCCGCTCTCCGGCGTCCGCGCCGGGTCTACAAATGCACAATGCGGCGCGTTCGCCGACCTAGACAGCCGAGTCGAGAATCTGGTTTGCTTCGTTACGGTAACGACATTCACCGGGCAGGAGTTCACGGATGGCCCGACTCGATGTGCCGGACGGTCCCGGCGGCGAACCCGCCATGATCTGGACGCTGCGGCCACAGCTCGGCGGCATGGTCGAGCGGATGATCCGGGGCGCGTATGAGCAAAGCATCCTGCCGGCCGAGGAGCGGGAACTGGCGAGGATGCGCATCGCCCAGATCAACGACTGCGTCGCCTGCTCGGATTTTCGCGCCCAGTCCGTGCTGAACGCCGGCGTTGCCCCCGAGCTCTACGACCACGTCGCCGCCTACGCCAGCTACCCCGGTTACACGCCGCGTCAGCGTCTTGCCATCGAGTTCGCGGAACGCTTCGCCAACGACCACGCGTCGATGGACGACGCGTTCTTCGGTCGGCTGCGCGCCGCGTTCTCCGACGAGGAGATCCTCGATCTGACGCTCTGCGTGGCGGTGTTCCTCGGCCTGGGTCGCTCGCTGGCGGTGCTCGGCGTCGACCAGTCCTGCGCCATCGAGCTTTGATCCGGCTTCGACCAACAACAGTAAGGATCCGATGGACATCGCGACGGTCGATGAGTTGCTGAGCACCACTCGCGCCGTCCGCAAACGCCTCGACCTCGACCGACCCGTCGGCCGTGAAGTCATCCTCGAATGCATACGGCTCGCCATGCAGGCGCCGACCGCGAGTAACGCGCAGGACTGGCGCTGGCTGGTGATCACCGATGCCGACAAGCGCGCGGCGATCGCCGAGATCTATCGCCGCGTCGGCGCCGAATACCTGGCGTACGCGGCCAACGAGGCGTCCGATCCGCAGACCCAGCGCGTGTATGCCGGCGCGTTGGCCCTGACCGAGACGCTGGCCCGCGTTCCCGTGCACGTCATCCCCTGCCTGGACAACCGCATCGACAACTCGAACCTGCTGACGGCCGCGTCGGCCTGGGCCTCGATCATCCCGGCCGGCTGGAGTTTCCTGCTTGCCCTGCGGTCGCGCGGCCTCGGGTCGGTGTGGACGACGATGCACCTGGCCAGGGAGCAAGAGGTGGCCGAGCTGCTCGGCATCCCCGACACGGCCACCCAGGCCGCGCTGTTCCCCGTGGCCTACACGATCGGCACCGACTTCCGGCCGGCCAAGCGGCCACCCGCGGAGACCATCACTTACTGGGACACCTGGGGACACCCCGCTGGAGAACGCTGATGCAGTCCTATACCGTGCGATTCCACGTCGACGCGCCGCCGAGGAAAGTGTGGCGGGTGCTTCATCCGCCCGTTCCACCGAACGCGCCCCGGCCGCGGGTGCTCACGTGGCCCACGGGCAGCATGGAGATCCTCAACGAGGGCAACGAGGCAGGTGAGGGGTTGGTCCGCACCTGCATCTTCCCGGTCCCCAAGTACCTGCTGTCGGGCGGCCGAGCGCGGTCGTGGGAGACCGTGACCGAGGCGGAAATGTACAAGCTGTCGCGCTATGTTGCGGTCGGCGCGCCGTTGTGGTCCCGCGCCGAGGGTTATCACGAACTCGAGGAGCAGCCCGACGGCACCACCGTGCTGACCTTTCACGAGACCTACCACGCCTACAACCCGGTGCTGCGCTTCTTCCTCGAGCGCCCGGTGCACGCGAGGATTTCCCGCGACAACCTTGACACGTACGAGCACGCGTTGGGCTACGCCGGCAAAGTGCGCCGCCTGACGTAAGAACCGCCTTCCACCCCAACGCTTTTCGCCATCCGCGAGCCGCGTGCGGTCAAAGATGTCGGTGGCCAAACCCGGTGCCCGGCTCGCCCTCCCCGGTCCGACGCTGGTGCAGCTCGTCGAGGTCGAATAAGCCGATGCGCGCATGAGCGCCGCGATCGCCCGGCACGGGGTCGCGACGCGAGGCTTTCAACTCGCCTGGCCGGACCGGCGGGGGCGGTGGCCGTGGTCGGCGAGCGGGCCGCTCCCGGCCGCGCGAACGGTCGGCGGCGACTGCTCGAACTTAGCTCCCCGCGAATGCCCGCAGTACACCGAGCGAGCGCGCTTTGCTCGGCCGAGACCTTTCCCGCTCGCGACCCAAGATTTGGTTGATGGTGGGGATGGGGGACCTAAAAAGAGGTCCGCGATTTGTCGAAAACTCACCACAAGGTGCCAAAGGACCCTAACCTGAGTTCCGCCGCGAAAACTAAGCTATGGAAACGGTATTCATCGGCGCCACGACGTCAACCGCTTTCCCGGTTTGATGAAGGGTCAGAGGCTTGATCAATTCCAGAAAAGACCTTCTCCTGGTTCAGATGCCCTCGGTGGCGCGCTATGCGGAGCGTCTTCGTTCGGCCGATCTGCGGGTGACACGCCCGCGCATCGCCGTGCTTCATTCGGTGCAGCTGAACCCGCACGCCGACACGGAAACGATCATCGGAGCCGTGCGCGCGTGCCTGCCCGACGTGTCCCGGCAGGCCGTCTACGACATCCTGCACGCGCTGACCGATGTCGGTCTCTTGCGACGGGTCCAGCCCCCGGGCTCGGTCGCACGCTACGAAACTCGCGTAGGCGACAACCACCATCACATGGTCTGCCGGAGTTGCGGGGCCATCGCCGACGTCGACTGCGCCATCGGTGGGGCTCCCTGCCTCTCCGTCGCGGACACCAACGGCTTTCAGCTCGACGGGGCGGAGGTCATCTATTGGGGTCGCTGTCCCGGCTGCTCGGAAACACTCGTGTCTCAACCCATCGAGGATCACAGCCCCACCGAACAACTCCCCGACGGCATGCTCGATTCGGGCGATAGCGGCAACCCCCCACCGGGCAATGGCCAACTGGTGCCGGCGCCAACGCCAACCCCGGCGCCGGGGGAATGGCGCGCCCCCGGCCCGCTCACGCCCATCACGGGGTTGAAGGCGGCCGGAATTGGGACAGGCGGGCTGGGAGCCAATGCCGGGTGGGCGCGCTACGACATCGCTGATGCCACAGTGGCCAGCAACGGGCCTCGCATCGAGCCGTCCGTTTCGCCCTCGTCAACGTCCACATGAAATGGGTTGCTCGCACCGGTAAACTGCTGCCTCGTGGGGTTCAAGGTTAAAGCATCCGTGACGGCACGATCGGTGACCGCGGGGCTGCTGCTTGCCGGCTGGGCGGCAGCGTCGGCGGCCGTCGCCGGCGCCGATCCGGAGCCGACTCCCCCACCAGGGCCGAAGACCACGATGGACCACGATGGGACGTTCGCGGTCGGCAGCGACATCGCTCCGGGCATCTACAGCTCGGCGGGACCCGTCGGAGACGGCACCTGCTACTGGAAGCGGACGGGCAACCCCGACGGCAACCTCGTCGACAACGCCCTGAGCAAGAAGCCGCAGGTAGTGCAGATCGAGCCCACGGACAAATCGTTCAAGACCTCGGGGTGCCAGCCCTGGCAGCTGACGCCCGACGCCGCACTGCCCCCCAGCGCCCCGCCTGCCGGTGTGCAAGGCACCCTCGGCATCCTCAACGGGCTGCTCGGCGGCCAGAACGGCCCGCCACCCCCCCATTCCTGACGGGAGCTTGCCGGCCATTGGCGACTGACGCGGGTGACCCCCAGCCTGTTCTCGTCATCGGTGCCGGCGTCAGCGGTTTGACGTCCGCGATCTGCCTGGCCGAGGCGGGCCGACCGGTGCGCGTGTGGGCGGCCGCGATGCCGCAAGAGACGACGTCCGTGGTGGCCGGTGCGGTCTGGGCGCCCCCGCGCCCGGCCGAACGCGCCGCGGCGACCCTGGACTGGACCGCGCATTCGCTGCGGGTGTTTCGCGACCTGGCCGACGAGCCCGGCACCGGGGTGCTCCTGGCGCCGGCGCTGGCCGTCGGCGAATTCATCGGGGCCGAGGCGGCCTCGCCCGCGGCCAAGCTGATCCCCGACCTGCGGCCGGCCGACCCCGCCGACGTGCCGGACGGCTTCGGCGCCGGGTTTCGCGCCAGCATGCCGATGATCGACATGCCGCGCTATCTCGACTACCTGACCCGCCGGCTGGACGCGGCCGGCGGTGAGATCGAGGTGCGATCGGTCGGGTCGCTGGGCGAGGCCGCCGACGCCGCGCCGATCGTCGTCAACTGCGCCGGGCTCGGCGCGGCAGCGCTGACCGGCGACGACTCCGTGCGGCCGGTGTTCGGCCAGCACGTCGTCCTGACGAATCCCGGTGTGCGGCAACTGTTTATCGAGTTGAGCCATGGCCGGGAATGGACGTGCTTTTTCCCGCATCCGCAGCGGGTGGTGTGCGGTGGCGTCAGCATTCCAGGCCGCTGGGACACCACCCCGGATCCCGAGGTGACCGACCGGATCCTGCAGCGGTGCCGCGGTATCGAACCGCGGCTGTGCGGGGCGGAGGTGATCGAGACGATCACCGGGCTGCGCCCGGACCGGCCGGCCGTGCGGTTGGAGGCCGAGCAGCTGGGGCGGGCCCGGTGCGTGCACAACTACGGGCACGGCGGCAACGGCGTGACGCTGTCGTGGGGTTGCGCGCGCGACGTGCTGCGCCTGGTCGATCACCCGGAGGGGCGATGAGCATTGACTACTCGCTGCAGGCCCACGTCGCGACCATCACGATCAACCGTCCCGAGACGCGCAACTCCTTGGACATGGAGCACTTCCGCGACCTGGCCCACGCGTGGGCGGCATTCCGCGACGACGATCGCGCCTGGGTGGCGGTGATCACCGGCGTCGGCCGGGACTTCTGCACGGGCGCCGACCTGAAGAAATTCATCCCGGAACTCACCGGCGACCTGCCCAAGCCCGAGGGCTGGAACAAGGACGACGCGATCCACGCCGTCCTGCATCGGTTCCCGGTGTACAAGCCGATCGTCGCGGCCGTCAACGGCACCTGCGTCGCGGGCGGCTTCGAGATGCTGACCTCCACGGACATTCGCGTCGCCGTGCCCGAGGCGCGTTTCGCGGTGATGGAGCCGAAGCGCGGCCTGTTCGCCGGCGGCGGGAGCACCGTCCGGCTGCCCCGCCAGATGCCGTACCCGCTGGCGATGGAGTTGCTGCTGACGGCCGACATGGTGGACGCGGAGCGGGCCCTGGCCATGGGGCTGATCAACCGGGTGGTGCCCGCCGACCAACTGATGGACACCGCGTACGACTACGCCGAGCGCATCGCGGCCAACGCGCCGCTCGCCGTCTTTGCGACGAAACAGTCGGCCGTCGAGGGTCTGTCGCTCGAGCTCGGGGCGGCCTACGACAACGAAACACGGCACAGCGACCGGGTTTTCGAGACCGAGGACGCCAAGGAGGGGCCCCGCGCGTTCGCCGAGAAGCGGCCGCCGCGCTGGCAGGGCCGCTGACGATCTAGGCGCGCGTGACGTCGCGGATGACCAGCGACAGCACCCAGCTCACGATCGACAACAGGATGGCGGCCCAGATCGCCGTCCACCAGAAGTGGTCGATCTGCAGCCCCCAGTGCGTGGTGTGCGCGGTGATCCACGCGGTGATCCACAACATCAAGGCGTTGATCACGACGTGGATGAGCCCGAGGGTGAGGATGTACAGGGGAATCGACAGGATCTGGACGACCGGCTTGATGAACGCGTTGACCAGACCGAAGATCACGGCGACGACGAAGATGATCGCGACCGTCTGCAGCGTGGTGTTGCCGCCGACGAATCTCATCCCGTGCATGAAGAGGGTGACGATCCACATGGCGAGGCCGGTCAACGCGGCGCGAAGCAGAAAAGGACCCATGCGAAGGATCCTCCCACGCGGTCCCGTTCGTTCGTGCGCTCGAAATGCAACCCGGCGGAATTATCTCTAACGGCGGTGGTGAAAACGGCCCCCTACAGGCCTAGCATTGAGGGCGCTATCCCCGATTCGGCGGGACGTGGGCGTCCGGGATTGGGTCCGCCGGCTAGGACGTGGGCGTCCGCGGCTTATGCAAATTCCTTCCAGTCGAGAAGGTGCCATGAAGCAGCTCTGTGATGACCTGCATCGGTTCGCCATCGAGGTGCGTCAGCTCGGATACTCCCTGCAGGGCGGTCTGGGCGAGCGGGAATGCCTGGCTCTCAGCGATCGCATGCTCGCCGCAGTCGAGGACGCCGAGGCCAGATTGGCCGGTCCGATTTCCAGTCCGGCAGTTTCGGCTCAGCGTTGATCGATCGCGGGACCGAGAACATGATGACAACCAACCGCACCGCACACCTCCGCGACAACGAGCGGCGTGAGCGGATGGAGCAAATCGAAGGAATCCTCCGCCGCCTCAACCCAGAGCTGACCGATGAGCAACTCGCCGAGCTGATCGCCCGGTTCTGGCAGCGGTCGGGTTTCGGCGACGGCTGAGGCCATTCAGTTCAGGCTGTAGAAGCGCTGGGCGTTGAGCCCGCCGATCTTTTCGCGCGCCTCCTCGCTGATGTCGGCGCGGGTACGCAGGTGCTTGGTGCTCTCCGGCCATTCGCCGTCCCAGTGCGGGTAGTCGCTGGCGAACATGATGAAGTCGGCACCGAGCACGTCGATCACGCCGGGCAGGATCGGTTCTTCGGGCTCACACGTCACGAAGATGTTGCCGGCGGCCAGGTATTCGTGCGGGTCGCGGCGCCAGCCGCGCTCGACCCAGTCGCCGCGCTTTTCGTAATGCTCGTGCAGGCGATCGATGAAGAACGGCACCCAGCCGGCGCCCGCCTCGAGGAAGGCGACGCGCAACCGGGGATGCCGTTCGAAGACGCCGCCGGAGACCATGGCGGTCATGGCCGTCATCTGGTCGAACGGAAAGCTGATGCAGTGCACCTGGATGTAGTTGGTGAACCGGTCCACCCCGATCTTCGGCAGGTGAATCCCGGGCGCCCCATGGACGCCCAGCGGCATCTGAAGGTCGACGGCGGCGGCGTAGAAGGGGTCGAGGTCGGGGTGATCCAGGTTGCGGGTCTTGAGCGCGGGCGGCACCAGGGTCGCCACCAGCCCGAGCTCCTTGGCCTCGGTCATGACGTCGATGGCCGCCTGGCCGTGCTCGATCGGGGTCACCGCGACCCCGCGCAACCGGCCACCGGAGGAGGCACAGTAATCCGCGATCCACTGGTTGTAGAGCCGCGAGAATCCCGCGGCGAAGTCCGGATCCTCGAGGCTGGGCGCGCACAGCCCCATGCTCGGGTACAGCACCATCGTGTCGATGTGGTCGCGGTCGGCGTCGCCCAGCACGCCCTCGGGTGACCGGCAATTGATGTCGGGCGCCTTGCTGATCCCGTGCTCGGGCGGGCACCCCGCTCCCGGACCCTGATCCTCCGGGTAATTGCGGCCCTCCAGCGTCAACCGCAGCCGCCCGTCGGTGCTGGGCTTGACGTGGTCGGGCCAGCGCTTGATCGCTTCGATCGCCAGTGAGGAGTTCTCGGCGACGTGTCCATCGGCGTCGATGATTCGCATATCCGGAACTTACTCTCGCGCATCGCCGCCCGGTACTGCACGATTGCTCAGGTGAGCGCGCAACGTCCGGAAAACAAGCTGACATCCGATCAGCGGAATTCGTTCGTCGCGGCGTTGCTGGGCTGGACGATGGACGCTTTCGATTACTTCATCGTCGTGCTCGTCTACGCCGACATCGCCAAGACTTTCCATATCAGCAAGGCCGAGGTCGCGTTCGTCACCACCGCCACGCTGCTCATGCGCCCCGTCGGCGCGCTGATATTCGGCCTGTGGGCCGACCGCATCGGGCGGCGGCTTCCGCTGATGGTCGACGTGATCTTCTACTCCGTCGTCGGATTCCTGTGCGCGTTCGCGCCGAACTTCACCGTGCTGGTGATCCTGCGCCTGCTCTACGGCATCGGGATGGGCGGCGAGTGGGGGCTGGGTGCGGCGCTGGCGATGGAGAAGGTGCCCGTCGAGCGGCGCGGGTTCTTCTCCGGGCTGCTGCAGGAGGGCTACGCCTTCGGCTATCTGCTCGCGAGCGTCGCCTCGCTGGTGGTGATGAATTGGCTCGGCCTGTCGTGGCGCTGGCTGTTCGGGCTGAGCATCATCCCGGCGCTGGTCAGCCTGATCATCCGCTATCGCGTGGAGGAATCCGAGGTCTGGGAGGCCGCACAGGACCGAATGAGGCTGACCAGCACCAGGATTCGCGACGTGCTGCGGGACGGCGCGATCGTCCGCCGATTCGTTTACCTGGTGCTGCTGATGACGGCGTTCAACTGGATGAGCCACGGGACGCAGGACGTCTACCCGACCTTCCTGGGGGCGACGACCAACCATGGCGCCGGCTTGTCCAGCGTGACCGTCAAATGGATCGTGATCGTCTACAACCTCGGCGCCATCCTCGGCGGTCTGGTGTTCGGGACGGCGTCCCAGCGCTTCGGCCGCCGTCACACGATCATCTTCTGCGCGTTGTTGGGGCTGCCGATCGTGCCCTTGTTCGCCTACTCGCACAGCGCGGCGATGCTGTGTCTCGGCTCGTTTCTGATGCAGGTGTGCGTGCAGGGCGCGTGGGGCGTGATCCCCGCGCATCTGACGGAGATGTCGCCCGACGCGATCCGCGGCCTCTATCCCGGCGTGACATACCAGCTGGGAAACCTGCTGGCCGCGTTCAACCTGCCCATCCAGGAACGCCTGGCCGAGTCGCATGGCTACCCCTTCGCGCTGGCCGCGACGATCGTGCCGGTGCTGATCGCCGTGGCATTCCTGACGATGATCGGCAAGGACGCCACGGGTATTCGCTTCGGTACGGCCGAAAGCGCTTTCCTGCCAACCGAAATGGCGTGAACTCAGTCGGCGTCGGTCAGGATGCGCCGCAGCAGGTGCATCGCCACCGTCGTCGATCGTTCCCGCACGTCGGACCGGTTGCCCGGCAGCCGCAGCGTCCGGGTGTCCGTGCGGCCGTCCGCCAGCGCGACCGTGAAACACACCGTGCCGACCGGCTTTTCCGGCGTTCCGCCACCGGGACCGGCGATCCCGGTGATCGCTACCGCGGTGTCGGCGCCGAAACGTTGCAGCGCACCTCGTGCCATCGCCTCGGCCACCGGCTCCGAGACCGCGCCGTGTTTGTCGATCAGAGCCTTCTCGACGCCGAGGACGTCCGCTTTCGCCTCGTTGGAATAGGACACCACGCCGCCCATCACGTAGTCCGACGAGCCGGCCCGATCGGTCAGCCGCGCCGCCAGCAGTCCGGCGGTGCAGGATTCCGCCGTCGCGATCCGGCGGCCCGACAACAGTTTTGCGACCAGCTCGTCGATGCTCGAGCCGTCTTCGGAGAAGATCTGCTGTGCGTGCCTTTCGCGCAGTAGCCGGGTCAGCTGCTGATAGGCGTCCGCGGCGACCGGCTCGTACCGGGTGACCATTTCCACCTCGCCGCGCCGCAGGCAGGTGGTGATCTCCAGCGCGCCGAAGCCGTCGACCGCCTTCTCGGCGTCGCGCAGCGTTTCCGCCAGCCCCGACTCCGGCAAACCGAACATGCGAATCATCTTCTGCTCGTATGTCGTTCGGCCCGCAATCGCTTCTTGGGCGGCCGGGGTTTGGATGGCCCGGCGCCACATCGGCTGCAGCTCGCGCGGCGGCCCCGGAAGCACGATCACCGCCGGCTTGCCCCCTACGACGACGCCCGGCGCGGTGCCCACCGGGTCGAGCACCTGGGCACCGGCGGGGATCATCGCCTGCTTGCGGTTGGCGGCGCGTACGGCCTCGAAGTCGACGCCCTCGAAGCGCGCCATCATGTGTTTCAGGATGTCGGCGATCTTGTTCTCGGTTGCCTCGTCGAGGATTAACTCGCGGCCGCAGAAGCGGGCGACGATCTCGACGGTCATGTCGTCGGCGGTGGGCCCCAGGCCGCCGCTGGTGATGATCAGGTCCACGCCCTGCTCGGCCATGAACCGCAGCTGGGCCTCGATATCGGCGGGCCGGTCGCCGCAGATGGTGATGTGCGCCAGTTCCACGCCCAGCTCCAGCAGGCGATCGGCGATCCAGGGGCCGTTGGCGTCTTGGACGCGTCCGGTGAGGACTTCGGTTCCGGTGACGACGATGCCCGCGCGTGCGCTCACCGGGATGAGCCTACTGAACGGGCCTCAAGCCGCGGCGAGGCTCCGCAGCCTCGCGACGCCGTCGCCGCCCCGGCCGCCATCACCGCCGCGACCGCCGGCACCGCCGGCGCCCCCTGCTCCCCCGGTCCCGCCTCGGCCGCCGGCGCCGCCGCGACCGCCGGGCGCACCGGGCGCGCTCGCCTCGCCGGGCCCGCCACTCCTAGGTGTTTCGCTGGTCATTCCGATCGCGCCCGCCTGTCTGTGGAGCCCGACCAGCCTATTCTCCGCGGTTTCGACCGGATCCGGTGACGGGCGCCGACGCCGTGCGGCGCGCGACAATGAACGAATGATCGAGTTAGAAGTCGTTCAGGCCGACATCACCACGCTCGAACTCGACGCGATCACCAACGCCGCCAATACCCAGCTGCGGCACGGGGGCGGCGTGGCCGCGGCCATTGCCCGCGCCGGCGGGCCCGAGGTGCAGCGCGAGTCGACCGACAAGGCGCCGATCGGGCTCGGGGAAGCCGTGGAGACCACCGCCGGCGACATGCCGGCGCGCTACGTCATCCACGCGGCGACCATGGAGCTCGGCGGCCCGACCTCGGCCGAGATCATCGCCCGGGCGACCGCCGCCACCTTGCGCAAGGCCGACGAGCTCGGCTGCCGCTCGCTGGCGCTGGTGGCGTTCGGCACCGGTGTCGGCGGGTTCCCGCTCGACGAAGCGGCGCGGCTGATGGTCGGGGCCGTCCGGCAACACCGGGCGAGCTCGCTGGAAAAGGTGGTCTTCGCCGTGCACGGTGACGCGGCGGAGGGGGCGTTCCGCGACGCGGTTCGCGGTTAGCCGCCGGACAGATGGCGCTCGACGGAGGCGACCTTCTGCGTCATCGCGCCCCGGGCCGAAGCCCGCGAGTCCACCTTGATCACCGTGCTGACTCGGGGCGCCCGCGCGGCCACCGCCTCGACGGCGCGCTGCACGACGGCCATCGCTTCCGCCCAGGTGTCACCCTCGATCACGGTGAACATCGAATTCGTCTCGTTGGGCAGGCCGGATTCGCGGACCACCCGAACGGCTTCGGCAACGATCTCTCCGACGCCCTCGCCCACGCCGAGCGGGGTGACGGAAAAAGCGACGAGCACGGACACGTCACGAGCCTACCCACGGCTTTCTCCCCCCGCCTGGCAGCATCGAAGACCATGCGGGTTCTGGTGCAACGGGTCTCATCGGCGTCGGTGTCGGTCGACGGCCACGTGGTAAGCGCTATCCGGCCGGCCGGGCAGGGCTTGTTGGCTTTCGTCGGCGTCACTCACGACGACGATCCCGGCAAGGCGCGACGGCTGGCCGAAAAGCTTTGGTATCTACGCATTCTCGCCGATGAACGGTCCGCCGCCGACGTCAGCGCGCCGATCTTGGTGGTCAGCCAGTTCACTTTGTACGCCGACACCGCGAAGGGCCGGCGGCCGTCCTGGAACGCGGCGGCCCCCGGAGCCGTGGCCGAACCGCTGGTCGACGCGTTCGCCGGGGCGTTGCACGCGCTGGGCGCCGACGTGCAGACGGGCGTGTTCGGCGCGAATATGCAGGTCGAACTGGTGAACGACGGACCGGTGACGGTGCTCCTGGAAGCGTGAGCGGCGTACGTTGGGAGGCGAACGGGAGGCATCAATTGAGCACCAAACCAGAATTCGGGTCGCTCCGCTCCGACGACGACCAGTGGGACATCGTCAGCGGGGTGGGCTACACCGCGTTGCTGGTGGCGGGATGGCGTGCGCTGCATGCCATCAGCCCGCGGCCGCTGGTCCGCGACGAATACGCGCAGCTTTTCATCGCCGCCGCGCAGGACCCGTATCTGGCGGGCGTGCTCGCCAATCCGGGAACCTCCGAGGACGAGACGGCCTTCCCACGCCTCTACGGTGTGCAGACCCGGTTCTTCGACGACTTCTTCGCCGCCGCCGGCGGGGCGGGCATCCGACAGGCGGTGATCGTCGCCGCCGGATTGGACTCCCGCGCATACCGCCTTGACTGGGCCGCTGGCACAACGGTTTTCGAGGTTGACCTGCCGAAGGTCCTCGAATTCAAGACGGGCGTGCTCGGCGAGCACGGCGCTGCGCCCAAAGCCCGCAGGGTCGAGGTCGCGGCCGATCTGCGCACCGACTGGTCGCGGGGGTTGGAGGCGGCGGGCTTCGAAACGGAAGCCCCCAGCGCCTGGTCGGTGGAGGGCGTGCTGCCGTACCTGACCGGCGAAGCCCAGCACGCGCTCTTCACCCGCATCGGCGGGCTCAGCGCGCCGGACAGCCGAATCGCCATCGGCGCGTTGGGCTCCCGTCTGGACCGCGAGCGGCTCGCCGCCCTCGAGACGGACCACCCCGGCGTCAACATGTCCGGTGATGTGGACTTCTCCGCGCTGACCTACGAGCCCAAGGGTGACCCCGCGGAATGGCTCGCCGCGCACGGCTGGGCCGTCGAACCCGTCCGCACTACGCTCGACCTGCAGGCCGGCTACGGGATGACCCCGCCGCCGGTGGACGTCAAGATCGACGCGTTCATGCGCTCCCAATACATCACGGCGACGCGGTCGGGCTGACAGCGCCGGAGGCGGCGTTAGGGCGTCAGCAGGACCTTCACCTCGTCGCCGGACCGCGACTGGGCGGTCGCGTAGCCCTTGGCCGCCTCGTCCAGCGACAGGGTGGTGGTGAAGACGCCGTCGACGTCGAGCCGGCCGGCTTGCAGCAGCGGGATCAATTCCGGCCAGGTGCGCTGCACCGGCGCCGTGGTCATCCGCAGGGTGATGCTGCGAATCAGACAGCCCAGCGCGTTGAGCGGAAACGGGTTCATATCGTGCACGCCGACAACCGAGACGGTGCCGCCCGGCCGCACCGCATTCAGCGCGTCGGTCAGGGACGCGTCGGTGGCGACGGCGTCGATGACGGCGTCGGCGCCGCGTCCGCCCGTGGCCGCCAGGATGGCTTCGACCGCCGGCGGCTTGACCGGCGTCGCTCCCCACGCGGCGGCGCGGTCCAGCCGCCCGTCGACGCGGTCGACGGCGAAAACCGTTGCGGCGCCGTGAAAAAAAGCGCAACGCAGCGCGCAGAGGCCCACCGCGCCCAGGCCGATGACCGCCACCGTGCCACCGGGCGGAATATCGGCCCGTTGGGCCGCCGCCCAGCCGGTGGCCAGGTTATCGGTGAGCAACAGCGCCTGCTCGGTGCTGATCCCTTCGGGCGTCTCGAGCAACTGGAAGTCGGCCGCGGGCACTGCGAGCAGGTCGGCCTGCGCGCCCGGAAGCACGCCGCCACCGAAAATCTGAAACCCGGAAAAGCACATCACCGGGTCGCGGGTGGCACATCCCGGGCAGGCGCCGCAGCCGGTCACCGAGGACACCATGACCCGGTCGCCGACCTTGACGGTGCGCACGTCGGGCCCGACTTCGACGACGGTGCCGACCGCCTCGTGGCCGAGCGTCATGGGCGCGACCAGCGGATAGTCGCCCTCGTAGAAATGCAGATCGGACCCGCAGATCCCGGCGGCGGTGACCGACACGATCGCCCCGTCGGGACCGGGGAGCGCCGGATCGGGGCGCGTGTCGACCTCGATGTTGTGGGGTCCGTCGAGGACTACCGTTCGCATGGTGGCGTGCTCACTTTCTTTTTCGCACAACGAAGTTGGACCAGTCGGGGGTGCGCACCGCGGCCCAGTACTCGTTGAGGCGCCACGGGCTGACGGTGTGGATCTCCCCGTCGGCGTTCTTGAAGTAGGAGTGCTTGACGGCGGGGTGCGACCACACCATCTTCTTGATCTGGGTCTGCGTCCGCTGATGCCAGGCGGTGGCGGCTTCGGCTTTTGGTTCCACCGAGTGCAGCTGCTCCCGGGCCAGCCGCTGCAGGCACTGGTCGATGTAGCGCATCTGGAGTTCGGACTGGAAAATGAGGCTGCCGCCATGGGCGAGATGGGTTCCGGGCCCGTAGATGATGAAGAAGTTCGGAAATCCCGGCACCGTGATGCCGAGGTAGGCGTTCGGCCGGCTGCCCCACATCTGGTGCAGGTCAACCCCGTTGCGGCCGGTCACTTTCAGCGGCCACAACACATCGGTGTGGCGAAACCCGGTCGCGTAGACGATGACGTCGGCCTCGTGCGTCACGCCGTCCTCGGTGACCACGCCGTGCGATGCGATCCGCTGGATCGGCGTGCGCACCAACTCGACGTTGTCGCGCTGCAGCGTCTGCAGCCAGCTGCCGTTGTCCTGCAGTGTCCGTTTCCCGGTGGCGGGATAGTCGGGCAACACCTTGTCCAACAATTCGTGACCTTCGCCGACCTGGCTGGTGATCCACTGGGAGAACATCATTCGGGCGGCGGCATTGATGTCGCTGACGGCGTAGTCCTGATCGGCGTAGTTGGGGTCGCCCTCCGCGGCGTCGAGTCCCTTGTCGGCGCCCGGCCAGAGCACCAGGAACCGGTACCACCGGCCGTAGCAGGGCAGGTGGCGCATCGCCCAGCGCACCCCGTCGCCGACCTCGTCGTGGTACATGGTGTTGGGGAACATCCACTGGGCGGTGCGCTGGAACACGGTGAGCTGCTCGACCTGGCCGGCGATCGCGGGTGCGATCTGAAAGCCGCTGGCGCCGGCGCCGACGAGCGCGACGCGTTTTCCGGTCAGATCAACCGAGTGGTCCCAGGCCGCCGAGTGAAATGACGGGCCCTCGAAGGTGTCCGCGCCGTCGAATGCGGGGATATTGGGCCGGTTGAGCTGACCGACCGCGGTCAGGACGGCCCGCGCGGTGATCGTGCTGGTCTGGCCGTCGGGGCCGCGCAGCGAGACGTTCCACAACCCGTCGTCGTCGTTCCACTGCGCCGCGAGCACCTCGGTGTTCCACCGGATGTGCTCGGCCAGGCCGTGCGTGTTCATCACCCCGGTGAAGTAGTCCTGCAGCTCGTATTGCTCGGCGAAGAAGTGTGTCCAATCGTTGTTGGGTTCGAAGCTGTAGCAATAGAAATGGTTCGCGACGTCCACGCGGGCGCCGGGATAGCTGTTCTCCCACCATGTTCCGCCGGGCCCGGCGTTCTTTTCGACGATGGTGAAGGGGATGTTGGCCTGTTTGAGCCGGATCCCGGCCAGTAGGCCGGACTCGCCGCATCCGACCACCAGGACGGGAAGGTCGGCCGCGGACTCCGGCGGGAGGGCGGCCGGACGGCGCGGATCGAGGCCATCGAGATCCATCTCTTCCAGGATCAGCGGCAGGTAATCGTCGGTGACGTGTTCGCAGGCCGCCCAGTCCATCATCTCGCGAATGAGTTCGAGGCCCAGCGGTTCGGGTTCGGGGCAACCGCGGTCCCGGTAGTCGGCGAGTACCGGGAGCGCCGCCGCGCGGGCCCGCGCCTTGTCCTCCTCGGACATGAACCCCTGAACCTCGTTGAGGAAAATCCCCATGGGCTTGAAGTCTCGGATGAACCGGGGGTCGCCGGTGATGTGGACGAGGGAGAGCAGCAGGGTCGGGATGCTGACATCCTCGAGGGCGGCCGCGATCTCGTCCGTCGGCGTGGTGAAGGGATGGCCGGCATAGCGGCTGCGCATCAAGCCGATCCTTCCGGTAGGCGGGGCCTGCGAATTACGCTACTGCGCGTTTCGTAATTGCCGGCACCACGCTACCCCGTTGCGCCGCAGCGGATCAAGGAGCCGAGCGCCGCCCGTCGGATGCTGTTAAGGCTTTCCGTTCGCGCCGGGGGCGCCGAAGTCACCGCCCAGGCCTCCCATGCCGCCATGCCCGGTAGCGGTCCCATTACCGCCGTTGCCGCCGAGACCGAATATCGACGGGTTGTAGGTGCCCATGTCGATGATCCCGGCGTTGCCGCCGTTGCCGCCGTTGGCG
>NZ_LZIS01000108.1 GCF_001667015.1 Mycobacterium sp. E3198 | reverse complement strand
ATCTCGCCGGGATCCGGCTCAAACAGGCCAACATCCCCTTCACCATCGTCGAAAAGAACGCCGTGCCCGCCGGCCCCGCCCATGCTCAAGTCGATCCCCAGCGGGCTGCGGGCGAAGCCCTGGCCGCCGGCGCCGCCGGCGCCCGCGATACCCCCGAGACCGCTGGCGTCGCCGCCTGCCCCGCCGGCCCCGCCGAAGCCCAGGAAGAGGCCGGTTCCGTTGCCGCCGGCCCCGCCGGCTCCGCCGGTGCTTCCGGCGGCGGTCACGGCACCGCCGGCCTCGGCGGCCCCGCCGATCCCCGCGAGGAAGCCGGAGTGGCCGCCGGCCCCGCCGGCCCCGCCGTTAGAGCCGGGAATTCCGATCGCACCGGCCCCGCCGGCGCCGCCATTCCCGATCAGGAGGGCGTTGCCGCCGGCCCCGCCGGCGCCGCCGGTGCCGAGGCCGGCGGTGCCACCCGTCCCCCCGGCGCCGCCATTGCCCCAGAGCCAGCCGCCGGTGCCGCCATGCCCGCCCGCCATGCCGGGGCCGCCGGTCCCGCCCATGCCGCCTATGCCCAACAACCCGGCCGCCCCTCCGGCGCCACCGACCTGCCCGACCCCGCCCGAGCCGCCGTTGCCGCCGCGGCCCCACAGGATCCCGCCCGGGCCGCCGTTCTGCCCGGTCCCCGCGGCGCCGTCAGTGCCGGGGCCGATCAGCGGGCGATGAAGCAACGTGTTGGTCGGCGCGTTGATGACCCCGAGGGCGTCTTGGGCCAGTGTCTGCAACGGTGACGAGTTGGCCGCTTCCGCGGCCGAGTAGGCGCCGCCCGCGGCGTTGAGGGCCTGCACAAACTGCGCGTGGAACGTTGCCGCTTGAGCGCTGAGCGCCTGGTATTGCGCGCCGTGGCTGGCGAACAGGGAAGCGATCGCCGTCGACACCTCGTCGCTGGCGGCGGCCAGTAAGCCGGTCGTGGGGATGGCCGCTGCCGAATTGGCGGCGCTCAACGATGAGGCGATGCCCGCGACGTTCTCCGCGGCCGTCGCGACGGCGTCCGGGACTGCAACCAGAAATGACATCCGACAACCTCCAGCTCGCCCACCCTCAGCGGATGGTAGGCACCCCAGGTGGCCAATTCGACACGTTTACAACAATTCAAAGCTGGTTCCCAGCAGCGGCTTAGCGGGGAAACATGTTCACGATCCGGTCGCGCGGCGGCCGGCCGAACCGGACGTAAGGAGCGTCGTGGCCCCGATTCTCACGGCCTGCAGCGGCTTTTTGCTCGCGGTCTTGTGGATGGATCTGATCTTCGACGTCCAGGTCTTCCAATATCGGCGTGCGGGTCCGGAATTGCCCGAACGCGTGCTCGCGTCCATCGCGGATTACTACCGCCGCGCCACGACCACGTCGCGACCGATGAGCCACGTCATCGCCGCCGTCATGCTCGTTTTGTTGGCGGCGTTGGGGTTTCAGGCCGCCCGGGGTGACGACCCGGTATGGCTGCTGGCGACCTCGGCCGCGCTCGCGGGGGTGCCGGTGGTGCTGGCGCTGACGCACACGGTCCCGGGCGCCGTTCGGCTCGGGCGCCGGGCGGACGGTCCGGCCGAACAGACCCGGCTAGCGCGGGCCATCTTCCGCGATCACCTGGTCTGCTTCGCGGGCATGCTGGCGTTCCTGGTCCTGTGGACCGCCCACGGGTGCAGCTGACAACGGCCTGAAACGTCGTAGTGCCGAAGCGCTGGCCGGGGGCGGCTGGCCACGTCAGGGCTGCGGGTACTAAACTAGAACACGTTTCAGTTCTTCTAGCATCGGTCAAGCTTTCCAGGAGTAGGCATGCACACCCCGATTTGCGACGAGCTTGGTATCGAGTTCCCGATCTTCGCCTTCACCCACTGCCGCGATGTCGTGGTCGCCGTCAGCAAGGCCGGTGGTTTCGGCGTGCTCGGCGCCGTCGGCTTCACGCCCGAGCAGCTGGAGATCGAGCTCAACTGGATCGACGAGAACATCGGCGATCACCCCTACGGCGTCGACATCGTCATCCCGAACAAATACGAGGGCATGGACTCCCACCTCTCCGCGGAGGAGCTGGCCGAGACGCTGCGCAAGATGGTGCCGCAGGAGCATCTGGACTTCGGCAAGAAGATCCTCGCCGACCACGGGGTGCCGATCGAAGACAGCGACTCCGACAGCCTGCAACTGCTCGGGTGGACCGAGGCGACGGCCACCCCACAGGTCGAGGTGGCGTTGAAGCACCCCAAGGTGAAGATGATCGCCAACGCGCTCGGCACTCCCCCGGCCGACATGATCAAGCACATCCACGACGCCGGGCTCAAGGTGGCCGCGCTGTGTGGCTCGCCGTCGCAGGCCCGCAAGCACGCCGACGCGGGCGTCGACATCATCATCGCCCAGGGCGGCGAGGCCGGCGGACACTGCGGCGAGGTGGGCTCGATCGTGTTGTGGCCGCAGGTCGTTAGGGAGGTCGCCCCGGTGCCGGTGCTGGCGGCGGGGGGCATCGGGAGCGGTCAGCAGATCGCGGCCGCCCTGGCGCTGGGTGCGCAGGGCGCCTGGACCGGCTCGCAGTGGCTGATGGTCGAGGAATCCTCGAACACGCCCGTGCAGCAGCAGGCGTACGTCAAGGCGGGCAGCCGCGACACCGTCCGGAGCCGCTCGTTCACGGGCAAGCCGGCCCGGATGCTGCGCAACGACTGGACCGAGGCCTGGGAGCAGCCGGACAACCCGAAGCCGCTCGGTATGCCGTTGCAGTACATGGTTTCCGGCATGGCGGTGCGGGCCACCAACCGGTATCCCAACGAGTCCGTCGACGTCGCGTTCAACCCGGTCGGTCAGGTGGTCGGGCAGTTCACCAAGGTGGAGAAGACGGCGACCGTCATCGAGCGGTGGGTGCAGGAGTACCTGGAAGCGACCAACAGGCTGGACGAGCTGAACGAGGCCGCCTCCGTCTGACGATTACTCGTCGTCGATTTCGTCGACGCCGTCCCCGCCGGTGAAGACCTCCTTCGTGCGGTCGACCGCGTAGGCGCCGATGTCGATCGAGTTCTGGACGATGCCGCTGGCGCCGCCGGCGACGTCGCCGCGGATGATGTCCCCGGCGTGTTCGACGATGTCCGAGGCCTTTTCGACGGCGTTCGTCGCGATGTCCCTGACCGCGTCGACCGCGTCTTTCGGATTGAAGCCCATCGGGATCTCCTTTTGTCGCATGGCCTTTCGCACGACTCTAGACGTTCAGTAGTTGACCAGAGTGCGCCAGTAGGCCTCGGGGATCTCGGCGCCGGACCGCAGGACGCGCGCCAGTCCGAGGGCCATCGCGACGCCGAGCAGCCCCAGCCACAGCCCGGCCAGCCCGATGACGGCCCAGAGCACGGCGGTGAGCGCCGGCCAAGGCGACAGCACGGCGAGCACCGGCGCGAAGAAGAAACCGGCCCCGATGTACCAGGCCGAGCCGGCCCGGTCGGACGCGAGCACGAAGCGCAGCCAGCGCGGAACGGGCGCTTCGGCGGGCCGGGTGGCACTCATCGCCGGCCCGTCACGAAGAGGGAGGGAAGAACCCCGCCCCGGTGAACCACCCCTCCTGCCACCCCTGGTCCCCCAGGCACAGCATGGGCAGCCCGCGCTCCGACTGCGCGGCCGCCTGCGGGCCCGGGCACTTCGCGCCGGCCTGCTGCACGCCGTAGAGCGGATAGGAGATGACCCAGTAGCCGGTGGTGGCCGCGGGGAATTGGTTGGGCGGCGGGAAGTGACAGGCCTCGGCCTGCCCGCTGGGGCCGCGTCCGAAGATGAAGCGCTCGTAGTTGTCGCAGGGCGCACCCAGCGAGGCCTGATAGTTCATGTTCGGCACGTCGCCGGTGTAATGCTGATCGGCCGCGGCGGACGGCGCCATGCCGATCGTGATGCCCGCTATCGAAGCGGCGCTGAGCAGTTCCCGAATCATGTTCCACCCCACCTGTCGCCGGTGACCTGGACCAAAGCATATCCAGCGGTCACCGACGCCGGTAGGTGCAGATCACCACCCCGGTCCCGGTTGCCGTCGTCGACACCAGCTCCAGCGGGCGTGCCCGGCCGTCGCCGGGAAACAGCCGCTTGCCGCCGCCGAGCAGGATCGGCTCGATCATCAGCCGGTATTCGTCGACCAGGTCGTGCTCGATCAGCTGTGCGGCCAGCGACGGGCTGCCCATCACCTGGATCGCCCGGCCGTCGCGGGCGCGCAACTCACGAATCGCGCCGATCGCATCGTCGGGGGGTAGCAGGGCCGAGCCGGTCCAGCCCAGGTCGTCCTGGCTAAGCGTCCGGGACGCCACGTATTTGGGAATCTCGTTCATGCGGTCGGCGAACGGGTCGCCGCCGCGCGCCGGCCAGGCGGCGGCCATCGTCTGCCAGGTGCGACGGCCGAACAGCAGCGCGTCGGTGCCGGCCATCGTCTCGGCGACGGCGGGTCCCATGGTCTCCGGTTCGAAGTACGGCGTGGACCAGCCCCCGTGCGCGAATCCCCCGTCGGTGTCCTCACCCTGGCCGCCCGGGGCCTGGACGATCCCGTCCAGGCTGATGAAGTGACTGAGAACGATGCGCATGTGCTCCCTTTCGGTCGGTCGGTGCTGGCTCTTCCCATACAGACCGGCGCGGCCCGCGAAACTCAGCGCGACTGAACGTGTTGCAATTCGGGCCGCCGATCTTGCTGCAACGCTTCCCAACCGTGGTGTAGCAATGGTTTCCTAGCACAAGGACGCCTAGAGGACTTCGTATCGAGGAGTGCGCCATGTCAACCGCAGAGCCGACGGCCAAGCCGGCCCCCAACCTGCCGCCGGGATTCGATTTCACGGATCCAGACGTCCACGCGGAGCGGCTGCCGGTGGAGGAGCTGGCCGAGCTGCGCCGAACCGCGCCGATCTGGTGGAACGAGCAGCCGGTCGGGGCGGGCGGGTTCGACGACGGCGGCTTCTGGGTGGTCTCCAAGCACAAGGACGTCAAAGAGGTTTCGCTGCGCAGCGAC
The DNA here is from genome assembly GCF_001667015.1 of Mycobacterium sp. E3198. Classification (GTDB taxonomy): domain Bacteria; phylum Actinomycetota; class Actinomycetes; order Mycobacteriales; family Mycobacteriaceae; genus Mycobacterium. Next base: position 35,283 of record NZ_LZIS01000108.1, on the reverse strand, counting down.
ATCTTCTCCAGCCTGGAAAAGACCGCGTTGCCGCGCTATAAGGACGGCACGGTCGGCGAGCAGGTCGAACGCGGCAAGTTCGTCCTGCTCAACATGGATGCGCCGCAGCACACCCGGCTGCGCAAGATCATCTCGCGCGCCTTCACTCCCCGGGCCATCGAGCGCCTGCGCGACGACCTCGCCGAGCGTGCCCGGCGCATCGTCGAGGAAGCGGCCGCCGAGGGGCGCGGCGACTTCGTCGAGCAGGTCTCGTGCGAGCTGCCGTTGCAGGCCATCGCCGGGTTGATGGGTGTGCCGCAGGAAGAGCGCAAGAAGCTCTTCCACTGGTCCAACGAGATGGTCGGCGACCAGGACCCCGAGTTCGCCAACAACGACGCCATCACCGCCTCCGTCGAACTCATCATGTACGGCATGCAGATGGCGGCCGACCGGACGGCGAATCCCGGGGAAGACCTCGTGACCAAGCTGGTGCAGGCCGACATCGACGGGCACAAGCTCTCCGACGATGAATTCGGCTTCTTCGTCATCCTGCTCGCGGTGGCCGGCAACGAGACCACCCGCAACTCGATCACCCAGGGCATGATGGCCTTCACCGACTTTCCCGATCAATGGGAGCTGTTCAAGAGGGAGCGTCCGGCCACTTCGGCCGACGAGATCGTGCGGTGGGCCACCCCGGTCACGTCGTTTCAGCGCACCGCGCTGCAGGACTACGAGCTGTCCGGCGTGCAAATCAAGAAGGGCCAGCGGGTGGTGATGGTCTACCGCTCGGCCAATTTCGACGAGGACGTGTTCGACGACCCGTTCACCTTCAACATCCTGCGCGACCCCAACCCGCACGTGGGATTCGGCGGCACCGGTGCGCATTACTGCATCGGGGCGAACCTGGCGCGGATGACGATCGACCTGATGTTCAACGCGATCGCCGACGGCATCCCGAACCTGGAATCGATCGGAAAACCCGAACGGCTGCGGTCGGGCTGGCTCAACGGCATCAAGCACTGGCAGGTCGACTACCACACCGACGGGGAGGCCAAATGACCTGTCGCGCATTACGCTAAGGCGATGCCGACACACCAAGCCGTCCGGATCCAGTCAGCGGGCGGTCCGCTGGAGCTCGCCGAAGTAGACACGCGGCCGCCGGGGCGCGATGAAGTGCGCATAGCCGTCACCGCCTGCGGTGTGTGCGGTACCGACCGCGCCTTCGTGCACGGCGGATTCCCCAACATGTCGTGGCCGTTGACCCCGGGCCACGAAATCGCCGGAACCATAGCCGAAATCGGCGAGGGCGTCGACGACTTCGCGGTGGGCGATCGCGTCGCCGTCGGCTGGTTCGGCGGGTGCTGTTACCGCTGCGACCCGTGCCGCAAGGGTCTTTTCATCCACTGCGTCAACGGCAAGGTGCCGAGCTGGCACTATCCCGGCGGCTACGCGGAATCGGTGACGGTGCCGGCCAACGCGCTGGCCCGGATCCCGTCGGAGCTCACCGACGCCGAAGCCGCGCCGATGGGCTGCGCGGGCGTCACCACCTACAACGCCTTGCGTCACACGAAGGCGACGCCCGGCGACCGGGTGGCCATCCTCGGCGTCGGCGGGCTCGGGCACCTCGGCGTGCAGTTCGCCCGGGCGATGGGTTTCGAGACCATCGCAATCAACCGCGGCCGCGGCAAAGAGGAGGACGCCCGAAAGCTGGGCGCCCACCACTACATTGACTCCACCGCCGCCGATCCCGCGGAGGCGCTGAAGGCCCTCGGCGGCGCGGCGGTCGTGCTGGCGACCGCGGGCAACTCGGCGGCGATGGCCGCAACCGTCGGCGGGATATCGCCGCAAGGCGAGCTGGTCACCATCGGCGTCACGCCCGAACCGTTGCCGATCAGTCCCATCCAGCTCATCACGCCGGGGGTGAGCATCGTGGGCCATCCCTCCGGCACGGCCAAAGACGTCGAGGACACTATGCATTTCGCGGTCCTGTCCGGGGTGCGGGCTTGGATCGAGGAACTGCCGCTGGCGCAGGCGGCCGAGGGCTACGCGGCCCTGGAGCAGGGGCGAGCGCATTACCGCACCGTTTTGACGATGTGACTACAGTCGGCCTGTGACCGACCTTTGGACCATGACCGCATCCGACGGTGAGTTGACGATCCGCACCGGCGTCACCGGCCCGGCCGCGCGGATGGGCCACCGGCTCACCATCGCGATGACGCGCTGGGAGGCCGCCGTGGCCTGGGCCGGCGCCGAACCGGTCACCGCGGCGCTGACGGTCGAGGTCGATTCGTTCGAGGTGCTCCACGGCGAGGGCGGGGTCAAGGGGTTGTCCGGGCCGGAGAAGGTCCTGGTGAAGTCGAACGCGTTGAAGTCGTTGGACGCCAAACACTATCCCGAGATCCGCTTCGCCACCGACACGATCGACAAGGCCGACGACGGCTACCGCCTGACCGGGGAGCTCCACATTCGCGGCAAGTCCCGCAAGCACGTCATCGACTTGCGCGCAACCGATCTCGGCGACCAGTGGCGAATGTCGGTCGAATCCACCGTTGCGCAAACCGATTACGGCGTCAGGCCTTATTCGCTGCTGATGGGCTCGGTGAAGGTCGCCGACGAGGTGTCGGTGTCCTTTACCGCGGTGCACCCCAAGGCCTGAGCGATACGCCGAGACATAAGCCGTTGCGATTCGCCGCGGCGTGTCTTCGCAACTGGTTATGTGTCGCGGAGCGAGATGCCCTAAGGCGTCGGCTCGTGGGGCGGCGCCGAATCACTGGCGTCGCCGGGGATGTGCTCGAGCACCCGGGTCAAGTAGGGCTGGCGGCCGCTCGCGTCCGGCTGCGGCTCGTCGGGGGCGCCTTGCTGCTCTCCGCCGGCCCCGGACGCCGGGGCGGGCTCGCCCACGGGTGCCTTGGGCTTGGGCGCGGGCGGGACCACCTCCGGCGGGGGCGCGACGGCGGGCGCGACGGCCTCGGCCATCTGCGCGGGCGGCGCGTGCACGACGCGCTTCGTCGGCGCGGACTCACTGGCCGGGGCCAGCTGAATACCCAACGCGAGCGACAGCGACGAGACGAAAGTGATTGCGCCGGCGGCCAACGCCGTCGCTGCGCCGGTGTAGGACAACTTCCGGGGCCGCGCCGCGGGCGCGGCGACGGGCTCACTGACGTGCGACACCAGCTGTTCGTCGGTGAACTCGGTGCTGTTGGCCGCGGCCAGCGCCGCGCCGCGCGCGATGGTCACCTGGGCCATGGTCTGGGCGAAAACGGGTACCGGCAAAGCCTTTTCGAGCTGCCACGAGAACCCGTTGAGGTCGCTGTCCGCGCCGACGACCACCACCCCGCCGGGGCGCCATCCATTCGGTCGTTCGAACATCCCGCTCAGCCAGGACCGCAGCCCGTCGAAGCCGCCGCGCACGTGCTTGACGGCCGTTTGCGTCTCACCGTCGTGGGTGTCGACCATGACGACGGTCGCCCACTCATGCTCGAGGATGCAGACGGCGGTCTGCTCGTAGCCGATGACGGGCGCGATCGCGCGGGCGAGGGTCTCGACCGCCTCGAGCATCCGGACCGGCACCACGTTGTCCAGGCCGGCGTCGGTCAGCGCCTCCAGCACCAGCGCCGCCTGAGCGGACGCTTCGTTGCTCCAGGTCAGCCCTACGACGCGCACCCGACGGTCGCTCGATGCCGCCAGCGCGTCGACCCGCAGCACCTCGTCCGCCACCAAGTCCGCGGTGCTCAGGGCGCGCGCCCCACGGCCGCTGGGCAGGCCCAATTCCTGATGGTCCAGGATCGTGCCGTCGGCGCCGTGCCCCTCGGCGAGGACCCACCCGACGGTGGTCGGCGTCAGTGACAGCCCCAGTACCGTGTCCAAACTTGCACCTCGATCGGCCCGGACCTCCGCCACCCTCACCCGCGATTGCGCACCAAAAGCTCGCTGGCGCGGCAGTTCGTGAGGGCCGGAACGGACCGGAATGTGTGGTCTCCATCGGCTTGCTCCGTGAGAGCCTACGCGGTCCGCGCAAGTTCGGCTGCCCCGGTATTGAATTCGCGTTGAACTCGCAGGCCACGCGCGTGCGCACCCCCGCAGCGGCCCTCCGCCGCCGGTCCTTGGGCCCGAAAATCGCCTTTTGTGGCCGCCGCGCTCGGCTGACCGGCGGCCCGCGGGCGTGTCGAACAAATAGACGCGCCATTCGACGAGATGTCCTTATACATCGGGCGTCGCAGCGGTCGACGCACCGCCATGCGTTCGCCGTCGCGGACCCCGCTGCCTGGCGATTCGGGCGGTATGCCCCCCCGGCGCGCCTTTGTCCACAATGCGAAATTCGGTCCGAAACCGATATGAAACCGAGACAACACCGCGTCCCAATCGACATTTGGCCGAATAACCCGGTAAATTCCAGCTGAGACCGCCATCACATACGGACAAGGGGCAGGTATGACAGACGTGAGCGAGAAGATCCGGGCCTGGGGGCGCCGGCTTTTGGTCGGTGCAGCCGCGGCTGTCACCCTGCCGGGCCTGATCGGTCTTGCCGGTGGCGCCGCGACGGCGGGGGCGTTCTCCCGCCCGGGTCTGCCGGTCGAGTACCTGCAGGTACCGTCCGGCGCGATGGGCCGCAACATCAAGGTGCAGTTCCAAAGCGGTGGAAACGGCTCCCCGGCGGTGTACCTGCTCGACGGACTGCGGGCCCAGGACGACTACAACGGCTGGGACATCAACACCCCCGCCTTCGAGTGGTACTACAAGTCGGGCCTTTCGATCATCATGCCGGTCGGCGGGCAGTCCAGCTTCTACGCCGACTGGTACGGCCCCGCCTGCGGTAAGGCCGGCTGCTCGACCTATAAGTGGGAGACCTTCCTCACCAGCGAGCTGCCGCAATGGCTGAACTCCAACCGCAGCGTCAAGCCCAACGGCAGTGCCGCGGTCGGCATCTCGATGTCCGGCTCCTCGGCGCTGATCCTCGCCGCCTACCACCCGGGCCAGTTCGTCTACGCGGGCTCGCTGTCCGCCCTGATGGACCCGTCTTCGGGAATGGGGCCCAGCTTGATCGGCCTGGCGATGGGTGACGCCGGCGGCTACAAGCCCGACGCCATGTGGGGCCCCTCGAGCGACCCGGCCTGGCAGCGCAACGACCCCACCATCCAGATCCCGAAGCTGGTCGGCAACAACACCCGCCTGTGGATCTACTGCGGCAACGGCACGCCGTCGGAGCTGGGCGGGGCCAACATGCCCGCCGAGTTCCTGGAGAACTTCGTGCGTAGCAGCAACCTGAAGTTCCGGGACGCCTACAACGCGGCCGGCGGTCACAACGCCGTGTTCAACTTCGACGCCAACGGGACGCACAGCTGGGAGTACTGGGGCGCGCAGCTCAACGCCATGAAGGGTGACCTGCAGGGCAGCCTGGGCGCCACCCCCGGAGGCGGCGGCTAACCACCCACTTACCCAACCTAATTCGCTACTGCGCCTGACGACGACGTCGGGCGCGGTAGCGCGTTAAGGGGCCCTGAGCCGGTCGGTGACGTCGACCCAGGCCGTCGAGTCGCTGCGGTGGTCGTTCATGTTCCGGCACTGACCGTAGACGCGCAGCACGCCCACGCTCGGCTCCTCGCTTTGCAGATAGACGATCGCGGTGGCGGCGTCCTTGGTGAGCGACTCGCCGAACGCGTGATCATTCGGCGGCAGGCCGCGGGTCCAACCATGGGCGGCCAGCGTCGCAGCGGTCGCCGGGAAGAACGCGTCGGGCCGGGCGCCGGCGGGCAGCGCGAAGGTCAGGTAGATCGCGCCCTGATAGGGCGGCTCGTCGCGGTTCTTGCATGACATCAGCGTGTAGCCCGCCGACGCGGTCTGCAGCCGGGCCAACCCGACGATCTGTTGGGCCGGCTCTACCACCTGAGCCAGGGACTGATCGTCGCCGACCGGGTTGGCGGGGTGGTCCACGACGTCGGCGGGTGTCGTGTGCAGCCTGTCCACCGCCAGGAAAGCTCCGCCCAGCAGCAGTGAGGCCGTCAGCGCGGCGCCGATCAGCGCGCGAACCTGGGTCGAGCGCAACCCGGCGGCCGGAGACGTCAGTGGCATCAGCGGCCAGGCTAACTCCGGAAAGGCCCGGCGTGCGGTCAGAATCATCGTCATGGGTTGCGGGCGAGCCGTCCTGATCGGCTGCTGGGTGGCGGCGACCGTGCTGGCCCCGCAGGCGCGAGCCGATCCCACCGGCGCGCTGACGCCGTTGGTTGACGCCGCCGCGCAGCGGCTGCAGGTCGCCGAGCCCGTGGCCGCGTTCAAGTGGACTACCCACGGCGCCATCGAGGATCCGGGCCGCGTCCAGCAGGAGCTCGCGCACGCGCGCCGGGAGGCGGACGCCGCGCGCATCGACGCCGACTACGTCGCGCGGGTGTTCGGCGACCAGATCAGCGCCACGGAGGCAATCGAATACAGCCGGTTCGCGGGGTGGAAGCTCAGGCCGGCGGACGCGCCCTCCGCGGCGCCGGACCTGTCGGCGTCGCGGGCGAGGATCGATGGCTTCAACCGCGCGATGCTGGCCGAGATCGCGACCCACTGGGACCTGTTGCACTCGTCGGCCTGCGGCCCGGAGCTGGACGCCGCAAGGGCCGACGTGATACGCGCCCGAGGGCTGGATGACCTTTATCAACAAGCGCTTTCGCTCGCGTCTCAGTCGTATTGCCAGGGCTAGTTTATTTAACTCTCACGATTTTCTAAAACTGCGAATCCGCTGCTCACAGGGCTGATTTCGCTGCTAGAGGGCATATCTCGCGACATTTTCGAATCGGTAACGCTTCGGACACGCCACGCGAAAAGCCTGGCATGAGAAAACTCTGCAAGCCTCTCGTCAAGTCCGCGATGGTCGGCGGGTTCGTTGCAGCGTCGCTGACTTTCCCCTCCGGCGTGGCAGACGCCGCTCCCCTCGGCCCCAACTGGGACGCCGTCGCGCAGTGCGAGTCCGGTGGCAACTGGCAAGCCAACACCGGAAACGGCGAATACGGTGGGCTGCAATTCAAGCCGAGCACCTGGGCCCGGTACGGCGGCGTGGGCAACCCGGCGGCCGCGTCCAGGGAGCAACAGATCGCGGTGGCCAACCGGGTCTTCGCGGACCAGGGGGTCGAGGCCTGGCCGAAGTGCGGCGCGGCGTCGGGCCTGCCCATCGCGTGGTATTCGCATCCCGCCCAGGGCATCAAGCAGATCATCAACGGCCTGATTCAGGCGGCGGTGCCACACTGATCGGTTCCGGCTCGCGCTCTATGACCCGGCGCCAAGCTGTGTTTGGATCAGCCCATGGAAGGTTCGGCGACGGTTCACATGGCGGCGCCCGCGGACAGGATCTGGGATCTCATCGCGGATGTTCGCAACACCGGACGGTTCTCCCCCGAGGTGTTTGAGGCGGAGTGGCTGGGCGACGCGAACGGCCCGGCCCTGGGCGCCAAATTTCGCGGCCACGTCCGGCGCAACGAGCTGGGACCGGTCTACTGGACGACGTGCGAGGTCACCGCGTGCGAGCCCGGCCGCGAGTTCGGTTTCGCGGTGCTGCTCGGCGACAGGCCGGTGAATAACTGGCATTACCGCTTGGCGCCCAGCGATGGCGGCACCGACGTGACGGAGTCGTTCCGGCTCACCCCGGCGCCCTGGCTCGGCGTCTACTGGTTGCTCGGGGGTTTCCTGCGCCGCCGGCGCAACGTTCGGGACATGACCAAGACACTCAACCGCATCAAAGACGTCGTCGAGGCGGGCTGACGCGTCGTGAAATCGGTCTTCATCACCGGCGCGGGCAGCGGCATGGGCCGGGAGGGCGCCAAGCTCTTCCACGCCAAGGGCTGGCGGGTCGGTGCCGTCGACCGCAACGAAGAAGGCCTGGCCGCGCTGCGCCAGGAGCTGGGCGACGATCGGCTCTGGACGCGCGCGGTGGACGTGACGGACAAGGCCGCCCTCGACGGCGCCCTGGCGGACTTCTGCGCCGGCAACGACGGCGGCGGACTCGACATGATGTGGAACAACGCCGGCATCGGCGAATCGGGTTGGTTCGAGGACGTGCCGTACGAGGCCTCGATGCGCGTCGTCGAGGTCAACTTCAAGGCGGTGCTGACGGGCGCCTACGCCTCGCTGCCCTACCTGAAGAAGACCCCCGGCAGCCTGATGTTCTCGACGTCGTCGTCCTCGGGCACCTACGGGATGCCGCGCATCGCGGTCTACTCGTCGACCAAGCACGCGGTCAAGGGGCTCACCGAGGCGCTGAGCGTGGAGTGGCAGCGACATGGGGTTCGGGTCGCCGACGTGCTGCCGGGCCTGATCGACACCGCCATCCTCACCACCACGACCAACCACTCCGACGACGGCGGCCCGGCGATGACTGGCGAGGAGCTGCGCGCGCGGGCGCCCAGGAAGGGCATGATGCGCCTGATGCCGGCGAGCAGCGTGGCGGAGGCGGCGTGGCAGGCTTACCACGACCCGAAGCGATTGCACTGGTATGTGCCCAAGAGCATCCGGATGATCGACGTGCTCAAGGGCCTGAGCCCGGAGTTCGTGCGGGGTCGCATCGCCAAGTCCCTACCGGCGCTGCTGCCGAAGCGACAGTGAAGGAGATGGCTCGGTGCAAAACCGTTGGCTCGCAAGCGCTTTCATCCTGATCGCGATGGGCGGCATCGCCGGGTGCGGGCAGGCGCAGACCGTGCCCCGAAAAGCCGCCCGCGTCACCATCGACGGCACCACGCACACGGCCCGCCCGGCGGCGTGCAGCCAGACCCAGTCGTATCGGACGCTTGACATCGGCGACGAGAATGGCCACGTCGAAGCGACGGTCCTGCTCAGCGGCTACCGCGTCATCCCGCAGTGGGTGAAGATCCGCAACGTCGACGGGTTCACCGGCAGCTACTGGCAGGGCGGGGTGGGCGATGCGCGCGCCGACCTCACCAACGGGGACTACACGATCACCGGCAGCGCCTACGGCATCAGCAACAGCAATCCGAACAAGACGGTGAACACCGACTTCAAGATCATCGCCGAGTGCTGAGTCCGGCGGCTTACCCTGGGTGAGGCCCGAGGTGAGGGAGGCGCAGTGAAAGAGCGGTTGCACTGGCTCGCGATGCACGGTTTCGTGCGGGGTGTCGCGTCGATCGGAATGCGGCTGGGCGACGTGCAGGCCAGGTTGATCGCCGACCCGACGGTGGCCACGGATCTGGTGTCGTTCTACGAACAACTGCGCGCCCTCGGGCCGATGGTGAAGGGCCGCGTCAACTATCTGACGCCCGACCACGCGGTCGCGCACGAACTGCTGCGATCCGACGACTTCCGCGTGGTGAACATGGGCTCGAACCTGCCGGCGCCGCTGCGCTGGCTGGAGCGCCGCACCAGCGACGGGCTCTTGCATCCGGTGCGCGCGCCGTCGCTGCTGGCCGTGGAGCCGCCGGACCACACCCGCTATCGCAAGACCGTCTCGGCCGTGTTCACGCCCAGGGCGGTCGCCGCGTTGCGTGACGGGGTCGAACAGACCGCGACGAAACTGCTGGATCAGCTGGCCGGCCAATCCGGCGTGGTCGACGTCGTCGGGCGGTACTGCTCGCAACTTCCGGTCGCGATCATCAGCGACATCCTCGGCGTGCCCGAACGCGACCGGCCGCGCGTGCTGGAGTTCGGCGAGCTGGCCGCGCCGAGCCTGGACCTCGGCCTGCCGTGGCGGCAATACCGGCGGGTGCAGGAAGGGATCGCCGGATTCAACTCCTGGCTCGCCGATCACCTCAACGAGTTGCGACGCGCCCCCGGTGACGACCTGATGAGCCAGCTGATCCAAACGGCCGAACACGGTTCCGCCGAAACGCATCTCGATCCGCACGAATTGCAGGGGATCGCCGGCCTGGTGTTGGCCGCCGGGTTCGAGACCACGGTGAACTTGCTGGGCAACGGGATTCGGATGTTGCTGGACAACCCCGAGCATTTGGAGACGTTGCGCCGGCGTCCCGAACTGTGGCCCAACGCCGTCGAGGAGATCCTGCGGCTCGATTCGCCGGTACAGCTCACCGCGCGCGTGGCGCTGCGGGACGTGGAGGTGGCGGGCACGCCGATCAAAGGCGGCGACTTGGTGGTGATCTATCTTGCCGCCGCGAACCGGGATCCGTCGGTATTCGGAGATCCGCACCGCTTCGACATCGAAAGGCCCAATGCGGGAAGGCATCTCGCGTTCTCCGGGGGCCGGCACTTCTGCCTGGGGGCCGCGCTCGCGCGCGCCGAGGGGGAAGTCGGGCTGCGGACGTTCTTCGACCGTTTTCCGCGGGCGCGGGCGGCCGGCGCCGGAAGCAGGCGGGACACCCGGGTGCTGCGGGGTTGGTCGACGCTGCCGGTGACGCTGGGGCCGGCGCGGTCGATGGCCCCGGTGGACGCCTAGATCGCCGTGTTCAGCGGCGGCGTCGGCGTCGCCGACTCGGCCAGCCTCCCCTGCCGGACGAACAGGCCGCGATGAGCGCGGTCGGGCCGGCGGTGACGCCGACGAGCGCCAGTCGCCGGATGGCCTCGCGCCGGGTCAGCAGGCCGTCGACCCGGTCGGCCGCAGTCTCCTCGGGGGTATCGCGCTGCACGGTCACGTCGCCAAGTATGCGGCACAGGCGTGGTCAAAACCTATCGAGACACCCTTCATTGATTGCCGCCGCGCAGCCGTGGTTGACACGCGTTGAGCAACCTAGTTTATTTGCCGCTATGACAGAGGTTTCTGAGATCGCGGTCGAGGACGTCGTCGTCGGGATGTGGCAGGCGCTGTCGCGTCGGGACTGGGACGCGGTCAAGACGTTCCTGTCCGACGACTGCCTGTATGTCGACATGCCGGTCCCCGCGCTGTCGGCGCGCGGTCCCGAAGACATCGTCAAGCGGCTCAAGATGGGGCTCGAGCCGCTGGCCGGCTACGAGAACCACGACGGGGTGCTGGTGTCGAATGGTTCCGACGTCATCTACGAGCACTCGGAGACTTGGACTTTCGCATCCGGCGAGCAGGGCGTGCTGAGGTTCGTCACGGTCCACAAGGTCGTCGACGGCAAGATCACTGTCTGGAAAGACTATTGGGACATGAACAGCCTGGTCAGCTTCGCGCCGCCGAACCACTTCGAGAACCTCGCAAACGCGGACACCAGCTGGGTTTTCGACGCGTCCGCGTTGGTCTGACGACGCTGTCTAAAACGCGGCTGTTCGAACGGCGTTCGATCCGTGCGGCCGTCGTCGCGAACCTTGTTCTGCCCCCTCCGACTACCCCGCACGACCAGAACGGCGGATTTCGCTCCCTGGGGTTCGGGGTTTTGCCGTCGAACCGCCGCGCAGCGATGCGCGTAAGAAAGTTCCCACTCCCTACTGCGGAGATGTGACGGCTAAAAGCCGCCATTCGCCGGGTACGCCCTTGAGTTCGTGAGTGCCGCGCTCTTCGAATTCGAGTCCTGACCCGATCACGAGGTCGCGCAGCGTGCTGGACACGAGCACCTCGTTCGGCCCGGCCACTGCGCTCACCCGGGCACCGATGTGCACGCCGATCCCGCCGATGTCATCGCCGCGAACCTCGCATTCGCCGGTATGCAACCCGGCGCGCACCTCGATGCCGAGCGACTGCACCGCGTCGCGAATTGCCATGGCGCAGCGGATCGCCCGCTGAGGACCGTCGAACATCGCCAGGAACCCGTCTCCTGATGTGTTCACCTCGCGGCCCCGAAACCGAGCGAGCTGTGACCGCACCACGGCGTCGTGCGCATCAAGCAGGGCATGCCAGTCACGGTCGCCCATCTCGGCGGCGCGGCGCGTCGAGTCCACGATGTCGGTGAACAACACCGTTGCGAGCACTCGGTCGTCGGCCACCTCGGCCTGCTCGCCGGTGAGAAACTCAGCGATCAACTGGAACGAATCGCGCCACGGTTCCACGAAGTGATACATGTTGCGTCCGGGTAGCTCAACGTATTTCGCATCCGGTATGTGATCAGCGACGTCCTTGCCCATCGAGGGCGTGATAAACGGGTCGTCAGTGTGCTGGACCACGAGGGTTGGTACGCGGACTGTCGGAAGGAGTGCCCGCACGTCCATTTGCGCCAGCGGCATCACGAGACCAACGGTCCCTGGGCTGGCAGCCAGGCGATCATGTCGCGCCCACATAGCTCGGACCTCCTCGTTCCATGGCATGTCCGGATTTGTCGCATGTTCAAACTCCCCCGTGCCCCAAGTGGCCACCACCCAGGCGATGAATTTTTCCTGGTCGAAATCATCGGTGCGCACAAGATGTGCATAGCCTTCGAGCACGACGAGTGCGGCGGTGCGGGACGGATGTGTTGCTGCGAACAGCGCCGCTGTCGCAGACGCGGCGTTGGTCGCCACGAGCACCGCTTCGCGACTTCCTAGATCGTCCAAGACTGCGGTGATGCTGTCCGACCATTGCTCCAAGGTTGGCATTGCTCCCGGGGTGACGGGATCGGATACTCCCGTGCCGGGTTGGTCGAAAAAGATGAGCCGACCGAGCGATGCCATTGCCTCGATCCATCCCTGAAGGGACGGTAGCTCGGGAAGAGCCTCGCAACAGAAGAACCAGTTGGGGACGAACACGATGTCGCTAGCGCCAGGGGGCGACGCACGGTAGGCGACGCGCAAGTCCCCGTTCATCGCGTAGCGCGTCTCCGAGAACATGGCGGAAGTGTAAGCCCGGGATCGGGTCGAATCTCGGTGTCGCGATACTCAGCCGACCAGCCGGCGGACGTCGATTGCCTCGGTGTCGATGTGGCCCGCTGGCTGGCGCTTCCCGCTGGGCACGATCACGATGTCCACCGTCACCGCCGAGAGGATTACGCACGAGCGTTCCGCGGGACGGTTGAGTGACCGGTTGGTTGCCGCCGAGTACCAGTGCCCGCCTTCCGCGCTCGCTCCATCAACTGTGTCCCACATATATTTCGGCCTTCATTAACGCTGAGACCTCGTATTCCCTGGTCAAGCACCAGTTCGACGTCCTTCGTGCGGAAAGACTATTGCGATATGAACAGTCTCGTCGGCTTCGCGCCGCCGAACCACTTCGAGAACCTCGCAACTGCAGACACCAGCAGCTGGGTGTTCGACGCGTCAAGCCTGGTCTGACTCAGAGGTGCTGCATGAGGCGGGACATCAGCTCCGCCTCGAGATAGCTGGCCTCATGCAGCGGGTAAAGCCGGCGCGGCGCGGACGGGCCCCGGTGAATACGCCAGCGGTGGCGAGATAACGCGGTCGGCGCGCCATCGCGCGCCGGGGTCGCGGGCAGTGAGCGGGACTTGGACAGGAGGTGCGACATGGCGGAGCCTTCGGAACGGTCACGGCTATTAGACACATGTAACAAGTGCCGCGACGCCGGCAATATTCCCGAAAAACACCCGCCGGCTCAGAGCCAACCGGTGCGCGCGGCGGCCACCGCCTCGGCGGGGGCCGGGGCCAGTTGCCCGTCCCGCACGCCCTCCAGCATGCGTTTGACGACCGCGACGATCTCCGGGGCCGCCGCCGCGAGCCCCGACACGTCGGCTTGGGTGAACTCGTCCGCGGCCACGCCCGCCCGCTCCAGCACGGCCGCCGGGTCCGCCAACTGATCGGCCAGCCAGGCCAGCGGGTCGGCGGACAGTTCGGGGACGAACTGCCGGCGTCCGGGTTCCCAATCGGTGAAGCGGGGGTGGTGATGGGCCCTGTCCAACGTTCCGGGCGGGCTCTCGGTCGATCCGAACAGGTCGACCCGCCAGACCGGGCGGGCGAAGGCGATCGGGATGCCGGCGTAGATCGAGCCCTGCGGCGCGGCCCGGTCGATGAGCCGGAGTTCCAGTCTGACCCCGCGCTCCGGGGTCTCCTGACCGGCCAGTGGGGCCGGGTCGACGAAGTACATGTCGCCGACGACGACGCCTAGGGCTTCGAATCCGAACGCTGCGAGCATCGCGTGCCTTTCCCTCGTACTCCTCGAGGGTAGACCTAGGAACGAGAGGCTCCACCCGGTGGCGAGCGTGCGTGTTTGTCCGGCGACACGCCGCTACCGCCGGCATTCTGCGCACCCTCGCGGGCCGTTCGGGCCGGGCTAGGACTCGGCCAACGCCTTGAGGCACTTCAGGGTCTGCGAGAGGTTGCGGCCCACCTGACGCACCGCGATGCGGTCGGCGATGTAGGCGATCAAGCCGCCGGGCGCCTGGTACGACAGCCGGAACGTCACTTTGGTCTTGCCGTCGGCGGCGTCGCGCAACCGGATCCGTCCGCGCAGGTTGACCCCGGTGATGCCCACCCAAGCGAGGTCGCGCCGGTCGTCGAACTCGACCACCTCGATCAGGCCGCCGACCGGCACCGAACCGATCTTCCAGTGCACGGTGTAGCGCGCGCCGACGCCGGCGGGTTGGTCGTTCGAGGGCTCCCAACGCTCGAGGCTCGTCATGAACGACGGGTAGCAGTCGGGATCGCTGACGATCTTCCAGACCGCGTCGCGGTCGGCGTTGATCACGCAGCGGCGCTCGACGCGCATCAGCCGATCACCGGGAATCGGCGTTCGGCGGCCAGGCGATCGACGCCGCCCTGCAGGCTGGCCATCACCTTGTCGTGCACGGCCTGGTCCTCAAGATCCGAGCCGTCGGCGTCGATCGGTTCCTGCACCTCGATGACGATCTTCGTCGGCAGCGGGATGTGCCCGGCCAGGTCGCTGACGTTGATGCCCCACGGCAGCGCCAGCGATATCGGAATGCTCTTGAGCCGCAACAGCTTGTCCGCCATCAGCAGCTTGGCCAGCCACTGCCCGCGGTTGAGGAACAGCGCGCTCTCCTGGCCGCCGACGCTGGCGACGGGGACGATCGGCACGCCGGTCTCGCGGGCCAGCCGCACATAGCCCATGCGCCCGCCGAAGTCGACCTTGTGGCGTTCCCACGACGGGCGGAAGACCTCGTAGTCACCCCCGGGGTACACGAGCAGCGCCGCCCCGGACTCCAATGCCAGCCGCGCGTTCTCGGGGTTGGCGGCGACGGTGCCGAATTTGCGCAGCCAGCCCAGCGGCGGCGCGGAGACGACGAGGTTGTGGGCGAGTTGGTAGAAGGGCCGCTCGACGCCGAAGTAGGAGCAGAACGCGAGCGTGAAGACGAACGTGTCCGGTGGCACGTTGCCGCCGCTGTGGTTGCCGACCAGCAGCACCGGCCCTTCCGGCGGAATCCTGTCCAGGCCCCGCACGTCCGCGCGGAAGTACAGCGACGCCAGCAACCAGGTGCCCGGCAGCTGGTCGCGGATGTAGTCCGGATCGCGCTGATCGAGGTCGGCTTTGGGGACCCGCGACACGACTTGTTCGCGGGCCCACCCCAAAACGCCCCCAAGGCTCGGCATAACCGCGGGTATACCC
Organism: Mycobacterium sp. E3198; assembly: GCF_001667015.1. GTDB lineage: Bacteria > Actinomycetota > Actinomycetes > Mycobacteriales > Mycobacteriaceae > Mycobacterium. Next base: position 19,979 of record NZ_LZIS01000108.1, on the reverse strand, counting down.
CGGTGCCGCCGGCAGTCAAACGCCGTAGATGCGGGCCGCGTTCTGGTGGGCGATCAGGTCGACCACCCGGATGGCGTCGGGCTCGCTCCAGTCCCCGTCGGCAACGAATTCGCCCAGCACGCGGCGAATCCCCTTGCGCCACAGGGCCGCACCGAGAAAGTGCAGTTCCGCCGGGCCGTACCCGTCCGACGAGTACAGGATCCGGCGGAACGGCGCCATCTCCAGCAGGCGGGCGATGAACGCCGGGGCGCGCGCTCCCAAGTAGTTCACGCTCAACCCGCCGTCGAGGTAGACGTTGTTGAAGGCCTGCGCGAGGTATCCGGCCTCGCGCTCGTAGGGGTAGCAGTGCAGCAGCACGATCGGCGTCTCGCCGGAGCGCCGCAAAAAGTCGAGCAGCAAAAGCGGATTGGCCTTGCGCAGATCGCAGTCCCGGTCGCCGAAGCCGACGTGGAATTGCAGCGGCTTGCCGAGGCGCAGCGCCTGATGCAGCCCGAAACGCAACAGCACCCGGTCCCGCAGTCGGGTGCCGCCGCCGTCGCGCCACCGCCCGGCGGACTCGGCCACCTGCGCGGGCGACGGCTCGCTCAGGTCCCCGTCGAACCCACCGCGGTAGGCCAGGATGGACTTGGTGCCGACGGCCGTGGCCGCGCGCCGGTGCAGGATCTCCTCGAACGCCGAGGCGTAGTCACCCGGCGCCGCCGCGGCCTGCTCGGCGACCTGCTCGAGCCGGACCACCTCGTGGGCGCGGTTGCCGGACCAATCGGCCATCTCGGCGGTGCCGGCCGTATCGGCGCCGATCCCGGTGTCGATCAGCCAGTCGCTCACCTTGGCGGCGGGCAGGAACAGGCGCGCCAGCTCGGGCTCGTCGAGTTGCCGACGCCGTTCCCAGTAGGCTTGCGGCTCAACGTGTTCGGGCAGGTCCAACAGCGGCGCGCAATGGGCGCGCACGGCGAAACCGAGCTGGGAGTCGAAGCCCGTGTCCACCAGCGGATCGGTATTGGCCTCGTTGAGGGCGTTCTCGAACCGCGGCCGGTCCCCCGCCGTCACCCAGCATCCGTGCGCGTGCTGGTCGATCAGGGCGACCTCGTCGATGTGTTGCGCCAGGGCGGAGACCATCGCGAAGCCCGTCACAGGCTCCAGGCCATGCGGAACTTGTCCGCCAGGTGCTCCGGATCGAGGTCGCCGTAGCGGTCCTGCTCGAGGCGGCGGACGGCGACCGCCATGTCGACCGCTGCGTCGCCCACGATGCCACGCAGCAGCGCCGAAGCATCAAGGGCGGCAATGGCTTCCGACTGGGAGTCCGGCAGCAGCACGATGCCCGCGCCGTCGCGATCCGCATCCGAGAGCTTGGCCGGATCCACCTTGATCTCCGGGGGGAGCGCCGCCTGGCGCTTGATCCCGTCCAGCGCGAGGCCGAGAATGGCCGCCGACGCGAGGTAGGGGTTGGCCGACGGGTCGACGATCTTGACTTCGACGTTGGCCCCGCGCGGGGTGCCGGGGCCGCCTTTGACGAATCGCACCGCCGCCTCGCGGTTCTCGGTGCCCCAGCATGCGTATGCCCCGGCCCAGTTGCCGGGCCGCATCCGCAGGCCGGACACGATCGAACCGCACAGGATGCCCTGGGCTTGCGGGAGCCCGCTGATGACCCCGGCGACGGCGCTCTCCCCCTCGGGGGTCATGCCCGCGGTGCCCGTTCCGCCGGAGAACAGCGGTCCCTCTGCCTTCGTGAGCGAAAAGTGCTGATGCGCACCGGATCCCACGCTGCCCGCGAACGGCGCCGGTGACAGGCTGACGCGCAGCCCGTGGCGGCGGGCGGCGCGTCCGATGATGAGCCGGGTCAGGGCGAGCTGGTCGGCGGCGGCCACCGGCGGCAGCGGCGACAACGAGATCTCGAACTGGTTGGCGCCGTACTCGGGATGGAATTGCTCGATCCCGACGCCCGCCGCCGTGGCCGCGGCGTTGACGTCGCGCACGAACGCCTCGTGTTCCAGCACGCCCGCCAGGCCGTACTGCGCCCACAGCACGGCCGGCAGCCGGCCGCCGTCGGGGTCGACGAGAAGGAATTCGATTTCGTGGCCGATCGCCGCCTCGAGGCCGGCTTCGGCGAGGGCGGCCTCGATTCGGCCCAGCGTTCCCCGGCCGCACGCCGCGACGGGGGTGCCGTCCTGCTCGAAGAACGAGGCGGGCGCCCAGGCCAGCCCGTCGCCGATCATCCGCAACGCCGCCAGGTCGAGGCGCAGGCGCTGGTCGCCGACCACCCCGACGTCGTCGGTGAACGCGATGCCGCTCTGGTCGATGGCGAAGGCATGCCACGACGGGCTGGCCCCCAGGCCGGGGTCGGCGAACGTGTTGGTCTTGCGGATGGGGACCGTCTTGGCTTGGGTGAGCCCGGCGGCGTTCACGACGGTGCCGATCACCGTGTCGACGCCTTCGGCCTCGAGTTGCGCGATCGCGGCGGCGGCGAGGGGGGTGGCGGTCATGGCTGCCATTGTGGCAACTCGATCAGTTCTGGCGGGCGATTAGCTCGGCGACGAACCGCTCGATGAAGGCGTCGAGCGGCTGCTTACCCGCGGGCCGGATGACGAACTTCGTCAGCCCGGCGTCGATGTAGGCGTCGAGTTGCCGGTGCAACCGATCCCAGCCCGCGGCGATCAGCGCGCCGGGGTCGACCTCCGGGCGCCGGCGCCGGACCGCCGCTACGAGCTCCGCGGGCAACTCGCCGTCGGCGACGGCCAGCGAAATGCCGAAGTGATCGGCCTCGATGCGCCGGCCGGCCTGCGCCGCGGCCCGTTCGATCGCCTCGCGCCCCGCGCGCGCCTCGGCCGCGGTGAGGAAACTGCCCAGCCAGCCGTCGGCGAGTGCCCCGATGCGACGAAACGCCGCGGGCGCCGAGCCGCCCAGCCAGATGTCGAGCGGCGGCGCCGGCCGCGGGGCGACCGCGGCCCCGCTGACGGTGAAGAAGCGGCCGTGGTGGGTGGCCGCGTCGTCGACCAGCGCCGAGCGCAGCACGCGCAGGGACTCGTCGAACACCGCGGCGCGCTCTCCGGCGGGGACGACGAACACCTCACGCTCGGCCGGAATGGCCGGGCGCAGACCGAAGACCGGCAACACCCGCTTGGGCGCGAGGGCCGCCAGCGAGGCCAGCTGTTTGGCCACCAGCACCGGATGCCGCCCGGGCAGCACGGTCACCGACGTGCCCGCCTTCAACCGGGTCGTCCGGGCCAGCGTGTAGGCCATGCCGACCATCGGGTCGACCGCCGGGGAGTACACGAGTTCGGAGAACCACAGCGAGTCCACGCCGCTGCTCTCCAGGTGGTCGACGATGCCGGCCAGCCGATCCGGCGCCGTATCGGCGCCCAGCCCGACGCCGAAGCGAATCTTCACGTTGTTCTCCGTGCCCGCGAAATATAAAGGGCTGCGACGTTTTTCGGCGTGTCGTCGCAGACGTTTATGTGTCGCGGCCTAATGGCGATGTGGTCTTGCGGGCGCGGCGGGTCAGGCGCGGCTGGGCAGCGTGAGCTTGCAGGACTGGCCGATGTCGAGGGTCCTGAGCATGCGGCCCATGCCGACCCACAGGGCGCACGACATCGCGAGGTCGGCCAGCAGCTCCTCGGAGAAATGCTCGTTGCACCGGCTCCAGAAGTCTTCGTCGTCGCGCAGCTTGGTGTGCTCGGTGCCGAACCGGTGCGCGAACTCGGCGGCCAGGCGCTCCTGCTCGCTGTACCCCGGCCAGGTACGCCACTCGAGCGCGTGCTCGTAGAGCTCTTCGTCGACGCCCGCGGCGGGCCCGTCGGCGTCGCGGGTGTTCATGCACACGGTGCATTCGTTGTCGTGGGCGATGACCGCCCGGGCCAGCTCGCGGGTGCGCATGGGCAGGCGGTTCTTGGTGTAGACCGCCTGGCTGAAGTTGGCGATCGCGCCGCCGAGGTCAGGCGACTTCGCGGCCCAGCTGTAGATGTCGTCGTCAGCGAACGTTCCGATTCGGCTCATGGCGAGATGGTACGCCCCACCCCCGGATTCGACGTCGTGATGGCCATCGTCGGCTGCTCGTCAGGCCAATCGCGTTGGGCCAGAACCCGATGCGCGACGCGTTCGAGCGCGGCCCGGACCTGTCGCCGGTCGGGCCGGCCCTCGAAGCCCGGCGAGCGCTCCAGCTTGTCCACCAGCCAGGCCAGCAGCAGCGACTGCACGTAATCGACCTGCTGTGCCCCCGCGGGGGTCAGCCACATTTCGTCGCCGTCGAGCCGGACGTAGCCGGTGGCCACGAGGCGCGCGAAGGTGGGCTCGAGCACCTCGAAGGGGATCTGCAAATAGTCGCCCATGTCGGTGATCCGCGCCGCGCCGTACATCTGCCGGTAGCGGTTGATGCGCAGGACGCCCCACAGCCCGGCCACGTCGAGCCGGCAGTCGGGTCGCATGGCGATGCTGCGCAGCCGCATGCCGGGAGCCCCCCGCAGCAGCCGGCCGATCGCGGTTTCCAGCATCTCGTCGGGCGTCTGGCTCGTCGGCATGGCGAACGCCTCGCCGATGTCGCCACGCTGGTTGCCGATCCCCCGCAGCGGCACCTCGCGCAGGAACAACGCCAGCACAAACCCGGCCAACGCGACCGGCACCGCCCAGAGGAATACGCGCGTGAGCGAGTCGGCGTAGGCGGCCACGATCGGGGCCGCCACCGCGTGCGGCAGCCGGTGCAAGGCCTCGGGCGACGCGGCGGCGGCGGCCGGCGCGCGGCTGGCGGCCATGGCCGGCCCGATGCGGCCGTGCAGGAAGTTGGTGAACAGCGAACCGAATATCGCCGCGCCGAAAGAACTTCCGATCGTCCGGAAGAAGGTCACCCCCGACGTGGCGACGCCGAGGTCGTCGAAACTGGAGGTGTTCTGGACGATGAGGATCAGGGTCTGCATGCACATCCCGATCCCCGCTCCGAGGATCACGAGAAACAGCGACTGCAGCAGGGCCGAGGTCGACGGCTCCATGCGCGACATCAGGAAGAATCCCGCCGCCATCACCGCGGTGCCGGCGACGGGAAAGACCTTGTATCGGCCCGTGCGGCCGACCAGGGCGCCGCTGCCCATCGAGGTGGTCAGCATCCCCACCACCATCGGCAGCGTGCGCAGGCCCGACGTGGTCGCCGAGACGCCGTCGACGAACTGCATGTAGGTCGGCAGGAACGTCAGCGCGCCCAGCATCGCGAACCCGACAACGAAGGACAGCACGCAGCACACCGTGAAGACCGGGCTGCCGAACAGCCGCGTCGGCAGAATCGGCGCGGCGGCGCGGCTTTCCACCCAGGCGAAGGCGGTCAGCGCGGCGGCGGAGGCGGCGAACAGCCCGATGATCGTGGGCGACCCCCACGGGTAGGTGGTTCCACCCCAGCTGGTGGCCAGCGTCAGGCCGGCGGCGCCCAGGCCGACGAGCACGATGCCGGTGTAGTCGATCACCGGTTTGGTGCGGTCGGCCAGCGCCGGGATGGCGGCGGCCGCCACGAAGAAGACGACGACCGAAATCGGGACGTTGATCCAGAACGCCCAGCGCCAGGTGAAGTGGTCGGTGAAGTAGCCGCCGAGCAGGGGGCCGATCACGGTGGTGACGCCGAACACCGCACCCATCGCGCCCTGGTAGCGGCCGCGGTCGCGCAGCGGGATCACCTCGCCGATGAGCGCCATGGCGGTGACCATGAGCCCGCCGCCGCCGATGCCCTGCAGCGCGCGCGACGCCACCAGCATGCCCATCGACGTCGACAGCCCGCAGAGCACCGACCCGGAGACGAAGAACACCACCGCCGCCTGGAACACCCTCTTGCGCCCGAACAGGTCGCCGAACTTGCCCACCAGGGCCGTGATGATGGTCGACGCCAGCAGGTAGCTGGTGACCACCCAGGACTGATGGCCGGCCCCGCCCAGATTGGCGACGATGGTCGGCAGCGCCGTCGCCACAATCGTCTGGTCCAGCGCGGCCATCAGCATGCCGAGCAACACCGCCACGAAGATGAAATTGCGTCGCTGCGGCTTGACCGCGACGTCGCTGGGTCCGGGGTCGGCGGAGTGGCCGGTCGGAACCGCCGCTGGCGTCGTGCGCGTCATGCCTGCCTTCCCTGGGCGTTGGATGCCTATGAATGCCCAGGGTTAACCGATGGCAACCAAGCGCTACCCCGAAGGGTCAGCTCGGCGGCCGCGACACGCACTGCGCGGAGTACAGCTCCTCGCCGAGCTTTTCCATCAACTCCAGCTGGGTCTCGAGGTAGTCGACGTGCTTTTCCTCGTCGGCCACGATCTTTTCCAGGATGTTCGCGCTGGTGCTGTCCTGCTTCTCGCGGCACATGATGATGCCCGGCTTGAGCCGGTCCAGCACCTCGTATTCGATGGCCAGGTCGGCCTCGAACTGCTCGCGCAGCGTCTGGCCGATGCGCAACGAGAAGAGTCGCTGGTAGTTGGGCAACCCGTCGAGCAGCAGGATGCGATCGGTGATCTCCTCCGCGTGCCGCATCTCGTCGAAGGACTCTTCGCGGGTCTTTTCGGCCAGCTCGGTGAAGCCCCAGTTTTCCTGCATCTTGGAGTGCAGGAAGTACTGGTTGATCGCGGTGAGCTCGCTGGTCAGCTGCTCGTTGAGCAGGCGCAGAACGTCCGGATCGCCTTGCATGATCGCTCCCTACGGTGTGAAGGCTGTGCTTTACGGCCGCGGCGGCTGGGCTGAAGCACCGGGCTCTAGCAGCACTTTGCCATGCGAATTTGGAATCTTCCAGGAAGGTATGGCTGTGCTCAGTGTGTCGCGTGAGTCACGCGCCAAGGCTTAGGCATCGCTAACCTACTTAGGCTAGACTTCACTAACATGCGGCTCGTTCGCTCGGCCTGTGTCCGCCCCCGGGGGGTGGGCTGATGTACGTGTGCCTGTGTGTCGGGGCCACCAATCAAACCGTCTGCGACGCCGTCGCGAGGGGTGCCTCGACGTCCAAGGAGGTCGCCGAGGCGTGCGGCGCCGGCGGTGACTGCGGGCGCTGCAGGCGCACGCTGCGCGCGATCATCGCGGCCTCGCGCCAGTTCGAGCCGGCTCAGTAGGCCCAGCGCTCAGCGGCCTTGGTTGAAGTCGGCCAGGGCGGCGGCGTTGGCCTGGGCGCCCATCAATTCGGCGAAATGCGCGTTCTCGCGCGCGCTCGCCGCGGCGATCCCGGGGCGTATCGGCTCCATCATCGTGTGTTTGACGGCCATCAGGCTCGAGATCGGCCGGGCGGCAAGGATTTCCGCGTGCCGCCGGGCCTCCCCGAGCAGCTCCTCCGGGTCGCAGACCCGCCAGACCAGACCCATCCGCAACGCCTCCTCGGCGTCGACCCACTCCGAGGACATCAACAGCCAGGCGGCGTTTTGCCGGCCCACCAGCTGCGGCAGCAGATACGACGAGGCCGCCTCTGGGGCCACGCCCAGGCTGGTGAACGGGCACTTCAGCCGGGCGGCCGACGACATGAACGCCAGGTCGGCGTAGCCGAGGATGGTGGCGCCGATGCCCACCCCGACGCCGTTGACGGCGCAGATCAGCGGCTTGGGGAACGCGCTGAGCGCCCCGATCAGCCCGGGAAAGCCGTGCCTGCCCGGCGTGAAGTCCGGGTCGGTGATGCGTGCCTGCATCTCGGCCAGGTCGGTGCCCGCGCTGAAGCCGCGGCCCGCGCCGGTCAGCAGGACGACGGCGACCTCCGGATCGTCTGCGGCGGCCAACAGCGCGTCAGCCGTCGCGTCATAGAGGGCTTCGTTGAACGCGTTGAGTGCCTCCGGGCGGTTCAGCGTCAGGGTGCGGACCCGGTTGTGGTCGTCGATCTGCAGCGTCACGGCTGCAGCCTAACGGGTGCGGCTCAGCCGTTGCTGTAGACGCGGGTCGGTGCGATGAGCACGACCGCGCGCCCCTCCCTGGACATCACGCGGTCGTATTCGTCCCAGTCGTCGTGGGTGCCGCCGGCGGCGGTGAACACCTCGCGGAGCAGCAGCCGTAACTGGTCGCCGTCTTTCAGCCAGGGTTGCGCGTCGTCCGGGCCGGCCAGCTCGGCGCGCCCCTCGACGGTCGCCCACTGCCAGCCGTTCTTGAACGTGGCGGCCAGCTGCGGGCGTGCCCGCAGGTTGGCCAGCTTGACCTTGCCGTAGGTGGTGAACCCCAGGGCCTGCTCCCCCGTCGCCGGATGCGGCAGCAAGCCGACGTTGACCAGCGAAGCCTGGACGGTCCCGTCGGCGCGGACCGTCGAGACCACCGCCAGTCCGCTTTCTCCCTTGGCCAGTGCCACGGCCTCGTCGAGCGTTGTCATGAGCGATCCTCAATCCCGGAATGGTGTCCTGAACACGTAGCGGCTGGTCGGCACCGTGTCGATGTTCTGATTGGCGCCGAATGCAGTTGTGCTGGCGACCATCCGGCCGAGCCGGTGTTGCAGGTCGTCGTCGTCGGCGGCACCGAAGAACGCCTTCAGGTCGGTGATCGCTTCCTCGGGAAACAACTCCTCGACGATGCCGGCGATTCCCGGCGCGTCCGGGGTGAGTGCCCGCACCACCCAGTTCTGGGTGTAGCCGAACGTCGACTGGGTCTCGATGGCCACCGAGGTGTGGTCACCCTGCCACCGGGCCAGCCAGGTGGCCTGGTCCAGTTCGGCCGGCCGGCGCAGCAGCGCGATGTTCGCCAGACCGGTTGTGCGGCAACCCGGTTCGGTCGGCGGCGCGGCGAGCGGAACGGACTCCGTCACCAGGTAGGCGGCCAGCTGCTCGCATTCCTGGGCAAGGAATTTGAGCGCCGCCGTCATCTGGTCGCCATAGCATTGCTGGGTCCACATGCTCACCACCGCGGCCGCCGGCGGGTCCATCGTCGTCAGCGTCATCAGCGAGTGACGCACCGCGCCGTCGCGCACGTTCACCTGCAACCCGACCAGGCCCAGTTCCAACAGCGCGTCGGCGACGTGACCCCGTTGCCGGGCACACCAATCGTCGTCCGGCTCCGAGCGCATCAGCACCGCGATCACCTTTTCCATGCGCCGAACTTACCGCCGGGCTGTCACTATTTGACGGGCCGTACCTGGTGTTCCTGGCTGATCAGCGTCCCGATCATCGTGGCCAGCTGCCGGTAGGAGTCGTCGCGGCCGCTCGAGGAGCGAAACACCAGGCCGATCCGTCGTCCCGGGCGCGGCGTCGCGAACTGCGCCAGCCCCAGCCGGCTTCGGGCGGCCTCCACTGGCACCGCGCTCTGCGGGATGAGCGTCACACCCAGCCCGCCCGTCACGCACTGCACCGCGGTCGCCAGCGATGCCGCGCGGGTATTGGCGAGCTCCGCCCGCACACCCGCCTTCTGACAGACGTCGAGCGCCTGGTCGCGTAGGCAGTGGCCTTCGTCCAGCAGCAGCAGCGGCAGTTCGGCCAGCGCGGCCGCCGGCACCCGGCGCTTGCCCGCGAGGGGGTGACCGGGTGGCAGCGCGAGCACGAAGTCTTCGTCGTAGATCGGGACGGCGGTCAGCCCAACCGCCGACGCCTCTGAGACGGGCAGCGCGGTCAGGGCGGCATCCAGCGCCCCCTCGCGCAGCAGCCGCAGCAGCCGTTCGGTCTGGTCCTCGATCACCCGCAGGGTCAGCGACGGCAGTTGCTCGGCCAGGCCGGCCAACACCGACGGCAGCACGTAGGGCGCCACGGTGGGTATCAATCCCAGCCGCACCCCGGCCCCCAGCGGGTCGGCTGCGCCCGCGGCGGCGGCGGTGAACGCGTCGACGGCCTCGACCACGGCCAGGGCCCGCGGCAGGAGCTGCGCACCCTCCGTCGTCAAGAAGACACGCCGTGTCGACCTCTCGAGCAGCTGCGTGCCGAGGCCGGCTTCCAGCGCCGCCAGCGCCTGCGACAAGGTCGACTGGCTCACGCCGAGAGTCGTTGCGGCGCTGCTGAAATGCTGCTTTTCTGCCACCGCGACGAACGCGCGAAGCCCGGCGAGGGTTGGCTGATAGCTCTTATCGGACATAGCAATAAGTATAGTGTGATATATCACCTTTACTTCAAACATGCTGCGCGGCATCATGGTGGCAGACCGCTAATCTTGAGTGATTCCAAATAAGGAGTGATATGTCCCTGCTGACAATCGGCGACCAATTCCCCGCCTACCAGCTCACCGCGCTGATCGGTGGCGATCTGTCGAAGGTCGATGCCAAGCAGCCCGGCGACTACTTCACCACCGTCACCAATGAGGATCACCCGGGAAAGTGGCGCGTGGTTTTCTTCTGGCCCAAGGACTTTACCTTCGTGTGCCCGACGGAGATCGCGGCGTTCGGCAAGCTCAACGACGAGTTCGAAGACCGCGACGCGCAGATCCTCGGTGTCTCGATCGACAGCGAGTTCGTGCACTTCCAGTGGCGCGCGCAGCACGAGGACCTGAAGAAGTTGCCGTTCCCGATGCTCTCGGACATCAAGCGGGAGCTCGCGCTCGCGACCGGCGTGCTCAACGACGAGGGCGTCGCCGACCGGGTGACCTTCCTGGTCGATCCGAACAACGAAATCCAATTCGTCTCGGCGACCGCCGGATCCGTGGGGCGTAATGTCGACGAGGTGCTGCGCGTTCTTGACGCGCTGCAGTCCGACGAGCTGTGCGCCTGCAACTGGCGCAAGGGCGACCCGACCATCGACGCCGGCGAGCTGCTCAAGGCTTCCGCGTAGGAGGGCGACATGAGCGTAGAAAACCTCAAGGCCGCGCTGCCCGAGTACGCCAAGGACCTCAAGCTCAACCTGGGCTCGATCACCCGCAGCACCGAGCTGGACTCCGAGCAACTCTGGGGCACCCTGCTGGCCTGCGCCGCGGCCACGCGGAATGCCCAGGTGCTGGCCGAGATTGGCGCCGAGGCGGCCGACAATCTGTCGACCGAGGCGCACCAGGCGGCATTGGGAGCCGCGTCCATCATGGCCATGAACAACGTCTTCTACCGTGGCCGCGGCTTTCTCGACGGCTCCTACGACGACCTGCGGGCCGGGCTGCGGATGAACATCATCGCCAACCCGGGCGTGGCGAAGGCGAATTTCGAGCTGTGGTGCTTCGCGGTCTCGTCGATCAACGGCTGCCCGGATTGCGTGGCTTCGCACGAACGCACGCTGCGCGAGGCGGGCGTGAGCCGGGAGACCATCAACGAGGCGCTCAGGGCCGCGGCGATCGTTTCCGGTGTGGCACAGGCGATCGTGACCACCCAGACCCCGGCCGCCGTCGGCTGATCGCAGTGACGGCGCCGGGCTGGGTAGCACACGCGATCTGGTGGCAGGTCTATCCGCTGGGCTTCGTCGGCGCCTACCCGTCGCCGGAGCCGCCGCGGCCGGATGAACACCGGCTGCGGCGGCTCGTCGATTGGTTCGACCACGCCATCGCGCTGGGGGCCTCCGGGATCGCCCTCGGGCCGATCTTCGCCGCGCGCACCCACGGTTACGACACCACCGACCACTACCGCATCGACCCGCGGCTCGGCGACGACGCCGACTTCGACTTCCTGGTGGCCGAGGCGCATCGCCGCGGCCTGCGCGTGCTGCTCGACGGCGTGTTCAACCACGTCGGCGTGGATTTCGCGCGCTACCGCGAGGCGGCGCCCGGCTGGTTCAGCGGGGGTACGTTCGAGGGCCACTCGGAGCTCATCACCCTCAACCACGACAACCCCGAGGTCGTCGACTACACCGTCGACGTGATGGCGCACTGGCTCGGGCGCGGCGCCGACGGCTGGCGCCTGGACGCGGCCTACATTGTGCCCGAACGCTTCTGGGCCGCGACGTTACCGAGGGTGCGCGAGCGCCACCCGGACGCCTGGTTCGTCGGCGAGCTCATTCATGGCGACTACGCCGCGGTCGTCGAGGCGGCGACGTTCGACTCGGCGACGCAATACGAGCTGTGGAAGGCGATCTGGAGCGGCCTCAACGACGGCAACTTCTTCGAGTTGGACTGGGCGCTGCAGCGGCACAACGCGTTTCTGGACAGCTTCGCCCCGATGACGTTCATCGGCAACCACGACGTCACCCGCATCGCCAGCCGGCTGGAGCGGCCCGAACATGTGGCCCACGCGCTCGTGATCCTGCTGACCGTCGGGGGGGTGCCCAGCGTGTACGCCGGCGACGAGCTCGGGTTCCGCGGCGTCAAGGAGGAGCGGTACGGCGGTGACGACGCGGTCCGCCCCGAGTTCGGTTCGCCCCCAATGGAAGTGGATGCGTTTGGCACCGAGATGTGGGCGTTGCACCAGTTCTTGGTCGGGCTGCGCCGTCGCCACCCGTGGCTGCACGCGGCGTCGACCACCGCGGCGCGGCTGGACAATCGCCACTACGTCTACGAGACCCGCAGCGGCGAGAACGCCCTACTGGTCGCGCTCAACATCGACGACGAGCCGCTGCGTCTGGTGCTTTCGGAGTGCGGCGTGCCGCGCGGCCGGGTGCTGGGCGGGTCGGCGGCCCCGCCGCAGGAGGTGGTGGACGCCGTCGTCGTCGAACCGCACGGCTGGCGCGTCTTAAGTCCCGCCTAGCCGCGCGATCGTCAGCTCGTCCTGCCGCCCGCCGTAGTACTTGTCGAGCAGCGCCAGGAAATCGTCGTTGTCCTCGGTGGCGCGGGAAAACAGCGTCATCGACGAACACAGCTTGAGGTCGTCGGGGGAACCGAAGATGTCTGCCGCGGAACGGTCCCGGACCTGGTTGACCAGCCGCGTGCACTCGCGCAGCCGGGGCCCGAGCAGCTCGTGCGCCAGGTAGGCCCGCGCCTCCTCGAGTGCGGAGATGCCGTAGTGGACGGCCGTCGGGCTGCTGCCCAGCCCGCGAAGTTGCGGGAACACGAACCACATCCAATGGCTGCGCTTTCGCCCGGCGCGCAACTCCTCGACCACGGTGCGGTACACCGGGGCCTGCGCATCGACGAAGCGCTTCAGGTCGAAAGGGTCGCTCGGCATGCGACTACGGTTGCACACTGTGGAATTCAAAAGACGGAAGGCCGTCCGACGACGAGTGCCCAAAGTGCGTGACCTCGCCCCGCTGCTCCAGTTCAAACGGCCGCAGCTCGACGCGACCAAGCGCCGCCTGGACGCCGCGTTCACCATCGAAGACCTGCGCCGCATCGCCAAACGCCGCACCCCCAAGGCGGCGTTCGACTACACCGACGGGGCCGCCGAGGACGAGCTGTCCATCCACCGGGCGCGACAGGCCTTTCGCGACATCGAGTTTCACCCGACGATCCTGCGCGACGTCTCCCACGTGACGGCGGGCTGGAACGTCCTGGGGCAGCCGGTCGTCCTGCCGTTCGGGATCGCGCCGACGGGCTTCACCCGGTTGATGCACACCGAGGGCGAGATCGCCGGCGCGGCGGCGGCGGCCAGGGCCGGCATCCCGTTCTCGCTGTCCACGCTGGGCACCACCGCGATCGAGGATCTGGTCACCGCTGTCCCGCAGGGCCGCAAGTGGTTTCAGCTGTACATGTGGCGGGACCGCGAGCGGTCGATGGCGCTGGTGCAGCGCGCGGCCGACGCCGGCTTCGACACGCTGCTGGCCACCGTCGACGTCCCGGTCGCCGGCGCGCGGTTGCGCGACAACTGCAACGGGATGACCATCCCGCCGACGCTGACCCTGCGCACCGTCCTGGACGCGGTACCCCACCCGAAGTGGTGGTTCGACCTGTTGACCACCGAGCCACTGGCGTTCGCGTCGCTGGACCGCTGGTCGGGCACCGTCGGCGAGTACCTCAGCACGATGTTCGACCCGAGCCTCACCTTCGACGACCTCGACTGGATCAAGGCGCAATGGCCCGGCAAGCTGGTGGTCAAGGGGATCCAGACGCTCGACGACGCCCGCGCCGTCGTCGACCGCGGCGTGGACGGCATCGTGTTGTCCAATCACGGTGGGCGTCAATTGGATCGGGCGCCGGTGCCCTTTCACCTGTTGCCCGCGGCCGCGCGCGAGCTGGGCACCCACACCGAGATCCTGGTGGACACCGGCATCATGTCGGGCGCCGACATCGTGGCGGCGATCGCGCTGGGAGCCCGGTGCACGCTGGTCGGCCGGGCCTACCTCTATGGGCTGATGGCGGGCGGCGAGGCGGGCGTGACGCGGGCGATCGAAATCCTGTCGAGCGGTGTCACACGGACGATGGCGCTGCTGGGCGTCACCTGCCTCGAGGAGCTGTCGCCCAAGCACGTGACCCAGCTGCGGCGGCTGGGTCCCGTGCCGTAGCACCCCCGCTACTGCAGGCGGGCGACCTGCTCGGTGCGGTTGCGCACCAGGTCGTTGTAGGCCTCGCCGGGCCCGACGTGTTCGAAGAGCCGCGGCGGGTAGTGGGTGACGTACATGGTCCGGCGCCCGCCGGCGCCGGTCGGGCGCGGTGAGGCGTGCATCAGGTCCTGGACATGAACCGTGACGTCGCCGGGCGCGGTGTCGATGCTCACCACCGGCACCTGCCGCAGCCGCCGTTCCCACCGGTAATGGATGGCCTGCCCGTGGCTGCCCGGGACCACCTGCAGGTTGCCGGTCGACGAATCCGAGCCCGTGAGTTGGATGCCGACGCTGACCGCCGGACACATGATGCCGTGTCCGCCCATGCCGCAGTCCTGGTGCCAGGGGATGTTGGACAGCCCGCTGGTGTTTCCCGGCGCCTTGAGCAACACCGCGCTGCCTTCCATCCGATCGGGGGCCGCGCGCAGCGCGGGGTCGGTGAGCGTGCCGAGCCGGCGCACCCGGGGATCGCTTTCCAGGGCGGCCAGCACCGGTGAGCGCAACGTGGCGTAGACGAGTCGGCACAGCACGCTGGCGCCGTCTTCGGCGGTGGCCCACCAGGACTGGTCGTCGCCGGGACGGGCCTGCGCCGCAAGGCGGTCGATCTCGCGGTTGGCGGCCCGCATCTCCTCTGGCGCGAAGACCCCCGTGACATGCAGGTAGCCCATCGTCCGTAGCTGGTCCGCCAGTTCGTCGTCGGCGGCGTCGAGCGTGAAGACCGCGCGTGGGTCGCGCCCCCGCAGGTCGGCCCGGGCGGGATCGTACGGCGGGACGTCGGCATGGAGGTATCGCAGCACCGGATCCCAGTCGGCCAGCCGCTCGAACCCTCCCCGCTCGAAGACGAGGTCGTCGGACAGCAGCAGGTTGATGACCGTGCGGACCTGGTCCACCATGTCGTCCCAGGCGTGCCGGGACAGGCGCACGACGACGTCGGCGTGCGGGGCGGGTCCGTCGTCGACGCGGATCGTCGGGCCGTCGACGCTGTAGGTGACCGCGTCGTCGTCGACGAGGAACGTGATCGCGCCGGCCACCAGCTCCCTGGCCGCGGCTTCGAGGATGCCCGGGTCACGGGACGTCGCGGCCGGGCGGGACAGCGCCACGCACCGATTATGCCCGCAGCGAAGCCCCGCCGGGGAACAAACCGGCGCCGGGCTGGGTTAAGCGCATCAGACTCAACTTTTGGAGGATTGATGGCTGAAGCCAAGTCAGTGCCTGTGTTGTTCACCGGCACGATCGTGTTGCCCGGAATGGTGGTGCCGATCGAGCTGGACGACGCCGCGCGGGCGGCGATCGACGCCGCGCAGGCCAGCGAATCCGGGGAGCTGCTGATCGCCCCCAGGCTGGACGACCGGTACGCGACGCACGGCGTGATCGCGAAAATTCTGCAGGTCGGGCGGATCGCCGGCGGTGGCACGGCCGCCGTCGTGCGCGGTGAGCGCAGGGCCCACATCGGGGCGGGCGCCCCCGGGCCGGGGGCGGCGCTGTGGGTCGAGGTGACCGAGGCCACGGAGCCCGAGCCGACCGACGAGGTCAAGGCGCTGGCCGCCGAGTACAAGAAGTTGCTGCTGGCCATGCTGCAGCGGCGCGAGGCCTGGCAGATCGTCGACTACGTCAACAGCCTGACCGACCCGTCGGCGCTGGCCGACACGTCCGGGTACGCCTCGTACCTGACCGACGTGCAGAAGCGCGAGCTGCTGGAGACGGTCGACGTCGCCGAGCGGCTGCGCGTGCTGATCGACTGGACCGGCTCGCATCTGGCCGAGGTCGAGGTCAACGACAAGATCGCCGAGGACGTCCGGGAGGGCATGGAGAAGACGCAGAAGGAGTTCCTGCTGCGCCAGCAGCTGGCCGCCATCCGCAAGGAGCTGGGCGAGGGCGAACCCGACGGATCCGACGACTACCGGGCCCGCGTCGAGCAGGCCGAGCTGCCCGAGAAGGTGCGCGAGGCCGCGCTGCGCGAGGTCGGCAAGCTGGAACGCGCCAGCGACCAGAGCCCGGAATCCGGCTGGATTCGGACCTGGCTGGACACCGTGCTGGACCTGCCCTGGAGCGTCAAGACCGAGGACTCGACGGACCTGAAGGCGGCGCGGGAGGTCCTGGACGCCGACCACCACGGGCTGGAGGACGTCAAGGATCGCATCGTCGAATACCTCGCCGTGCGAACACGGCGCGCCCAGCGCGGGCTGCAGGTCGTCGGCGGCCGCGGCTCGGGCGCGGTGATGGTGCTGGCCGGTCCCCCCGGGGTCGGCAAGACGTCGCTGGGCGAGAGCGTCGCCCGCGCGCTGGGCCGCAACTTCGTGCGCGTCGCCCTGGGCGGGGTGCGCGACGAGGCCGAGATCCGCGGGCACCGTCGCACCTACGTGGGCGCGCTGCCGGGCCGAATCGTGCGGGCCATCGGCGAGGCGGGATCGATGAATCCCGTTGTGCTGCTGGACGAGATCGACAAGGTGGGTTCCGACTACCGCGGCGACCCGAGCGCGGCGCTGCTCGAGGTGCTCGACCCGGCGCAGAACCACACGTTCCGCGACCACTACCTGGATCTGGACCTGGACCTGTCCGACGTGGTGTTCCTGGCCACCGCCAACGTGATCGAGAACATCCCGTCGGCGCTGCTGGACCGCATGGAGCTCGTGCAGATCGACGGCTACACCGAGGACGACAAGGTGGCCATCGCCCGCGACTACCTGCTGCCCCGGCAAACGGAGCGCGCGGCGCTGAGCGCCGACGAGGTCACCGTCACCGACGCCGCCCTGCGCAAGATCGCCGCCGATTACACCCGCGAACCGGGCGTGCGGCAGTTCGAGCGGCTGCTGGCCAAGGCGCTGCGCAAGGTGACCACCAGGCTGGCGGAGAATCCCGAGCCGATCACCGTCGACGAGCCGGATCTCGTTGACTACCTTGGCCGTCCGCGGTTCACGCCGGAGTCGGCGGAACGCACCGCGGTGCCGGGCGTGGCCACCGGCCTGGCCGTCACCGGCCTGGGTGGCGACGTGCTCTATATCGAGGCGGGCGCCACCGACGGTGAGCCAGGGTTACAGCTGACCGGCCAGCTGGGCGATGTCATGAAGGAGTCGGCGCAGATCGCGCTGTCCTACGTTCGCTCGCACGCTTCCGAACTGGGTGTCGACCCGGCGGCGCTGGACCGGCGCATCCACGTGCACGTGCCCGCCGGCGCGGTGCCCAAGGACGGCCCGTCGGCCGGTGTCACCATGGTCACCGCGCTGGTGTCGATGGCCACCGGGCGCCAGGTGCGGTCGGATGTCGGCATGACCGGCGAGGTCACGCTGAACGGCCGGGTCTTGCCGATCGGCGGCGTCAAGCAGAAGCTGCTTGCGGCCCAACGTGCCGGACTGTCAACGGTTTTCATCCCGTCGCGCAACGAGCCGGATCTGGACGACGTACCCGCCGAGGTGCTCGAGGCGCTGGACGTGAAGCCGATGACCGACGTCGCCGAGATCGTCGCGCAGGCGCTGGCGCCTGCGGAGAACACAGCTCACACGGGCGAGGTGGCGGCCTAACGCCTGCCAATCGCGTGCCAGCCGGCTGAAAGTTCGCTGCGAATAAATCTGGGCGAGGGCGTTTTCGTCTGCCCAAGGCCGGGTAATGGGGACTCGGGGGGTCACCCTACGGCCGATCAAGGGGCTGAGGGCCAACAGAACAACGAATTAGTGCTGTTCTGCTGCCTGCGTGGCAGCCAAATCGCTGGACAAGGAGTTCAGATGAAGTTGAACAAGATTGCAGCAACTGCGGCGATGGCGGGTGCCCTCGGGTCCGCGGCGCTCGGAATCGGCGCCGGTTTGGCGCAAGCCGATCCGAACGGCCCGAACGTGCCGGGCCCCGGCCCGAATGTGCCGGGCCCGAACATGCCGGGCAACAACGTGCCGGGCAACAACGGGCCGGGCCAGAATGGGCCGGGACCTTACGCGCCGATTTGTAACCCGGGCGCGCCTCTCGGCCCCGGGGCCAACTGCAACGGCCCGGGCACTCCGCTTCCGCCGGGACAGGGCGGCGCGCCGCCGCCGGGGCACTACAACGACCCGGGCCGCTACGGGCTCCCGGCCACCTGGGTTCCGCCGGTTGGCGACCCCGACGGCACCCAACTTCCGGTCGTGTACAACCCGCAGCTGGGCCAGTGGGGCGTCAACACGTCCGCCGGTTTCCAGGCGTACACGCCCGCGGGTGGCGCCGGAGGCCAGGTCAACGGCGGCGCCGGCATGCCCGGAAACCCCCGCTGAAACCGGTGCCTAACAGCCGGAACGCGGCAGCCGCCCCCGTCATCGGGGGCGGCTGTTGCCGTTGCGCGTGACATCCGTCGCGGCTTCGGCGTTGAATGGGTCCGTGAGCGTGAAACGGCAAGTGGTTCATCGTGTTCAACGGCTGCTCGTCAATCCCGTCGGCCGGAAGATGCCCGGGGTCCTCCTGGAGACCACCGGTCGCAAGAGCGGGCAGCCGCGACGCACCGCCGTCGGCGGGCGCGTGGTCGACGACCAATTCTGGATGGTCTCCGAGCACGGCGAGCATTCGGACTATGTCCGCAATATCCAGGCCAATCCTGCGGTTCGGGTGCGCATCGGCGGCCGGTGGCGCAGCGGAACGGCCCACCTGCTGCCCGACGATGACCCGCTGCGGCGGCTGGGCAACCTACCGCGGCTCAACAGCGCGGTGGTGCGGCTGATGGGCAGTGACCTGCTGACCATTCGGGTCGATCTGGACTGACCCGGCGACCGAGCCGGTAAATTCGCAGAAGTAATTCGAGTAAGGGCCTGCGCAATTACAGGGTCGGCGACTGTCGGTCTCCCACGCTAAGGTCGGCGAATGGCCTACGACGAGGACCTGGCCGACCGCATCCGCGAACTGCTCGGCCCCGAGCGGGGCGTCGAGGAGAAGCGCATGTTCGGCGGCCTGGCTTTCCTGATCAACGGCAACATGTCGGTGGCCGCGAGCGGCCAGGGCGGCCTGTTGGTGCGGGTGCCGCCGCACGACACCGACAAGCTGCTGGCGCGCGACCATGTCAGCCCGATGGTGATGGCGGGCCGGGAGGCCCGCGGCTGGATACGCGTCGACGCCGACGGGCTGCGCACCAAGCGCCTGCTGCAGGGCTGGGTCACCCGCGGCGCCGGGTACGCCCGCAGCCTGCCGCCGAAATGACCGCGCCCGGTTGATTGCACGCCGGCCCGGGTAAGCGGTGCGGTATGAGCGAGCGCGAGCAACGGGTGCGACGGCTGCTCGAGGTCGCCGGGACGACCTACGCGGCCGAGGCCGGCATCAAGATCAAGGACAAGCCGATGCCGCTGTTCCAGTTGCTGGTGCTGTGCATGCTGGCCAGCAAGCCGATCGATGCCGCCATCGCGATGCGAGCCGCACACGAACTGTTCAAGGCGGGGTTGCGCACCCCGAAAGCGGTCTTGGCGTCCCGCAGGCAGACGATGATCAGCGCGTTCGGCCGCGCCCACTACGTGCGTTACGACGAGAGTTCGGCCACCCGCCTGACCGACATGGCCGAGCTCGTGCGCGACGACTACGGCGGTGATCTGCGCGGCGTCGCCGAGCGCAGCGGGCATGATGTGGCCGCGGCGAAACGGATGCTAAAGGAATTCAAGGGAATTGGTGATACCGGCGCCGACATCTTTCTCCGCGAGGTGCAGGACGTCTGGACTTGGGTGCGGCCGCACTTCGACGACCGCGCCATCGCGGCCGCGAGCCGCGCATTGGCTTGCGGCGCAAGGGCACCCAGCCTCGCCGGCTGGGCGGGCAGACCCAGTTCCC
>NZ_LZIS01000107.1 GCF_001667015.1 Mycobacterium sp. E3198 | reverse complement strand
CCGTCAAGCCCTACCCCGGGCCCCTCGGCGAACGCGCCGACTGGTGGTGGTACACACCCTTCCAACCCCAACCCCCACCAAACACCAACAACTAGGCGCGGGAAACCGGTTGCGGCACAAAGAATGCCGGGTGCCATGCACTACCGACTTCGCGAGTCGCCTATCCCCAGACTCACTCGGCGCCCGGCGCCGGCCTGATCTCCACGCCCGGCGGTTCACGCAGCCAGGCCGTGGAGACGGTGGACCAATCCGCGACGCTGGCGTACGGCCCCGCTTCGCTGTGCGCGTAGCCCGACCCGTCGGTCGTGGTGAACGGGATGGCCGAGATCTTGGGATGGGCCAGCGGCAATCCCAGGGGCGACAGGTGCACGGCGTCCCAACACTCCGGGATCGCCGGCCAGTCCGGGTACCTGCAACCGCCGGCCGTGATCGAATGCGATTCGATCAGGTCGGCCCACTCGGCGGCCGAGTCGATCCGCGCCACGCGAACCCGCGCGGCGTCGAAATGCACTTCCCAGCGCGGGCTTTCGCGCTTCAGGTTCTCGCCGCACAGGGTCCAGGTGTCGTCGACGTCGGTGATCGGGGTGGAGGTCCAGAACGCGCCATCGGGCAACGCGCTCAGGCGCTTTCGATTCCTGACGCGCGGCGCCCGCAATTCGCCGATGGTGCCCTGATGGATCTGCGGCGACCCGAACGAGGGCAGCGCCGAGAGGGCGGCGAGGCCCGCGGCGTCGTACGCGCGAAGCTCCGCGTCGTTCACGTCGAGGTGCGCGACGTCACGACAGCGATCCGAGTAGAGGTAGCTGCCGACGGCCGAGGCCGCGGCCCGGACGAGCCGCTCGGGGATAGCGAGGCCGCCGAGTGACCGCATGTCCTCGATGAACAGGCGCCCGGGAAAGGTGTCCAGCAGCGATTCGTGAGCGCTCACCAGGCTATTGGGGCGCGATGAGCGCGAACACCTGCTTGGCGACCTGCAGCATCCAGCCGGTCACCCTGGGCCCGTGATCGCGCGGCCAGTTCAGCTGGAAGCTGACCACCCAGGGCTGCCGGTTCTTGTCCACGGCGTACCAGCTGAACGTCAGATCGCCCGGCAGCCCACCGGCTTTCGCGCCGATATAGGGCCACACGTTGCGGTCCAACTGGATGCCGGAGACGGCGGACAGGATCTGCCTGACGGGCGCGGCCGGGCCGACAGCGTCGGCCTGCAGCGCCGCGTGCACCCGGCAGATGTCTTCGGCGCTGCCGTACCACTCGGCGCCGTAGGCCGAGGCCGGGGTGTGGGCATGGGTCGGATCCGGTTGGTAGGGAGTCGAATCCGCCTGCTGCAGCAACCGGGCGCGGACCTGCTTGGAGCCGTGTTTCCATTCCTCGCGCAGATCCGGTTTGCCCCAGCCGACGGAGAACAACTCGTACATCGTGGGGAACGGCGTCATGCTGGCCGGGTCATGATGGCCGGCCGTCACGAGCGCTTCCTCGATGGCGTGCGTGCCCATCCGCCCGATCAGCAGGTCGGTGGCCATGTTGTCACTCGTGGCGATCATCTTCTCGGCGGCCGTCCGCACCGAAACATGGTCCCCGGGAAGCAGTTCCAGGCCCGACGAGCCCACCGCGCGGCTCTTGTCGGTGACGGTGAGCTGATCGTCCCACGACACCGTCCCGGTCCGGACGGCGCCGGCCAGCGCGTGCAGCACGTACAGCTTGAAAATCGATGCCAGCGGCAGCGATTCGCGGGTGTTGGTGCCCGCCACCGGGTCGCAGTGGCCGTCGTCGACCTTGGCGACCTGGTAGGAGTAGCGGGCGCCGGTCTTACTCAACACCGCGTCGACGTCGTGCCAGGAGTTGACCTTCGGGGCCTGCGTGTCGACCTCGAACCGGTCCACCCGACCCTCGTCGTCGGTGTGTATCCGGATGTCCTGGCGTGCGCCGTACGAGGCAACCAGGTGCAGGGTGGCCACGCTGGCGCTGATGTCGACGCTGGCGAGGGTGAACGGGCGATCCCACCACAGCCCCTCCATGGTGGTCTCGACCGACTCGACCTGGTCGGGCGCGGCGAGGGTGCCGACGCCGACCGGGCCGATGGGCCAGTCGGAGTTCAGCATGTCCAGGGTCTGCTGGGCCCGGATCCCCGGGGGCGTCCGGGTGTCGATCTGGTGCCCCGGGTTGGCGGCATTCGCGTGCGGGGCGGGCGAGGGAGCGCAACCCGGCGCCAGCGTCACGACCAGAGCCGCGGCGGCGCCCAACGCCGCCACCCGGCGCCGCGTCGACCGCCCGCTAGCCACCCTGCTTGGTGCCGGCAACGTCCATCACGACCTCGAACTCCAGCAGCGACGCCCCGGTCGCCACGGGGTTGGCCCGCTCGCCGGCATGGGCCTCGATGGCGGGTCCCTTCGCCCACGCTTGGAAGGCGTCTTCGGACTCCCAGTGCGTCACCACGAAGTAGCGGTCTTCACCCTTGATGGGGCGCAGCAGCTGGAACCCGAGGAAGCCGGGTTGCCGATCGACCGCGTGCGCGCGGTGGGCGAACCGCTTCTCCAGTTCGGGGCCGGCGTCCGCGGGCACCTCGATTGCGTTGATCTTCACCACATGCGGCATTCCGCTAGGCTACCGCGCCGCTCCCGCTGTCCAACCCCCGGGCGGGCCACGCAAGATGGTGCTATGCCCGGCGATCTGTTGACCTGCCACGGCGGCCGTGGCGAGCCGTTGGTGCTGGTGCACGGCCTGATGGGCCGCGGCACCACGTGGCCGCGGCAGCTGGGATGGCTGGCCCGGCTGGGCACCGTCTACACCTATGACGCCCCGTGGCACCGGGGCCGCGACGTCGACGATCCGCACCCGATCAGCACCGAACGCTTCGTGGCGGATCTGGCCGACGCGGTCGGCGCCCTCGGGGCGCCGGCCAGGCTGGTGGGGCATTCGATGGGCGCCCTGCACTCGTGGTGCCTGGCCGCCGAGCGCCCGGACCTGGTCAGGGCCCTGGTGGTCGAGGACATGGCGCCCGACTTCCGCGGCCGAACCACCGGGCCTTGGGAGCCGTGGCTGCACGCCCTTCCGGTTGAATTCGATTCCGCCGAGCAGGTTTTCGCCGAATTCGGGCCGGTCGCCGGCCGGTATTTCCTGGACGCGTTCGACCGCACGGAGAGCGGGTGGCGGTTGCACGGGCACACCTCGCGATGGATCGAGATCGCCGCCGAATGGGGCACCCGGGACTACTGGGCGCAGTGGCAGGCCGTGCGGGTGCCGGCGCTGCTGCTGGAGGCCGGCAACTCCGTCACCCCGCCGGGCCAGATGCGCGCGATGGCCGAAACGGACTCTCCGACAACGTATTTGCATGTCCCGCAGGCCGGTCACCTGGTCCACGACGAAGCCCCCGGGGACTACCGGGGCGCGGTGGAGTCCTTCCTGGCGGCTACCGCCGTCCGGTGAGCCCGAACGCGGTGCGCAGCGCCACCGCCATGAGCGTGTTGGTCGGGTTCTGGCAGCCCGAGGTGACGAACACGCTGCCGTCGGCGACGTAGACGTTGTCCATCTGGTGCATCCGCCCGTTCGGGTCGACGACGCTCGTCGCCGGGGACACACCCATCTGCATGCCGCCCATCACGTGCTTGGTGTTGGGCGGCGTGCCGCCGCTCAGTTTCCGCTCCAGGCCGTCCGGGATGGCGGCGAACAGCTGCGCGCCGGCGGCCGCCATCATCGCGGTGATGGGCACCAGGAAAAACGTCTGCGCGATGGCCTCGTGCCGGCCGGGTGCCCAGGTCACGCGCGCCACCGGCTGGCCGTTGAGGTCGGTCACCGTCGGGTCGAGGGTGACGTTGTTGGTCAGGTAGGGCAGGTCGGTGCCGATGAAGTTGACGCCGGCGAGCCGGTCGCGCAGCAGCGAGGCGCGCATCAGGTCCTTGAACGGGCTGCCGAACAGCTGCACCCCCGGCAGGAACCCCAGGATCTCCTGGTAGAACTTGCCCTCGGTGATCGGGTCCTGGCTGCCGCCCAGCTCGCACAGCCCGCCCCGGATGTAGGGCAGCCCGGCCAGTTTCGCCGCGAGGCGGGCGCCGGGGAAGTTGGGGTCGCAGAAATCCTCCATGCACTGCGTGATCGAGCGGCCGCGGTAGGCGTGCACGCGCTGGTCGAGGTAGATGCCGAACCCGTCGACGAAGTTGTGGAACATCAGCCGGGCGCCGATCCGTCCGCTGGCGTCGGGCAGGCCGGACAGCAGCGCCAGCCGGGACGTCTCGATCGCCGAGGCGGCCAGCACCACCAGGTCGGCGCTCTCCCCGCCGGGATTGCCCTGCGGGTCGAGATACGAGACGCCGGTGGCGCGCCGGCCGGTGAAGTTGACCTTGGTGACGGTGGTTTCGGGGTGCAGCTGCGCCCGCCCGGTCCGCAGCGCCAGGCGCAGCGGCGCCAGCGCGCCCACCCGGGCCGAGGTCGGGCAGCCGTAATTGCTGCAGAACCCGCAGTTGTTGCACGCCGGGCGGCCGTCGTACTCGACCGAATTGATGGCGGTCGGAAACGGATACGGGTGCAGCCCAATGCGCTTGGCGCCCTTGGCGATCAGCGTGGAGGAGCGCTGCTGCGGGCCCGGCGGCATCGGGAAATTCTGCGTGCGCGGCGCGTGCTTGAAGGACAGCGCCGGTATCGCCCGGACGTCGCCCTGCGTCCCGAGCAGCGTCTCGATCGCGTCGTAGTAGGGGGCGATCTCGCTGTACTCGAACGGCCAGTCCTGCACGTCCGCGCCGGGCTGCGGGCCCAGCATCGACAGCCCCTTGAAGTCGATGTCCCAGAACCGCGGGACCTTCGCGTCCCAGTGCGTGGTTCCGCCGCCGACCGTCACCGGGAGTTCGTTGACGGGGCCGACGTAGCTCGCGGCCTGGCCGGCGTTGGCGCGAAACGTGCGCGGGTAGGCCAGCGGGTCCGGCTGCTCGAAATAGCGGTACAGCGACTTGAGTTCGTCGTTGGAGAACGTCGTCCCGAGGGGGCCCGTGCCATCCAGGTTGGTGTAGTAGTTCGACCCCTTTTCGAATATCACGACGTCCCAACCGCTTTGGGCGAGCTCCATCGCCACCGTCGACCCGCCGGCGCCGGAGCCAACGATGATCGCCTTAGGCACTCACGCCGCCCCTTCCGCCCAATTTGGAGATCACCTGTTCCCAGCCGTGGCGCAGCCGGTTGATGATGTCGGTGATGACCACCACGTCCCACTGGATCGCTTCGACCTGGGCGGGGGTGTATCCGCGCGGCTGGGAGTCCCCGGGGTACTTGATGTCCTTCCAGCCGACCAGGTTCGCGTTGCCGCCGTATTCGGGGACGCTGTACATCGCCTCGATGGCGTGGCCGAACAGGACGTTGGCGAACGCCGCCGCCGGCCCGTGGGCCAGGATGAGGTCCTGTCGGACCGCCTGCACCGCCGTGAAGTCACCGCCGGCCTGCTCGTCGAGCAGCGCGATGCCGCTGGCGTACTGGTTGCGCAGCTGTGTCAGCCGCTGCTGCCACCCGTAGGCCTGGGCGCGGTTGAGCGGGACGAAGGCGGCCATGTAGTCCTGGGAGCCGCCGGCGCGGTTGCTCCACGGGCCGCCGGCGTGCACGTCCGCGGGCGCGACGTCGAACACCGACAGCATGCGGTCCAGGTAGTTCACCACGTTCGCCTCGTGGGCCCCGGGGCTGCCGAGCTCGGTCGGGCAGTCCGCCGGCCCGGGGATCAGCCGGCGGGTGGCGGCGTCGAGCACCGCGGCCTGGTGCGACGACAGGAACCGATAGCCCGCGTCGGCCGACGCGGGCGGCAGGCGCACGGCGGCGGCCAACGGCAGCAGGCTCAGGCCGCCGAGCACCGCGCGCCGGGACACCGGCGGCAAGCGGGATCCGTCGGCGGCCTCCTCGCTGGGCACATCGGCAGGGTAAGACGCAGATTTGAGTCTCCGGTGTAACGCTCGCCCGGCGGCGTGTCGGGTTGCGTCGAGGCCAGACTCTGCGATACCACGCGGGACCTCGCCGCGCGGGCCGCGGGAACATTTGATAAATTCTTCAACTGTTCATAACGAGAATCCAACGAATCCTCAGGAGCGCCGGCGTGTCGGAGCCGCTGTACAAGGTCAAGGCCGAGTTCTTCAAGACGTTGGGTCACCCGGCGCGGATCAGGGTCCTCGAGCTGCTCGTCGCGGGGGACAAGTCGGTCGCCGAGCTGTTGCCCGAGGTGGGGCTCGAATCGTCCAACCTTTCCCAGCAGTTGGGTGTGTTGCGCCGGGCGGGTGTGGTCGACGCGCACCGGGACGGCAACACGATGATCTACTCGATCGCCTCACCCGATATCGCCGAACTGCTGTTGGTGGCGCGCAAGGTCCTCACCGGGGTGCTCAGCGACCGGGTGGCGCTGCTGGAGGACCTGCGTGCGGGGAGCCCGCAGTAACGCTCATGGGTTGGATTCGTAAGGCCTTCGGCGTTGGCCGGATAGCCGAACCCGCGGGACCACCACCGCCGCAGGCGATGAAACCTGTTGCGGGTGTGCGCGGTTCGCTGCAGATCCGGCACGTCGACGCGGGCTCCTGCAATGGATGCGAGGTGGAGATCGCGGGCGCATTCGGGCCGGTGTACGACGCCGAGCGGTTCGGCGCGCGACTGGTGGCGTCCCCCCGCCACGCCGACGCGCTGCTGGTCACCGGGGTCGTGACGCACAACATGGCCGGCCCGCTGCGCGCCACGCTCGATGCCACACCCGCACCGCGGCGGGTGATCGCCTGCGGCGACTGCGCCGTCAACCGCGGCGTCTTCGCCGAAGCCTATGGCGTCCTCGGCGCCGTCGCCGAGGTGGTGCCGGTCGATCTGGAAATCCCCGGCTGCCCGCCGACGCCGGGCCAGATCATCGAGGCGCTGCGATCGGTGACCGGCAGGTGACCACCACGGAATTGATGGCTCGCCCCGTCCCCGCGCCGAACCTGTTGACCCACAAGGATTTCGGACCCGCTTCGGCCGGGGCGCTGACGTCGCTGCTGGGCGCGGGCGGGGTATGGGCCGGCATGATCGGGATGTTCGGCGCGGTGCGGGAAGTCCGCATCGGGTGGTTGCTTCCCTTGTCGGGGGTGCAGCTGACCCTCGACCCGCTCGGCGGGTTCTTCATGGCGCTCACCGGCGCGGTGGCGCTCGTCGTCGGGCTCTACACGATCGGGTATGCCCGGCGCGGCCACCTGGGCGCGGCGACGCTCGCGGTGTTGCCACTGTTCGTCGCGGCGATGCTCGTCGTCCCCGCGGCCGGTTCGGTGACCACCTTTGCGTTGGCGTGGGAGTTGATGGCGGTCGCGTCGCTGGTATTGGTGCTGGCCGAACACACCCGCCCGCGGGTTCGCTCCGCCGCCCTGGTCTACGCGGTGATGACCCAACTGGGGTTCGCCGCGATTCTGGCCGGGCTGGTGGTGCTGTCGGCGGCCGGCGGCGCGAACCGGTTCGCCGACCTGCACCGGATATCGCCGGGCGCCTGCAACGCCGTGTTCCTGCTGACGGTCGCGGGATTCGGGTCCAAGGCCGGGCTGGTGCCCCTGCACGCCTGGCTGCCGCGGGCCCACCCGGAGGCGCCCAGCCCGGTGTCGGCGCTGATGAGCGCGGCCATGGTGAACCTCGGCGTCTATGGCATCTGCCGTTTCGATCTGCAGCTGCTGGGCCCGGGCCCCCGCTGGTGGGGCCTGGTCTTGATGGTCGTCGGCGGGGTGTCGGCGCTGTATGGCGTGGTGCAGGCCTCCGTGGCCACGGACCTCAAACGGCTCCTTGCCTACTCGACAACCGAGAACCTCGGGCTGATCACACTGGCCCTCGGGGCCGCCACCCTGTTCGCCGCCACCGGCGCACACCGGCCGGCGACGATCGCCACCGCCGCGGCCATGCTGCACCTGATCGCGCACGCGGCGTTCAAGAGCCTCGGCTTCCTGTCCGCCGGGTCGGTGCTGCGCGCTACCGGGCTGCGTGACCTCGACCGGCTGGGCGGCCTGGCCCGCCGGATGCCCGCGACCACCACCCTGTTCGGGGTGGCCGCGCTCGGCGCGTGCGGGCTACCGCTGGGCGCCGGGTTCGTCAGCGAGTGGCTGCTGGTGCAGTCGCTGATCCACACCGCGCCACAACACGTCGCGGTGTTGGCGTTGACAACGCCGCTGGCGGTGGGGGCGGTCGCGCTCACCACCGGCCTGGGCGTGGCGGCGATGGTGAAGGCGTTCGGCATCGGTTTTCTGGCGCGGCCGCGCTCCGAGCAGGCCGCCCGGGCCGTCGAGGCGCCGCGCAGCATGCTGGCCGGCATGGCGCTCGCGGCGGCCGCCTGCGCGACCCTGGCCGTGGCGCCCTCGACGGTCGGGCCCGCGCTGCGCCGGGCCGTCGCCGCGCTACCCGCCGCCAGGGCAGTGGAATTCACCGACCTCGGCGCGTTCGTCCGATTGCCGGGACTGCAGGGCTCGATCGCGCCCGGCGTGATCGCCGCCGGCTGCTGCGGGGCCGCGCTGGCCGCGGCGGCGCTCGCCCAATGGCGCCGCCGGCGGCGACCCGAGACCGTGACGGCCCCGCTGTGGGCCTGCGGTGCGGACGACCTCACCGCACGCATGCAGTACACGGCGACATCCTTCGCCGAGCCGCTGCAGCGGGTGTTCGACGACGTCCTGCGTCCCGACACCGACATCGAAGTCACGCACAGCGCCGAGTCGCGCTATCTGGCCGACAAGATCACCTACCGCAGCACCATCGGCGATGCGATCGAGGAACGCTGTTATCCGCCGGTGGTCCAGGCGATCATCGCCGCGGCGCGGTTGGTCCGGCGCGCCCACACCGGCAGCGTGCACCTGTATCTGGCCTACGGCGCGCTCGGTGTGCTGACGGTGCTGGTGGTCGCCCGATGAACGTCCTGTCCTACGTCGCGGGCGCGGTGCAAATCGGCGCCGTGCTGGCCGGCGCGCCGCTGGTGATCGGCCTGACCCGGCAGGTGCGCGCGCGCTGGGAAGGCCGCGTCGGCGGCGGCATCCTGCAGCCGTGGCGCGACATCGTCAAACAGCTTGGCAAGCAACAGATCACGCCGCGCGGAACGACGGTGGTGTTCGCCGCCGCCCCCGCCGTCGTCGCCGGCTCGACGTTGCTGATCGCCGCGATCGCGCCGCTGGTCGCGACCGGGTCGCCGTTGGATGCCAGCGCCGACCTGTTCGCCGTCGTCGGACTGCTGTTCGTGGGCACGGTCGCGCTGACCCTGGCAGGCATCGACACCGGCACCTCATTCGGCGGCATGGGTGCCAGCCGCGAGATCACCATCGCGGCGCTGGTCGAACCCACGATCCTGCTGGCGGTCTTCGCGGTGTCGATGCCGGCGGGGTCCGCCAATCTCGGTGCCCTGGTGGCGCACACGGTCGCGCACCCCGGGCAGGTGGTTTCGCTCGCCGCGGTGCTGGCGTTCACCGCGCTGGTGATCGTGATCGTGGCGGAGACCGGGCGCCTGCCGGTGGATAACCCGGCGACCCATCTCGAGTTGACGATGGTCCACGAGGCGATGGTCCTCGAATATGCCGGCCCCCGACTGGCACTGGTCGAATGGGCGACCGGCATGCGGCTCACCGTGCTGCTGGCGCTGTTGGCAAACCTGTTCGCGCCCTGGGGCATCGCGAGCGACCGGCCCGGAACGGTGGACGTCGTCGTCGGCCTCGCGGCGGTGGCCGCCAAGGTGGCGGTGCTGGCGGGGCTGTTGGCGACCGTCGAGGTGTTCGTCGCCAAGCTGCGGCTGTTCCGGGTCCCCGAGTTGCTGGCCGGGTCGTTTCTGCTGGCGCTGCTCGCGGTCGTCGCGGCCAACTTCTTCGGGGTGCCGGCATGACGTACAACAATTTCGCGGTGCTCGTCGACCTCGCCGCCGGCGGGCTGCTGCTGGCCGCGGTGCTGATCGTGTGGCGCCGCGACCTGACCGCCATCGTCCGCCTGCTGGCCTGGCAGGGCGTGGCCCTGGCCGCCATCCCCGTGCTGCGCGGCGTGTACGACGGCGACGGCGCGCTGATCGGCGTCGGCGCCGCCGTGCTGGTGTTGCGGGCGGCGGTATTGCCGCGGCTGCTGGCGCGCGCGAGGAGCGCCGAGCCGCAGTGTCACCGCGAAGCCACCCCGCTGATCAACACCGCGACCTCGCTGCTCATCACCGCCGGGCTGACGCTGGCCGCCTTCGCCGCCACCCGCCCCCTGGTGAATCTGCAGCCCGCCGCCACCACGACCGCGGTGCCGGCCGCCACTGCGGTGGTGCTCATCGCGCTGCTCGTGATGGTCACGCGCCGTCATGCGGTCTCGCAGGCCGCGGGATTCCTCATGCTGGACAACGGAATTGCCGCCACGGCGTTCCTGCTCACCGCCGGGGTGCCGCTGATCGTCGAGCTCGGCGCCTCGCTGGACGTGCTGTTCGCGGTCATCGTCATCGGCGTGCTGACCGGCCGGCTGTCCCGCGCGTTCGGGGGCGCGGACCTGGACGCGCTGCAGGAGTTGCACGACTGATGATGGGCCTACTGCTCGCCGCGATCCTCGCGCCCGTCGGTGCGTCCATGGCCACCCTGTTCGCCGGGTGGCGCAGGGCCTCCGCGGCATTGATCGTCGTCGCGGCGGTGTGCGTGCTCGGGTGCGGCGCGGCCCTCGGGTTGCTCACCGGACCGGGCACGCAATTCGCGCTGGGTGGGCTGCTGCGGGTCGACGCCCTCACCGTCACGATGCTGATCGTCATCGGAAGCGTTGCGACGCTGGCGACCTGGGCCAGCGTCGGCTACGTCAACGCCGAACTCGCGCATGGGCACACCGATGAACGGGGCGCCCGCGAATACGGGGCGCTGACCGCGGCTTTCGTGGCGGCGATGGTTGTCGCGGTGTGCGCCAACAACATCGGCGTCGTCTGGATCGCCATCGAGGCCACCACGGTGATCACCGCGTTTCTGGTGGGGCACCGCCGCACCCGCGGCGCGCTCGAGGCGACATGGAAGTACGTGGTGATCTGCTCGGTCGGCATCGCGATCGCGTTCCTGGGCACGGTGCTGCTCTACTACGCCGCCGAGCACGCGGGGGCGCCGGCCGCGGCCGCCCTCAACCTCGACGTGCTCGTGGCCCATGCGGGTGGGCTCAATCCCGACATCGCCCGGCTCGCGGGCGGACTGCTGCTGATCGGCTACGGCGCGAAGGTGGGTTTGTTTCCGTTCCACACCTGGCTGGCCGATGCCCACAGCCAGGCCCCGGCACCGGTTTCGGCGCTGATGAGCGGGGTGCTGCTGTCGGTGGCGTTTTCGGTGCTGCTGCGCATCAAGCCGATCGTCGCCGCGGCGGCCGGGCCGGAGTTCATGCGGTCGGGGCTGCTGGTGATCGGGTTGGCGACGCTGGTGGTCGCCGCCCTGATGCTGACGGTGACGCCCGACATCAAACGGATGCTCGCCTACTCCTCGATGGAGAACATGGGCCTGATCGCGATCGCCGCGGCCGCCGGAACCACCCTGGCCATCGCCGCGCTGCTGCTGCATGTCCTGGCCCACGGCTTGGGCAAGACCGTCCTGTTCCTGGCGACCGGACAACTGCAGGCCGCGCACGGCTCCACGGCGATCGCCGACATCGGCGCCGTGCTGCGGCGCTCCCGCCTGATCGGCGTGTCACTGGCCGCCGGCGTGGTCGTGCTGCTCGGGCTGCCCCCGTTCGCGATGTTCGCCAGCGAGCTGGCCATCGCCCGTTCGCTGGCCGATGCCCGGCTGGCCTGGGCGCTGGGGCCGGCGCTGCTGCTGATCGTGGTCGCCTTCGCCGCGCTGACGCGCAATTGCGGGCGCATCCTGCTGGGCGACGGCCGGCCGGGCACGCCGGAGATCGCCGTGCCGCGCACGGTGGCGGCGGCCCTGGTCGTCGGCGTCGCCGCATCGCTGTTCCTCGGTATCACGGCCGGCCCACTGACCGGCCTGTTCACCACCGCGGCAACCGAGGCCGGGGCTCCGCGGTGAGCCGTAACTGGTTGCGGCACAGG
Source organism: Mycobacterium sp. E3198 (assembly GCF_001667015.1). Taxonomy (GTDB): domain Bacteria; phylum Actinomycetota; class Actinomycetes; order Mycobacteriales; family Mycobacteriaceae; genus Mycobacterium. The sequence goes on along the minus strand of NZ_LZIS01000107.1, from coordinate 16,008 downwards.
CTTTCCCAGGACGACGTCGCCGAGCTGGCGGAAGAGCTGCTGGGCAAGGGTTTTCGGCTGGCCCTGGTGGCCGCCCACGACGACGACGACGCCTTCCGCGTCGTCTACCTGTTCCTGGCCGGCCGGCCCGATCGCCGCGTCGAGCTCGAATGCCTGGTGAACAAGGGCGATCCGGCGCTGCACTCGCTGGCTTACCTGTCGTTCGCGGCCGGCCGCTTCGAGCGCGAGATGGCCGACCTGTACGGAATCCGGCCCCTCGGGCATCCCAAAGCGCGCCGCCTGGTCCGGCACGCCCATTGGCCCGAGGAGTGGTATCCCATGCGGGGCGACGCCGGGGCCGCGCCGCGCTTCGACCGCGTCGGTGCTTTCCCGTTCGTCACCGTCGAGGGGCCCGGGGTGTACGAGATCCCGGTGGGCCCGGTGCACGCCGGGCTGATCGAGCCCGGCCATTTCCGCTTCTCGGTCGCCGGCGAAAGCGTGCTGAGGCTCAAGGCCCGGCTGTGGTTCGTACACCGCGGCCTGGAAAGGCTTTTCCAAGGCCGGCCGGCCGGGGGCGCCGTCGAGCTGGCCGAGCGCGTCAGCGGCGACACCTCCGTCGCGCACGCGCTCGCGCACAGCCTGGCGGTCGAGGACGGGCTGGGCATCGAGCTGCCCGACGCGGCGCACCGCCTGCGGGCGCTGCTCGTCGAACTCGAACGGCTCTACAACCACGTCGCCGACCTGGGAGCGCTGGCCAATGACGTCGGGTTCTCCCTCGCCAACGCCCACGCCCAACGCGTTCGGGAAAAGCTGTTGCGGCTCAACGCGACTGTCACCGGACACCGGCTGCTGCGCGGCGCCATCCGCCCCGGCGCGGTCGCGCTGCGGGCGCTGCCCGACGCCGACGAGCTGCGGTCCATCGCGGCCGACGTCGCCGAGATCGCCGAACTGACCCTGCGCAACTCCGGTGTGTACGACAGGTTCGCCGGCACCGCCGTGCTGCACGACGAGGACGCGCAGGCCCTCGGCTGCCTGGGCTATGTCGCGCGGGCCAGCGGCATTCGCACCGACGCGCGGCTCGAACACCCGACCACCACCCTTCCCGTCACCGAGATCGGTGCCGCCGCGGGCGATGTGCTGGCCCGCTACACGGTGCGGCGCGACGAATTCGCCGCGTCCACCGAGCTGTGCCGCCACCTAATCGAATCACACACCGGCGCAATCGAATACACCGAGGATCTGCCACCGCTACACGCGCCCCGTAGCGGGATCGGCATCGTCGAGGGATGGCGCGGCACCATCGTTCACCGCGTCGAGATCGACGCCGCCAACCGCATCGCGCGCGCGAAGGTCGTCGACCCGTCGTGGTTCAACTGGCCCGCGTTGCCCGTCGCGATGGCCGACACCATCGTCCCCGACTTCCCGCTGGCCAACAAAAGCTTCAACCAGTCCTACGCCGGCAACGATCTCTGATCGACGCCCGTCACCCCTCGCCCACCAACGCGAACCGGCCGTCGACCGTCGTGGTCACCAGCCCGTCGGCCAGCAGCGAATCCAGCGCGCGGTCGCGCTGCGCCGGATCGGTCAGCCACGCGACGTCGAGTTCCGCCCGGGTGACCGGGCAATCGTTGGCCCGCAAGACATCCAACAGCCGCCCGCGGACCTGACGGTCGGTGCCGGCGTATGTTTGCACCCGCCGGGCCGGCCCCTGCGCGGGGGGACAACCCGCCCCCCGCCACGCGCACCCGTCGAGCGGGCACAACCCGCACCGCGGGGCCCGCGCCGTGCACACGATCGCGCCCAGTTCCATCAGCGCGATCGAAAATCGCGGCGCCCGTTCACCATCCGGAAGCAGCGCGGAGACGTCGGCGTGGTCGCGCGCCGCGGACGGCGCTCCGGCGTCGGCCAGGCCGTGCACGGCGCGCGCCACCACGCGGCGCACGTTGGTGTCCACCACGGGCACCGGGCGGCGGTAGGCGAAGCACGCGATCGCTCGGGCGGTGTAGCTGCCGACGCCGGGCAGCGTCATCAGGACGTCGACGTCGTCGGGAACCACGTCGTCGTGGTCGCGGGCGATCACGGTGGCGCATTCGTGCAATCGCTTGGCCCGCCGCGGATAACCCAGCTTGCCCCAGGCGCGCAGCACGTCGGCGGCGCTGGCCGCGGCGGTGGCCGACGGGGTCGGCCACCGCCGCACCCAATCCGGCCAGATCGGCAGCACCCGCGCCACCGGCGTCTGCTGCAACATGAACTCGCTGACCAGGACCTGCCACGCGGTGACATCCGGGGCCCGCCAGGGCAAGTCGCGGCGCGACCGGTCGTACCAGTCGATGAGTTCGTTCGGGGGGACGTTCATCTGCTTGTGCGGCATGATGTGTGGCATGCCAAACACCAGCCCGGTAACCGCATGGAAAGCACTCAAAGAGGGTAACGAGCGATTCGTCGCCGGCCAGCCTCAGCATCCCAGCCAGAGCGTCGACCACCGGGCCAGCCTGGCCGCGGGCCAGAAGCCCACCGCGGTCGTGTTCGGCTGTTCGGACAGCCGCGTGGCCGCCGAACTGATCTTCGACCAGGGCCTGGGCGACATGTTTGTGGTCCGCACCGCCGGGCAGGTCATCGACTCGGCGGTGCTGGGCTCCATCGAGTTCGCGGTGACGGTGCTCGACGTGCCGCTCATCGTGATCCTCGGCCACGACAGCTGCGGCGCCGTCAAGGCCGCGCTGGCGGCGATCCATGACGGCGCGATACCGGGCGGTTTCGTGCGCGACGTCGTCGAGCGGGTCGCGCCGTCGATCCTGATGGGCCGGCGCGACGGCCTGAGCCGCGTCGACGAATTCGAGGAACGCCACGTCAAGGAGACGCTGGCGCAGCTCATGGCGCGCTCCTCGGCGATCGCGGAGCGGGTGTCCGCGGGCACGCTGGGGATCGCGGGCGTGACCTACCACCTCGCCGACGGGCGCGCCGCGTTGGTCGACCACGTCGGTGATATCGGCGAATAACGGCCCCCTTTTCCACCGCCACTAACACGTCGGTCGGCCAGCAAACCGGGCGACACGCCGACGCGGATATAACAAATCCGCGTGACCTGGGCCTACGGTGTGATCGTGCTGGATCTGGAACCGCGTGGCCCGCTACCCACCGAGATCTATTGGCGGCGCAGGGGCCTGGCCCTGGGCCTCGCGGTCGTCGTGATCGGGGTCGTGGCCGCCATCGTCGTTGCCTTCATGGGCAACAAGACGGGCGCCAGGCCCGCCAGCGCCGACAAGCCCAACTCCGCCCAAAGCAAGCCCGCAGCGCCCCCGAGCCAGGCGCCGCCCCCGGGGCAGGAGGGGGTCACGCCGGTGCCCGCACCGCAGGGGCAAAACCCCGAGTCGCCCACGCCCACCGCGGCGGTGCAGCCGCCGCCGGTGCTGAAGGAGGGCGATGACTGCCCCGATTCGACGCTGGGCGTGAAGGGCCTGACCAACGCGCCCCAGTACTTCATCGGCGACCAGCCGAAGTTCACCATGGTCGTCACCAACATCGGCCTGGTGTCCTGCAAGCGCGACGTGGGAGCGGCGTCGCTCGCCGCCTACGTCTACTCGCTGGACAACAAGCGGCTGTGGTCCAACCTGGACTGCGCGCCCTCCAACGAGACGCTGATCAAGACCTTCACGCCGGGCGAGCAGGTGACGACGGCGGTGACCTGGACGGGCATGGGGTCGGCGCCGCACTGCCCGCTGCCGCGGCCGGCGATCGGGCCGGGCACCTACAACCTCGTCGTGCAGCTGGGCAACCTTCGCTCGCAGCCGGTCCCGTTCATCATGAATCAGCCGCCGCCGCCGCCGGGCCCGATACCGGGGCAGCCGGGTCAGCCGGCGCTCGCGCCGCCGCCGGAGGCCCCGCCGGGCGCCGCCCCGGGCCCCGTTCCCGCGGGTTGAGCGCGGTCAGCTGAGCGGATCGGCGATGGTCGATTCCGCCAACTGTGACAACCCCTCGCGCACGTGGCGGGCCCACATCCCGCCGATGCCGTCCACGGACTCCAGATCGTTGGCGCTGGCCGCGAGCAGGCCCTGCAGCGTCCCGAACGTGCGGACCAACAGATCCACGTGGGCGAACTGCAGCCGGGGGATGCCGGCCATCGCGCGGTAGCCGCGCGGGCTGAGCGCCGAGTCCTGCGCCTCCGCCGTCGTCGGGTATCCGAAAACCTTTGCCAGCGAAGTGAAGTCGAGCAACTCGGTGTCCGACAGGGCGTCCAGCTCGTCCAACGTGGCCGTCACCTGCGCCTCGGACAGTGGCTCGGGACTGGCGTGGTAGTCGCGCACGATCAGCTCGCGGGCGATGTCGTTGCCGCCCAACAACTCCTCGAGCTGCAGGCGCAACTGGCGGCCGTCGGTGCCGAGCTCGACGCAGTCGTAGTCGATCGCCAAGCCGATGCGCCGGACCAGCTCCAGCCGCTGCACCACCGTCATCACGTCGCGCAGCGTGACGAAGTCCTCGATCTCCGCCCGGGACAGCTGCCTGCTGACCTCGTCGAGCCTCATCTTGTAGCGCTCCAGGGTGGCGATCGCCTGGTTGGCCCGCGACAGGATGGTCGCGGAATCGGCCACCACGTGGCGCTCGCCGGCCACGTAGACCGTGACGATGTTCATCGAGTGGCTGACCGAGATCACCGGGTAGCCGGTCTGGATCGCGGCGCGCTCCGCCGAGCGGTGGCGGGTTCCCGATTCGTCGGTGGGTATCGACGGGTCCGGAACCAGCTGCACGTTGGCGCGCACGATGCGGCTGCCGTCGGTGGACAGCACGACAGCGCCGTCCATCTTGGCCAGCTCGCGCAGTCGCGTCGGCGCGTACCGGACGTCCAGGGCGAACCCGCCGTCGCAGATGGCCTCGACGTTCTCGTCGTTGCCCAGCACGATCAACGCGCCGGTGCGGCCGCGCAGGATGCGCTCCAGGCCGTCGCGCAGCCCGGTGCCGGGCGCCAGGCGGGCGACGGTCTCACGCAGTGTCGGACGGGTCACAGCTCGTCATTGTGCGGCCCCACGGCGTTATGCGTCCAGCCATCGGGCCGCTCGGCGATGGCTTTCATGTGTTGCAGGGCCGCGAGGATGGTCGGCGCGCGCAGCGCCCGCATGCCGCTCGGCACTATCTCGCGCCGGGGATCGTCGCCGTCGGGGATGAGCGCGATGCTGAACCCCTGGCGCGCGGCCTCGGCGAGCCGCCGCTCGATTCCGATGACCCGGCGCAGGTCACCCGCGAGCCCCACCTCGCCGATCATGACCGCCGTCGTGGGCAGCGGCAGGTTCGTGTACGCCGAGGCCAGCGCGATCGCTACGGCGAGATCGGACGACGGATCGGTCAACCGCATGCCGCCCACGGTCGACAGGTACACGTCGTTGACGGCGATGTTGAGCCGGGCGTGCTTTTCCAGCACGGCCGCGATCATCGCGGCGCGGGCATGGTCGATGCCGCTGACGGCGCGGCGCGGCGAACCGCCCGACGGGCTCGCCAGCAGCGCCTGCACCTCGCCGATCAGCGGCCGCTTTCCGTCCAGGGCCACCGTGATCGCGGTGCCCGCGACGGGCGCCGGCCGCTGGTCCAGGAAAAGGTGCGACGGGTCGTTGACGTCCTCGATCCCGTTGTCGTGCAGCATGAAACAGCCGACCTCGTCGGCGGCGCCGAACCGGTTCTTGATCCCGCGGACCATCCGCAGCGAGCCGTTGCGGTCGCCCTCGAAGTGCAGCACCACGTCGACGAGATGTTCCAGGGAGCGCGGCCCGGCGATGGCGCCGTCCTTGGTGACGTGGCCGACCAGGATCAGCGCGACGCCGGCGGCCTTCGCGGCGGCCGTGAGCGCCGCGGTGACCGCGCGCACCTGCGTGACCCCGCCGGCGACGCCGTCGGCCTCGGTGGTGGACATGGTCTGCACCGAGTCGACGATGACCAGCGCGGGCCGGACCGTCGCGATGTGGTCGAGCACCGTGTGCAGGTCGGACTCGGCGGCCAGGTACACCTCGTCACCGCCGCAGTTGATGCGGTCGGCACGCAGCCGGATCTGGCCGGCCGACTCCTCGCCGGAGATGTACAGCGCCCGGCTGCCAGCCTGGGCCCAGCGGTGGGCGACCTTGAGCAACAGCGTCGACTTGCCCACGCCGGGATCGCCCGCCAGCAGTGTGACCGAGCCCGGGACCACCCCGCCGCCGAGCACCCGGTCCAGCTCGCCGACGCCGGTGGAGCGGTGCCGCGTGCTGTGCGCCTCTATCGAGCTGATGGGGACGGCCCTGGACGCCGAGGCCGCCGCCGCGCCGGCGCGCCGCCCCCCGCCGACGGCGGCCAGCACCGGCACCTCGTCGACGGTGCCCCAGGTGCCGCACTCGCCGCAGCGGCCCACCCACTTGGCGGTGACGTGCTGGCATTCGGAGCAGCGGTATTGCGAGCGCGGATGTGCCACGTCATGACGGTATCGGGCGGGTGCGACAAGCCCGGTGTGACAGGCCGGGGTCAGCCCCGGTTAGCGGCCGCTCAGGCGGGTTGGGGCCCGACCCCGGCCGAAACGGGCACCATCACGCTGGCCTGCCCGGCCTTCTCGAAGTTGAAGGTGAAGTTGTAGTTCAGGCCGTTGCTGATCGGCTTGGCCAGGGCGACGGTCGCCTTGACCGCGTTGTTGGGCTCGAGCGGACCGGGGGCCACGCTCTGGCCTTCGGGCTTGCCGATGAACAACATCCCTCCGGCGGGGAGCCGGCCGTCGCCGCCGATCGTGACCGTGCCGATGTCACTGGTGATGCTCACCAGTCGATCCGCGACGTCGGGCGACTGGTTGACGGCCACCGCCACCAGGTCGACCGTGCGCCCCGGCTGCAGGAAGTCACCGGTCTGCACGGCCTGCATGCGGATGTCGCGCAGCGCGACGTTGTTGATGGTGACCCGGTTGCCGTTGACGGCGGGCTCCTGGGTGGCCATTTGCGAGATCTGGCCCGCCCCGCAACCGCTGAGCAGGGCGGCGACCAAGGCGACCAGTCCGACGACGGCGAAGCGGTTCACTCAATGCCTCCTGCTCGGCTCGCGCCCTGACGACGCACCATTTCAGTGGTTCGACTCTGCAACTATGCACAGTAGTAGGAACGTGTTCGCGGCGGTAGCGCAGGGCGCCAGACCAGCGCGGCAGGGGCCGGGTGGGGCCCGTGATCGGGTCCGACAGCGACGAGCGTAGTGTGACCCCTTGCACGTCTTCCTCCGCCTGTCAACCCCTAATCCGCACGCGATGTGCCCCTGACCTGCACCGTTGTTCCGCAAGCCTTGGCCCGCCGTGTTAGACTGAAGTAACGAAAGGGGCTCGAATCAGATGATCTTCAAGGTCGGCGACACCGTTGTATACCCACACCACGGTGCTGCGTTAGTCGAGGCGATCGAAACCCGCACCATCAAAGGGGAGCAAAAAGAGTATCTCGTCTTGAAAGTTGCGCAGGGAGACCTGACCGTTCGAGTGCCCGCAGAAAACGCCGAATACGTCGGCGTCCGCGATGTCGTCGGGCAAGAGGGCCTCGACAAGGTGTTCCAGGTGCTGCGGGCGCCCCACACGGAAGAGCCGACGAACTGGTCCCGCCGTTACAAGGCCAACCTGGAAAAGCTCGCCTCCGGCGATGTGAACAAGGTGGCCGAGGTAGTGCGCGACCTGTGGCGCCGTGACCAGGAGCGCGGCCTGTCCGCGGGTGAGAAGCGCATGCTGGCCAAGGCCCGCCAGATTCTTGTCGGTGAGTTGGCGCTGGCCGAGAGCACCGACGACGCCAAGGCGGAGACCATCCTCGACGAGGTTCTGGCCGCCGCTTCCTGAAGGCCCTGAGGCTCTTTGGTGGTCGGGGAGACCGGCGCTTCTGGCAAAGTTGTCGCAGTGGTCCCGGCCGCCGGGTCGGGGGAACGGCTGCAGGCCGGTGTTCCGAAAGCATTCTGTGAGCTCGACGGCCACACCCTGCTCGAACGCGCCGTCGCAGGCCTGCTGGGCTCCGGGGTCGTTGACCAGGTGGTGGCGGCCGTCCCCGCCGACCGCATCGATCAGGCCAAGCGACTGATCGGCGGCCAAGCCACCGTCGTGGCCGGCGGGGCCGGCCGCATCGATTCGGTCCGTCTCGCTTTGTGCGCCCTGCCCGGCGACTCCGAGTTCGTGCTCGTCCACGATGCAGCCCGGGCGCTCACCCCGGCCGCGCTGATCGTGCGGGTGGTCGACGCCCTGCGGTCGGGCCACCGCGCCGTCGTGCCCGCGCTGCCCCTGTCTGACACCATCAAGGCCGTGGATGCCAACGGGGTGGTGCTGGGCACGCCCGAGCGGGCGGGCCTGCGGGCGGTGCAGACGCCGCAAGGCTTCGCCACCGGCCTGCTGCTGCGCGCCTACGAACGGGCCGGCACCGCCGATTTCACCGACGACGCGTCGCTCGTCGAGCACGTCGGCGGCCAGGTGCAGGCGGTCGACGGCGACCCGCTGGCGTTCAAGATCACCACCCAGCTCGACCTGGTGCTGGCCGCAGCGATCGTGCGCCGGTGAGCGAGCTGCCGCGGATCGGGCTGGGCACCGACGTGCACCCGATCGAACCCGGGCGCCCGTGCTGGCTGCTCGGGCTGCTGTTCGAGGGCGCCGACGGCTGCGCCGGCCACTCCGACGGTGACGTGGGGGCGCACGCGCTGTGCGACGCGCTGCTGTCGGCGACCGGGTTGGGCGACATCGGCGCCGTGTTCGGGGTCGACGACCCCCGCTGGGCGGGCGTCAGCGGCGCCGACATGCTGCGCCACGTCGCCGGTCTGGTTTCGGGGCAGGGGTACCGCGTCGGCAACGCGGCCGTCCAGGTGATCGGCAACCGGCCGAAGGTGGGCCCGCGCCGCGCCGAGGCGCAGCGGGTGCTGTCCGAACTGCTGGGGGCGCCGGTGTCGGTGTCCGCGACGACCACCGACGGCCTGGGCCTGACCGGGCGGGGCGAGGGATTGGCCGCCGTCGCCACGGCGCTGGTGTTCCCCACCGGCTAGCGTCGCGGCTCGCGGTAATTGGGCAGGTAAGCTGGCACGTCGTGACCGATCGCCCCCGCCTGCGGCTACACGACACGGCAGCCGGTGCCGTGCGTGATTTCGTTCCGCTGCGCGACGGGCACGTATCCATCTACCTGTGCGGCGCCACGGTCCAGGGGCTGCCGCACATCGGGCACGTCCGCAGTGGGGTGGCCTTCGACATCCTGCGCCGCTGGTTGATCGCCCGCGGTTACGACGTCGCGTTCATCCGCAACGTGACCGATATCGAGGACAAGATCCTGGCCAAGGCCGCCGCGGCCGGCCGGCCGTGGTGGGAGTGGGCGGCCACCTACGAGCGCGCGTTTTCCGCCGCCTACGACGCCCTGGACGTCCTGCCGCCGTCCGCCGAGCCGCGCGCCACCGGGCACATCACCCAGATGGTCGAGTTGATGGAACGCCTGATCGAAACCGGCCACGCGTACGCGTCGGCCGGCGACGTCTACTTCGACGTGCTCAGCTACCCGGAGTACGGCCAACTGTCCGGGCACAAGATCGACGACGTCCATCAGGGCGAGGGCGCGGCGACCGGCAAGCGCGACCAGCGCGACTTCACGCTGTGGAAGGGCGAAAAGCCCGGCGAGCCGTCGTGGCCGTCGCCGTGGGGCCGCGGACGCCCGGGTTGGCACCTGGAATGCTCGGCGATGGCCCGCACCTACCTGGGTCCGGAATTCGACATCCATTGCGGCGGAATGGACCTGGTCTTCCCGCACCACGAGAACGAGATCGCGCAGAGCCGCGCCGCCGGCGACGGCTTCGCCCGCTACTGGCTACACAACGGCTGGGTGACCATGGGCGGCGAGAAGATGAGCAAGTCGCTGGGCAACGTGCTGGCGATACCGGCGATGCTGCAGCGCGTGCGCCCGGCCGAACTGCGCTACTACCTGGGCAGCGCCCATTACCGGTCGATGCTGGAATTCTCCGAAACGGCCCTGCAGGACGCGGTCAAGGCCTATGTGGGGGTGGAGGAGTTCCTGCACCGCGTGCGCAGCCGGGTCGGCGCCGTCGAACCGGGGGAGTGGACGCCGAAGTTCGCCGAGGCGCTCGACGACGACCTGGCCGTCCCGGCCGCGCTGGCCGAAATTCACCACGTCCGCGCGGAGGGGAACCGGGCGCTGGAGTCCGGCGACCACGAGGGCGCGCTGAAGCACGCCGGCGCGATCCGCGCGATGATGGGCATCCTCGGCTGCGACCCCCTCGACGAACGCTGGGAATCCCGCGACGAGACGTCGGCCGCGCTGGCCGCCGTCGACGTGCTGGTGCACGCCGAGATCGAGAACCGGGAAAAGGCGCGCCAGCAACGCAATTGGGCACTCGCCGACGAGATCCGCGATCGGCTCAAGAACGCCGGCATCGAGGTCACCGACACCGCCGACGGGCCGCAATGGACCTTGGGCGGTGACGGCAAGTAGATGGCCGGTAACTCGCGGCGCCGCGGGGCGGTACGCAAAGCCGGCACCAAGAAGGGCCCGGTCGTCGGCTCCGGGGGCCAGCGCCGCCGCGGGCTGGAGGGCCGTGGGCCCACCCCGCCGGCGCACCTGCGCCCCCACCACCCGGCCGCCAAGCGGGCCCAGTCGCAGTCGCGCCGGCCCGCCAAGCGCACCGACGAGACCGAAACGGTGCTGGGCCGCAACCCGGTGCTGGAGTGCCTGCGCGCCGGCGTCCCGGCGACCGCGCTGTATGTCGCCCTGGGCACCGAGGCGGACGAGCGACTCACCGAATCGGTGTCCCGCGCAGCGGATTTGGGCATTGCCATCCTGGAGGTGCCGCGCGCCGACCTGGACCGGATGACCACCAACCACCTGCACCAGGGCATCGCCCTGCAGGTGCCGCCGTACAACTACGCCCACCCCGACGACCTGCTGGCGGCCGCCACCGATTCGCCACCGGCGCTGCTGGTCGCGTTGGACAACATCTCCGATCCCCGCAACCTCGGCGCGATCGTGCGTTCGGTCGCGGCGTTCGGCGGCCACGGCGTGCTCATCCCGCAGCGGCGCTCGGCCTCCGTCACGGCGGTGGCCTGGCGCACCAGTGCCGGCGCCGCGGCGCGGGTCCCGGTGGCGCGGGCCACCAATCTGACCAGGGCGCTGAAGGGTTGGGCCGACGCCGGCTTGCGGGTCGTCGGCCTGGACGCCGGCGGCGACACCGCCGTCGACGACCTGGACGGCACCGACCCGCTGGTGGTGGTCGTCGGCTCGGAGGGCAAGGGCCTGTCGCGGTTGGTACGGCAGACCTGCGACGAAGTGGTGTCGATTCCGATGGCGAATCGCACCGAATCGCTGAACGCCTCGGTGGCCGCCGGGGTGGTGCTCGCCGAAATCGCCCTTCAGCGCAGGCATTAACCTCGTTGGCCGAGCCACCGCCAGGGGAACTGCGTTCCGTGGTAGATCTAACACCGAGTGTGAAGCCACCGCGAAGATCAGCGCAAAATCTCGCAGCAGCTTCACGCTCGGCACTGCGGCGGGGTTTGGGCGCAGTATCGAGCGTCTGGTCGCGGATCTTGGGAGCGCTGCTAGCCCTGGCGGTGCTGGTGGCGGCGCCGGCATCGGCGCAACCGGGCGAGTTCGACCTGCAGGCCCACCGCGGCGGACGCGGCGAAACCACCGAGGAATCCCTGCGGGCGTTCGCCAAGTCGCTCGAATTGGGCGTCAGCACACTCGAACTCGACATCGGCATCACCAAGGACGCCCAGCCCGTGGTGTGGCACGACCCGACGATCGACGCGGCGAAGTGCGCCGACACGGCGCCCGCGTTCGCCGGTGACCCGGCGTATCCCTACGTCGGCAAGCCCGTGCACGACCTCACGCTCGTCCAGATCCGCACGCTCGACTGCGGCAAGCGCCTCGCCGAGTTCCCCGACGCCGAAGTGGTGCGCGGCAACAAGATAGCGACGCTGCCCGAGGTGTTCGCGCTCACCGACGCCTATCACGCCGGGGTGCGCTTCAACATCGAGACGAAGGTCGAGGCCGACAAGCCGGGCGCCTCGGCCGGGCCGCAAGAGTTCGTCGACGTGATCCTGGCGGCGGTCAGGGCGGCGGGCAAGGTCGACCGCGTGGACATTCAGAGCTTCGACTGGCGAACCCTGCCCATGGTGCGCCGGGCGGAGCCGTCCATTCCCTTGGTGGCCCTCTACGACGAACAGACGTGGGCGCCGGGCTCACCGTGGCTGGCCGGCATCAACCCCGACCTCGTCGGCGACGCGATGATCGGCGCACTGCTGGTGGGCGCCAACGTGGTGTCGCCCGACTACGCGCTGGTCACCGGCAAGGCCTACGTCGATCGCGCGCACGCGTTGGGGCTCAGGGTGATTCCGTGGACCGTCGACGACGCCGGCGCCATGCGCACACAGATCGGTTACGGCGTCGACGGCCTCATCAGCGACTTCCCGACGCGGCTGCGTGGGGTGCTGGCCGGCCTGGGGGTGCCGCTGCCCCCGGCCTACCACCGGGCTTAGCTACGGCATGGCGTCGGCGAGGTCGATATGTGCTTCGAAGCCAAGCGTTTGCGCCATGTCGCGGTAGCGAGCTGTGAAATCCGCGTAGGTCGCGTTGTCGCCGCGAGCCCGGGCCAGCAGGGCGCGGAGTCGCAACAGGAGGATGTCGCGCAGGACGAAGACGTAGTAGGTCGGCGCTGCCGCCAACCGCTGGATCGCCGCGTCGGCTTCCGTCACGTCATCGTCGGCGCCGCGGTGCAACAGTGTCTCGACCAGAACACCTGTCACGACCACGCCCCAGCCGAGCAGCTGTCCCGCGCCGGCCAGCTGGTCGATTGCCGCGCGAATGAGTGGTATCGCGCCGTCGAGGTCTCCGCGCCGAGCCTGCTCGCGTGCCAAATACGCCTGGACGAGCGGCAAATCGGCGATGTGGTGCTGGTCGCGCAGGAAAACCTCCCTGACGTCCGTGAGGAGGTGCTCTCCGCGGGCGCGTTCCTCCGCCGTTGGGCGGTGCACCAGCGCAGCGCCCAGTGTCACCTGCGTATGGGCCAGCGCAAAATCGTCGCCAGATCGTTCGGCTTTCCGCAGGGCGTCCTCGACCTCGCGAATTGCGAGATCGTCGGGCCGCAGCGCTCCGGTCGGTATTCCCGTGCCATAGGAGTAGGTGACCGCTCCGGCGTAGGTCAGGGCGTCGCTGTTGCGGGCCATCGCGATGCCGTCTCGCATGTCGTCGCGCCATCCGGGGCGGCCCATGCAATACCGACCGACGGCCCGCGTAGTGAGCGCCAGGGCCAGCGGGGAGCCGAAAATGAAGTTACCTTTGGCCGGGTCGCCGTCGGCCAGGTCGATCACCCGTTGCGACAATCGCAGCATGTCAGTCCAATCGGCGCTCTCCATCTTGGAGTAGATCGGCGCGAAGGAAAGACCGACCGTCAGGGCCGGATCGCCGAGCGATTCGACCAGCGACCAGGCTTCGGTTGCCAGCTGTGACGCCTCTCGTACTCGGCCCTGATACGCGTGATCGGCCACCAGTCCCGCCATGGCTATGGCCAGCGATCGCTTGTCGTCGGCTGCGGCGCACAGTTCGCGTAGTTCCTCGAATCGGGTGGCCGCAATGTTCGCGTGGACTCGAAATCCGGTCCCGCAGAGCATGGTTAGAGGCGCGATGCGCCTGGCGTTCCGGTTGGGGTCGTCGGCGGGTAGGGCGTCCGCGATCGCTTGGGCGCGCTCCCAGCTTAGTCGCGCGGCGTTGATGTCGCGGTTGGTCGCCCAGGTTGCCGCGCGCATGTGCCAGCCGTAGGCGGCGTGCAGGTCGCCGGCGGCTTCTAGATGTTCGGCGACCAGCGCGGCATTCTGGTCGGCTGATTCCGGCTCGCGGGCCTCGATCGCCGTCGCCAGCCCCCGGTGCAGCCTGGCGCGATCGGCCTTCAGTTGCGATTCGTAGGCCACCGCGCGGATCAGCGCGTGGCGAAACGCGTACTCGGCGTGCGGCGTGAACCGCACTTGGTCGATGAGTTGCGCGGCGACCAGCTCGTCGAGGACCGGGTCGACGCCCAGGTCGGTCAACAGCTCGCGATTGAAGCGCGAGCCGACGACGGCGGCGGCGGCCAGCGTGTGTTTGGCCGCGGGGCTGAGCCGGTCGATGCGGGCGGCGATGGTCGCTTGCAGTGTGGGCGGCACGCTGACCTCGGCCACGTCGGTGCGGCAGGCATAGCCACCGCGCTCGCCGAGCAGCACGCCCCGTTCGATGAGGTCGCGGGTGATCTCCTCGGCAAAGAACGGATTGCCTGCGGCGCGTCCGGCGATCGTCTTGGCGAGCTGGGCGACCGACGGATCGGGGCCTAGCAGCTCGCAGAGAAGCGTCGAGGTTTCGGCATCGCTCAGCGGGGTCAGGGCGATGGTCTGCGCCCCGGCGGCTTGCGCCAGCGTTCCGTGATACTCGGGGCGATAAGTGATCAGCACCAGCGACGGGGTTTGTGGGATCACCGCTAGAAAGTCGCTGATCATGGATTCGCTGACCTCGTCGATCCAGTGAGCGTCCTCCACGACGAACACCGCGGGTTCGGCGCGGGCCAGCTGCGCCGCGTTGATCAGCGCGGTCAACCGGCGCCGCCGGGCGTCGGGGTCGATCCTGGGCAACTCGACCTCGGAGTCCGCGATGCCCATCAGGTCGTCGAGCAGCAGCAGGTCCTGCGGATCGGCGTCGGGAAATTGGGTGCGCACCTGCGCACGCGCGGACCGATCGTCCAGACCACTCAGCCGGCCGGTCGCACGCAGCAGGCGCGCCACCGCATAGAACGGGACGTCTATGGCGTGCGATTCGCAGAAGGTCGAAAACACCTCAACACCATGGCTTTTCGCAAGCTCGATGGCTTCGGTGGTCAGCCGTGTCTTGCCGATACCAGGGGGGCCGACCACCCCGACCACACACCCGCGGCCCGCCATCGAGCGATCCAGCATCGCAGTCACTGTGGTCAACTCCCACTCGCGGCCCACCAACGTGGAATACGAGACACCGGTCCGGTGGCCGGTAGCGCCGAGCAGCCGCCGCGCCGGCACCGCGCGCTCGGCGCCCTTGATGCGCACCAGCTCGGACTCGCCGAGAACCACTGCGCCTGCCACGAGGCGAGCCGTCGACTCGCTGACGATCACCCCGCCCGGTGGCGCGACGGACTCCATCCGCTGTGCCATCCCGACCTGCTCCCCGATGGCGGTGTAACCGAAAGCGGCGGAGCCGATCTCACCGGCGATCACTTGTCCGGAGTTCAGCCCGATGCGCAGGTGGAGGTCGATAGCGTCGCGGCGTTCGATCGTGTCTGCGAGGCGAGCGGCTTCCTCCTGAACGCCCAACGCCGCCAGGCACGCTCGGACCGCGTGATCCTCCAGCGCCACCGGGGCCCCGAACACCGCCATGATCCCGTCACCGGTGAACTTGTCCACCGTTCCGTGATAGCGCTGCACCACCGCGGCCGCACGGTTGAACATCTCGTTCATGATCTCTTGAAGGCGTTCCGCATCGAGCGCAGCCGCCAGCTTCATCGAGCCGACGACGTCGGCGAACAGGACCGTCACTTGTTTGTGTTCGCCGCTGGCCGTTCTGGGTGTGACGGGCGAGCCGCAGGCATCGCAGAAACGGGCCTTGGGCCGCAGGTCGTTGCCGCACAGCCCACACCGGCCGGTGGCCTCGCTGCCCGGGCTAACCATCCACCGATCTCCTGCACCGTCAAAATTTCCCCCCATAATCACCCATGCCGCCGCCCGGCGACACTTATCCGCAAAACCGGGTTCCGATTGCCCTATCCTTGGCCGATGACGGCCGCGGTGACCTGCGCGAGGTGTGACGCGGAGCTGCGCCCGACCGCGAAATTCTGCGACGAGTGCGGATCTTCAGTGTCGCCCACCCGGGCGGAATACAAGCAGGTCACCGTGTTGTTTGCCGACGTCGTGCATTCGATGGACATCGCCGCGGCGGTGGGCCCGGAGCGGTTGCGCGAGATCATGACCGAGCTGGTCACGGTCGCGGGGGCGGTCGTGCGGCGCTATGGCGGCACGGTGGACAAGTTCACCGG
>NZ_LZIS01000106.1 GCF_001667015.1 Mycobacterium sp. E3198 | reverse complement strand
CGCGACAAATTTGCGGCGTTTGAAAAGCGTTAACCCGGCAGCGTCGACCGGGCGGGCTAGGGTCGGCAGGTGCGCAGGACCATCGACTGGGACGGCGACGCGGTCACCATCATCGACCAGACCGCGCTGCCGGCCGACTACCGCGTCCTGACGCTGCGCACCGTCGACGAGTTGATCGACGCGATCCGCCGCCTGGCCGTGCGCGGAGCCCCGGCGCTGGGCGCGGCGGGCGCCCTTGGCGTGGTGCTCGCCGCGCGCGAGGGAGGCGACGTGGGCGCCATAAAGGAACGAGCCGAACGCGTCGCGCAGGCGCGGCCGACCGCCGTCAATCTCAGCTGGGGGGTGGCGCGCGCGCTCGAAAAGCTGGACGAGGGCGCCGAATCCGTGCTCGCCGAGGCGCTGGAGATCCTCGACGAGGACGAACGCCTCAACCGCGCCGCGTCCGCCCACGCCGCCGAGGTCGTGCTGGAACTATGCGAACGCCGCCCGCTGCGGCTGCTCAGCCATTGCAACGCCGGGCACCTGGCCACCGTCGCATGGGGCAGCGCGCTCGGCGTCGTCTGGCATTTGCACGAGCGCGGACTGGTCGAGTCGGTGCTCGTCGACGAGACACGCCCGCTGTTGCAGGGCGCCCGGCTCACCGCGTGGGAGCTGGCGCAGGCGGGCGTGCCCTACCGGGTGCAGCCGGACGGCGCCGCGGCGGCGGCGATGGCGCGTGGCCTCGTCGATTGCGTGCTCGTCGGCGCCGATCGGATCGCGGCCAACGGCGACGTCGCCAACAAGATCGGCACCTACGGCCTGGCCATCGCGGCGCGTCATCACCACCTGCCGCTCGTCGTGGTCGCGCCCTCGTCGACGATCGACGCGTCGCTGGCCACCGGCGCCGCGATCGCCATCGAGGAACGCCCGCCCGACGAACTCAGGACGTTCGCCGGCATGGCCATCACCCCGCCGGACGCGGACGCCTTCAACCCCGCGTTCGATGTGACCCCGGCCGAGCTGATCACCGCCGTGGTCACCGAGCAGGGCCGCTACCGGCCTTCCTGACGGCGCCGACACGCGGTTTCAGGATCACGCTGGCCACGACGGCGAGGATGCCGATGCCGACGCAGATCCACAGCGCGGAGTGATAGCCCGTCCCAGTGCCCGCGCCGACAACCGTTACGGCCCAAGCGAATCCGAGCGAGCTGCCGATGCCGTAGGAGGCGTTGGCGATCCCGGGCAGCGAGCCCGGCTCGTCGGGCGGGGCCTGCAGCACACCCAGCGCGCTCATGGGGGTCAGCGCGACCGCCAGCGCTACCCCGAACGCCACCATGAGCACGATGACCATCGTCTTGTCGAGCGCGAACACCGCGAGCAGCGCGGTGATGGCCGCGGCGGCGACGAGCCCCGCCCGCAACACCGTCACGAAGCCGACCTTGGCGGAGACCCGCCCGGCCAGGGGCGACACCACCAGCTGGGAGAGGGCGCCGGGCGTGATGAACAGCAGCGCGGTCAGCTGCCCGCTGGCGGCGAAGCCGATGCGGTTGTTCTCGGCGATCGACGGGACGATGTAGTTGAGCACCACCATGAACGACGCGAAGCACAGGATGGTCACCGCGATCAACGGCCAGGCGTGGCGCGAGGCCATCTGGTCGATGTGGATCAGCGGTTGGGCCACTCGCTTCTCGACCATGACGAGCCCGACGAAGGCGGCGCCGGCGGTGCCGATCGACACGAGCAACAGCGGCGAGGCCCAGCCCATCCGGTCACCGTTGGCGAAGTAGAGGTCGAGCCCCGCGACGGTCAACGCGATCAGCACCGCTCCCACCCAGTCCATCCGGCCCGGGCTCGCGCGATCCCGCTCGTCCGGCGGAACCGCCAGCCAGCAGAGCGCGGCCGCGACGATGCCGAACGCCAGGGTCAACACGAAGATCGAGCGATAGCCGAAATGGTCGACCATGAACCCGGCCAGCAACGCGTCGACCCCGGCCACCCCGGCGCTGATCGCCGAGATGACACCGCAGCACACGCCGAATGCCGGGCCGCTGAGGTGTTCGCGCATGATCAAAAAGGCCAGGCCGTAGGTGATGTTGGCGCTTCCCTGCAACACCCGGCCCACCATCACGAGGGGCAGCGACGTCGCCAGCACGCACAACAGCGTTCCGACGCAGACCACGAACAGGGTTGCGACCAGCACCCGCTTGCGGCCGACGAAGTCGCTCCACCGAATCAGGACCACGTTGGCGATCGCCCCGGCGAGGTAGAAGTAGCCGGACATCGACGCGTACGCGTGGGGGCCGAGATGGGTGTTGATGTCCCGGATCGCGGGGCCGAGCATGGTGGCGTTGAGCGTGAACGACGTCACCGACAACGACAGCGCCGCCACCATGAACGCGGCCGGGCCCCGTGACATCGCGGTAATGCCGGCCTCTTTCGTCGTTGCCACGGGCTTTCTACCTGAGTCCGGGGGACGGCGCCGATGAAGCGCTGATTGGACGCCGACGAATATAGTTGCCAGTCAAGATATCTCGTAAGCTACGCGTCACAGGCCCCGCGCGTACCGAGATGCACCGTGGCGAACCCCGTGCTCAGCGAGACGTAGCGGGCGTCGACGAAGCCCGCTTCCCGCATCGCGTCGCGCAGCCCGTCCCGCGACATCCAGGTGCGGATCGAATCGGCGGTGTAATGGTGGGCGTCGCGATGCCAGGCCACGGCCCAGCCCACCGCCGGCATCACGCGGAAGTACAGCAGGTCGTGCACGGATTTCATCGTGTTCGAGTCCGGCGCGCTGAAATCGAGGACCATCAGGCGGCCGCTCGGGCGCAGCACGCGGTGGAACTCGCGCAGCGCGCGGCCGCGGTCGGCGACGTTGCGCAGCCCGAAGCCGATCGTCACCGCGTCGAAGCACGCGTCCGGGAAGTGCAGGTCGGTGGCGTCGCCCTCCTGGAAGTCGACGGCCCCGCGCTCCCGGCCCCGGGCGACCTCGAGCATCGCCGCGCAGGAGTCGACGCCCACCACCTGGCCCTCCGGCCCGACCGCCGCCGCCTCCAGGAACGCGAGATCGCCCGTCCCGGTGGCGACGTCGAGGACTCGTTCGCCGGTCCGCAGGGCGCACAACTCCAGCGCGCGCCGCTTCCACAGGCGATGAAGCCCGAGCGTCCATAGATCGGTCATCACGTTGTAGCGCGACGCCAGCGACGAGAACAGCTCCTGGACGTAGCTGCTCTTGGCCTCGTCCGACTGGTTCCATCGCCGCGTGACCATGGTGAGCCTCCGCACAACCCCCGGGTCCAACAGCCGGGAATGTACCACGGCACTTCCCACCGAACGATGGGCCGCAATCTTTAGGCGGAGTCCTTCAAGGGGTCGTCATCGTTCTTGGGGTTTTGGCGGGTATTTCGTTTCCGGCGTTCATTGAAAAATCCCGCGATGAGCATCAGTAGGAGGCCAGCCATCAAGCCAACCTCCCCCGCGACGTGATGCAGTGTATAGGCGAGGCCGAGCCCCACGGCCCCGCCGACGATAGCGAGGCATACGCGCGCTAGACGTCCCATATCAATCGCCTCACTTCGGTTGGCGGCCACCAGGGTGGACGGCTTCCAGGACTGCATGATGGCATCGAAATCGGCGTGGCCGCTGGCGTATTCATCGGATTGGCCGAGAAACTTGATCAGTACTCGACGTTCGTACCGCACGTCGACCCGTCACCGATCGGGAACCCTCCCGAAGCGGACGCAGCGGCGCAGGAGGCGGCGGTCGTCAGGTCGATGACCCCGGAAAGGCAGCGCGCCTGACGGCTGACGTTCGAGGCTTACCGCGGTAACCGATGTCGGCGGGCAGAACGCCCGCTAGCCGCTGCCGCTTCGCGCGACAACGCAATCAGAAGTCGGAAGGCTGCGCGGCGATTTCGCCATGATCGGGCGGTCCCGCGACGCCCGGGCGTCCCGGAAACCTCGTTCCGTTATACAAATCACACAATGTGCGTTAGTCTCAGCCGGTGGCGCAACTGACATTCCAACGCGCGCGCACCGAGGAAGAGAAGCGCCAACGTGCGGAGGCCCTCGTGGAAGCCGCACGCTCGCTGGCAATGGAAACGGGCGTCGCGTCGGTCACCCTGACCGCGGTCGCCAGCCGCGCCGGAATTCACTATTCGGCGGTACGCCGCTACTTCACCTCGTACAAGGAAGTCCTGCTGCGTCTGTCCGCCGAGGGTTGGGTGCGGTGGTCCACCACCGTGTCGGAGAAGCTGGCCGAGCCCGGCGCGAAGTCGCCCTCGCGCATCGCCGAGACATTGGCCGAAGCCCTGGCCGAGGACCCATTGTTCTGCGACCTGCTGGCCAACCTGCACCTGCACCTGGAACACGAAGTCGACGCCGAGCGGGTCATCGAGGTCAGGCGGATCAGCACCGCGGCCACACTCTCGCTGGCCGATTCGATCGCATCCGCGCTGCCCGAACTCGGACGATCGGGCGCGCTGGACCTCCTGCTGGCCGCCTACTCGCTGGCGGCGACGCTGTGGCAAGTCGCGAACCCCCCGGCGCACCTGACCGACATCTACGCCGAGGAGCCCGAAGTGGTTCCGCCCGAGTGGAATCTGGACTTCGCAACCGCCCTCACCCGCCTGCTCACGGCCACCTGCATCGGCCTGGTCTCGGGATCCTCATGAACTCAGGAAGGAGGCGCGGGAGCGCTGTGGCTTGGCGAACTGCGACCGGTGAAGACGGTCCGGAACTCTTGGAGCGCTCGGGGCCTGAGCCGGCGCCGTCGGGAACCGACCGCCGCAGCGACGCCCGGATGAAGGAAGGCCGTCGAAGGGGGACTGCTATGGACAACGTTTCGCCCGTGCTGAAGGACTTGAAGCGCCCATGACGATGACTGACCCAAGGACCGAACCGCTAGAGATGCAGGGCTCCGCCGGCAGGGAGGGCAAGGAGGTCGCTCCGCGGCGCGCCAAGAAAAAGGGGCTGCTGGGGCGTTTCTGGTTGGTACTCACCATCGCGGCCGTGGTCGCGGTGTCGGGCTTCGTGGTGTACCGGTTGCACGGCGTCTTCGGCGTTCACAAGGGTTCGTTCGGTGGTGGCACCTCGGGCGAGGTTCTCGACCAGTTCAACGCCAAGACGATCACGCTCGAGGTGTGGGGCTCCCCGGGCAGCACGGCGACCATCAACTACCTCGACGAAAACACCCATCCGCAGCAGGCACTGAACGTGCCCTTGCCCTGGAGCAAAGTATTGAGTTCAACGAAGCCCGGCATCCCGGCAAACCTGGTGGCGCAAGGAGACGGCAGTTGGATCGCCTGCCGATTCGTCGTCAACAACCACGACGGGCACGGTGACGTGATCAAGGCTCCGAATCGTTCGGATGCCAACGAAACCGTGAACCCCTTCGTCTACTGCCTGGATAAGTCCGCATGAGCGAGCCAGCCCAGGCACCGCCGCGCGTCGATCAGCCGCTGATTCCGCCGTTCCTGCCGCGGATGATCCACCGGCTCGCCCTGCCGATCGTCCTGGTGTGGTTGGGCATCGTGTTCATCACCAACACCGCGGCCCCGCAGCTGGAGGCCGTCTCCAAGACGCACTCGGTGTCGATGAGTCCGACTGACGCGGCATCCTTTCAGTCGACGATGAAGGTCGGATCGACGTTCAAAGAGTTCAACTCGGACAACTCGGCCATGATCTTGCTGGAGGGTGACAAGCCGCTCGGAGCCGACGCGCACCGCTACTACGACGAGATCGTCAGGCGCGTCGAGCAAGACAAGCAACACGTTCAGCACGTCCAGGATTTTTGGAGTGATCCGCTGACGGCGGCGGGTTCCCAGAGTCATGACCAGAAGGCCGCGTACGTGCAGGTCTACCTCGCCGGCAACATGGGTGGCGGCCTGGCCAGCGAGTCTGCCCTGGCCCTCCGCAAGATCGTGGACTCGGTGCCCGCGCCGCCGGGAATCAAGGCGTACGTCACCGGCCCGGGTCCGCTGTTCGCCGACCAGTCCCACGCGGGCGAGAAGGGCGTCGCGCTCGTCACTCTTGTCACTTTTGTGGTGATCGTGGTGATGCTGCTGTTCGTTTATCGATCGGTCACCACCATGCTGATCATGCTGGCGATGGTGTTCATCGAGTTGGCCGCGGCTCGAGGAGTCGTTGCCTTGCTGGCCAACAACGAGATCATCGGACTGTCGACGTTCGCCAACAATTTGTTGGTGTTGATGGCGATCGCCGCCGGAACGGACTACGCGATCTTCGTGGTCGGCCGCTACCACGAGGCGCGCGGTCTGGGCGAGACCCGCGAACAAGCCTTCTACACCATGTTCCACAGCACCGCGCATGTCGTGCTGGGGTCGGGGCTGACCATCGCCGGCGCGATGTATTGCCTGAGCTTCTGCCGATTGCCGTATTTCCAGTCACTGGGCGCACCGTGCGCCATCGGCATGTTGGTAGCGGTGCTCGCGGCGTTGACCCTCGGTCCTGCGGTGCTGACCGTGGCTTCGTTCTTCAAGCTCATGGATCCGAAGCGCAAGCTGGCGACTCGGGGCTGGCGTCGCATCGGCACGGCGGTCGTCCGCTGGCCCGCGCCGGTTCTCGCGGTGACCATCGGGGTCGCATTGGTTGGTCTGCTGGCCCTGCCCGGTTACAAGACGGACTACGACAACCGCCACTTCCTGCCGGCGGACACCCCGGCCAATGTCGGTTATGCCGCCGCGGACCGGCACTTCGACCAGGCGCGGCTCAATCCCGAGCTGTTGATGATCCAGACCGATCACGACCTGCGTAACCCGGCCGATTTCCTGGTCCTGGACAAGGTGGCCAAGGCGGTCTTCCACATTCCCGGTATCGGCCGGGTGCAGACCATCACCCGGCCGTTGGGCACGCCGCTCGACCACAGCACGCTGGGTTTCCAGATGGGCGCACAAGCCGCGCAGCGGATCCAGACCCAGCACTATCAGGACGAGCAGGCGAACAACTTGCTCAAGCAGGCCGACGAGCTTCGCAAGACGATGGCGACCCTGCATGAGCAGATGCAGGTCACCCAGGACCTCAGCAACACGACGCACGAAACCACCAGGCTGACCAAAGAGACCGTGCAGATCACCGAGGCGTTGCGCGACGACATCGCCAACTTCGACGACTTCTTCCGGCCGATCCGCAGCTACTTCTACTGGGAGAGGCACTGCTACGACATTCCGGCCTGCTGGGCGATCCGATCGATCTTCAACGCGCTGGACGGCATCGACCAGGTGGCGCAGAACATCGTGAACCTCAGCGCGAATCTAGACAAGCTGGACAAGATTCAGCCGAAGCTGGTGGCGCTGATACCGCCGCAGATCGCGAGCCAGCAGCGCAACCTCGACACGATCATGTCGAACTACGCGACCACGATGGGCCTCAACGAACAGGCCAGAGCGCAGTCCGACAACGCCACCGCCCAAAGTGATGCGTTCGACAAGTCCAAGAACGACGACACCTTCTACCTGCCGCCGGAGGCGTTCAAGAGCCCGGACTTCGCGCGGGGTCTCAAACAGTTCATCTCGCCCGACGGGCACGCCGTCCGGTTGATCATCTCCCACGAAGGCGACCCCGCGACTCCTGAGGGCATCAGCCACATCGAGCCGATCAAGCAGGCCGTGCACGAGGCGATCAAGGGCACGCCCTGGGAGGGCGCCAAGGTCTACCTGGGCGGTACCGCCGCGACGTACAAGGACATGCACGACGGCTCCAACATCGACCTGATGATCGCCGGAATTGCCGCGGCCACACTGATTTTCATCATCATGCTGGTGATCACCCGAAGCGCCGTGGCGGCCTTCGTGATCGTCGGTACGGTGCTGCTGTCGCTGGGCGCCTCGTTCGGACTCTCCGTGCTCGTCTGGCAGTACATCCTGGGCCTGAAGCTGCACTGGATGGTGCTGGCGATGGCGATCATCCTGCTGCTGGCGGTCGGCTCGGACTACAACCTGCTGTTGATATCGCGGTTCAAGGAGGAGATCCACGCCGGCCTCAAAACGGGGACGATCCGCGCGATGGCCGGTTCGGGCTCGGTGGTGACCTCCGCCGGCCTGGTGTTCGCCGCGACCATGGCCACGTTCATGTTCAGCCCGCTGCTGGTGATGGCCCAAGTGGGTACGACGATCGCGCTGGGCCTGTTGTTCGACACCCTGATCGTGCGGTCGTTCATGACACCGTCGCTGGCCACCCTGCTCGGGCGCTGGTTCTGGTGGCCGCAGCACGTGCGTCCACGGCCGGCCAGCACCATGCTGCGACCGTACGGACCGCGTCCCGCCGTGCGCGATTTGCTCCTCAAGAACGTCGAGGAGCGCCCGGCGGGCGGATTGGTACAGCAACGCTGAGACATCACGTGGAGCCGATGACGGGAATCGAACCCGCGTATTCAGCTTGGGAAGCTGATGTTCTGCCATTGAACTACATCGGCGCTGCTGCCCCGAAAGGCTAGCATCCCCGGTCAGCGCCCGTGGGGCGCTCCGGCGGGGTCGGGCGGGGACGTCGCGCATGGCGTTGTCTCGGCGCGGAAGTCGAATGCCGTTAGCGACATCACGTCGGCTTTTAGGTAGTCGATGTTTATTATTTCGTGATCTGCCCGTAATGTGCCCTGAATGGGTCGGCACCGATTAGCCAAGAAGCGCCGCAAGTCGCCAGTAGTGCTGGCTGGCATGCTCGCCCCCGCGGCCCTGTTCTTCGCGGCGGCCGGCGATGTCCGCCCCGCCCCCGCCCACGCCGTGGCCAAGCCCGTGATTGAAGACGTCCCCCCGTGCTGCCTGCAAATCGTTGCGGCACCGGTGAATATGTCACGCAAAGGCGCCGGTTTCGTCGACGGGCAGTTGGCGGCATCGAGGTACCACACCCGCTCGCGCTTCCTGCCCGTCGGCATCGCGCCGGAGCAGGGCCTCCAAGTCAGGACAATCCTGGTGGAACGCAGCATCAGCGCGACGTTCCCCCAGATCCACCAAATCGGAGGCGTGCGGCCGGATCCGCTGCCGTGGCATCCGCTCGGTTTGGCGATCGATGTGATGATCCCCGATCCCGGCAGCTCCGAAGGCATCGCGCTGGGCAACCAGATCGTCGCGTACGTGATGCGCAACGCCGACCGGTTCGGGATCCAGGACGCGATCTGGCGCGGCGTCTACTACACGCCGACCGGCGCGCAGGCCAGCAGGCTCGGCCACTATGACCACGTCCACGTCACGACGACCGGCGGCGGCTACCCCCGGGGCGGGGAGATGTACCTCCGCTGAGTCAGGGCGGCCGGCACCCGGCAGCAGCTAGGCTCATCGCGTGCTGCTCTCCGATCGAGACCTCAGGGCCGAAATCAGCTCCGGCCGGTTGGGCATCGACCCGTACGACGACACGTTGGTGCAGCCGTCCAGCATTGACGTGCGCCTCGACTGCATGTTCCGCGTCTTCAACAACACCCGCTACACCCACATCGACCCCGCACAGCAGCAGGACGAACTGACCACCCTGGTGGAACCCGTTGACGGCGAACCGTTCGTGCTGCATCCCGGCGAGTTCGTGCTCGGCTCGACGCTGGAGCTGTTCTCCCTGCCCGAGGACCTCGCCGGGCGCCTGGAGGGCAAGTCATCGCTCGGGCGCCTGGGCCTGCTGACGCATTCGACCGCGGGCTTCATCGACCCCGGCTTCAGCGGCCACATCACCCTCGAGCTGTCCAACGTCGCAAACCTGCCCATCACCCTGTGGCCGGGCATGAAGATCGGCCAGCTGTGCATCCTGCGGCTGACCAGCCCGGCGGAGCACCCCTATGGCAGCTCGCGCGTAGGGTCGAAATATCAGGGTCAGCGGGGGCCGACACCGTCACGGTCGTACCAGAACTTCATACGTTCTACATAGGTACGACAGCGCGACGCCACAGCGATTTCGCGCGATGATGTAAGGGCCTTGGTAACTGCCCACTCGACCATGGCTTCGTCTAGCAAGACCTTTGTGAGGGGGTTCTATTGGATATCGTGCTCGGGGTGTCGATGGCACCGGCATCGATTCAGATGGTGGTGCTAGAGGGGGAAAACGCCGACGGCGCCACGGTCGAAGAGGACGAGTTTGACGTCACAGCGGCCAACGACGCGGCCACCGCAAGCGCGCCGGACCAAGTAGTCGCCGCCATCCTCGGCACCCGAGAGGGTGCCGCCGACGCCGGGCTGGAGCTGTCGGCGATCGGCGTGACGTGGACCGACCAACTCGAGGCGGCCGCGTTGCGCGATGCGCTGGCCGCCCACAAGATCGAGAACGTCATGCTGGTGTCGGCTTTCCTGGCCGCGGCGGCATTGGCCCAAAGTGTCGGTGGCGCAGTGGGTTACGAGCGCACGGCGGTCCTCTACGTCGAGCCCGACACCGCGACGCTCGCCATCGTCGAGACCTCCGACGGTTCCATCGCCGACGTCTACAAACAACCGATCTACGCCGAGTCCTATGACGACGCCATCACACAGATCGCCGGGATGGTCGCCGGGCTGGAGCAGATGGAACTGGCGCCCGACGGGCTGTTCGTGGTCGGTTCGGGCGTCGACATCGCCCCGATCAAGCCGGCGCTGGAGTCGGTGACGCCGCTCGAGGTGAGCGCGCCGGAGGAGCCGGAGACCGCGCTGGCCCGCGGTGCGGCCCTGGCGTCGGCGAACGCGCCGCTGTTCGCCTCGTCGACCGCGGCGTTGGCCTACGCCCAGGACCCCGGCACCGGAGCCGTCGACCAGTACGCCATCCCCGACTACCTGCGGGTCGGGGCGGATCCCGGCGATGAGTTCGCCTACAGCGCCGTGGCGGACGACGACGCCGACGCCCAGACGGTCGTCATCGAGAACCTGTTCGCTCAGGAACGGGGGCAACCACGTCGCAGGCCGGTCCTGCTGGTCGGGAGCGGCTTGGCGGTCGTCGGCATCAGCGCGGTGCTGGCGCTGGAGATCGCCCTGGCGATCGGCATCCGCACCACCGGGACCGTGGCGCTGCGGCCCACCCCCGGCCAAAGTCTGATCGTCCCCACGCACCAGGCTCCGGCGCCCGCGCCGGTGCAGGCGGTGGCGCCGAAACCGAACCTCACCGTCCCGCAGCCGATGATGGCGCCCAGGCCGGTGAGCCCACCGGCGGCTCCGATTCCGGCCGCTCCGCCACTGCCCGCGCCGCCGATTCCGGCGGCTCCGGCGCCGG
>NZ_LZIS01000105.1 GCF_001667015.1 Mycobacterium sp. E3198 | reverse complement strand
CCGTACTGCACCCCGACGGGGAGTTCAGCGACGCCGAACGCGCCCGAAAGCGCGGCATCGTCCTGGGCGCCCAGCAATACGACGGCATGTCACCGATGAGCGGGCTGATCACCCCGGAGCTGCGGGCGGCCATCGAAGCGATGGTGGCCAAGCTGGGCGCGCCGGGGGCGTGCAACCCCGACGACGGGATCCCGCTCGTCGACGCCGCCCCCGACCAGGAGGCGGTGCGCCGCGACACCCGTTCCCAACCCCAGCGCAACCACGACGCGTTTTTGGCCGGGCTGCGCGGGCTGTTCGCCTCCGGCGATTTGGGCCAACACAACGGGTTGCCGGTGTCGATCATCGTGACCACCACGCTGCGCGAGTTGGAGGCCGCCGCCGGCAAAGGCCTGACCGCCGGGGGCACCCTGGTGCCCATGGCCGATGTGATCCGCTGGGCCGGCCACGCGCATCACTATCTGGCGATCTTCCACAACGCCAAATCCCTGGCGCTGCACCACACCAAGCGCATCGCCTCCCCCGCCCAGCGCATCATGCTCTGCGGCCGCGATCGCGGCTGCACCAAACCCGGCTGCGACGCCCCGGCCTACCACAGCCAGGTCCACCACATCCGCGGCTGGACCGCCAACCGCCGCACCGACATCGACGACCTCACCCTGGCCTGCGGCCCCGACAACCGACTCGCCGAACA
>NZ_LZIS01000104.1 GCF_001667015.1 Mycobacterium sp. E3198 | reverse complement strand
AGTTCGTCGTGATCGTGCGGCGCCCGCGCCGTGTTCCTGGCGCTTCCGGCCTTATCGGGGTCTCAACTGGCGTCCAGTCTTGACCGTCCCAGTAACGCTGCGCGTTTGAATCTTGTGGGTCGTCGTACCAGCCGGGCTGGTTGGGTGTCGTCATGGGCAGATCCTCCCGGTTGACTGAACTGCACCCGCGAAAGCGAGAATAGCGCGGGCGTCAACCATCAGCGACGTTTGCGAGTAATTGGCTTCTGGCGAGTCTCTTCTGCTGGGCGGCGGCGACGATTGCGTGGTCGCGCGGGCGGTTCCGGAGACGCGTAGCCAGACCGAAACAAGCTAGCGGACAATGCGAATAGCGAAAGCGGCCACTCCGCGTGCCTGGAGCTACCCGGGGGCGGGCAGGATCCTCGGTGGCGCGTACACAAAAAGGGCGGTGTCCGGATGGTCGCGCCCCTCGATTGATCATCAATCGCC
Organism: Mycobacterium sp. E3198; assembly: GCF_001667015.1. Lineage (GTDB taxonomy): Bacteria > Actinomycetota > Actinomycetes > Mycobacteriales > Mycobacteriaceae > Mycobacterium. The sequence goes on along the minus strand of NZ_LZIS01000104.1, from coordinate 13,721 downwards.
GGACGAATCCGGAGGAGTGCAGTCCTTCCAACGCCCGTCCTCCTTGACGAATTGCATGGTAGACGGCGCGGTTTTACCTGGCGCGTTCTGAAATTTCACGGTGACATCGACGGTGGCCTGGTCACCGGTCAGGTGAATGCTGTCCACCGACACCGACATCTTTCCGGCTTGAGTCCTGAGCTCGCGTCCCTCTTTTTGCCCGGCTTGGTCTTGGGAAGAGTTTGCTTTGCAGTACAACTCCGGATTGTATGAAAAATCGGAATTGTTCCATGCCTGAACCTCGCGTTGGACGACCGACCTGATCTGGTCCTCGGGCGAGCTGGGACCGCTCTTGAAGAATTGCTTGTATCCAAGGAATCCACCAACAGCCAACACAATGACGACCGCAATCACCCCGATGACGACGATCGGATTGATGGACCGTTTCGGTGACTGTCCGACCGCCTGCTGGCCCGGAGGCGGCCACTGGGCCGGTTGATTCGGCGGCGGCGGCGGCGGAGGCGGCAAAGGAGGTGGCGGACCCTGCGGTGGCGTCGGCATGGACGCGGCCGGCTCGGGTATCGGAGGCGAGGACATCACCGGCGGGGGCGCCGGCTGTGCAACAGTCTTTCGCTGTCGGTGCGGCGTCCAATCCTGACCGTCCCAGTAGCGCTGCGCCTTCGAATCCTCGGGGTCGTCATACCAGCCCGCGGGTGTCGTCATCAGTCGAGCCTCCATTCGTTCAACCGCACCCGATGAGCCGAGAATGGAGAAGCTAACCTCGGTGTTGGGTGCGGGTAATTATTGTCTCCACCGGAGCGATCGGCAAGGACCGCTTCTGCTATGCCCGAAATCACAGACGGTTCAGCCATTTCCAGCACCCGCCTACTGTGTCCAAACCTTGAAGTCTTCGCCCCAAACATTTCCGTTTGCGCGAATCATGTCGATTACCGCCCCGATCGGTTGAGCCTGGCTGCCGGCGTCGCCACCTAACTGTTCCTGATCACCGCTCGAACCCATCCCGACCAACGCATCATCGCTCGTGTACCAAGGGCAGCCGGAGTCGCCGGGCAGTTGCACCATGTTGGACGACAGCAACGCCAGATCAGGCCGCTTGGCGTCGTACTTGACGGATTTGATGACGCCGTTGGTTTTGCCGGTGCGCTCACCAAACTTGGTCACGTAGTCACCCTCACTGATGGAGGCCCTGATGCCGGAAAAGAACGGCTCCAGCGAAAAGCGTTTGTACACAGCGATGATCGTGTATCCACGGGCGCCGACCAACTTGCCCGCGTCGTTCTGGAGGTCTTGCTTCCAGGCGACCACCACCCCGATCTGCACCCCGTTGTCCGCGAAGACCGGCTGGTTGGCCGCGGCATCCGAGCAATGACCCGCGGTCACCGCGAGGCGGTCCTGGCGGGCGTTGAAACCAAAGAACCCGAGGGAGCAGCTGTGATTGCCGATTTCGATCGGCATGCCCACCGCAAGGTCGATATGGGCGGCCGCCGCAGGTGCGGCCGTCGAAACCATGACAGCCAACAGTCCCGCCCCGAGCGCAAAAAGGCGGGCCGTCCGCTTCTCAATACGATCCGCATATGCTGCCAGCGGCGTCCGGCGACGCCGATCGCGGCGAGCCGGCGGGCGTCGCCCGCCGAGCACGATCCCGCTCGTCCGGGTGGCGACCCGACCGCTCTCGTGTCGAGTCGTGGACCGCTGGTCGCGCAACGGCTGATGCATTGTCGGGCTTCCTATCTCCGCCGACGTCGGTGGCCGGCCCAGTGAGGATGAAGCTCGCCGCTTGGAACATTCTCAATGAGCTGTTCGCCGCCCGACACGGGGTACGCGATCGCGGGTCGCCACGGCGCACCGGCACGCGCGCAGCGTCAAGAATCCGCCAAGGTGGGTGCGTCAGAATTGCCGCGCCCGTGCCCTGATCCACCCGCGCGGTCCGGACAGCTCGACGCTGGACATCTTCCCAGCGGAGGAAGAGGATGACGACTCAAAGTACGCAGTCTGCTGAGAGCCCCGCTGGCCTCTCGTCGCGTGGAAGGTTCGCCGTGACAGCGCAAGTGGTCCCACGCGAAAAGCTGGGCGCACTGACCAAGATCGGTCAGGGCGGTCAGGGTGTGGTCTACGGTGCTCCGAAGGTCAAGAGCAAGTTCGCCGACTCGATGGTCTACAAGGAATACAAGGCCCACACCCGTGCCGAGATCGACTTCGCCGCACTGGCCTCGATGCGCACCCTGGTCGAGGACTCGCTGTCCTACCGCCAAGCCGAACGGTTAGTTTCGATTGCCGCCTGGCCGTGCGCCCTGGTCGAAGAGAAGGGCACACCAACGGGGTTCGTGATGCCCGCAATCCCCGAGCGGTTCTTCGTGCAGCTCCGCACGGCCAAGGGCGTGGCGTCTTCCACCGCGGAGCTTCAGCACTTGCTCAACCACTCGTCGGTGCTAGCAGCCCGCGGCATCGACATGGATGAGGCCCAACGGTATTCACTGCTGCACGAGGTCGCCTCCGGGCTGGCATTCCTGCACCAACACGGCGTCTGCGTCGGAGACATCTCACCGAAAAACCTGTTGTTCTCGTTGGAACCGCGGGCGGCGGTTTTCTTCATCGACTGCGACGCCATGCGCATCGACGCCGTCTCGGCATTGCCTCAGATGGAAACTCCCGGCTGGAGCGTCCCCTCCGGCGAGGAACTGGCGACGATCTATTCCGACGCCTACAAATTGGGCTTGGTGGCCCTGCGATTGCTGGCCGGCGATCAAGACACCAAAAACCCCCAACATCTGCCGCCGACCACACCGAGCCTGCTGCGCCAGATCATCACCGACACACTGAACAACGAACCAGAACGGCGCCCACTGCCAGAAGCTTGGACCTACATCCTGGGCCACGCCATCGAAGCAGCCCAACGCCGCAAGAAGGCGGCAGTGGCACCGACATCCGCGGCCGGCATCGCGCTCGATCCGCCCCCGACCCCCGTCGTGCAGTCGCGGCCGACAGCCACCGTGCAAGCCCGACCGGTGACGCCACCCGCGCATTCCCCGCCGCTGGCGCCGGCAGCCTGTTACGGGCCACCACTCAACCCGACGCCACCCGTATGGGCGCCATCACCAAGCCCACCGACGTCGTCCAGACCCGGAGTGTGGATTGTCGTCGGCATGGCGACTTTGGTCATGATCATCGCTCTGCTGGCGCTCATCGCAGGGATCATCCACCAGAAGAACGAGGTATCCGGAGTGAGCCCAACGACGTCCACGCTGCAGTCTGTCCAGCCCACAGAGACGACGAGCACGGCGCCATGATGGGCCACGGCGCGCCGCATGCATCCTGGCTGCCCATGTCGACCCGGTGGCGCGAGAAGGGCGTGCTGACGGCTGACGGAATGCAGCACTGGCGACGCCGGCCGGTGAAGTTGGCGCTGATCGTCGCGGCGATCATTGCCCTGACCCTCGGGGCCGGCGCATGCCACGCGGCTTCCCACGCGCCGGCACGCTCCGGACCGGCTTCCGCGCCGCCCGCACAAGCCCCTGCACCGCCCGCACAGGTCGTGCTGCCGTTCACGGGCCTGAAAAGCGTCGCCGGTGTCGCGGTGGATGCGGGCGGCAACCTCTACGTCGCCGATGCCGCCGGCAATCGAGTGCAGACGCTCGCGGCGGGGTCGGGCAACTCGACCGAACTGCCCTTCACCGATCTCTTCGTGCCCACGGGCGTGGCGGTGGACGGCACCGGCAACCTTTACGTCACCAGCTACTCCACCTGCCCGAAGAACGATTGCGGCAACGGCCGCCTGTTGAAGCTAACGGCAGGCTCGAACACGCCGACCGTGGTGCCGTTCAGCAACCTCGATCTCCCCCTTGACGTGGCCGTGGACAGTGCCGGCAACATTTATGTCATCGACCGCGGCCGTGTGATGAAGCTGGCCGCGGGCTCGAGCACCCCGACCGAGGTGCGGTTCGCCGACCCTGTCCTCGCCGGCGGTGTCGCCGTGGACGGCGCAGGCAACCTCTACGTCACCGACATGGGAATCGTCGACGGACGGGTCTTGAAGGTGGCGGCCGGCTCGAACACCCAGACCGTGCTGCCTCTCAAGGGCCTCAAATTTCCGGAAGGTCTCGCGGTGGACAGCGCCGGCAACATCTATGTCGCCGACGACAACAACAACAGAGTCGTCAAACTGGCGGCGGACTCGAGCGCCCGGACCGTGCTGCCTTTCACGGGCCTGAAGTCTCCGCGGGGTGTGGCGGTGGATGGGGCCGGAAATGTCTACGTCACTGACTCTGGCAACAAACGGGTGCTCAAATTGCCGGCCAGGTGACGCGCCGTTTGCGTCTCAGAACGAATTGACGGTGGTATCGCTGCGGATCAACATGCCGTGCCCGGTGCCGCCATGCGTGAAGCGAATGCCGTCGTCGCGCGCCACGACCGTCCAGCCCTGGATCTGATAAGTCTGCCCGGGTTCGAGGGTTTCGAAGGGAGCGTGGCTGTAGCCAACGCCGATGTTTGCGCCTCGGTAGCTGAATTGGCCTGAGGCGGTGACAAAGGCTTGATCGTCGCCCGGGGCTTGGGCAAAGGATCCCTGGCAGATGACATTGGGGCCGATCCCCGGATCTGCGTCGTCGGAGCCGATCTCGCAAAGCATTGATGGCGTGCGGACGTTGACCTTCGCATCGTGGCCCGCGGTGGGATCGGCGCCGGCCGGTGGCGCGCCGGCGAGCACGGCGAAGCAAAGTCCCGACAGTGCAATTTGCCTCATCTCAGCCCTTTCGCAAAACGGCTTGACTTGTCGTTCGTTTGGCGAACGGCCGTTGCTGGCGCCATCCCTGCAAGTTTGCGCTGAGGGCCAATATACGAAGGCCTCAACACTCGGTGTCGGCATGCTGATGAATGCCGACGGAGATCGGCTGCGGGGACACCGGCCCGGCGGTATCGTGCTTGCAGCTTACGTGGGCTTTCGCTTTGGGAGGCTTGAATGCACGGCGCGCCGTTCGGTCTCTACCTCGCGATGAAATTGGCATGCCATGGCGAATAGGCACGCGCGTTTCATCGTCATCGACAACGATCGATTTCGGGTGCGCTCGCCAAGAATCCTCCAAGCCGTTCGGGGCACGGTTGCCCTGACGCCGACACACGGCAGCAACGACCAACCCGCGCGATCACGGGCAGTCCCCATCATCGCGAGGGGAGAAGGACCATGACGACTCCACCGCGGGCGCCCGACTGGTACCCGGACCCGAGCGGTAAGCCCGGCCTGAAGTATTGGGATGGCCGGCAATGGCATACGGACATGCGGGCCGCCTCGGCGCCGCAGCGGCAGCGCCGCACGGCGTTGGTCACCGCGCTCGGCGCGGCCTTCGCGGTTCTGCTGGGCATCATCGGCGTCACCGGCTACGTCCTGCTGACACGGTCGCACTCGTCCCAAACTCCCGGCGCGCAACCCGCGCCGGCTCCCGCGGTGTTGCCCGCGCAAGGCGCCCCGGCGCCCGGGCAAACCCCATCGCCCGCACCGACGTCGAGTGCAACCCCGACATCTCAGTACTTCGCGACGCCGTCGGGCAAGATCTGTCAGGTCACCGTTCAACAGGTCACGTGCCAAACGTGTGTCCCCGGCGCGGTGATCACCAACGCGTACACGTGTACTGATCCGGCGCCGGCCGTCGCCGTCGACACGCAGGGCAACGTCGACAAGCATCCCCCAGATATGGCCTCTGCCACCGGTGCACAGCAACTCTCCGGCGGGACCTATCGATCCAGCGGCTGGACGATAGTCACCAGCGGCGGCTGGGCTCGCTTTATCAACGACACGACCGGTCACGGCATGGCCATGGCCGCTGAAAACTTCGATTCCTTCTGAGAAGGCTGGTGGCGTGGGAGGTCGGCGATGGCGCGGCAGGTGATCGAGCGCGGTAAGTTGGGTGCGCTGAGCAAGATTGGCCAGGGTGGGCAGGGCGTGGTCTATCGGGCTCCCAACGTCAAGACGAAGTTCGCCGATTCGATGGTCTACAAGGAGTACAAGGCCCAAACGCTGGGCGAGATCGATTTCACCGCGCTGGCGGCCATGCCCGCCCTGGTGGAAGACTCGCTGTCCTACGCCGAGGCCGAACGGCTGGTCTCGATGGCGGCCTGGCCGTGTGCCCTGGTCGAAGACGACGGCACCACAACCGGATTCGTGATGCCGGCCATCCCCGCCGCGTTCTTCGTCGAGCTCAACACCGCCAAGGGCGCCTCGTCCTCCACCGCCGAATTCCAACACCTGCTCAACCACTCCTCGGTACTGGCCGCCCGCGGCATCGACCTCGATGACGCCCAACGCTATTCGCTGCTGCGCGAAGTCGCCTCCGGACTGGCATTCCTGCACAAACACGGCGTCTGCGTCGGCGACATCTCCCCCAAAAACCTGCTGTTCACCCTCACCCCCCACCCCGGCGTCTTCTTCATCGACTGCGACGCCATGCGCATCAACACCATCTCCGCACTACCCCAAATGGAAACCCCCGGCTGGGACGTCCCCCCCGGCGAAGAACTGGCCACCCTCTACTCCGACACCTACAAACTCGGCCTGCTCGCCCTGCGCCTGCTCGCCGGCGACCAAGACACCAAAAACCCCCAACACCTGCCCCCCACCACCCCGAGCCTGCTGCGCCAAATCATCACCGACACCCTGACCAACCAACCCGAACGACGCCCCCTAACCGAAGCCTGGACCTACGTCCTCGGCCACGCCATCGAAGAAGCCCAACACCACAAAAAAACCACCGCCGCAACAACAGCCGCACCCACCGTCGCCCTCGAACCACCACCCACACCCGTCGTCCACAGTCGACCGAGCGGACGCAACGCCACCTCCCGACCGCCGGTCGCCGCCGCGCATTCCGGCCCGATGGTCACTTCAATGCCGCCCCCGATCAGTGCGGCACCGCCGGCGAAGACCAACCTCTGGCCCGTCGCGCTCCTCGGCGCCGCGGTCGTCATCGCGGTGGTTGTCGCGGTCGTGCTGGTGGCCGCGCTCCGCAATACCAACACCAACAGTTCGGCCGCTACCACACAGACCAACACGGCGACGTACCCGGCCGGCGCCACGGAACCCGCAACCACCTCCACGCCCGCGCCTCCGGCAGACCCCTTGCAGCAGCTGCAGCAACTCGCCGCTGAAGACGAGCCCTATATTCTCGCGCAACTTGCCGACCAGTGGGTCCCCCAACTCAGTACCAAGCAACCGGGCACCCCCGATGACGGCGTCGTGTATGACAACGCCCTCATCCTGCAAGAACACCTTCGCCTCCGCCAGCAATACGGCGCGAAGCTGCTGTGGTCCAGCGACTGGTCCAACTACGACAAGCCGAACTTCTGGGTGACGATCGTGCCGGTTCCCTCCAGCACCCCCAGCAACGCGCTGCGGTGGTGCTTCTTCCACAACCTTGACGACGATCATTGCTTCGCCGAGCGCATCAGCAAGACGCATTCCGGCCGGGGAAGCACCGAGCACCAACACTGATGGGCGATTCGGATGACAAGTAGCCGGCCGCACAAGCACAGCCTCCCCCGCCGTCGCTCCAACGACACGGGTCAGGGAATCGATGGTCGACACGAATTCACCGATACGCCAATCGATCACGCTCAGATGCAACAGCGCGATATGCCTCCGGCCGCGACGGCAGCCACGCGGGACGAATCGTCGCCGCGACCACTCCGGTCCCGCCGGCGCGCCACCATCGTCGCCGCCTGCGCCGTGGCCGTCGCCATCGTCGCCGGTGGTGTGATCGTGGGACTTCGGCTGGGCCGCGGCCAGCACACCGCGTCGACGCCGACGTCGGCGGCGCCCAGCGCGGGTGCGGCCCCCGCCTCCCCTACGCCGCCCGGGTGCGACACAACGCGGTTGCTGGCGACGATGTCGAACCGGGACAAGCTCGCGCAACTGCTGATGGTCGGGGTGACCGATGCGGCCGACGCCCGCGCCGTCGTCGCCAACCAGCACGTCGGAGGCATCTTCATCGCCAGCTGGACCGACCTGTCGATGCTGACGGACCGCTCACTCACCGAGATCGCCGCCTCCGCGGGCCCGCTGGGCCTGGCGGTCAGCGTCGACGAGGAGGGTGGCCGCGTCGAAAGGTTGTCCGCGCCATCGCTTCTGGGGAAAGCGCCGTCGGCGCGCTCTCTGGCGCAGAACGAGACGGCCGAACAGACCTACCAGCTGGCGCTGGACCGCGGCCGCAAAATGCGCCGGCTCGGCATCACCATCGATTTCGCCCCGGTCGTCGACGTCACCGACGCACCCGACGACACCGTGATCGGCGACCGGTCGTTCAGTGACAACCCCGCTTTGGTGACGAAGTACGCGGGCGCCTACGCGCGCGGCCTGCGCGACGCCGGGGTGTTGCCGGTGCTCAAGCACTTTCCCGGGCACGGCCACGCGTCGGGCGACTCGCATGCAACCGGGGTGGTGACCCCACCGCTGGACGAGATGCAGGACGTCGACCTGGTGCCTTACCGGACGCTGGTGACCCAGGCGCCGGTCGGGGTGATGATCGGCCACATGCAGGTTCCCGGCCTGACCGGCAGCGATCCCGCCAGCCTCAGCGAGTCCGCGATCGCGTTGTTGCGCAACGGAAAAGACTACGGTGGGCCCCCATTCGACGGCCCGGTGTTCACCGACGACCTGTCGAGCATGCGGGCGATCACCGATCGCTACGGGATCGCCGAGGCGGTGCTGAAAGCGCTGCAGGCCGGAAACGACACCGCGCTGTGGGTGAGCACCACCGCGGTTCCGGCGGTACTCAACCGGTTGGTATCGGCGCTGAACGCCGGGGAATTGAGCCTGCCCAACATCGAAGCCTCGGTGCGCCGGATGGCGGCGGCCAAAGCCTTCGACACGCCGTGCGGACGTTGACGACTGCCATGCCCGCCCGAAGAAACCGACGCCGCATGGCCATTGGCGCAACCTTGGGCGCCGTGATCGTCGTCGGCGCGAGCATCGTTGTCGTCACGTTGAGCGGGCTGGTTGCGCCGCGTCACCCGAATCCGCCACCCCCGGTTGCAACTCCCGCTCCCGCCACGGCGGCGCAGCCGCCGCCTCCGGCGACCGGCACCCCGCCCAGCGGGCCCGACGTTGGTCTGTTGACGGCCGACTTCGCCCGGCTGCAAAGCGCCATCGACGGGCGGATCGGACTGATGATCGCGCCCGCGGGCATCGCGGCCTCCCCCGTGACGTTGGGGGAATGGACAATCGGTCCGGCCTGGTCGACCATCAAGGTCCCATTGGTCATTGCCGCCCTGCGTGAAGATCACTCCGCTGAAATCACCGATGCGATGCGGGCCGCCATCGTCAACTCCGACAACGCGGCGGCCGAATCGATCTGGGAAGGGTTGGGCGATCCGGCCACCGCCGCTCATACCGTTGAACGGGTGCTCGTCGAGGCGGACGACCACACCACGGTCGAGTCGCGGAGAATTCGCCCCCAGTTCACCGCGTTCGGGCAAACATTGTGGTCCTTGACCGCTCAAGTTCGCTTTGCCGCCTTCGCGGCGTGCGACGAGCGGGACGCCCCGGTGCGCGCGCTGATGGGCCAAATCGAGCCAGACCAACGATGGGGATTGGGCGACATTCCCAACGCTGAATTCAAGGGCGGTTGGGGGCCATCCGAGGAAGGCAGGTATCTGGTTCGGCAATTCGGCTTCCTCACTCATGCGTCCGGCGCCGTGAGCGTGGTCGCGATGGCCGTGGAACCCGCTTCGGGGTCGTTCTCCGATGGCACGGCGGATATCACCAAGATCGGCGATTGGCTGAACAAGCGGATCGCAATGCTGCCGGCGGGTCAATGTCATGGCCAGGCGGCCGTCAACGGCTAATGCACGAAAGGTGGTGTTGATTGTGAGTATTCGGCAGTACACTTTGACGGCCGGTTCGGTCGTTGGGCTGGTTGGCCCAATCAATCGATATGAGGAGGTGTCCAATGGTGGAGCCTAAAGGATCAATTCTTCTGGTCTATTTCGTGGCCGACGAGTCGGGCTCAATGGGCCGCAATATCGATGAGCTCAACGAGGGCCTGGCCTCCTTACACGACGCCCTGCAGCGGGAGTCGTTTGCCGCGGCCAAGATCCGGCTGTCCGTGATCGGCTTTTCCGATACCGCCTTTACCTACCTCGAGCCCGCCGATTTGCGATTTTTGCAAGGCATGCCGGTGCTGACGGCCCAAAGCCTGACCTCCTACGCGGCGGCCTTCGACCAACTCGCCTACCGCATCAGCGTCGATGTGCCCAGCCTCAAAGCCCAGGGCTACACCGTGCACCGCCCGGCGGTGTTCTTCCTGACCGACGGGCTGCCCAACGGCAACGAAGACTGGCGCGCGGTACGGGCGCATCTGCTCACCCAACCCGCCGCCCCCAACATCTTGGCCTTCGGTATCGGCGACGCCGACGCCGGCACCGTCGCCGAGCTGGCCACCAAGCCGCATTTCGCGTTCGTGGCCGCCCGCGGCGTCGACACTGGCGCGGCCATCTCCGAATTCCTCACCTCATTGACCCAATCGGTGATCAGCTCTGGACAGGCCCTCGCCTCCGGCTCGGCCGAACTGCAATTCGAAAAACCCGAAGGCTTCACCCTCGCCGTGGACGTCGTCTAAACCCGACCGGGTCGGCTGCTCATGGTCCCCTTCAAGCGACGGCGAAGAGCAGCGGTGCCGCCCAACGAGGATCCCACGGCGCCGCTTGCGCTGCCCAATTTCGAATCGCACGCGCCGCCTGGCGATTCGACCGTGGTCCGCGCCGGCCCATCGACCGGCGAGGCTGCGGCAGTTTCCGAAGTCGTCGGCCCCACCGTCATCCCGCAGCTCGTCGTGGGCAGACCCTCGCCCCGGGTCGAACCGGCGACGATCACCGCGGACTACCGCTCGTTGCCGTTTCGCCCCGACGTGGTGGTAGACGGGTGGTCCACCGACGCCATCACCCTGCGGGGGGCGTCGCTGCGAGGCCATCTGCACCGCTACAACGGCGCACCGCGGCAGGACGATTTCGCGTTGCACCACCTGCCCGGCGGACGCGTGATCGCCCTTGTCGCCGACGGGGTTTCGGGCGCGCCGCAATCGCACATCGGTGCCAGCACCGCCACGCGGCAGGCGGCCGAGTGGCTGCACACCAACCTCGGTGCGAACCTCGCCGCTACCGACTGGGTCGGCCTGCTCAAGAGCACCGCCTGGGCGCTCAACGAGCGTGCCCAAACGCTTCTCGGGCTTGCCGAGCCGGACCCCGTTCGCGCCGAGGAGCAGCTCGCCACCACCCTGATGTGCGCGGTCATCGAGCCCGTTGGTCCCGGCGCCCTGCGTGCTTACCTGGTGGGTGCGGGTGATTCGGCGGCCTGGCTGCTGTCATCGGGGCGGTTCACACAAGTCCTGGGCGGCAAGGCCGAGCCGGAATCCGGGATCACGTCGTCGGCGGTGGTCGGATTGCCTCGCGTCGCAACGGAAGTGACCGCCGTGGAGGTCGACATCACAGGCGACGAGGTTCTGCTGATCGCCACGGACGGAATCGGCGATCCACTCGGTTCGGGGCAGGGCGGAGTGGGCAACCTTTTCCGCGATGTGTTGACCAGACCGTGTCCGCCCTCGCTGATCGAATTCGCCCATGCCGTGGACTTCAGCCGCGAAACATTCGACGACGACCGGACTTTGGTGGCGGTATGGCCTCGAAAACAGGTTCCGCCAGAGACCGCGGCGCCGCCGCGACGGCCCGGCTTCTTGACCGGCGAGGGAGTTCTGCCATGGCACGACAGCTGATCGAGCGCGGTAAGTTGGGTGCGCTGAGCAAGATTGGCCAGGGTGGGCAGGGCGTGGTCTATCGGGCTCCCAACGTCAAGACGAAGTTCGCCGATTCGATGGTCTACAAGGAGTACAAGGCCCAAACGCTGAGCGAGATCGATTTCACGGCGCTGGCGGCCATGCCCGCCCTGGTGGAAGACTCGCTGTCCTACGCCGAGGCCGAACGGCTGGTCTCGATGGCGGCCTGGCCGTGTGCCCTGGTCGAAGACGACGGCACCACAACCGGATTCGTGATGCCGGCCATCCCCGCCGCGTTCTTCGTCGAGCTCAACACCGCCAAGGGCGCCTCGTCCTCCACCGCCGAATTCCAACACCTGCTCAACCACTCCTCGGTACTGGCCGCCCGCGGCATCGACCTCGATGACGCCCAACGCTATTCGCTGCTGCGCGAAGTCGCCTCCGGACTGGCATTCCTGCACAAACACGGCGTCTGCGTCGGCGACATCTCCCCCAAAAACCTGCTGTTCACCCTCACCCCCCACCCCGGCGTCTTCTTCATCGACTGCGACGCCATGCGCATCAACACCATCTCCGCACTACCCCAAATGGAAACCCCCGGCTGGGACGTCCCCCCCGGCGAAGAACTGGCCACCCTCTACTCCGACACCTACAAACTCGGCCTGCTCGCCCTGCGCCTGCTCGCCGGCGACCAAGACACCAAAAACCCCCAACACCTGCCCCCCACCACCCCGAGCCTGCTGCGCCAAATCATCACCGACACCCTGACCAACCAACCCGAACGACGCCCCCTGCCCGAAGCCTGGACCTACGTCCTCGGCCACGCCATCGAAGAAGCCCAACACCACAAAAAAACCACCGCCGCAACAACAGCCGCACCCACCGTCGCCCTCGAACCACCACCCACACCCGTCGTGCACTCCCGGCCAACGAGAGCGGCCGCCCAATCCCGGCCACCAGCAGCGGCCGCTCAGTCCCTACCACCGACGCCCGCGTGGTCGCCCCCGCAGGGCGGGTCGGCCCCATCGAAGACCGGGGTATGGATCGGTGTTGGCCTGGCCGCTTTGGTGGTGGCCGTGCTGGTTGTCATCATGGTGGCGCTGACCAACAGCGACAACTACTCACCCGCCAGCACCCCGGCGACGTCGTCGGCCACCGAGACTTCGCCCTCATATTCCTATGCCGCCGCGCCACCGTCATGGACTCCGCCGGCCGTATCGGTGCCCCCGCCCATGGTGCAGACCCCCGACTCCTACGGTGAAAGCTGTCCCAACGGGTTTCACCACCCGAGTCAGTCCGGGTGGGCGAGCAATTCGGCGCGCGGCACGGACAAGACGTCCTGCGTGTTTGCGTACAACGTGTTGATCGCGTACTGGAACGCCTATCCCTCTCCCAGCCGCGATTCGCGCCAGGTCATCGCCGGCAGCAAAGCCACGTGCCCGAGTGTCCGGGCGAACGCGCCGACGTCGTTTCCCTGTTCCGGAGACGACTTCGTCATGACCTGCGCCGTGGAAGGCAACGATCCGTGGATCACCTGCACCGGCGGCAACGGCGCCAGGGTCTACCTCTACTAGCGGATGTATCACCTTCAATGGCAACTGTTTTCGATGTCCCACCGGGCACGGCAACGGAGACCTGTCCATGGCTGAGGTGACCTTCGGACGTTATCGGCTGCTCTCGCTCATCGGCGAAGGCGGCATGGGCAAGGTATACAAGGGCTATGACACCGTGATCGGTCGGGATGTCGCCATCAAGGTGCTACCCACCGAGTTGGGTGCCGAACCCGGCTATCGGGACCGGTTTCGACGCGAGGCCCACGCCGCCGCGCGGTTGGCCGCACCGCACATCATCCACATCTATGACACCGGCGAGATCGACGGCCAGCTCTACCTCGTGATGCCGATCGTCGAGGGCATCGATCTGCAGGCGTTGCTGGAGCGCGAGGGGCCGCTGAGCCCTCAGCGGGCGGTG
>NZ_LZIS01000103.1 GCF_001667015.1 Mycobacterium sp. E3198 | reverse complement strand
AACACGCCGGCGATCATGGCCACGGAGGCGCTCTACGCCGAAATGTGGGTCCAGGACGCGCTCACGATGTACACCTATTCGGCTGCGGCGGCAGCGTCGTCGGTCCTTCAGCCGCTGACGCCGGCGTCACCGACCGCCAGTCCGGCCGCGGCCGCCACCCAAGGTGCCGCAGTGTCCACAGCCTTGGCGTCCGCGCAGTCAAACAGCGCGGCGACAGGGTTGGGTGGATTGCTGGCGAACTTTGGGACCGAGTCCTTCGGTACCGAAATATGGAACGCTTTCTCGACCGCCTATCCCGGCGCGGCGTCGGTGCTCAATCAGGCGGACGGCCTGTTCGGCACGCTGTTCAACTTCAACGGCGTTCAGCAGTTCGGTGTGACCGCGGCCTGGTTCGTCGGCACCGCCATCCCGACGGCGGTGTCGTACGGGCACACGGTTGGCGCAATCCCGGGCGTGCCCTGGTCGACCGTCGACGCCGTGGCCCCGGCCACCGCCGGGGGTGCCATAGCCGAAGGCACCCTGGCGAACAGCGTGGGGGCGGGCATGGCCGAAGCGTCTTCTGTCGGTGGCCTGTCGGTCCCGGCCAGCTGGTCTTCGGCCGCCCCGGCGACGCTGGCCTCGTCGACCGCCCCGCTGGAGGGCTCGGGTTGGACCGCGGCCGCCGAGGCCGAGCCGGTCGCGGCGATGCCGGGGATGCCCGGAATGGCGGGCGCGGCCAAGGGCGCTGCCGCCTACGGCTCCGGCCCCCGGTACGGCTTCAAGCCCATCGTCATGCCCAAGCAGGTTGTCGTCTGACGCGGGAACAAGAAAGGGGGATGTCACCCATTCGAGGCGAACAATTGACCGGTACGCCTTAATCTATGCGTGATGCGGCCACCACCGCATCGATCACAATCTCACAAGACTTCGTCAAGCCGAAGGCTTCCAAGACAAGGAGAAAGAAGACATGGCAACACGTTTCATGACCGATCCGCATGAGATGCGGGCGATGGCGGGCCGTTTCGAGGTCCACGCTCAGACCGTTGAGGACGAGGCTCGCAAGATGTGGGCGTCGTCGATGAACATCGCCGGTGCCGGCTGGAGCGGCCAGGCGCAGGCGACCTCCTACGACACCATGGGCCAGATGAATCAGGCCTTCCGCAACATCGTGAACATGCTGCACGGTGTGCGCGACGGGCTGATCCGCGACGCCAACAACTACGAGCAGCAAGAGCAGGCTTCCCAGCAGATCCTCGGCAGCTAGCCCAACGGCGCTGTCGTCCCCAACTTTTGAAGATTTGAAAGGACGTAAACATGACCATCAATTACCAGTTTGGCGACGTGGACGCCCACGGCGCGACGATTCGCGCCCAGGCGGCGTCGTTGGAGGCCGAGCACCAGGCCATCGTGCGCGATGTGCTGGCTGCTGGTGACTTCTGGGGCGGCGCCGGTTCGGTGGCTTGCCAGGAGTTCATCACCCAGTTGGGTCGCAACTTCCAGGTGATCTACGAGCAGGCCAACGCCCACGGCCAGAAGGTGCAAAGCGCCGGCAGCAACATGGCCAGCACCGACAGCGCCGTCGGGTCCAGCTGGGCCT
>NZ_LZIS01000102.1 GCF_001667015.1 Mycobacterium sp. E3198 | reverse complement strand
GTCGACCTGATCGAGCGCGACGCCGGCGTTGGCCGCGGCCTGGGTGATGACGCGTTGCTGGGCGGGCCCGTTGGGGGCGGTCAGCCCGTTGGAAGCGCCGTCCTGGTTGATCGCCGATCCCGCGATGACCGCCAGCACCGGGTGGTGGTGGCGCTGGGCGTCGCTGAGCCGTTCCAGCACCAGCACCGCGGCGCCTTCGCCCCAGCCGGTGCCATCGGCGTTGGCGGAGAACGCTTTACACCGCCCGTCGGCGGCCAACCCACGCTGCCGGGCGAACTCGGTGAACACCGAGGGCGTGGTCATGACGGTGGCGCCACCGGCCAGCGCCAAGGCCGACTCGCCGTTGCGCAGCGACTGACACGCCAAATGCGTGGCCACCAGCGACGACGAGCAGGCCGTGTCGATCGTGATGGCGGGGCCTTGCAATCCCAGCGCGTAGGCCACGCGCCCGGAGGCCACGCTGGTGGACAGGCCGGTCAGGGCGTAGCCCTCCACGCCGTCGGAACCGCCCGCGCCGTAGGTTTGTGACCACGCCCCGACGAACACCCCGGTCTCCGAGCGCGCCAGGCCTGCCGGGTCAATCCGGGCGGATTCCAACGCTTCCCAGCACACCTCCAGCAGCAACCGCTGCTGGGGGTCCATGGTTTGGGCCTCGCGCGCCGAGATCCCGAAGAAGTCCGCGTCGAACTCGGCCGCCTCGGTGAGAAAGCCTCCCACGCGGGTGTAGGTCTTGCCCACCGCGTCGGGATCGGGGTCGAACAGGTCCGCCAGGTTCCAGCCCCGGTCGGCCGGAAACTCCCCCAGCGCGTCGACGCCGCCGGCCACCAGATCCCACAGCGCCGC
>NZ_LZIS01000101.1 GCF_001667015.1 Mycobacterium sp. E3198 | reverse complement strand
GTGCACGAGCTCGACCCCGAACGCGCGCCTAAGGCTCGTTCGCTGGATTCGGCCAAGCATCGTCGTAGTCTCGGTGACTGGTTGGCCACGGTGCCCGGGCTGGTCGCTGAGTTGGCTCGCGAGGAGTTGGCCGACATCACTCGACTCACCGAGACTATCGACACCTTGGCCCAGCGCATCGGACAGCGAGTACGCCTCGTCGCCCCGGCCTTGCTCGCTCTTCCGGGCTGCGCGGAGCTGACGGCGGCCAAACTGGTCGGCGAAACCGCCGGAGCGATCCGCTTCAAAAGCGCTGCCGCCTATGCCCGCCATGCCGGGGTGGCGCCTGTCCCGGTGTGGTCGGGGAACACCGCAGGCCGCGTGCGGATGACCCGCTCGGGCAACCGCCAACTCAACGCCGCCCTGCACCGCATCGCAGTCACCCAGATCCGCCTAGAGGGACTGGGGCAGGTCTACTACCGACGCCGCATCGCCGCGGGCGATTCCAAGACCGAGGCGCTGCGCTGCCTCAAACGCCGCTTAGCCCGCATTGTCTTCGGCCACCTTCAAACCGACGAACAAACCCGCCAAAAGCCTTGCCAACCGGCAGCGGCTTGACATAGGAGAAACTCATGACCTCCGTGCACACCATCCCCGACATCACCGCCACCCCGGCGTGGGACGCCCTGCGCAGTCATCACGAACAAATCGGCGACACCCACCTTCGCCAGTTCTTCGCCGACGACCCCGATCGCGGCCGCGAGCTGACCGTCACGGTCGGCGACCTCTACATCGACTACAGCAAACACCGCGTCACCCGAGAGACGCTGCGGCTGCTGGTGGAATTGGCACGCACGGCTAACCTCGAGGAGCGGCGCGACCAGATGTTCTCCGGCGTGCACATCAACACCTCCGAGGACCGCGCCGTGTTGCACACCGCGCTGCGGCTGCCCCGGGACGCCGAGCTGACCGTCGACGGCCAGAACGTCGTCGCCGACGTGCACGCCGTGCTGGATGCCATGGGCGACTTCACCGACCGGTTACGCAGCGGTGAATGGGTCGGGGCCACCGGGAAAAGAATCAGCACGGTCGTCAACATCGGCATCGGTGGGTCGGATCTGGGACCGGTGATGGTGTATCAGGCGCTACGCCACTACGCCGATGCCGGAATTTCGGCACGCTTCGTCTCCAACGTCGACCCCGCCGACCTGATCGCCAAGCTCGCCGACTTGGACCCGGCCACAACGCTTTTCATCGTCGCGTCCAAGACCTTCTCCACCCTGGAGACGCTGACCAACGCGACCGCCGCGCGCCGCTGGCTGACCGACGCGCTCGGCGACGCCGCGGTGGCCAAGCATTTCGTGGCCGTGTCCACCAACAAACGACTGGTCGACGACTTCGGCATCAACACCGACAATATGTTCGGATTCTGGGATTGGGTCGGCGGGCGTTACTCGGTCGATTCGGCGATCGGCCTGTCGGTGATGGCGGCCATCGGCAAGGAAGCCTTCGCCGACTTCCTGTCCGGATTCCACATCGTCGACCGGCATTTTAAGACCGCCCCGCTGGAGTCCAACGCGCCGGTCCTGCTCGGCCTGATCGGGCTGTGGTACTCCAATTTCATGGGCGCGCAGTCGCGCGCCGTGCTGCCCTACTCGAACGACCTGTCCCGCTTCGCCGCGTACCTGCAACAGCTGACGATGGAATCCAACGGCAAGTCGACGCGCGCCGACGGCACACCGGTCACCACCGATACCGGTGAAATCTTTTGGGGCGAACCGGGAACCAACGGCCAGCACGCCTTCTATCAGTTATTGCACCAGGGCACCCGACTCGTGCCGGCCGATTTCATCGGGTTTAGCCAACCCATCGACGACCTCGCCACCGCCGACGGCACCGGCAGCATGCACGACCTGCTGATGAGCAACTTCTTCGCCCAGACACAGGTGTTGGCGTTCGGCAAGACGGCCGAGGAGATCGCCGCCGACGGCACGCCGGCGAACGTCGTGCCGCACAAGGTGATGCCGGGCAACCGGCCGTCCACCTCGATCCTGGCCGACCGGCTCACCCCGTCGGTGCTGGGCCAGCTGACCGCCCTCTACGAGCACCAGGTCTTCACCGAGGGGGTGATCTGGGGCATCGACTCCTTCGACCAGTGGGGTGTGGAACTGGGCAAGACCCAAGCCAAGGCGCTGCTGCCGGTGATCACCGCCGACTCCCCACCCGCGCCACAGTCGGACAGCTCGACCGACGCACTGGTGCGTCGCTACCGCACCGAAAGAGGGCGCGCCGGCTGACGTTTCGCGGCGGGCGCCGTCAACCGGTCGGGACGAGCTCGGAGCCGAACCGCCGCACGAACGTGCGCAGGCGTTCCACGGTCGCGCTCTGCGGATCGCTGAGGTGCAGCCGCAACAATTCCCGACCGGCGGCGTGCAGGACTCGAGCGGTGTATTCGGGATCGTGCAACGGGCGATTGAGGCGCAGCAGTTCCCGGACGAAGAAGTCGATGACGGCGGCCTCCGATTGAGCCAGGCGGGCGTACAACTCCGGCGGGGCGCCCTGCGGCGGGAACAGAAACAACCGCCACGTCGCCGGGTGGGCGTCGACGGCCGCCAGCACCCCGTCGAACGCGAGCACCAGCGACTGATCGTCGGCGGCGGCATCCAATCCCGAGATCGCTTCGGCGAACTGCGCGCCCGCCCGGGCCGCCTCCCGGTCGATCAGTTCCACGAACAGCCCCGCCAGGTCACCGAACTTCTGATAGATCAGCGACCGATTGATGCCGGCCTGCTCTGCGATGCGATTCGGTGTTGCCGCGTGGAACCCGTCGGCGTCGACGATCGCGTGCGTGACGTCGAGGATCTGTTCGCGCCGGCCCTCGGCGGTCATCCTTCGCTTCGCGTTGGCCATCGTCACGCTTGACAGCATAACTAACACCTTGTGAGTATTACTCACTAACTGTTAGTTATCCGAAGGCGGCTGGTGATGTCCAAGGCCACGTATTACCCCGAACTCGCGCGACGCGTCCGCAGCCAGGGCGAGTTGCAGCCCGATCTCTACGGGGACTTCGACTTCGACCGGGCGCCGGATCGCCTGGCCACCGAGCCGGACGTCGACTCCGCCCTGCCGACTTGGGTCGCCGACCGCGCGCCGATCCTCGAGGACGACCGGGTCCTCGAATTGATCAGCACGGCCACATTGCTCGGCGACGTCGTCGCCGATCCCTACGCGGCGCTGATGGCCACGCACAGCGTCACGCAGTTGATCGACATGCTCACCCGGGCCTGCCGGCACGGAATCGAGGCCGTGCCCGAGGCGCCGCCCGAGCTCGCCGCGTTCATCGCCGCGATGGAGGCCACCCCGGAGTGGATCGACTTCGACCTGGTGCGCGAGGGCGCCCGCCAGGAGCGCATTCCGGCGGCGCTGCTGGCCCCCTTCATCACGCGGGGAGCCTTCATCGCGACCTTCACCAACACGTACGCCGCGCTGCCGATGGCCCTGACCGGCGCGCTCTCGGGCAAGCGCGCGGCTAGGCGGGTCAACGAAACGGCGAGTTTCTTCGCCGTCACGACGCTGCCCGGAGCGCTGGACCGGTACGGCCCCGGCTTCGAGGCCGCCGCCATGGTCCGGCTGATGCACTCGATGGTCCGCTACAACGCCCTGAAGAAATCGGACAAATGGGATACAGCCGTCTACGGCATGCCGGTGCCGCAGGTTGACCAGATGCCCGCGGGAATGATCGGCCAGTACCTGTTGGCCCGCAAGGCGCGCCAGCAAGGCCGGACGGAATTCACCAAAGAAGAGCGTGCCGTCATCGAATTCGCCAGGTATCGCTGCTTTTTGCTCGGCCTGCCCGAGGAGCTGCTGCCCGCGGAACCCGCCGACATCATCCATGTCATGCATGCGCGCTCGGCGCTGCTGCGCCACGGGTTCGACAGCATCTGCCAAGAGCTCGTTCGCGGCACGATGGCGGCCTATCTGCGCCCCGACACCACCCTGTTCGACCGGTGCGCCGAGGCGGTCGAAAAGAGTTTCAGCAAGCTCACTTTCGTCCGCACGTTCTGCGGCGGCGACCGCGACCTGGCCGAGGCCATGGGCGTCTCGCTCGGGTCGACGGACCTGCTGCGGGTGGCCCTCACCGCGCCGTTCATCATTGGACGCTTCACCGCGGTGAGCCACGCCAGCCGCATCCCGGTGCTTCGCGACGTCACCGACGCGTATGTCATCGCGCTCCTGAAGCTGCGGCTGGCGACCTACGGCAAACCCGAATTCACCACCGACGCAGCGCATTACACACCGGTCCCCCACTAGTTTGGGCGCGAGCGTGCGCAGTTGTACGGGCCAGCGCGGCGTGTCGCGGACAAACACGCTCCCCCGCAAGCGGGTGGTGCCCCCAGCTCGCGGCTAGCACGGTCAGCGCTCAGGCGAACAGCTTCGTGAACCGGGGCGGCAGCACTCGCAAGAGCTGCACCAGCGGCGCCCACGGCCACCTGGGCACCACGGCGCGGCCCGGCTCGCGCTCGATGGCGGCAACGAGAGCCTTGACGCCAGTTTCGTTGTCCACCATCAGCATTGTGCTGGCGGATTTGGCCGTCATCTCCGACTCGATGTAGCCCGGCTCGATCACCGAGACCTTGATCGGGCCGGTGCGGTATTCGGCGCGCAGCGATTCGCCCAGCGAACTCAACCCGGCCTTGCTGGCGCCGTAGGCCGCCTTGACGCCCGGCACGCCCTTGTTGCCGAGCACCGACGAAATGAGCACCAGGTGCCCGGAGCCGCTCTTGGTGAACATCTCCAGCGCTGCTTCGATCTGCACGAGGGCAGCCACCAAATTGGTCTCGATGGTCGCCTTGTTCGCCCAGAGCTTGCCGGAGCCCAGCTTCGCGCCCTTTCCGATGCCGGCGTTGACGATGACGCGGTCGATGCCGCCCAGTTCGTCGCTGAGCTCGGCGAAGACCTTCGGCACCTGCTCGTGGTCGTTGACGTCCAACGCGGCGACGGCGATCTTGATGCCCGGATACTGTTGCGTCAGTTCGGCTTTCAGCTCATCGAGCCGATCGGTCCGACGGGCGCACAACCCCAGGTCGCGGCCCTTGGCGGCGAAGGAACGCGCCATCCCGGCGCCCAGGCCGGAACTGGCGCCCGTGATGATGATCTTCTGACGAGTCACCCCGGCAGCATAGCTAGTGCCCACCCAACGTCGAGTTGTTGGGCTCGATAGGCGGTTGTCCCCACCACAAGTCCACGCTCGACCGCCATAGGGACCGCTATTTGAGCAGCCGGGACATGCGCCGGTCGGCCAGCACCTTGCCACCGGTCTGGCACGTCGGACAATACTGAAAAGACTTGTCCGCGAACGACACTTCGCGCACGGTGTCCCCGCACACCGGGCAGGGCAACCCGGTCCGCGCATGAACCCGTAAACCGGAGCGCTTCTCCCCCTTGAGCATCGCGGCACCCTGGCCGACCGAGCGGCTCACCGCGTCGGTCAGCACGGAGATCATCGCGTCGTGCAGAGCGGTGAGCTGTTCGGCCGACAGCTTGCCCGCCGTGGCGAACGGCGAGATCTTGGCGACGTGCAGGATCTCGTCGCTGTAGGCGTTGCCGATCCCGGCGATCACCTTCTGGTCGGTGATGACGGTCTTGATCCGGCCGCTGTTGCCGGCCAGGAGCCCGGCCAGGTCTTCAGGGCTGAGCTCGAGCGCGTCGGGGCCCAGGGCGGCGATGCCCGGCACCAGCTGCGGGTCGTCGACGAGCCACACCGCCAGCCGCTTCTGGGTGCCGGCCTCGGTGAGGTCGAAGCCGGGCGCCTCGCCGGGGGTACCCAGGTGCACGCGCAACGCGATCGGCCCCTTGCCGGGACGCAGCGGCGCCGGCGCCAGCTTGTCGGACCACCGCAGCCAGCCCGCGCGCGACAGGTGAGCGATCAAGAACAGCTGCCCGGCCTGCAACCCCAGGTACTTGCCCCAACGTTGGGCGCCCGTCACGGGCTGGCCGTGCAGGGCGGTCGTCGGCGGGTCGAAGGTCTTCAGCACGGACAGCCCGCCGACGTCGACGCGACCGATCGTCGAACCGACGGCGTGGCGCCGCAAATGGTCGACCAGCGCTTCGATCTCGGGCAGTTCGGGCACGCCCTTCAGTCTGCCGGTCTGAGCAAATAGGTGTCCATGATCCAGCCGTGCCGGGCGCGGGCCTCGGCCCGCAACGCGGCAATGCGCGCCCCGACCGCGCCGACGGTGCCCGACACCAGCAGTTCGTCAGCGGTGCCCAGGTAGGCGCCCCACCAGATGCGGGTGCCGGGCGGGCACACCTCGAACGCGCAGTCACCGTCGAGCATCACCACCGCCGAGCCCGCCAAGCCGTGCTCGCGCAGCCGCCTACCGGTGGTGACCAGGACCGGCTCGCCGACCTCGTTGAGCGGGATACGGTGCCGTGCCGTCAGCGCCTGCACCGCGGTGATCCCGGGAATGACGTCGAAGGTGAACTCGACTTCGGCGTTGATGGCAGCCAGGATCCGCAGGGTGCTGTCGTACAGCGACGGGTCGCCCCACGCCAGGAAGCCCCCCACGCCGTCGGGGCCGAGCTCGCCGGCGATGGCCGCCGCCCAGACCCGCGCCCGCGCGGCGTGCCAATCCGTGACGGCCTCGCGGTAGTCGGTGCCGGTCGAGCGTTTCGGGTCCGGCAGCTCCACGAAGCGATACCCGGGTTCCCGGATGAACCGGGCGCAGATCTCGCGCCGCAGGGCGACGAGGTCGCTTTTCGCCTCCCCCTTGTCCATCGCGAAGAAGACCTGCGTGTCGTTGAGCGCCTCGATAGCCTGAACCGTCAGATAGTCCGGGTTCCCGGCGCCGATGCCGATGACATGAATGTGGCGAGGCACGATGCCAGTCAACCGAATCGAAACATGGAAGGCCTAGTCGAGACCCCAAGTACCCAGTACCATGGGTACCGTCTGAAGCACCCAATGAAGGGACGCCAGCGCCGTGACGACTGTGATGAAGCCAAGTGGCCCGAGTCGCGAGGAGTTCTCGGACCGTTTGCTGAAGGGCTCGGTCAAGAAGTCCTACGAGCCCGTCGTCGACATCGACTGGGACGCCCCGCTGGACCCCGACAAGTTCTACCTGCCGCCCCGGCTGGTGTCGTTGTACAACACGCCGATGTGGGACGAGATGACCCGCGAGCAGCAGATCGATTTGTCGCGCCAGGAACTGGTCAACACGCTGTCGGCGGGGATCTGGTTCGAGAACATGCTCAACCAGTCGTTGTTGCGGACCATCCTGCACGAGGACCCCACCAGCTCCTCGACGCATTACAAGCTGACCGAGCTGGGCGACGAGACCCGCCACATGGTCATGTTCGGCAAGGCGATCGAGCGCGTCGGCGCCAAGCCGGTGCGCCCGCGGCTTTTTCACCGGTGGATCATCAACGCCCTGCCGCTGGCGTTCCAGCGCGGCTCGATGCTGTGGGTGGCCGCCCTGATCGGTGAGGAGATCTTCGACTCGCTGCAGCGGCAGATGATGGACGACCCGGAATTGCAGCCAATCATCCAGCGGCTCATGCGGATTCACGTGACCGAGGAGGCCCGCCACATCCAGTTCGCCCGGGACGGCGCGCGCAAGCGTGTCGCCGAGATGCCGCGGCTCAACCGATGGTTCATGGCCAACATCAACGGCCTCGGCGGATACTTCTTCAACTACCTGTTCAGCAACCCGGTCCCGTATGCGCGGGTGGGTCTGGACGCTAAGCGGGCCCGAAAGATTGCGCGCACCAGCCCGCACCGGCGCGAGATGCAGGTCGCCGGCTTCGCTCCGCTGGCGGCTTTCCTGACCGAGGTGGGCCTGCTGGGCCCGATCGCGCGCCGCGGCTGGAAGCGCAGCAGGTTTCTGTGACCGATCGCGTCATCGTCGTCGGCGGGGGTGCCGGCGGCCGATGTGCGCAGGCGGCGCTGCTGACGGCCGGCGTCGCCGACGTCGTGACGCTCGACGGCGATGTCCCCGCCGCACGGTTCGACGACGACAACGACACCTGGTTGCTGACGACCGCCGACGGCGAGACGATGCGGGCGCGCGTCGTCATCGCCGCCGGCCGACCGGTGCAGGTCCCGTGGCTGCCGGACATCCCGGGGCGCGACGGCTTCCTCGGCGAATCGTTCCACGCAGCGCAGTGGCCGTCGGGCTTCGACCCCGCCGGTAAGCGCGTCGCGATCGTCGGCGCCGACGCCACCGCCGGCCACCACTTGCCGCGGCTGACCGCGTCGGCGGCAGCGGTCACCGTTTTCGTGCGCGCGCCGCGCCGGGTCATCGACGAGTTGCCGCTGCCCGCCACCCGCGTCAAACGCTGGCTGGGCCGCCGCATCCGCCCGGCGGCCGCGGCGGGGCGGCGGCCCGCGCTGGTGCGATCGGCCATCAGCGCGGTCACCGCGTCGGGCATCCACACCGCCGACGGGGTCGAACACGGCGTCGACGCCATCGTGTATGCCACCGGTTTCGCCGTCCCCGATCGCCCAGCGACGACGCTGCTCGGCCCGGGCGGCGTGACGGCCGCGCAGCTGTGGGCGGACGGCACCGAGCCCTACTTCGGGGTCGCCGTCCACGGCGTGCCCAACTACTTCTTCATCGGCGGCCCGGACGTCGGCGCGCAGGCGCGCTACCTCGCCGAGTGCGTCGGCCTCCTGCAACGCACCGCCAGCACCCGCATCGAGGTGCGGCGCAGTAGCTACCAGGTTTTCAACGAACGCGCCTACCTGCGACCCGCCCAGCCGCAGCCGGTGACGTCGGCCTTCGACCTGACCGCGGGCGCCGGCAGCGACGCAACCTATGAGGGCGCCGCGACGCTGACCATCTCCGGCGCCGAGCACCCGGTACGCGTGCGGCTGGCGGGCCACCTGGACCCGATCGACGGCCATTACCACTGGCAAGGGACGGTGTTTGGCGCCGCGGCGCTCCGCGACACCAGGACCGCGACGCTGACGGTCGGCGAGTGCAGTGCGGACGCGCGCGTCGTCGAGCAGACGCCGTGGGGCACGCACACGGTCGCCGGGGTCGGCGTTCCGCCGTACGCACTGGGCTAGTACCTACGGGTTCGGCGCGGTTTGCTGCGCTGATGAAAGGTTTGCCGACTGCGGCATACGGGTAACCCACTCAGTCTAATTTTCATCTCACAGGGGAGGCTCGCACGCGGGCGGAGCGGGTTGATCCGGCGCGGGTGTGTGCCGTCGAGGGGGCGGGTGATATGGCAGGGGAAGGCCGAAGTACGAGATTGCATCCCCCTTCTTTTCAGGTCGGATTCCGTGCGCCTACATTGCTATTGAGACACGCGCACCCGCGTGGCCCTGTTTCGCGGGTCGAGGTCGGCGAGGATGAAGCCCTGAATCGAAAGGGGTGGCTGCGTTGAGCGCGGTAGCTGAATCCCCGAGTTCGCTCGCCGTGGCGACGCGAACGGACGAGTCGGTCGTCGTCCTCACGGTCGAGGGTCAGCTCGACGCCAGCAGCTCCGCGGCGCTTCGCGACATGATCATGAAGACCACCCTCGACGAGCCGTCCGCCGTCATCGTCAATGTCTCCAAACTTCATGTGCCCGCCGAATCGACGTGGTCGAACTTCATCGGCGTGCGCTGGCAGGTGCACACCCGGCCCGACGTTCCGATCGTGCTCGTCTGCGCCGATCGCGGCGCCCGCGAGGCGATCACCCGCGGCGGGGTCGCCCGCTTCATGCCGGTGTATGCGACCGAGAAGGGGGCGATGAAGGCCGTCGGCCGGCTCACCAGCCGCGCCGTGCGGCATGCCGACGCCGAGTTGCCCGCCAACCTGACCAGCCTGCGCGAGTCGCGCCGGCTGGTCCGCGAGTGGCTCACCGCCTGGTCGCAATCCGCGCTCATCCCGGTCGCGTTGGTGGTCGTCAACGTGTTCGTGGAGAACGTGCTGGAGCACACCGGAAGCGTCCCGATGATGCGGCTCGAGTCCGACGGCACGACCGCGACCATCGCGGTGTCCGACGCCAGCAGCACGCCGGCGCTGCGCCTGCCGTCGCCGGACAAGGGCATCGATGTCTCCGGGCTGGCGATCGTCGACGCGCTGTCCCGCGCCTGGGGCAGCACCCCCACGTCGTCGGGCAAGACGGTGTGGGCGGTCATCGGGCCCGAGAACCAGCTCTGACCGGCTTGCGCCTTGTCGGGGGCCCCTCGCACGGGTAAAAGTAGAACACGTTCTAATCTGGTGTGACGGTCCCTCGAGGAAGGCAGATGACGTGCGGTTCACCTACGCAGAGGCGATGACTGACTTTCGCTATTACATCCCGCTGGCCAAGGCGGCCGAGGCGGCCGGCTACCACGCCATGACGATCGCCGACAGCATCGCCTACCCCTTCGAATCCGATTCGAAGTACCCGTACACGCCCGACGGGAATCGCGAGTTCCTGGACGGCAAGGAGTTCATCGAAACCTTCGTGCTGACATCGGCATTGGGGGCGGTGACCTCGACGCTGCGGTTCAACTTCTTCGTCCTCAAGCTGCCGATTCGGCCGCCGGCGCTGGTGGCCAAGCAAATCGGTTCGCTGGCCGCGATGACCGACAACCGAGTCGGATTCGGCGTGGGCACCAGCCCGTGGCCCGAAGACTACGAGCTGCTGGGCGTCCCGTTCGCCAAGCGCGGCAAGCGGATGGACGAATGCATCGAAATCATCCAGGGCCTGACCACGGGTGACTATTTCGAATTCCACGGCGAGTTCTACGACATCCCCAAGACCAAGATGACCCCCGCTCCGACCAAGCCGATCCCGATCCTGATCGGCGGGCACGCCGACGCCGCGCTGCGCCGCGCGGCACGGTTGGACGGGTGGATGCACGGCGGGGGTGACCCGGCGGAGCTCGACGGGCTGATTGCCAAGCTCCAGCGGTTCCGCGAGGAGGAGGGCAAGACGGGCCCGTTCGAGATTCACGTCATCTCGGTGGACGGCTTCACGGTGGACGGCGTCAAGCGTCTCGAGGACAAGGGCGTCACCGACGTGATCGTCGGCTTCCGCATTCCCTACATCATGGGCAAGGACGACGAGCCGCTGGACAACAAGATCCGCAACCTGGAGATGTTCGCGGAGAACGTGATCGCGAAAGTCTAAGCGCACCCGGCCTTCAGTGTGAGCTGATGGCTTTCAGTGTGAACCCATGGCGCGATTCCTCCGGGTTCACCGCCCAGGAGTAACACCGAAAGCCCAGGCTTCACACTCAACGTCCGAAGACGGCCGCCTAACATCACAGGGGATCCCACGTCGGGGCCCGCTTCTCCATGTGCGCCCTGGCCGCCTCGGTCGGATTGTTGGTGAAACCGGTGAGGATCTGGGTGCGGTTCTCCAGCTCGATGGCGTGACGCAGGCTCGGCGCGTCCAGCGCCGCGTTGAGGCCAATCTTGGTCTGCCACACGCCATATGCGTTGTTTTCGGCGATCTCGCGGGCTTTGCGCAGCGCCGCCGCCATCAGCTGATCGGCCGCCACCACCTCGTGCACCAGCTTGATGCGATACGCCTCGGCGGCGTCGATGATCCGGCCGGTCAGCATCAGCTCACGCGCGACGCCCGCGCCGACGATCTTGGGCAGCAGGTAGCTGGTGCCCATGTCCATCGACGAGAAGCCGGCCTTGATGAACGCCGACCCGAACCGGGCTTGCTCGGAGGCGACGCGGATGTCGCTGACGAGCGTGAAGGCGAGCCCGCCCCCGACCGCGACGCCGTTGACCGCCGCGATCACCGGGATGGGCAGCTCGTAGATCCGGGTGAACAAATCGGCCAGGCGAACCTGGCTGTCGTAGTTCACCTTGAAAGCCGGGGTGGTCGGCTTGGGCTTGGTCCAGGCTTCGCCCGTGCCGCTCAGGTCGGCCCCCGCGCAGAAGCCCCGCCCGGCACCGGTCAGGATCGCGACCCGATAGTCGCCCCCGCCGAGCGCGTCCAGGGCGTGGTCCACGCCATCGATCAACGCTCCGTCGATCGCGTTCAGGCGCTCGGGGCGGTTCAGCGTGATGCGGGCGATGTTGTCCTCGAGAGTTTCGAATTCCACTGCGGGCATACCCAGACCGTAGGGGACATGGGTTTTTGCCGAGGAGGCATACCGTGGTTTTGCCGCCTAACAAAGGAGAAGCCATGGCACGAACCGACGGTGACACCTGGGACCTGGCCAACAGCGTCGGCGCCACGGCCACCATGGTCGCGGCCGCGCGAGCAGCCGCGACCCGCAGCCCGCAGCCGGTGATCACCGACGAGTACGCCGAGCCGCTGGTGCGCGCCGTCGGGCTGGACGTGTTCACCAAGTTGGCCAGCGGCGAGCTCGATGCCGACGACCTCGAGGAAGGCGTCGGATTCCCCCGCATTGTCGACACTTTCGCCGCCCGGGCCCGGTTCTATGACGACTACTTCGCCGCGGCCGGCAAGGAGGGCGTGCGCCAGGTCGTGATCGTGGCGTCCGGGCTGGACGCCCGGCCGTACCGACTCGCGTGGCCGGCCGGGACGACGGTGTATGAGATCGATCAGCCGGAGGTGATCGCGTTCAAGACCGCAACGCTCTCGGCGGTCGGCGCGGCCCCGACGGCCGAACTCCGCACGATCGGGATAGATCTCCGCGAGGATTGGCCGGCGGCGCTGCAGGACGCCGGCTTCGACCCCGCGCAGCCCACCGCGTGGCTGGCCGAGGGCGTGCTCATCGGTTGGCTGCCGCCGGACGCCGAGGTCCGCCTGCTGGACTCGATCACCCCGCTGTCCGCCGAGGGCAGTCGATTCGCCGCCGACTTCGGGTCGCTCAACGACGGATCGGAGGAGTCGCAGGAGCAGGCGCGGCGGACGGCCGAGGGCTGGCGACGGCATGGCCTCGACATGGACATCGCCGCCCTGACCTACCCGGGCGAGCACACCGACGTCGCCGCACACCTGCGCAACGACGGGTGGGACACGACCACCTTCGCGCTCACCGACCTGTTCGCTGCGGCCGGCCTGCCGCAACTGGACGAGCGCGGGCAGCAGGGCGCGGCCGCGAGAATCACTTTCGTGCGGGCGGTGCGGATCTAGGCAGCCGACCGCTTGGCGAGCCACTCGGCCTGCATCATCAGCAGCGCCATGACCTCCAATTGCGATGTGTCGGGGTCGAGTTCGCGGTAGCGCTGGTAGACGTTGACGACGACCCGCTCGGCGTCCAGCCAGGTCGCGTACTCGCCGAGGTCGATGGTGTCCGCGGCCTCGGCCCACGACAGCCCCCTGCGGTGGGCGGCCTCGGCATGTTCGGCGACGTGCGCGAGATAGCCACGGACAGCGCGGATCCCGTCGGGATCGGAGACGGGCCCGTGGCCGGGCACCACGATGGGCGCGTCGAGAGCGATCATCACGTCGCAGGCCCTGATCCAGTTGGCGATCGGGCCGGCCCACACGATCGGGGTGCAGCCGATGAAGAGCAGGTCACCGCCGAACAACACCCCCGCGTCGGGCACGTGCACCACCGAGTCCGCGGCCGTGTGGGCGGGACCCAGATTCAGGAAATCGACCCGGCGCCCGCCGACGTCGATCGTCAGTTCGTAGTCGAAGGTCTGGTCGGCGTTGCGCACGGTGATGCCGCTGAAGTCGAAGTGCCCGAAGCGATCCCGCGCGTACGGGGTCGCGACGGGGCCGAGGTTGGCGGTCTGGACCATGGCCAGCATCTCGGGCGCCATCCCGTGGGCGATCTCCTCGGCGGTGTCCCGGGCGGCGAGGATGCGCACCGACGCGTCGAGCAGTTGGTTGCCGTGGGTGTGGTCGCCGTTGGAGTGGGTGATCAAGGCGTCGGTGATGGGAGCGGCCTCGGTGATGGGCGTCATCGCGTCGAGCATCTCGCGGGTCAGCGCCAGGTCGAACAGCGTGTCCACGAGCAGCGACGCGCCGTCACCGGCCACCAGCCCGGCGTTGCTCCACCCGTAGCCCCCGTCGGGCAGCGTCCACGCCCACACCCGCTCGGCGACCTCGTGCAGGCCGCGGGTGTACGGGACCTTCGCGGGAGCGGGGTTGACCCGCGCCGGGGCCGGCGCGGCGTCCGGGTTGGGCCGGGCGGGCAGCGGGTGCGGCGCGCTACTGGAGCGCACGGTCTGCCGGGTCTCCCCCAGGCCCTCGACGCGCAGGGTGACGACGTCGCCGTCGCGCAGCCAACCGGGAAACGATTCCAGCGCAGCGGGATTGAGATGCTCGACGAGCGTGCAGGTCGGCACGGTCC
Source organism: Mycobacterium sp. E3198 (assembly GCF_001667015.1). GTDB lineage: Bacteria > Actinomycetota > Actinomycetes > Mycobacteriales > Mycobacteriaceae > Mycobacterium. The sequence goes on along the minus strand of NZ_LZIS01000101.1, from coordinate 14,964 downwards.
CAGAGCCGATGACGTCGCCGGACATCAGCGTCACACCCCGCGAGACGTACGAGATGACCTCGCCGAAGGTCCAGTCCATCTGGGCGGTCGACCCCGAACCGATCACGGCGTCGTTGACCAGTGCGGTCACCTGCAGGTCGAGCCTGCCGTCGCGGCGGTGCGGTTCCAACTCGTCGGACGTGACCAGGTACGGGCCCAGCGTGACCCCGCTGTCCTTGCCCTTGCCCTGCCCGATCGCGAGTTGGCCCTCCAGCTGCTGCAGATCCCGCGCGGACCAGTCGTTGAAGATGGTGTAGCCGATGATGGCGCGCTCGGCTTGCTCGACGGTCAGGTCCCCGCCGGCGGTGCCGATGACCGCGGCGATCTCCAATTCGAAATCCTGCCAGGCGCTTCCGGGCGCCATCGGGGCGTCGTCGTACGGGCCCAAAACCGTCGCCGGGCAGGCGAAATAGAAGGCGGGGATGCGGTACCAGGTATCGGCAAGCACCCGCCCGGCGCCCAGCGCCGCCTGGCAGTTGCGCATGTGGTCCAGAAAGCACAGCGAGTCCCGGATCGACGGCGGGCGCGGGATCGGCGCCGCCAACCTCACCTGGTCCAGCCGCGCCACCGCGGACGGGGACCGCAGCGCGTCCTCGCCGGCTTCGCGCAGCCCGTCGGCGCCGCGCCCGATCAGCTCGAGCAGCGTCATCCCAGGCGGCGTCGCGTAAATGTCCGCGCCGGACAGGACGCCGACGCGTTCGCCGTCGTCACCGTGAAAGGTCACCCACTTCACTCGCGCACCACCTCACCTGGTTTCTTGTCCGGTCGCAGCCCGCGCCAACTCGATTGGCGCAGCCGGTCATCCGGGGTCCACTCGCTGTAGCGCACCTCGCCGACCAGGACCGGCTCAACGTATGTCACCCCGCGCGCCTCGGTCCTAGGAAGCGGTGGGTCAAAGGGCGACTGGTCGGTCTGCAGCGGCGCCAGTGTCTTCTTCAGCTTCGCCAAATCCCGCTCGGTGAAGCCGGTGCCAACCCGCCCGGCGAAGCGCAGCCCGCCTTGTGTCGGAATGCCCATCAGCAGCGAGCCGATGCCGCTGGTGCGCCCGCCTTCACCGGCCTTCCAGCCGCCGATGACGACCTCCTGGGTGTTCCAGTTCTTGTCCTTGATCCACGACGCCGAACGCCGCCCCGGCTGATACGTGGCGTCGCGCTTCTTGGCGACCACCCCCTCCCAGCCGTGCTTGCGTGCGTGCTCGAGCGCCTGGGCGCCGTCACCGGGCAGCAAGTCAGGAACGATCAGATTGCCTGCGCCGGCAAGGGTTTCCAGGAGCTTGCGCCGGTCTTGGTAGCGCGCCCGCAGCAGCGAGCGACCGTCCAGGTAGAGCAGGTCGAACGCCCAGTACTCGACGCGGGCGCCGCGGCCCCGGTTCTGCATCTCGTGGAAGCTGGGCACCCCGGTGTCGTCCAGGATGACCGCCTCACCGTCGAGCACGACGTGATGGTCGGCCAGATCGGCCGCAAGCGAACGCAATTGGGGATATTCCTTGGTGACCTCGCGGCCGCGCCGGGACCGGATCCGCAAAGCGCCGTGATCGGCCTCCACCAGGATCCGGTAGCCGTCCCACTTGCCTTCGAATGCCCACTGACCGGCCTTGCACGCGGCCACCGAGCCCTCCGAGGCGAGCATCGGGGCCAGCGAGTCGAAGTCGAAGACCTTCTGATCCTTCATCCGGTGCGCTAGCCACTGGTCGCCGTTGGTCTGAATCAGCGCGTAGCGCCCCGAGATCCGGTTCCCGTGCAGGTTGACGATCACCTCGTCGTCGAGGAACTTCTCGGCCTCGTAGGTGCCGGCATCCCAGATGACGACCTTTCCGGCGCCGTATTCGCCCTTGGGGATGTTTCCCTCGAACCCGCCGTATTCCAGCGGATGATCCTCGGTGTGCACCGCGAGGTGGTTGACCGAAGTCGTCTCGGGCAGGTTCTTGGGCACCGCCCAGGAGACCAGCACGCCGTCGCGCTCCAGCCGGAAATCGTAATGCAGCCGGCGGGCGTGGTGTTCCTGGATGACGAACGTATTGCCCTGACCGATAACCGGTTTCGAGGCGGGCACCGGCTCGGGAGTCTTCGACGCGTCCCGCATGCTGCGGTACTTGCTGAGCCGGTCGCTGACCGGTGCGCCCACATCCAGCGGTGCCAACAGGTCGCCGTCGCGCGCCACGCGGTCGAGCACCTCGTCGTAGCGCAGGTGACGCAGTCCCCGATCTTCGAGCTCCTCCCACGTGCGCGGCGCCGCGACGGTCGGTTGTTCGCGCCCGCGCAGCGAGTACGGCGCGATGGTGGTCTTCGACCCGTTGTTCTGGCTCCAGTCGAGGAACACCTTGCCCGCCCGCAGGCTCTTGGTCATGGTCGACGTGACCAACTTGGGCATCGCCTGCTCCAGTTGCTGGGCAACGCGTTTGGCCAGCACCGTGGCGCCCTTGCTGCTGACCGGGTTGTCCAGCGGCGCATAGAGGTGCAGGCCCTTGCTGCCGCTGGTGAGCGGGTAGAGGGTGAGGCCGATATCGCTCATCAGCTCCCGCACGGCGTGGGCCACCTCGCACAGCTGGGGCATCGTCACGCCCTCGCCGGGATCGAGGTCGAACACCAACCGCGTTGCCGGTCCGGGCTTGAGTTCTTCGGCCTTGCTTCGGGTCCATTCGGCGACGAACCGCCACTGCGGCACGTGGACCTCGAGCGCGGCCTGCTGCGCGATCCAGGCCAGCCCGTCGAGGCTGTCGATGATCGGATACGTCGTCGTCCCGGACCGGTGGGTGACGCTGGCCCGCGGCAGCCACTCCGGCGCCGAGGACGCCAGTTGCTTTTCGAAGAACGACTCCTGCTCGACGCCGTTGGGCCAGCGCTTGCGGGTGGCCGCGCGCCCCGCGATGTGCGGCAGCATCACCTCGGCGATGCGGGTGTAGTAGTCGAAGACGTCGGCTTTGGTGGTCCCCGTCGCCGGATACAGCACCTTGTCGGCGTTGGTCAGCTTGACCCGCGCCGGTGCCGTTGCAGCCATGGTCTCAACCTACGTGTTCGCGCCCGGGCGCCGGTACCGTCGACACCGTGGTCCGGCTGAGCAGCGCCACCCTGGGGCGGCTGCCGATCGCGGTACCGAGCTATGACCGCGACGGCGTCGCGGTCGGCATCGCCCACTTCGGGGTCGGGGGGTTTCACCGCGCCCATCAGGCGGCCTACCTCGACAGCCTGCTCGAGCGGGGGATGGCCCGGGAATGGGGCATCTGCGGCATCGGCGTGCTGCCGGCCGACCGCCGGATGCGCGACGTGCTGCGTGCCCAGGACAATCTGTACACGCTGGTGCTGGAGGATCCCGGCGGCCACCGCGAGGCGCGGGTGATCGGCTCGATTGTGGACTACCACTACGCACCCGACGAACCCGCGGCGACGATCGAGCGGCTGGCCGCACCCACGACCCGCATCGTCTCGATGACCATCACCGAGGGCGGCTACCAGATCAGGGACCCGGCCTCGGTTTTCGGCCTGATCGCCGAGGCCATGGCCCGCCGTCGGGACCGCGGCATCGCGGCGCCGACGATCCTCTCGTGCGACAACATCGAACACAACGGCGACGTCGCGCGCCGCGCCGTCCTCGCGCACGCCGAGTTGCTCCGGCCCGGCCTGGCCGACTGGGTCGCCGAGCACGCCCGATTCCCGTGCTCGATGGTGGATCGCATCACGCCGGTCACCACGCCGGAGATCGTGGCCGCCGTGGAGCGCGACTTCCGGGTCACCGACGAGTGGCCGGTGCTGGCCGAGGCGTTCGACGCGTGGGTGCTCGAGGACGATTTCGCCGACGGCAGGCCGCCGCTGGACGAGGCGGGTGTGCTGCTGGTCGACGACGTGACCCCGTACGAGGCGATGAAGCTGCGCCTGCTCAACGCCGGACACCAGTGCCTGTGCTACTTCGCGGCGCTGTGCGGGTACCGCATGGTGCACGACGCCGCGCGCGACCCGCTGCTGGCCGAATTCCTCTTGGCCTACTTCGATTCCGAGGCCGTGCCGACGCTGCGCGCCGTCCCCGGCATCGACCTGCGGGCCTACACCCGCGGACTCATCGAGCGCTTCGCCAACCCCGGGGTGCGCGACACGGTGGCCCGGTTGTGCGCCTACTCCTCGGACCGCATCCCGAAATGGCTGCTTCCGGTGATCCGCGACAACCTGCGCACCGGGGGTCCGATCCGGCTCGCGGCGGCGACGGTCGCAAGTTGGGCGCGCTACGCCGAGGGGGTCGACGAGCGGGGCGAACCCATCGAGGTCGTCGACAACATGGCGGAGCTTGTCGTGACCGCCGCGCGGGCGCAGCGGCTGCAACCGACCGCCTTCATCGAGAACGCGGACCTGTTCGGCGATCTCGCGCGGCAGCCCCGCTTCGTCGAGGCCTACCGCCGGGCACTGGACTCGCTGCACGCCCGCGGGGCGCGGACGACCCTGGAGTCGTTGCTGAAGGCGACCGGTTCATGACCCGCGGACTGGTGATCGGTGAGGCGCTGATCGACATCGTCGACCACGTCGAGCGCGCCGGCGGAAGCCCACTCAACGTCGCCGTCGGACTCGCCCGGCTGGGCCGGGATGTCGACTTCTTGACCCACATCGGCGACGACGAACGCGGCCGCCGCATCGCCGACTACGTCAAAAGCTCGGGCGCGCAACTGGTTCCGGGCAGCACGTCGGCCGACCGGACGCCGACCGCGGTGGCGACGCTCGCGGATGACGGCTCGGCGAACTACACGTTCGACCTGGACTGGCAGCTGTCCGGCACTCCCGAAGTCGCGCCGCCGCTTTTCGTGCATACCGGGTCGATCGCCGCGGTGCGTGAGCCCGGCTGCCTGGCGGTCGCGGCGCTGCTCGACGCCTACCGCGTGTCGGCCACCCTCAGTTTCGACCCCAACGTGCGCCCGTCGCTCATCACCGACCCGGATGTGGCGCGCGACCGCATCGCCCGCCTCGTCGAGCGCAGCGACATCGTCAAGGCCAGCGACGAGGACCTGAGCTGGATCGATCCCGACCACGAACCCGAGTGGGCCGCCCGGGCGTGGCTGGCGGCGGGGCCCGCGCTGGTGGTCGTGACGATGGGTGACCGGGGCGCGATGGCCTTCTGCTCGGCCGGGCGGGTCCGGGTGGCCGCCAGGCCGGTGGCGGTGGTGGACACCGTCGGTGCCGGCGACGCGTTCACGGTCGGCCTACTCGATGCGCTCTGGGGGTTTCTGGGGGCCGACCGGCGAGCCGCCCTGGGCCGGATCGGGCTCGATGCGCTGACGGCGGCCCTCGAATCCGCCGGCCGGTTGTCGGCGCTGGCCGTGGGCCGCGCCGGGGCGGGAAATTAGCTGTGCCCGAATATCCCGCCGCGCGGCCCACCGCGCTGTTTTGCTAGGGACGGTATGGGCATACTGAGGGCATGCGCTCCATCTGGAAGGGTTCGATTGCGTTCGGGCTGGTGAACGTGCCGGTCAAGGTGTACAGCGCCACCGAGGACCACGACATCAAGTTCCATCAGGTGCACGCCAAGGACAACGGCCGCATCCGCTACCAGCGCATCTGCGAGAAGGACGGCGAGGTCGTCGAATACCGTGACATCGCCCGGGCCTTCGAGTCCGACGACGGTCAATCGGTGATCATCACCGACGACGACCTTGCGACACTGCCCGAAGAACGCAGCCGCGAAATAGAAGTGCTCGAGTTCGTCCCGGCCAGCGAGGTGGACCCGATGCTGTTCGACCGCAGCTACTTCCTCGAGCCGGATTCGAAGTCATCCAAATCCTATGTGCTGCTGGCCAAGACGCTCGCCGAGAGCGATCGGATGGCCATCGTCCACTTCACGCTGCGCAACAAGACCAGGCTGGCCGCGTTGCGCGTCAAGGACTTCGGCAAGCGCGACGTCATGGTGGTGCACACCCTGCTGTGGCCCGACGAGATCCGCGATCCCGACTTCCCCGTGCTGGACAAGAAGGTCGACATCAAGCCCGCCGAACTCAAGATGGCCGGCCAGGTGGTCGAGTCGATGGCCGAAGCCTTCAATCCCGACCGCTACCACGACACGTACCAGGAGCAGCTGCAGGAGCTGATCGAGGCGAAACTCGAAGGGGGCGAAGCGTTTACCGTCGAGGACCAACCCAAGGAACTGGACGAGACCGAGGACGTCTCCGACCTGCTGGCCAAGCTCGAGGCCAGCGTGAAGGCGCGCTCCGGCGACGGCAAGGCGCCCGCCAAGAAGGCACCGGCGAAAAAAGCGCCGGCGAAGAAAGCGGCCGCCAAGAAGAGCGCCGCAAAAAAGGCGCCGGCCAAGAAGGCCGCCTCGAGGTCTTGAGTCGCGCCTCAGCGACGACGGGTTGACACGAAGCGGAACGCCGCGGCCAGCAGGTTGATCACCGCCACGATGATGATCAGGCTCAGCGCCGCGCCCCAGATCCGCAGGAAGCCGGCGTGCTCCGGGTTGGTGAGTTCGGTGTAGATCAGCAGCGGCAGGGAGGCCATGTTGCCGTGGAACATGTCCAGGTTGATGGAACGGCTGTAGCCCACCAGCACCAGCACCGGAGCGGTTTCGCCGATCACGCGCGCGACCGACAGCAAGACCCCGGAGACGATGCCCGGCATCGCGATCGGGATGACGATCCGCACGATGGTCTTCCATTTGGGAACGCCCAGCGCGTAACTGGCCTCCCGCAGGTCGTCGGGGACCAGCCTGAGCATCTCCTCGGTGGACCGCACCACCACGGGCAACATCAGCAACACCAGGGCCAGGGACACGGCGAAGGCGCTCTGCTGGAAGCCCAGGGTGGCGATCCACAGGCTGAAGACGAACAGCGCCGCCACGATCGAGGGCACGCCGGCGAGCACGTCGACCATGAAGGTCGTCAGCCGCACCAGCCGGCCCGAGCCGTATTCCACCAGGAACACCGCCGTCATCAGGCCCAGCGGCACGGACAGCAGCCCGGCCACCCCGGCCTGCACCACCGTCCCGTACAGCGCGTGATAGACGCCGCCGGCAAACTGCTCCGGCAGCACGCCGTGCAGCGAGTGGGTCCACCAGCCCGACCGGGTGACGGCGTACCAGCCCCGCGCAATCACCACCCCCAGCACCCAAACCAGCGGCACCAGGGCCGCGATGAACGAGGCGACGAAGAACGTCGTCGCGGCGTTGTTGGTGATCCGCCGCCGCAGGCTAAGGGGGCTGAACACGTCCGGTTTGACCGGCAGGTCGAGCGCGTCGATCGTCATCCGTTGACCTTCCCGCCCGCGATCGCCCGAGCGGTCGCGTTGACGATGAACGTCAGCACGAACAGCGCAAACCCGGCGGAGATGTAGGCCCCGGTGGGCAGCGGTTCGCTGAATTCTGCTGCCGCGGAAGCGATCTTGGAAGCGAACGTGTAGCCCCCGTCGAACAGCGACCAGCTGCCGGCCCGGGCGGCCGACCGCAGGATGATCAGTACCGCCACGGTCTCACCCAGGGCGCGGCCTAAGCCCAGCATCGAAGCCGCGATGACGCCGCTGCGGCCGAACGGCAGCACGGTCATCCGCACTACCTCCCACTTCGTGGCGCCCAGAGCCTGCGCCGCTTCCATCTGAATGGGTGGGGTCTGCCGGAAAACTTCCCGCGACACCGAGGTGATGATCGGCAGGATCATCACCGACAGCACAATGCCGGCGGTGAAAATGGTGCCGCCGCCGGCGAGGGAAACGTTGCCCTTCTTGAACAAAAAGAACCAGCCGAGGTTGCGGTTGAGGAATTCGGCGACGGGTTCGAGTTGGGGTGCCAGCACGAAGATGCCCCACAACCCGAAGATGATCGACGGCACCGCCGCCAGCAGATCAACCATCGCGCCGAAAGGTCGTGCGAGCCGTTTGGGCGCGTATTGGGTCAGAAATACGGCGATTCCGACCGCGATGGGCACCGCCACCACCAGTGCGCTTATCGAACTGAGCACCGTGACCATGAACAAATCGCGGATACCGAACGCCAGGTGGTTGGCCTTGGTGGTGTTGAATTCGGCGCTTGTGAAGAAATTCGCGTGGTTGGCGCGCAACGCCGGGATGGCGCGAACCAATAGGAATATCGCGATCAGCGCGATCGCGATGACGATCGTTGACCCGGCCGCCGCGGCGACCAACTTGAACAGTCGGTCGCCGCGGTGGGCCTTGTGCGGATTGGTCACCTTCAGCGCAGGCTGAGCCCCCGTCGAGGAGGTGGCGATCGCTCCGCGAGTCATGACATCCCGGATCACGCTATTGCGTTGACCGCGGTCGATAACTTCGACTTGAAGGAGTCCGGAATCGGGATGTATCCGTTGTCCGCCAAGCCGTTTTGGCCCGCGCCGATGGTGCTCTGCAGGAACGCCTTCACCGCCGTACCGACCTGGGAGTCGGGGTACTTCGAGCAGACGATCTCGTAGGTCGCCAGCACGATCGGGTAGGAGCCCGGCTGCGTCGGCTTGTAGAACGAGTTGGTGTCGAGCACCAGGTCGTTGCCCTGGCCTTTGACGGTGGCACCCGAGATCGTCTTGCCGACGGAGTCGGCGCTGATGGCGACCGCGTCGGGGCCGGCCGAGGTGACGACCTTGGCCATGTTCAGGTTCTGTGCCTTGGCGAACGACCACTCGTTGTAGGTGATCGAACCCTCGGTGGCCTTGATCGCCGCCGAGGTGCCGTCGTTGCCCTTGGCGCCCTCACCGACGCCGCCGTTGAACGTCTTGCCCGCGCCCTTGCCCCACGCGCCGTTGGAGGCGGCATCGAGGTAGTGCTGGAAGTTGTCCGTGGTCCCGGACTGGTCGTTACGGAAGACGACGTGAATCGGCTCGGCCGGCAGGGTGGTACCGCCGTTGAGGTTCGCGATCGCCGGGTCGTTCCAGGTGGTGACGGCGCCGTTGAAGATCTTCGCCGCGGTCGGGCCGTCCAGGTTCAGCGAGCTGACGCCCTTGACGTTGTAGGTGATCGCGATCGGGCCGAACACCACCGGCAGGTTCCACGCCGGCGAGCCGCAGCGCTGCTGCGCCGCGGTGTACTCGTTGGGGGCCAACGGCGAGTCGGACCCGCCGAAATCGGTTTGGTTGCCGTTGAATTCGCTGATTCCGGCACCGGAACCGTTGGCCGTGTAGTTCAGCGTCTGACCGGGGCAGGCCTGTTCGAACGCATTGACGAACCGGGTCATCGCGTTGGCCTGGGCCGTGGAGCCGCTGGCCTTCAGCGTCTTCTTCCCCCCGCAACTCACGTTGCCCGCCGGTGCGCCCGAGCCGCCCGTCGAGGCTCCGCCGCTCGCATTGTTGTTGTCGTTGCCACACGCGGATACCAGCAGCGCGGCGCTAGCCAGCACACCCAGCGCGGCACCAAATCGGTTCAGTTTCAATTCTCTTCCTTAACAGTAGGGATGAAACGTCGCCGCCGCCGGGAGGCCGCGGCTCGGCAACCAGCCTTCACACGCAGCCATGTAGCTAACAGTAACAAGGTTAACGTTCGGAGAATTCTGACCGGCATTCGTGACCCGGTAAACGAGGGCACAATTCCCCCCGTCGGGACCATTGCATCAGGACGCCGTTGTGACAAACTAGAACCTGTTTCAGAAATGCCGTCATGGGAGTCGGCGGGGTTTGCTACCGTGTCGCCGACGATTCGAACAGAGAGGCCGCAATGATCCTTGACAGGTTCCGTCTGGACGACAAAGTCGCTGTCATCACGGGTGGCGGGCGCGGCCTTGGTGCGGCCATCGCGCTGGCTTTCGCCGAGGCAGGCGCGGATGTGCTGATCGCGTCGCGCACCCAATCTCAACTAGACGCCGTCGCCGAAGAGGTCCGCGCCACCGGCCGCCGCGCCCACGCCGTCGCCGCCGACCTGGCCCACCCGGAGGCCACCGCGGAGCTGGCCGGTCAGGCCGTGGAGGCGTTCGGAAAACTAGACATCGTCGTCAACAATGTCGGCGGGACGATGCCCAACACCCTGCTGACCACCTCGACCAAAGACCTCAAGGAAGCGTTCACCTTCAACGTGGCCACCGCCCACGCGCTCACCGTCGCGGCGGTGCCGTTGATGCTGGAGCACTCGGGCGGGGGAAGCATCATCAACATCACCTCCACCATGGGCCGGCTGGCCGGGCGGGGGTTCGCCGCCTACGGCACCGCCAAGGCAGCGCTGTCGCACTACACCCGGCTCGCCGCGCTGGACCTGTGCCCGCGCATCCGGGTCAACGCCATCGCGCCGGGTTCGATCCTGACGTCGGCGCTGGACGTGGTGGCCTCCAACGAGGAGCTGCGCGCGCCGATGGAGAAGGTGACCCCGATGCGACGCCTCGGCGATCCCGTCGACATCGCCGCCGCCGCAGTGTATTTGGCGTCGCCGGCCGGCAGCTTTCTGACCGGCAAGACGCTGGAGGTCGACGGCGGTCTCACCTATCCCAACCTCGACATCCCCGTCCCGGACCTGTGAACCCCGACCGCTGAAGGAGCGCGCCATGGCCATCCCCGTCGTTCAGTTGGGCACCGGCAATGTCGGCGTCCACGCGCTCAAAGCGCTCATCACCAACCCGGAGTTCGAGCTCACCGGCGTGTGGGTGTCCTCGGACGCCAAGGCGGGCAAGGACGCGGCGGAGCTGGCCGGGCTGCCGGAGTCGACCGGGGTGATCGCCAGCACCGACCTGGACGCCGTGCTGGCCACCGGCCCCCGGTGCGCCGTCTACAACGCGCTGGCCGACAACCGCCTGCCCGAGGCCCTGGAGGATTACCGGCGCGTCCTGGCCGCCGGGATCAACATCGTCGGCAGCGGGCCCGTCTTTCTTCAATACCCGTGGAACGTGATCCCCGAAGAGCTCATCTCCCCGCTGGAAGATGCCGCGCGCGAAGGCAATTCGAGCGTATACGTCAACGGCATCGACCCGGGATTCGCCAACGACCTGCTGCCGCTGGCGTTGGCCGGTACCTGTCAGAACATTCAGCAGGTCCGGTGCATGGAGATCGTCGACTACGCCACCTACGACAGCGCCGTCGTCATGTTCGACGTGATGGGGTTCGGCAAGCCGCTCGACGAGATCCCGATGCTGCTGCAGACCGGCGTCCTGAGCCTCGCGTGGGGGTCGGTGGTGCGGCAATTGGCTGCCGGCCTGGGCATCGAGCTCGACAACGTCGCCGAGGAGTACGTGCGCGTGCCCGCGCCTGAGGACTTCGACATCGCGTCGGGTCACATCGCCAAGGGCACCGCCGCGGCGCTGCGGTTCGAGGTGTTCGGGATGGTCAACGGCGATCCCGTCGTGGTCCTGGAACACGTCACCCGGTTGCGCGAAGATCTGTGTCCCGAGTGGCCGCAGCCCGCCCAGCCCGGCGGCTCCTATCGCATCGAAATCACCGGCGAACCGTCGTACGCCATGGATGTCTGCCTGAGCAGCCGCCTGGGCGACCACAATCACGCCGGGTTGGTCGCCACCGCGATGCGGGTCGTCAACGCGATTCCCGCCGTGGTGGCCGCCCCGCCGGGCATCGTGACGACCCTCGACCTGCCCCTGGTCACGGGGCGGGGCCTCTACGTCCCGGGGTGACGATCAGCACGTCCACGTGACCCGCGAATGGCCTGCGGGCGGCCTGTTCGGATAACCTCACTTTTTTATTCGGGGACGTGGATCGAGGGTCGGCAGGTTGGCGGAAGGCACCCAGGCATCGCTCAGATCGAGCTGGTACCTGCTCGGGCCGGCGTTCGTCGCCGCGATCGCCTACGTCGATCCTGGCAACGTCGCCGCCAACGTCAGCGCCGGCACCCAGTTCGGTTACCTGCTGCTCTGGGTCATCGTCGCCGCCAACGTGGTGGCGGGCCTGGTGCAGTACCTCTCCGCGAAACTCGGACTGGTGACCGGACGGTCGCTGCCCGCGGCCATCGGCAGGGGGATGAGCCGCCCCGTGCGCCTCACCTTTTGGGGCCAGGCCGAAATCACTGCCATGGCAACCGATGTCGCCGAAGTGATCGGCGGGGCAATCGCCCTGCGCATCCTGTTCGGCCTGCCGCTGCCGCTCGGCGGGATCATCACCGGAGTGATCTCGTTGCTGCTGCTGGCGATCAGGGACCGGCGCGGCCAGATTCTTTTCGAGCGGGTGATTACGGGCTTGCTGCTGGTCATCGCCGTCGGCTTCGCGGCCAGCTTCTTCGTCTCGACCCCGCCGCCGGACGCCGTGCTCGGCGGACTGGTGCCGCGCTTCCGCGGCAGCGAAAGCGTGCTGCTGGCCGCCGCCATCTTGGGCGCCACCGTGATGCCGCACGCCGTGTACCTGCACTCGGGACTCGTCCTGGATCGGCACGGGCATCCCGAGGTCGGCCGCGACCGGCACTGGCTGCTGCGCGTCACCCGCGTCGACGTCGTGCTGGCGATGGCCGTAGCCGGCACGGTGAATGCGGCCATGCTGCTGGTCGCCGCGATCAACCTGCAGGGCCACCACGAAACCGCATCCATCGAGGGCGCCTACACCGCGGTCCACAACACCTTGGGGCCGCTGATTGCCGTGTTGTTCGCGGTCGGGCTGCTGGCCTCCGGCCTGGCGTCGTCGTCGGTGGGGGCCTACGCCGGCGCCATGATCATGCAGGGGCTGCTCCACCGGTCGATCCCCATGCTGGTGCGCCGGCTGCTCACGCTGTGCCCCGCGGTGGCGATCCTGGCGCTCGGTTTCGACCCGACCCGCGCGCTGGTGTTGTCCCAGGTCGTGCTGTCCTTTGGCATCCCGTTCGCGGTCCTTCCCCTGGTCAGGCTGACCAGCAACCGCGACCTGATGGGCGGCGACGCCAACCATCCCGTCACCACCGTGATCGGCTGGGCTGTCGCCGTGACGGTCAGCCTGCTCAACGTGGTGCTGATCTGGCTGACCGTCGCCGGCTGATCGGGAAGCTGCCATTGCGCCGAGCGTGAACGTATTGCGAAAAAGCCGCTGGATTTTCGCAGTGATTGCACGTTGGGCGAACCTCTACAGGCGCCGGCGCACGCCGCCACGTCCGTGGCAGGTCCCGCCGAGTGCGGGTGCGCGCTGAACGACCAGCTGCCGTCGGCACATGGGCGGCGGCGCCATCGATCACATGCGGATTCGTGAAAGCGACCGCAAGAAACTCGCAAGAACTTCGCGAAGACCTGACAAGCGGCGCGCGCCAACCTAACCATGCCGCCAAAAAGGCTTCCAAAAAATGTCCGATCCAGAGCCGCTCGGTCCTCGTACCTGTAACAGCGACCCAGCCGGGGCCGCGACCAGCGCCAAAGGAGCACCCGATGAACAGCCCGCACGACATGGACCGGACGGCCCTGGCCCCGCGCGGCGAGGACCCCACCGCCGCGTACGCCTGGGCCTCAAGCCCGCTCGGTGATCCGAAAGATGGGCCCGCGAACCTTCCGCACGACTATCACCCCACGCCGGCGGCCCCGCGCAAGTCGATCGACAAGGTGCTTCTGGCCGCGGGCCTCACTGGCGCGATCGGCGCCGGCACCGCACTCGGCATCGTCCTTTTCTCCGGCTCGCCTCAACCGCAGGCCGTGACCGTGGCGCCGGGTTCCGCTGCAGCCCCGGCCGCCGCTTCCACTTTCGCGCCGCTGGCCCCGGTTCCGGCCGCCGCGGTCGCGGCCCCGGTGGCACCCCCGCCCGACAACGGGCCGGCCCCCGTGGTCGCGTTGCCCGAGCCCGCGCCGCAAGGCCCGGCGCCCGCCGCGCCGGTCCCTCCGCCGCCCGACAACCCCGCGCCTCCGGCCGACCCGGGGACGCCGCCGGCCGCCGCCCCGCACGGCCCGGTCGTCGTGGTGAACGTCCCGCCGCCGCCCGCCGTCTGGGTCCCGGTACCGGTGCCGCCGCCGCAGCTACCGCCCCCGCCTTCGCTGCCTCCGTTGCCGTCGCCGCCGAAGCTGCCGCCGCTGCCGTCGCCCCCGAAGCTGCCGCCGCCCCCGCCACCGCCGTCGTTGTGCCTGCCGCCGCACCACCTCGTGCAGGGAGTCTGCAAATGAGGGCCCGGGCCTGGATGAGGCTGGTTTCGCTGCTGTCCTCCCACGCGCCCACCACGGAGCTGGAATTTCTCGTGCTATTTGACCGCTGTGCGCGCACACTTATTCGCAGCGCCGGTTCTGCGAGGGGCACCGACGCCTCATCGGCGGGGAAAGCGACGTGACGAGCGCACTATCCAACTGGGACATCGTCAGTGACGCGGAGTTGGCCCGCGCGGCCGCGACGGGCGATCGACGCGCGTTCGCCATGATCTATGACCGTTACGCCGACCGCCTGCACGACTTCTGCATCGGCATGGTGCGCGATCGTGACGCCGCCGCCGACTGCGTGCAGGACGTCTTCTGCGTCGCCGCGACCCAGCTGCCCAAGCTGCGTGAGGCCGACCGGCTGCGCCCCTGGTTGTATGCCATTGCGCGCAACGAGGCGCTGCGCTGCATCAAAAACCGCCGGCGCGAGCAGGTCTCGGACGAACTCCCCGAGGCGGCCTCGGGTGACGCGGGACCGGAGACGCTGGCCGCGCGCAACGAGCTGGCCAACCTCATCGCCGAGGCCGCCGGTGGGCTCGGCGATCGCGACCGCATGGTGCTGGAACTGGCCTATCGGCATGGCTTGGACGGGCCCGAGCTGGCCAACGCGTTGGAGGTCAGCCCCGGCACCGCCAACAAGATGGTGTCGCGCCTGCGGGGCACCATCGAGAGTTCGTTGGGTGCGCTGCTGGTGGCGCGCCGCGCGCAGCACACCGCCGACAAGTGCGCCGAGCTGGGCACCATCCTGGCGGGCTGGGACGGGCGCTTCAGCGTGCTGATGCGCAAACGCATCACCCGCCACATCGAGTCGTGCCCCGTGTGCGACGAGGAACGGCGCCGCCTGGTCAACCCGGTCGCCCTGTTGGGTGCGGCGCCGGTGATCATCCCCGCGCCCGCCTGGCTGCGGGATCAGACCCTGGGCCGGATTCAGCTGACCTCCGCCGACAGCGATCTCGGCGCGGA
>NZ_LZIS01000100.1 GCF_001667015.1 Mycobacterium sp. E3198 | reverse complement strand
TGCCCGCGCTGGACCGGTCGCCCTGCAGGCCGGGCTCGGTGTGGCTGACCACCAGCTCGACGGACACCGGCAGCTCGAGGTACAGCGGCGCCCCGTTGTGGAAGGCCACCTGCACCGGCAGGCCCTCCAGCAGGAAGCGGGCGCCGTCGCCGACCAGCGACTCCGGCAGGTGGTGCTGCTCGTAGTCCTGGCTGTCCATGAACACGAAGTCCGAACCGTCGCGGTACAGGTAGGTGGTGTCGCGCCGGTCCACGGTCGCCGTGTCCACCTTCACGCCGGCGTTGTACGTCTTGTCGACCACCTTGCCGGACAGCACGTTCTTCAGCTTGGTGCGCACGAAGGCCGGGCCCTTGCCGGGTTTGACGTGCTGAAACTCGACGATCTGCCACAGCTGGCCGTCGATCACCAGGACGAGCCCATTCTTGAAGTCGGCAGTCGAAGCCACGATCGGTGTATCTCCTAAAGGATTGCCAGTTCTTTGGGGAACCGGGTCAGTAGTTCCGGGGTATCCCCGGCGCTGTGCGACGTCCCGTCGGCAACGACGAGAGTGTCCTCGATGCGGACACCACCGCGGCCGGGTAGATAGACGCCGGGCTCCACGGTCACCACGGAGCCCGCAAGCAGTGTACCGGCGGACGTGGCGCCGATCCCCGGCGCTTCGTGGATCTGCAGGCCCACGCCGTGGCCCAAACCGTGGCCGAAGTTGTCCCCGTAGCCGGCGTCGGCGATCGGCCGCCGCGCCGCGCCGTCCACGTCGCGCAGGTCGGCTCCCGGCTTCAGCGCCTCCCGGCCGGCCCGCTGCGCGTCGGCGACCAGTTGATAGATCTCCAGCTGCCAGTCGGCGGCCTTGCCGAGGATGAACGTCCGGGTCATGTCGGAGTGGTAGCCGGCGACCAGGGCACCGAAGTCGATCTTGACGAAATCCCCGGCGGCGAGCACCGCGTCGGTCGGGCGGTGGTGCGGGATCGCCGAATTCGGACCCGCGGCCACGATGGTGTCGAACGAGATCGCGTCCGCGCCGTGGTCGAGCATCAGCGACTCCAGCTCGCGGCTCACCTCGCGCTCCGTCCGGCCGGGTCGCAGGCCGCCACGCTCGACCAGGTCGGCCAGCGCCGCGTCGGCGGCCTCGCAGGCCAGCCGCAGCAGCGCCACCTCGCCGGCGTCCTTGACCTCGCGCAGCGCCTCGACGGTGCCGGCGGCCCGCACCAGCTCGGTGGCCGCCTTGCGGTCCTCGAGCTCTCCCCGCAGCGCGTCGAAACCGTCGACGGTGACCACGTTGCTCTCGAAGCCCAGCTTGCCGACGCCGGCGTCGGCGGCCCGGCCGACCAGGTGCCGCCCGACGGCCCGCTCGATCGCGACCTCGAGGTCGGGCGCCTGCGCCGCCGCCTGCGTGCGGTACCGGCCGTCGGTCGCCAGCACCGGCCCCCGATCGTCGGCGAAAACCAGCAACGCGCCGTTCGAACCGGTGAAACCCGACAGGTAGCGCACGTTGATCAGGTCCGTGACCAGCATCGCGTCCAGCCCGCTGGCTCCGATTTGCGCTTTCAGATTGTCTCGACGCTGGGAATGTGTCACGACCCTTGACGGTACTCGCTACGCTTTTCCTTCATGAGGAACTGGATGCTGCGCGGATTGGTGTTCGCCGCGG
>NZ_LZIS01000099.1 GCF_001667015.1 Mycobacterium sp. E3198 | reverse complement strand
CGGCACCTCACTGGGGGACAGGGTGGGACTGCCGATGCCCGGCGTGAGCCCGGCCGGGCTGGTCAGCGCCGGGTTGAGCCCGGCGGCCGGCGTCGTGGGCACCGCACCGGGCGTGGTGATGCCGGGTGTGGTGGGCGGCAAACCGGGGTTCGCCAGGGCGGGGCTGGTCAATCCCGGGCTGGTCAATCCCGGGCTGGTGAGACCGGGGCTGGTGAGACCGGGGCTGGTCAATGCCGGGCTGGTCAAGCCTGGGCTGGTGAGGCCTGGGCTGGTGAGGCCTGGGCTGGTGAGGCCCGAGGTGCCCAAGCCCGGACTGGCCAGACCCGGGGCGCCCGCCCCGGTACCGCTCAAGGCGGGCACCGGCGGCAGGTTGATCCCGAACTGCGACAGGCCCTGCGACAGCGCACCCATCAGCTCGCCCGGCAGGTCGGACATCACCGCGGCCTTCTTGAACTCGTGGTGCTCGGCCGGCTTGCTGTCGGCGGTCGATTCGTAGACAAGGAAGTATGCGCAAGGACTCGCCACTGCCACGGCGGCGACCGCGCTCATGGCTGTCGAAAGCTTGCGTCGGCGTCGGTTCGGCACGGAAGTCTCCTCAAATCTGGACAACTGTTTCCAACTGCGTTGTGTCGGCGTGCCCCGCCCGTCCTATCCGGCATGAAGCACACAGAATCGATGGTACGAGTGAGACTGCTGTGACTAGAGTGCCGATATTGAATCGTGAGGTAATTGCGACTCCGACTGTGACCGGGGTGGCGGGGCCCCAAAGTCGTTGTCATTCGGCTTAACCCGGACTCCCTGGCCTCGCCAAATGGGTTAGGCCCGCGCGGTCGGATACCCTAAGCAACCGATGACCGCTCGTTTCGATCTTTTTGTCGTCGGTTCCGGATTCTTCGGCCTGACCATCGCCGAGCGCGTGGCTTCCCAGCTCGGAAGGCGCGTGCTCGTGGTCGAACGGCGCCCACACATCGGGGGCAACGCGTACTCCGAGGCCGAGCCCCAGACCGGCATCGAGGTGCACAAGTACGGCGCGCACCTGTTCCACACCTCTAATAAGAGAGTCTGGGACTACGTCCGCCAGTTCACCGAGTTCACCGACTACCGCCACCGCGTGTTCGCGATGCACAACGGCCAGGCCTACCAGTTCCCGATGGGGCTGGGCCTGGTGTCCCAGTTCTTCGGCCGGTACTTCACCCCGGACGAAGCGCGGCAGCTCATCGCCGAGCAGGCCGCCGAGATCAACACCGCCGACGCGCAGAACCTGGAGGAGAAGGCGATCTCGCTGATCGGCCGGCCGCTCTACGAGGCGTTCGTCAAGGGCTACACCGCCAAGCAGTGGCAGACCGATCCCAAGGAACTGCCGGCCTCCAACATCACCCGGCTGCCGGTGCGCTACACGTTCGACAACCGATACTTCAGTGACACCTACGAGGGCCTGCCGGTCGACGGCTACACGGCCTGGCTGAAAAGGATGGCCGCCGACGACCGCATCGAGGTCAGGCTCGACACTGACTGGTTCGACGTGCGCGACCAACTGCGCGCCGAGAGCCCCGACGCCCCCGTCGTGTACACGGGCCCGCTGGACCGCTACTTCGACTACGCCGACGGCCGCCTCGGGTGGCGCACCCTGGACTTCGAGGTGGAAGTGCTGCCCATCGGCGATTTTCAGGGCACCCCGGTGATGAACTACAACGATCCCGAGGTGCCGTTCACCCGGATCCACGAGTTCCGGCACTTCCACACCGAGCGGGACTACCCGACCGACAAGACCGTGATCATGCGCGAGTACTCCCGGTTCGCCGAGGACGACGACGAGCCCTACTACCCGATCAACACCGAGGCCGACCGCGCCCTGGTGGCCGCGTACCGGGCCCGAGCCAAGTCCGAGACCGCGTCATCGAAGGTGCTGTTCGGCGGGCGGCTCGGCACCTACCAATATCTGGACATGCACATGGCGATCGCCAGCGCACTGAACATGTACGACAACGTCCTCGCGCCGCACCTGCGCGAGGGCAAGGACCTAGCGGAGGAAGGTGCGGGGGGATGACCGCTGTGAGCCTGCTTTCCCGAATCATTTTGCCGCGTCCGGGTGAACCGCTCGACGTCCGCAAGTTGTACCTCGAGGAGTCGACGACCAACGCGCGGCGCGCGCACGCGACCTCGCGGACCTCGCTGCAGATCGGCGCGGAGTCCGAGGTGTCGTTCGCCACCTACTTCAACGCGTTTCCCGCCAGCTACTGGCGCCGGTGGTCGATCTGCCAGTCGGTGGTGCTCCGCGTCGAGGTGACCGGGTCCGGCCGCGTCGACGTCTACCGGACCAAGGCCACCGGGGCCCGCATCTTCGTCGAGGGCCGCGAATTCGCCGGTGCCGACGACCAACCCGTCGTGGTCGAGATCGAGGTGGCGCTCAAGCCGTTCGAGGACGGCGGCTGGATCTGGTTCGACATCACCACCGACAGCAAGGTCACCCTCGTCGGCGGCGGCTGGTATGCGACCGAGACCGCCCCGGGCACGGCCAACATCGCCGTGGGGATCCCCACGTTCAACCGCCCCGCGGACTGTGTCAACGCGCTGAGCACGCTGACCGCAGATCCGTTGGTGGACCAGGTGATTGGGGCGGTCATCGTCCCCGACCAAGGCGTCCGCAAGGTGCGCGACCACCCCGACTTCCCCGCCGCGGCCGCCCGGCTGGGCAATCGGCTGTCCATCCACGACCAGCCCAACCTCGGCGGTTCCGGCGGCTACAGCCGCGTGATGTACGAGGCGCTGAAAAACACGGATTGCCAACAGATCCTGTTCATGGATGACGACATCCGCATCGAGCCGGACTCAATTCTGCGGGTGTTGGCGATGCACCGCTTCGCCAAGAGCCCGATGCTGGTGGGCGGTCAGATGCTCAACCTGCAGGAGCCGTCGCACCTGCACATCATGGGCGAGATCGTGGACCGGTCGAACTTCATGTGGACCTCCGCGCCGCACGCCGAGTACGACCACGACTTCGCCGAATATCCGTTGAGCGACAGCAACGATCGAAGCAAGTTGCTGCACCGCCGCATCGACGTCGACTACAACGGCTGGTGGACGTGCATGATCCCGCGGCAGGTCGCCGAGGAGCTCGGGCAGCCGCTGCCGCTGTTCATCAAATGGGACGACGCCGACTACGGGCTGCGGGCCGCCGAACGCGGATACCCGACCGTCACGCTGCCCGGCGCGGCGATCTGGCACATGGCCTGGAGCGACAAGGACGACGCCATCGACTGGCAGGCCTACTTCCATCTGCGCAACCGCCTGGTGGTCGCGGCGATGCACTGGGACGGCGACGTGACCGGGTTGGTCCGCAGTCACCTCAAGGCGACGCTGAAACACCTTGCCTGCCTTGAATACTCGACGGTCGCGATCCAGAACAAGGCGATCGACGACTTCCTGGCCGGTCCCGAGCACATCTTCTCCATCCTGGAGAGGGCGCTGCCGGAAGTGCACCGGCTGCGCAAGGAGTACCCGGACGCGGTCGTGCTGCCGGCGGCGAGCGAGCTGCCGGAGCCGATGCACCGAAGCAAGGCGATGAAGCCGCCGGTGAACCCGGTCTCCATTGGATACCGGTTGTCGCGCGGGATCTTTCACAACATGACCAAGGCCGACCCGGGGGCCCACCTACGCCCGGAGTACAACGTGCCCACGCAGGACGCGCGGTGGTTCCGGCTGTGCACCGTCGACGGCGTGACCGTGACGACCGCCGATGGTTGCGGCGTGGTCTACCGGCAGCGCGACCGCGGCAAGATGATCTCGCTGCTGCTCAAGTCGCTGCGGCGGCAGCGGCGGCTGCTGAGCCGGTTCGACGAGATGCGCCGGGTGTACCGGGAGGCGCTGCCCGTGCTGTCGAGCAAGCAGAAGTGGGAAGCGGCGTTGTTGCCGCCGCACAACGAGCCCAAACATGGCTGAAACGGCCGCTCCGCGCGGCGAAGTGGCCGCGCTGGTGGCCGTCCAGTCGGCACTGGCCGACCGTCCCGGCGTGCTGACCGTGGCGCGGGGGCTGTCGCATTTCGGGGAGCACAGCATCGGCTGGGTGGCCGTCGCGATGCTCGGCGCTGTGCTGATGCCCAGCCGTCGCCGCGATTGGCTGATGGTGGGGGCCGGCGCGTTCGCCGCGCACGCCGCCGCGGTGGTGGTCAAGCGGTTGGTGCGGCGCCAACGGCCGCATGATCCGGCCGTCGCGGTCAACGTCGGCACACCCAGCCGGCTGAGCTTCCCCTCCGCGCACGCCACCTCCACCACCGCCGCGGCCATCCTGATGGGCCGGGTCACCGGGCTGCCGCTACCGGCGGTGCTGGTACCGCCGATGGCGCTGTCGCGGATACTGCTGGGCGTGCACTATCCCAGCGACGTCGCGTTCGGCGTCGCCCTGGGTGCCGCCGTCGCGGGGATCGCGGGCCGAGCGCGAGAGGTGTGTGCCGAATGAGCGAAGACGTGGTGATCGGACCCCCGGGCAACCTGATCGTCGGGGTGGTCAAGGCGATCCGCCCGCGGCAATGGGTGAAGAACGTACTGGTCCTGGCCGCGCCGTTGAGCGCGGCGGGCCGCGGCCACCGCTACGACTACGGCCAGCTGGGCGTCCAGGTGGCGGTCGCGTTCGTCGTCTTCAGCCTGGCGGCCTCCGCGATATACCTGATCAACGACGTCCGCGACGTCGAGGCCGACCGCGAACACCCCACCAAACGGTTCCGCCCGATCGCCGCCGGCGTGGTGCCCGAGTGGCTTGCCTACGGGCTGGCCGTCGTGCTCGCCGTGGCGTCGGTGGGCGTGGCCTGGTGGCTGACGCCGAACCTGGCGGTGGTCATGCTGGTCTACATCGCCATGCAGCTGGCGTACTGCTTCGGGCTCAAGCACCAGGCGGTGATGGACATCTGCATCGTGTCGTCGGGGTTCTTGCTCCGCGCCATCGCCGGGGGAGCGGCCACCGATACCCGGCTGTCGCAATGGTTCTTGCTGATCATGGCGTTCGGGTCACTGTTCATGGCGGCCGGCAAGCGCTACGCGGAGCTGCAGCTGGCCGAGCGCACCGGCGCGGCGATCCGCAAGGCGCTGGAGAGCTACACGGGCACCTATCTGCGGTTCGTCTGGACGATGTCGGCCACCGCGGTGGTGATGTGCTACGGGCTGTGGGCGTTCGAGCGCGACCACGGCACGGCGGGCTGGTTCTCGGTGTCGATGGTCCCGTTCACGATCGCGATCCTGCGCTACGCGGTCGACGTCGACGGTGGGCTGGCCGGGGAGCCCGAGGACATTGCATTGCGTGACCGGGTGCTGCAGCTGTTGGCGCTGGCCTGGATCGCGACAGTTGGGGCCGCCGTTGCCTTCGGCTAGCTGGCCGGTGCTCAGGCGGGCCGGCCGGCCGCTGTTCCCCTACGTCACCATGGTGCGGGTCAGCCTGTGGATCAGCGTGGTGGTGGTTGCCGTCCTGTTCGCGTGGGGCGCCTGGCAGCGTCGCTGGATCGCCGACGACGGGCTCATCGTGCTGCGCACCGTGCGCAATTTGCTGGCCGGCAATGGTCCGGTCTTCAACGCCGGCGAGCGGGTCGAGGCGAACACCTCCACCGCATGGACGTACCTGATGTATCTGGGCAGCTGGGTCGGCGGCCCGGTGCGCATGGAGTACGTGGCGCTGGCCCTGGCCCTGACCCTGTCGGTGCTGGGCGTGGCCTTGTTGATGCTGGGCGCCGGCCGCTTGTACGCGCCCAGCCTGCGGGGCCGTAGGGCGATCATGCTGCCGGCCGGGGCCCTGGCCTATATCGCGCTGCCACCGGCGCGTGACTTTGCCACCTCCGGCCTGGAGAGCGGCTTGACGCTGGCCTACCTCGGGCTGCTGTGGTGGATGATGGTGTGCTGGGCGCAGCCGGTGCGGGCACGTCCGGCCGGCCCGGCGTTCCTCGGAGCGCTGGCCTTCGTCGCGGGGTTCAGCGTTCTCGTCCGGCCCGACCTGGCGTTGATGGGCGGGCTGGCGCTGATCATGATGCTCATCGCCGCGCGCAACTGGCGCCGCCGCGTGCTGGTCGTGGTGGCGGGCGGCTTGCTCCCCGTGGCCTACGAGATCTTCCGGATGGGCTACTACGGGCTGCTGGTCCCCGGGACGGCCCTGGCCAAGGACGCGGCCGGCGACAAGTGGTCGCAGGGGATGATCTATCTCTCGAACTTCAACGCGCCCTATGCGGTGTGGGTGCCGGTGGTGCTGCTGGTGGCGCTCGGCGCGCTGCTGGTGGTCGCCCGTCGCCGCCCGTCGTTCCTTCGCCCCGTGCTCGCGCCCGACTACGGCCGCGTGGCGCGGGCGGTTCAGAGCCCACCGGCGGTCGTCGCGTTCGTCGTCGTCAGCGGCCTGCTGCAGGGCATCTACTGGATCCGGCAGGGCGGCGATTTCATGCACGCGAGGGTATTGCTTGCGCCGCTCTTTTGTTTGCTGGCACCGGTGGCAGTCATTCCGGTGACGATCCCGGACGGCGCGGATTATTCGAGGGAGACGGGCAATTGGGTGGCCGGCGCCGCGGCCGCGCTGTGGCTCGGCATCGCCGGCTGGTCGTTGTGGGCAGCAAACTCCCCCGGGATGGGCGACGACGCCACCCACGTCACCTACTCGGGCATCGTCGACGAGCGGCGCTTCTACGCGCAGGCAACCGGGCACGCCCACCCGCTGACCGCCGCGGACTACCTGGACTACCCGCGGATGGCGGCCGTTCTGACGGCCCTCGACAACACCCCGGACGGGGCCTTGTTGCTGCCGTCCGGCAACTACATCCAGTGGGACCTGGTGCCGATGGCCCAGCCCGCGCCCGGGGACGCCAAGGCGCCGCAAAAGCCCCAGCACGCGGTGTTTTTCACCAACCTGGGCATGCTCGGCATGAACGTGGGGCTCGACGTCCGGGTGATCGACCAGATCGGTCTGGCAAACCCGCTCGCACAACACACCGAGCGGCTGAAGCACGGCCGGATCGGGCACGACAAGAACCTGTTCCCGGACTGGGTGATCGCCGACGGTCCGTGGGTGAAGTTACCTCCCGGAATCCCGGGCTATTTGGACCCCAACTGGGTCGCTCAGGCGGTGGCCGCCCTGAAATGTCCCGAGACCCAGGCGGTGCTCAGCTCGGTGCGCGCGCCAATGACCTTGCACCGCTTCGTGTCCAACGTCGTGCACTCCTTCGAGTTCACCACGTACCGGATCGATCGTGTTCCGCGCTACGAACTCGCGCGGTGTGGGCTGCCGGTGCCGGAGACAATCCCGCCGCCTCCGCGCGAGTAGAGGCGGCGGACCGAAATTTTTTTCTGCGGGTGTCGAATTCGGCTTCCCCGGCGGTCCCCTGGACATTGCCAGCAATCTCACATCTGCGCTCTCACCAGTGCGCACGCGGGGCTAGGCACATGCGGAAATGCGATTCTCCGAGTCGCTGTTTGGCCCCAAAATCGTTGGGTAGGAGCGCCAAATCGCGGTTTGCCCGAGCCGCTCGATGAGAGCGGATGCCCCCAGGTGTGGTTGACTACACGAGCACTGCTGCGCCCGACGCGTATGCAGTCGGACCCAACTCGGGGATGCGTCCAATCGGAGAAATGTGCCGAAAGGCCGAAAGAAGGATGAGGAAGCAAGGATGACGCTTGTCGACAGGTTTCGCGGCGCCGTGGCTCGCATGCCACGACGACTCGTGGTGGGGGCCGTTGGCGCGGCCCTGCTCTCGGGTCTGATTGGTGCCGTGGGGGGCTCGGCGACCGCCGGGGCGTTCTCGCGCCCGGGTCTGCCGGTGGAGTACCTGCAGGTTCCCTCGGCCGGTATGGGCCGCGACATCAAGGTTCAGTTCCAGGGCGGCGGCGCCAACGCGCCCGCGCTCTACCTGCTCGACGGGATGCGCGCGCAGGACGACTACAACGGCTGGGACATCAACACCCCGGCGTTCGAGTGGTACAACCAGTCGGGCATCGCCGTGGTCATGCCGGTCGGCGGCCAGTCGAGCTTCTACTCCGACTGGTACAAGCCGGCGTGCGGTAAGGCCGGGTGCACCACCTACAAGTGGGAGACCTTCCTGACCAGCGAGCTGCCGGCGTACCTGCAGGCCAACAAGCAGGTGAAGCCGACCGGCAGCGCCGCCGTCGGTCTGTCGATGGCCGGTTCGTCCGCGCTGATCCTGGCCGCCTACCACCCCAACCAGTTCATCTACGCCGGCTCGCTCTCGGCGCTGCTGGACCCGTCGCAGGGCATGGGGCCGTCGCTGATCGGCCTGGCCATGGGCGACGCCGGCGGTTACAAGAAGGACGACATGTGGGGGCCGTCGAGCGACCCGGCCTGGCAGCGCAACGACCCGTCGCTGCAGGTGGGCAAGCTCGTCGCCAACAACACCCGCATCTGGATCTACTGCGGTAACGGCAAGCCGTCCGACCTCGGTGGCGACAACCTGCCCGCCAAGTTCCTCGAGGGCTTCGTGCGAACCAGCAACCTGAAGTTCCAGGACGCCTACAACCAGGCCGGTGGCCACAACGCGGTGTTCAACTTCGACGCCAACGGCACGCACGACTGGCCGTACTGGGGCGCGCAGCTCAACGCGATGAAGGGTGACCTGCAGTCCACGTTGGGCGCCACGCCCGGCGCCGGCCCGGCTACCGCCGCGGCCGCGGGCAACCAGGGCACCGGCACCTAAATACACGGCAACACGACTAGCGGCGGGCACCTTTCGGGGTTCCCGCCGCTAGTTGTTCGCGGCCGGTGTGATCTGTTTCACTACCCCCGGGGCGGGGCGCTTGCGGCGCTGGCTAATCTGCACACAGCGACTAGACGATGGAGGGTGGACATGAGGGTCGTGCGGGGTCTGTCAGCGTTGCTGTTGGGCGTGGTCTTGGCGTTGGGGATGGCGGGTCCCATCGGGAAGGCCCGCGCCGCGGGCTACGAGACCCTGATGGTTCCGTCGGCGGCGATGGGCCGCGACATCCCGGTGGCCTTCCTGGCCGGCGGCCCGCACATGGTCGTGCTGCTGGACGCGTTCGACGCCGCGCCGGACGTCAGCAACTGGGTCACCGCCGGCAACGCGATGAACACGCTCGCCGGCAAGGGCATTTCGGTCGCGGCGCCCGCGGGCGGCGCCTACAGCATGTACACCAACTGGGAGAACGACGGCAGCAAGCAGTGGGACACCTTCCTGTCCAGCGAGCTGCCCAACTGGCTGGCCGCCAACAAGGGCCTGGCCCCCGGCGGCCACGCCGCCGTCGGCGCCTCCCAGGGCGGCTACGCCGCGATGGCGCTCGCATGCTTCCACCCCGACCGCTACGGCTTCGCCGGCTCGCTATCGGGGTTCCTGTACCCGTCCAACACCACCACGAACGGTTCGATCCTGGCCGGCCTGCAGCAGTTCGGCGGCGTCGACGGCAACGGCATGTGGGGCGCCCCGCAGCTGGGCCGGTGGAAGTGGCATGACCCCTGGGTGCACGCCGCGCTGCTGGCGCAGAACAACACCCGCGTGTGGGTGTGGAGCCCGACCACCGACGCGGCCAGCGATCCCGCCGCCATGATCGGCCAGGCCGCCGAGGCGATGGGCAACAGCCGGATGTTCTACCAGCAGTACCGCAGCAACGGCGGACACAACGGTCACTTCGACTTCCCCGGCGGCGGCGACAACGGCTGGGGCTCGTGGTCGGGGCAGCTGGGGGCCATGTCGGGCGACATCGTGGGCGCGATCCGCTAGTCCCAAACGCCGGTACCGTGTAGGGAGCGCAGCAGCGGGCGGGACGGCCGTTTGCCTGGTATCGAGCTGCGATCGACCGACTCTGCCGGCAGGAGAACATGACCCCGAGCGCGCGGCGCAAACGCCACCGGACCCTCGCCTGGATCGCCGCCCTTGCGGTGGCCGGCGTCGTGTTGCTGGTCATCGTGGCCGTGGTGATGCTGCTGCGGGGCCCCAAGTCGCCGCCCAGCGCGGTGCCGCCCGGCATCCTGCCGCCGACCTCCACGACGACGCACCCGCACAAGCCGCGGCCCGCTTCCCAGGACGCGTCGTGCCCCGACGTCCAGCTGATCAACGTCCCGGGCACGTGGGAGTCGGCCCCCCAGGACGATCCACTCAATCCGACGCAATTCCCGAATGCGTTGCTGCACAAGGTGACCGCGGACATCTCCCAGCAGTTCCCCTCCTCCCGGGTGCAGACGTACACCACCCCCTACACCGCGCAGTTCCGCAACCCGCTCAGCGGCGACACGCAGATGTCGTACAACGACAGCCGGGCCGAAGGCACCCGCGCGACGGTGCAGGCGATGACCGACATGAACAACAAGTGCCCGCTGACCAGCTACGTGCTGATGGGGTTCTCGCAGGGCGCGGTGATCATCGGCGACATCGCCAGCGACATCGGCAACGGCCGCGGGCCCGTCGACGACGACCTGGTGCTGGGTGTGACGTTGATCGCCGACGGTCGCCGCCAGGACGGGGTCGGCAACGACATCGGACCCAACCCGCCCGGCGAGGGCGCCGAGATCACCCTGCACGAGGTGCCGGTGCTGTCGGGCCTCGGCCTGACCATGACCGGTGCCCGGCCCGGCGGTTTCGGCGCGCTGAACGCCAAGACAAACGAGATCTGCGCGCCCGGCGACCTCATCTGCGCCGCGCCGAACGAGGCGTTCAGCGTGGCCAAGCTGCCGGAAACCCTGAACACCCTGGCCGGTGGCGCCGGCCAACCGGTCCACGCCCTGTACGCCACCACCGACTTTTGGAATCTGGACGGGGCGCCGGCGACCGACTGGACGCTCAATTGGGCCCGCGGGCTGATCGAAAACGCGCCGCACCCCAAACATGGGTGACACCCCCGCGACCTAGGCGAATCCGTGACGCGATCGGCGGTACCTTGTGATTTGGTCTGCCGCGAGGCGGCACCTAACATTAAGAGAAAATTAAGAGCAATTAGAGCTTCGTTGCGGCCGCAAGGCCCGGCGCTCCCGACCGCAGGCCGTTCAAAGCCGGCTCGTGTATAGAGGACCCGTCGGCGCAGCCGGCACCGAAGCGGTCGGCCACGCCGACCGACACAGGTTGTGACAGGAGAGGGCGGCATGGCGTACCACAACCCGTTCATCGTGAATGGAAAAATCAGGTTCCCGGACAACACGAACCTGGTTCGTCACGTTGAAAAATGGGCGAAGGTTCGCGGTGGCAAGCTGGCCTACCGATTCATCGACTTCTCCACCGAGCGCGACGGTGAATACCGCGACATTTCGTGGGCCGAGTTCAGCGCCCGCAACCGCGCCGTCGGCGCCCGCCTGCAACAGGTCACCCAACCCGGCGACCGCATCGCCATCCTGTGCCCGCAGAACCTCCACTACCTGATCGCGTTCTTCGGGGCGCTGTATGCCGGCAGGATCGCCGTGCCGCTGTTCGACCCGAGCGAGCCCGGTCACGTCGGCCGGCTGCACGCCGTGCTGGACGACTGCACGCCGTCGACGATCCTGACCACCACGGAGGCCGCCGAAGGCGTCCGCAAGTTCATCCGCGCCCGCGCGGCCAAGGAACGGCCCCGTGTCATCGCCGTCGACGCGGTGCCCGACGAGGTCGCCTCCACCTGGCAGGAGCCCGAGGCCGACGAGAACACCATCGCCTACCTGCAGTACACCTCGGGCTCCACCCGCACCCCCACCGGCGTGGAGATCACCCACCTGAACCTGCCCACCAATGTGTTGCAGGTGCTCAACGGGCTCGAAGGCAAGGAGGCGGACCGCGGGCTGTCCTGGCTGCCGTTCTTCCACGACATGGGCCTGATCACGGCGCTGCTGTCGCCGGTGATCGGCCACAACTTCACCTTCATGACCCCGGCCGCGTTCGTGCGCCGGCCCGGCCGCTGGATCCGCGAGATGGCACGCAAGCCCGACGACGACCCGGACTGCGAGGTCATCACCGTCGCGCCGAACTTCGCGTTCGAGCACGCCGCGCTGCGCGGCGTGCCCAAGGACGGGGAACCGCCGCTGGACCTGAGCAACGTGAAAGCGATCCTGAACGGCAGCGAGCCGGTGTCGCCGGCGTCGATGCGCAAGTTCTACGACGCGTTCGCGCCCTACGGCCTGCGCGAGACCGCCATCAAGCCGTCCTACGGCCTGGCCGAGGCCACGCTGTTCGTCTCCACCACCCCGATGGACGAGGCGCCCCGGGTCATCTACGTCGACCGTGGCGAGATGAACAACCAGCGCTTCGTGGAGGTCCCCGCCGACGCGCCGAACGCCGTCGCCCAGGTGTCCGCGGGCGTCATCGGCGTCGACGAGTGGGCGGTGATCGTCGACCCCGACACGGCCACCGAGCTGGCCGACGGGCAGGTCGGCGAGATCTGGCTGCACGGCAACAACCTGGGGATCGGCTACTGGGGCAAGGAGGCAGAGACCAACCAGACATTCCGCAACATCCTGAAGTCCCGGATCAGCGAGTCACACGCCGAGGGCGCCCCCGACGACGGGTTGTGGGTACGCACCGGCGACTACGGCACCTACCACGACGGCCACCTCTATATCGTCGGCCGCATCAAGGACCTGGTCATCATTGATGGCCGCAACCACTACCCGCAGGACCTCGAGTACTCCGCGCAGGAAGCCAGCCGGGCGCTGCGGACCGGCTACGTGGCCGCCTTCTCCGTCCCGGCAAACCAGCTGCCCCAGGAGGTGTTCGACAACCCGCACGCCGGCCTCAAGTACGACGCCGAGGACGGCTCGGAGCAGCTGGTGATCGTGGCCGAACGCGCCGCCGGCACGCACAAGCTCGACTACCAGCCCATCGCCGACGACATCCGGGCTGCCATCGCCGTGCGGCACGGGGTCACGGTGCGCGACCTGCTGCTGGTGCAGGCCGGCACCATCCCGCGTACCTCCAGCGGCAAGATCGGGCGCCGCGCCTGCCGCGCCGCCTACCTCGACGGAAGCCTGCGCAGCGGCATCGGTTCCCCGACCGCCTTCGCCGGCGCTAACGACTGAACCAGGAACCATGGCTGACATAGACGATTTCAACGCGGACGACGAACCCCAGGACACGCAGGAGAATCTGCCCGCCAAGAAGACCGACATGACGGTCCCCGAGATGCGCCAGTGGCTGCGCAACTACGTGGCCAAGGCCACCGGGCAGTCGCCCGACTCGATCGACGAGTCGGTGCCGATGGTCGAGCTGGGCCTGTCGTCGCGCGACGCCGTGGCGATGGCCGCCGACATCGAGGACATGACCGGCGTCACGCTGTCGGTCGCGGTGGCGTTCCAGCACCCGACCATCGAGTCGCTGGCCACCCGGATCATCGAGGGCGAACCCGAGCGGCCCGACGACGACGTCGACATCGTCGACTGGTCGCGCAAGGGGCCCGCGGAGCGCGTCGACATCGCGATCGTGGGTCTGTCCACCCGGCTGCCCGGCGACATGAACAGCCCCGACGAGACCTGGCAGGCGCTGATCGAGGGCCGCGACGCCATCACCGACCTGCCCGAGGGCCGCTGGGAGGAATTTCTGGAGGAGCCGCGGCTGGCCGAGCGGGTCGCCAAGGCCCGCACCCGCGGCGGCTACCTGAAGGACATCAAGGGCTTCGACTCCGAGTTCTTCGCGATCGCCAAGACCGAGGCCGACAACATCGACCCGCAGCAGCGGATGGCGCTGGAGCTGACCTGGGAGGCGCTCGAGCACGCGCGCATCCCGGCGTCGAGCCTGCGCGGCGAGGCGGTCGGCGTGTACGTCGGCGTCTCCAACCATGACTACGGCTTCTTGGCCATCTCCGACCCGACCGTCGCGCACCCGTATGCGATCACCGGCAACTCGCCGTCGATCATCGCGAACCGGGTGTCCTACTTCTACGACTTCCGCGGGCCCTCGGTCGCGGTGGACACCGCGTGCTCGAGCTCGCTGGTGGCGATCCACCAGGCCGTGCAGGCCCTGCGCAACGGCGAGGCCGACGTTGCGGTGGCCGGCGGCGTCAACGCGCTGATCACGCCCGCGGTGACGCTGGGCTTCGACGAGATCGGCGCGGTGCTGGCCCCCGACGGCCGGATCAAGTCGTTCTCCGCCGACGCCGACGGCTACACCCGCTCGGAGGGCGCCGGCATGCTGGTGCTCAAGCGGGTCGACGACGCGCGCCGCGACGGCGACCAGATCCTGGCCGTGATCGCCGGCACCGCGGTCAACCACGACGGCCGGTCCAACGGCCTGATCGCGCCGAACCAGGACGCGCAGGCCGACGTGCTGCGCCGGGCCTACAAGGACGCCGGCATCGATCCGCGCAACGTCGACTACATCGAGGCGCACGGCACCGGCACCGTCCTCGGTGACCCGATCGAGGCCGAGGCGCTGGGCCGGGTCGTCGGCAGGGGCCGTCCGGCCGACCGTCCGGCGCTGTTGGGCGCGGTGAAAACCAATGTGGGGCACATGGAGTCGGCCGCCGGCGCGGCCAGCATGGCCAAGGTGGTGCTGGCGCTGCAGCACGACAAGTTGCCGCCGTCGCTCAACTTCGCGGGCCCCAGCCCGTACATCGACTGGGACGCGATGCACCTGAAGTTCGTCGACCAGGCCACCGACTGGCCGCGCTACGGCGGCTACGCGCTGGCCGGGGTGTCCAGCTTCGGCTTCGGCGGCGCCAACGCGCAC
Source organism: Mycobacterium sp. E3198 (assembly GCF_001667015.1). Taxonomy (GTDB): domain Bacteria; phylum Actinomycetota; class Actinomycetes; order Mycobacteriales; family Mycobacteriaceae; genus Mycobacterium. The sequence goes on along the minus strand of NZ_LZIS01000099.1, from coordinate 50,985 downwards.
GTGGTGGTCCGCGAGGTCCTGCCCCGCGACGTCGTCGAAAAGGAGCCGGAGCCCCGGCCCGAGGCCACCGAAGCGGCCGAAACGCCTACGTTCGAGGCGCACTCGCTGCGGTTCGACGACTTCGGCAACATCATCCCCGACGCCTCCGCGGCGGCCGAGGAGGAAGAGCCCGACCTCCCGGAAATCACCGAAGAGGCGCTGAGCCTCAAGGAGGCCGCGCTGGAAGAGCTTGCGGCGCAAGAGCTTCCGCCACCGGTTATTCCGCTTGTCGTCTCGGCGTTCCTGACCTCGCGGAAGAAGGCCGCGGCCACCGAGCTCGCGGACTGGATGGAAAGCCCCGAGGGCCAGGCGTCGTCGCTGGAATCGATCGGGCGGTCGCTGTCTCGCCGCAACCATGGTCGCTCGCGCGCGGTGGTGCTGGCGCACGACCACGAGGAGGCCATCAAGGGCCTGCGCGCGATCGCCGAGGGCAAGCAGCGGCCGAACGTGTTCAGCGTCGACGGGCCGGTGAGTAACGGCCCGGTGTGGGTGCTGGCCGGTTTCGGTGCGCAGCACCGCAAGATGGGCAAGAGCCTGTATCTGCGCAACGACGTCTTCGCGCAGTGGATCGAAAAGGTCGACGCGCTGGTCCAGGACGAGCTGGGCTACTCGGTGCTCGAGCTGATCCTCGATGACTCGCAGGACTACGGCATCGAGACCACCCAGGTCACCATCTTCGCGATCCAGATCGCGCTGGGCGAGCTGCTCAAGCATCACGGCGCCAAGCCCGCCGCGGTGGTCGGACAGTCGCTGGGCGAGGCCGCGTCGGCCTACTTCGCCGGCGGCCTGTCGCTGCGCGACGCCACCCGGGCCATCTGCTCCCGCTCCCATCTGATGGGCGAGGGCGAGGCGATGCTGTTCGGCGAGTACATCCGGCTGATGGCGCTGGTGGAATACTCCGCCGAGGAGATCAAGACGGTGTTCTCCGACTTCCCCGACCTCGAGGTGTGCGTCTACGCCGCGCCCACGCAGACGGTCATCGGCGGCCCGCCCGAGCAGGTGGACGCGATCATCGCCCGCGCGGAATCCGAGGGCAAGTTCGCCCGCAAGTTCCAGACCAAGGGCGCCAGCCACACCTCGCAGATGGACCCGCTGCTGGGCGAGCTCGCCGCGGAACTGCAGGGCATCAAGCCGATGAGCCCGACGTGCGGCATCTTCTCGACCGTGCACGAGGGCAGCTACATCAAGCCCGGCGCCGAGCCCATCCACGACGTCGACTACTGGAAGAAGGGGCTGCGCCACAGCGTCTACTTCACCCACGGGATCCGCAACGCCGTCGACAGCGGGCACACCACGTTCCTGGAGCTGGCGCCCAACCCCGTCGCGCTGATGCAGGTGGGCCTGACGACGGCGGACGCCGGCCTGCACGACGCCCAGTTGATCCCGACCCTGGCGCGCAAGCAGGACGAGGTCGAGTCGATCGTCTCGACCCTGGCGCAGCTGTACGTCTATGGGCATGACCTGGATCCCCGAACGCTGTTCACCCGCGCGACGGGGCCCCGCGACTACGCGAACATTCCGCCGACCCGGTTCAAGCGCAAGGAGCACTGGCTGGACGTGCACGTCGCCACCAGTAGCGGCTCGGTGCTCATGCCCGGCAACCACGTCGCGCTGCCGGACGGCCGCCACGTCTGGGAGTACGCGCCCAAGGGGTTGACGGACCTGGCGGCGCTGGTGAAAGCCGCTGCTGCGGAAGTCCTTCCGGGCGCGCAGCTGACGGCCGCGGAGGAGCGGGCCAAGCCGGGGGAGGGCTCCCGGTTGGTGACAACGCTGACCCGGCATCCCGGGGGCGCGTCGGTTCAGGTGCACGCGCGCATCGACGAGTCGTTCACGCTGGTGTACGACGCGCTGGTGACCCGGGGCGGCGCCGAGTCGGTGCTGCCGGCGGCGGTGGGCGCGGGCACGGCGATCGCGGCCCCGTCCAACGGCGCGGCGCCGGCGCAGGCTCCCGCCGAGGGCTCGGAGGAGGAGGCGCTCGGCGACAGCCTGACCAACCGGTACATGCCGGCCGGTTTCACCAAGTGGTCACCGGACTCCGGCGAGACCATCGCCGACCGGCTGGGCGCGATCGTCGGCGCCGCCATGGGCTACGAGCCCGAGGACCTGCCGTGGGAGGTGCCGCTGATCGAGCTGGGCCTCGACTCGCTGATGGCGGTGCGGATCAAGAACCGCGTCGAGTACGACTTCGACCTGCCGCCCATTCAGCTGACGGCCGTGCGCGACGCGAACCTCTACGCCGTCGAGAAACTGATCGAGTACGCGGTCGAACACCGCGACGAGGTCGAGCAGCTGGCCGAGCACCAGAAGACGCAGACGGCCGAGGAAATCGCCCGGGAGCAGGCCGAGCTGCTCAGCGGCGCGACGGCCACGTCGGTGGTGGCGCCGGCGCCCGACCCGCAGGCCGAGCCGGAGACGCAAGCGCCGCCGGCCTCCGACGTTGCGGTCCCGCCGCCGCCGACGAACCCGTCGGGGCCCGGCGCGAACGGCGGACAGCCGAAGGTGTCCGGGGTGGCCGAAGCGCTCAACCAGGAGGCGGTCGCCAAGGCGCTGAACTCCGACGTGCCGCCGCGCGACGCCGCCGAGCGGGTCACCTTCGCCACGTGGGCGATCGTGACCGGCAAGTCACCTGGCGGCATCTTCAACCCGCTGCCCAAGCTGGACGCCGACACCGCCGCCAAGATGGCGGAGCGGCTATCGGAGCGCGCGGAAGGCCCGATCTCCGCCGAGGACGTGCTGACGTCGGCGACCGTCGAGGCGCTGGCCGAGAAGGTGCGCGAGTACCTGGAGGCCGGGGTGGTCGACGGGTTCGTCCGCACGCTGCGGGCGCGGCCGGAGGGCAGCACCAAGCCGCCGGTTTTCGTGTTCCACCCGGCCGGCGGCTCGACGGTGGTCTACGAGCCGCTGCTCAACCGGTTGCCGTCCGACACCCCGATGTACGGCCTCGAGCGGGTCGAGGGGTCGATCGAAGAGCGTGCGGCGCAATACGTTCCGAAGCTGATCGAAATGCAGGGCGACGGGCCGTACATTCTTGCCGGCTGGTCGCTGGGCGGCGCGCTGGCCTACGCCTGCGCGATCGGCCTCAAGCAGATGGGTAAGGACGTCGAGTTCGTCGGCCTCATCGACGCGGTGCGGCCGGGCGAGGAGATCCCGCAGACCAAGGAGGAGATCCGCAAGCGCTGGGACCGCTACGCGCGGTTCGCCGAGAAGACCTTCAACGTCAGCATCGACGAGATCCCGTACGAGCAGCTCGAGGAGCTCGACGACGCGGGGCAGGTCCAGCTCGTGCTCGACGCGGTCAAGGCGAGCGGGGTGCAGATCCCGGGCGGGATCATCGAACACCAGCGCACGTCGTATCTGGACCAACGGGCCATCGACACCGCCGAGATCCAGCCGTACGACGGGCACGTCACGCTCTACATGGCCGATCGCTACCATGACGACGCGATCATGTTCGAACCGCGCTACGCCACCCGCAAGCCGGATGGCGGGTGGGGCGAGCACGTGGCCGACCTCGAGGTCGTGCCGGTCGGTGGCGAGCACATCCAGGTCATCGACGAGCCGATCATCGCCAAGGTGGGCGCGCACATGACCCAGGCGCTGAACGGGATCGCTGCTAAAACCAGCCAGAGAAGTTAGGTAGGCGAGTAGTGACCGAAACCGTCCCGGCTCCCGTTCAGCACACCACCGCGGAAAAGCTGGCCGAGCTGCACGCTCGCCTCGAGCTGGCCAAGGAGCCCGGCGGCGAGAAGGCCGCGGCCAAGCGCGACAAGAAGGGCATCCCGAGCGCGCGCGCCCGCGTGCACGCGCTGGTCGATCCGGGCACCTTCTTCGAGATCGGGGCGCTGGCCAAGACGCCGAACGACCCGAACGCGCTGTACGGGGACGGGTGCGTCACCGGTCACGCCATGATCGACGGCCGGCCGGTCGGGGTGTTCTCCCACGACCAGACGGTGTTCCAGGGCACCGTCGGCGAGATGTTCGGCCGCAAGGTCGCGCGGCTGATGGAGTGGTGCGCGATGGTCGGGTGCCCGATCATCGGCATCCAGGACTCCGGTGGCGCCCGGATCCAGGACGCGGTCACCTCGCTCGCCTGGTACGCCGAGCTGGGCCGCCGGCACGAGGCTTTGAGCGGGCTGGTGCCGCAGATCTCCCTCATCTTCGGCAAATGCGCTGGGGGAGCGGTGTATTCGCCGATCCAGGACGACCTCCTCGTCTCGGTGCGCGACCAGGGCTACTTCTTCGTCACCGGGCCCGACGTGATTCGGGAGGTCACCGGCGAGGAGGTCACCCTCGACGAGCTCGGTGGCTCCGACGCCCAGGCCCGCTACGGCAACATTCACCAGGTCGTCGACTCCGAGGCGGAGGCGTTCCAGTACGTCCGCGACTACCTGTCGTTCCTGCCGTCGAACTGCTTCGACAAGCCGCCGATCGTCAATCCCGGTCTGGAGCCGGAGATCACCCCGACCGATCTGGAGCTCGACGCCATCGTGCCCGACTCCGACAACGCCGCCTACGACATGCACGAGATCCTGCTGCGCATCTTCGACGACGGCGACTTCCTCGACGTCGCCGCGCAGCACGGGCCCGCCATCATCACCGGGTACGCGCGCGTCGACGGCCACCCCGTGGGCGTGATCGCCAACCAGCCCATGCACATGTCGGGGGCGATCGACAACGAGGCGTCCGACAAGGCGGCGCGGTTCATCCGGTTCTGCGACGCGTTCAACATCCCGCTGGTCTTCGTGGTGGACACGCCCGGCTTCCTGCCGGGTGCCGAGGAGGAGAAGCGGGGGATCATCAAACGCGGCGGCCGGTTCCTCTACTCCGTCGTGGAGGCCGACGTGCCGAAGGTGACGATCACGGTGCGCAAGTCCTACGGCGGCGCGTACGCCGTGATGGGCTCCCGGCAGCTGACCGCCGACTTCAACTTCGCCTGGCCGACGGCGCGCATCGCGGTGATCGGCGCCGAGGGCGCCGCGCAGCTGCTGATGAAGCGGTTCCCCGACCCGACCACCCCCGAGGCGCAGCAGATCAAGAAGGACTTCATCGAGGGCTACAACCTCAACATGGCGATCCCGTGGACCGCCGCAGAGCGCGGCTTCATCGACGCGGTCATCGACCCGCACCAGACCCGGCTGCTGCTGCGCAAGTCGATGCATCTGCTGCGGGACAAGCAGCTGTGGTTCCGCGTCGCCCGCAAGCACGGCCTGATCCCGGTCTAGCCTCCTTCGCGCTAAAGGGTGAGCGCCCCGTCGACCAACTCGTCGAACCGCTCCAGCGCCTCGTCGGAGTCGGCGTCGATGCCGCGCAGCGGCCCCCGATCGGCCAGGTAGCGCTGCGCGTACAGCCGCGCGACGAGCGCCTTGCGCTCCCCGCCGCCGGTCTCCCGCTCCCACGCGGCCTGCTCGGTGAGCAGGGCGCCCGCGTAGACGTCGCCCATGAACTGCGCCAGCGGAAAAAGCCGCGCCTCGGCGACGCCGCCGTCCAGCTTGCCCCACGCGGTGATCGCCGCATCGAGGTCCTCGACGCGGTTCGCGACCAGGCGAGTGGTCTCGTCGTCATCGGACACCGACACGGCGTCGCGCAGTCGCGCCAGCAGCGCCTCGTGGGCGCCGGCCCGTTCGATGCCGCGCCGCACATCGAGGCACAGGATGTTGTCCGGGCCCTCCCAGATGGTGTTCACCTGCGCGTCGCGCAGCAGCCGGGCCACCGGCCACGTCTCGATATAGCCGTTGCCGCCGTGGATTTCGATCGCATCCGACGCCGCGGTGATCCCGAGCCGGCACACCTTCAGCTTGGTCACGGGGACCGCGATGCGCTGCCGCACGGCGCGGGGCTGGCGGTGGTTGGCGGCGCCGGTGCCGTCGAAGACCAGCGCAAGCGCCGCCTCGACGTCGACGATCATCTCGGCGAGCTTGCGCCGCATCAGCGGCTTGTCGATGAGCGCGCCGCCGAAGGCGTGGCGCTGCCGGGCGTAGCACAGCGACTCGACCAACGCGCGGCGGGCGTTGGCGAGCCCGAACTGCGCGATGCCCAACCGCGCGGCATTGGTCAGCTCCATCATGCGGCCGAGTCCCCGGCCGTCGGCCGGGCCGGTGTCCGCGCCGGGTTCACCGGACAGCAGGAACGCCTCGGCGTCGACGAACTCGACCTCGCCGGAGGCCACCGAGCGGGTGCCGAGCTTGTCCTTGAGCCGGCGCACCCGCACGCCGTTGCGTGAGCCGTCGCGGCGGTCGCGCAGCACGAGGAAATTGGCGACGCCGCGGGTCGAGTCCGGCGCCCCTTCGGGCTTGGCCAACACGACGAACGCCTCACCCGCGCAATTGGACGCAAACCACTTGAAGCCGTTGAGAATCCAGGCGTCACCGGCGGGCGTGGCCGTCGTCTCGAGCGCGCCGAGGTCGGAGCCGCCGGTGCGTTCCGTCAGCAACTGGGCCGTCTCGCCCGCCCATTCGCCGGAGGCGAACTTCCCCAGCACGTGCTCGGCCACATCGGGCGGCGCGTAGGCGGACACCAGCGACTGCACCATCCCGCCGCCGGTGCCCAGCGCGCAGCCCATCCCGATGTCGGCCTGGTTGAGCAGATAATTCGACGCGAACAGCGCCAGGCCCGAGCTCACCTTGGCGCGGCGCGCCGCGCCGCGCAGGTCCTGCTGCGCGTCGAGCACCGCGCGCTTGGACTGCGTGAACGACGCCGGCATGACGACGCGGCTGACGTCGTGTCCCCACCGGTCGTAGCGTTCCAGCCGGGGCGGGTTGCGGTCGGTTTCCTCGGCCCAGCGCGCCCACCTGCCCGCCCATCAGGTCACCGATGCGCGCGAGATGGGGCTCCAGCACGGCCAATTCATCGGGCTGCAGGTAGTAGGCCATGGTGAACCGCAGGGTGGGATCGGTCAGGTACCAATTGAGACCCACCGCTCCGCGGTAGTTGTCGGTCTCGTAGCGCTGCGACTTCTCTTCGGTGGAGAACGGCAGCCTGTCCACCGGCTCAGCGGCGTAGTCGCTCATGAGAAAGACGCTACGCCAAGGCGGTCGTCATGCGGTGGCGCGCAGCGGTCGCCGCCGATAGACGCCCACGGCGGCGCCCGCCACCGCACGGTGGGCGAGTGCGTCGGGGTCGGTGATCAGTACATCCTTGCCCTGCAACGTGATCCAGCCGCTGGAAACGAAATCGCGCAGCGCTTTGTTGACCGACACGCGGTCGGCGCCGACGAGTTGAGCCATCTCGTCCTGGCTGAGCTCGTGCGCGACCCGCAGCCCATCGCGCTCGCGGGTGCCAAATCGCCGGGCCAGTAACAGCAGTTGGTGCGCCACGCGGGTGGCCACATCGCTGGAGATGAGTTGGATGAGTTGGTCCTCGGTATGTTGCAGCCGCTGGTTCAGTGCGCGCAGCAGTTGCTCGGCGATCACCGGCCGGTGGGCCATCCAGGCACGCAGCGTGGCGCGGTCCACCCACACCGCGCGAACGTCGGTGATCGCCGTGGCGGTGCAGGATCGGGGACCCGGATCGAACACGGCCAGCTCGCCGAAGACGTCCGTCGGGCCCATGATCGCCCGAAGATTGTCGCGGCCGCCGGGGCCCCGCAAGCTGATTTTGACCTTGCCCGTGACGATGATGTACACCCGATCACCGGGGTCTCCCTGGGAGAAAATTACTTGTCCCGCCGTGAATTCGGCCGTACTCAGTTGCCTGATCATCGCCGAGGCGGTCTCGGGTTCGACGTGGCGCAATATCCCGGCCTCGCGCAGCAGCCGCGTCAGGATTTGGTCCACGTCGCTCACGAAAGTTCTCCTCGTCGGTGTCAACCGGTCGCCGGCCCGGTGAGGAAAACCAGACGGAAATTGCCGATCTGGATCTCGTCGCCGTTGGCCAGCACCGCCGAATCGACGGGTTCGCGGTTGAGATAGGTGCTGTTCAGGCTGCCGAGGTCGACGACCCTGAAGTGGCCGTTCTCCCTTCGGAATTCGGCGTGCCTGCGGCTGACCGTGATGTCATCGAGGAAGATGTCGCTGGCCGGATGCCGTCCTGCCGACATGATGGGTTGCTGTAAGACGAATTGCGACCCGGCATTGGGGCCCCGCTTCACGATCAGCATGCCCGAGCCCCGCCCCATCGTCGCCATATCTTCGACCGCCGCGTCGGCGACGGCCGCCGACGTGTCGAACTCGTCGCGCAGGTTCGTGCGCAGAGCGGGGCCGATGTCCGCGGTGCTTTCGTCGGGCGCTGGCGTGGACACCGTCGTGGTCACGCTGCCCGCGGAAGATCCGCGGTGGTGGCCGCCGCGTGCGATGCCGGCCGGCGGGGCGCCGGGGCCCAGCCGATGTAGGTCAGATACAGCCCGACGAGGGCGAAGACGATGCAAAGCGAAATCCACCAGCCCTGCGCGCCGATCATGCTGTTGGCCACCGCGACAAAAGCCTTGGGAAAGGCCACCAGCAGCAACCCCCGCAGCACGATGAGCCAGCCCAACGACGAAACGATGATCGCCACGGCGCCGTTCCAGTGCTGATGAGCGGCCACCAAGACCAGCCCGAACAGCAGAATGAAGGCGCCGCTGACAAACGCCCACATCGAATTCGCCTCGAACTGCGACAGCAGCGTCTGCATGTCCGAAGCGCGCGCCACCGCCGTGACGTCCACGATGACGAGGAATGGACCGAGGACGCGCGCGAAAAAGCGCGTCCGTGCCAAAGACTCCGCTGAAGCGTTCATCGGCGTGCCTTTCATCCGACGCCCGTCTTTACTCGACACCTGTATCGGACCATTCGACCGAGGGGTCGAAATAGGGACCGAAGTCCCGTAGGTGCGGGGCGTTCGTCCTCGGAGACGACCGGGTTACCGGATCAGCGCGCCGGCCCCGAACGGGTTATACCGGCACCAGGAATTCGGACGTGTAGTACTCGGCGGGGTTTTGCGAGTTCGGGTTTGCGCGCTCGACAATCACCCACACGCCCGTCGTGCCCGGCCGAATGCCGTCTTGGACGGTCACCGTCGCGTTGCCGGCGCCGTCGGTGTCCATCCCGGTAAAGGCGGTTCCGGGCGCCCCGGGGCCACATGTCGCTGACGAGGGGCGCGGTTCCTGAATGAGGCCGACGTCGTAGTGCGTGCCCGGCTCGTTGGGGATCGCCACGTGCACCTGCGCGACGGCTGTCGATCCGGAGGTGCTGATCAGCGCCGAACCGGTGCCCTCTTCCGCCCGCGGGATCCACGCCGCCTCGTTCACCCTGCTGAAATCGCAGCGCCGGTTGTCACCGTCGAGAACGACCCTGGTGCCGCCCTGGGCGGCCGCGTGGACGATCTGGAAGGTCGCCGCCGGGGAGATCGCGACGGCAAGCGCCGCGGCGGAGGTACCTAAGCGGGTCAGAGTGTGCATCGGGCCACCTTTTAACGGAAGTGTTAGTTACCCCACACGGGAGATAGGTATTGACCCGGAGTTCCGCACATTAAACATTTGCTCGACGATTACCGGAACGTCAATTAAGGCCGATTATTCGACCGGCGACAAATTAACGTTCAGGAGTTAGCTAGGGCTTGATTCGGATCTCGCCCGGTGACCACAACCCGCTGCGGGTCGCGGTGCCCAGATCGAGCTGCGCAGGCCGGGCGTCGGCAATGGTGTCGAACTTGCGCAACGAGCCCCAGTCGCGGCCCCAGTCGCGGGACAGGTAGGTCGACATCACGTGGGCGCGCAGCAGCAGGTCGGTGATGCCCAGCAGGCCGCCGTTGACGCCGTCCTCCCAGGTGTCGGTGTCCTGCTTCTTGGCGTTGTAATCGGGCGTGATGCGGAACTTCGGGATCTCGGTGACGCCGTTGACGTGCAGCATCGGCTGCTGGCACGGGAAGGCCAGCCCGACGGCCCAGTCCAGCAACACCGGCTGCGACGAGCCGACGTACTCCTGCAGCGAGCGCAGCTCCGGCACCCGCGGCGGGGTCACCGCGATCCAGTCCTCCGGCGTCAGGGACAGGTCCTCGGCCACCACCCGGACCGCTACCGCGTCCGCGGGCATCTGGGACCGGGCGAAGCGCAGGTTGCGCCACACCTTCGGCTGCTCCCCGTACAGGTCGTAGGGCACCAGCCGCCCGGCCGGCAGCACGTCACCGCCCGGGCCGGGCCTGCCGTATTCGAGGACGACCGTCTGGCCCGCGGTGTGGCCGTGCAGCACGCTGTTGCCCGTGATGGTGCCCGCGGCGGTCACCACCACCAGCGGATGCCCGTCGTCGGGCTTGGGCAGCTGATACCACGCCGACGTCAGCTTGCTCTGCTGTTGCGGGCCGGTGGTGTAGCTGCCGGCCACCGGAACGTGATCGGGATCCAGGCCGTACGGCAGTGGCACCAGCGACCCGTTGATGCCGGGTGCGCTCAGCTTGGTCGGCCCATACCAGTCGTAGTCGGTGCCCGGTTGCGGCACCGCCGTCTCGCGGACCGCCTCGGCCAGGGTGCGCTCCGGTATCCCGTTGGGCGAGAAGCCCATCGGATTCACCCCGCCCAGCGGGCCCAACGGGCCGAAGCTGTCGGGCAGCGGCGCCATGAAGCCCGCGTTGCTGTCCGGCTCGACGAGCACGTCGTCGGCCAGCGCGCAGCCACCGGCGAATTCCCGCAGGTTCGACCAGCCGTTGGAGTAGGTGGGGTATTGGCGCACGATCCCGGCGACCATCGAGGCGACGAACACCAGCGCCATGAACCCGGCCGCGAGTGGCACCGGCGCCGCCGTCACCGCGCGGGCCAGTCGGCCCTCGCCGCGATCCCGCGGCGCGAAGTGCAGCCAGGTCGCCCAGAGCGCGGCGATCGCGAAGAGAGCGAAAAAGACTGTGCTGACGGTGATTCCGGCGAGCTTCGGCATGGCGCTGTTGAACGGCACGCCGTAGCTGGACACGTACCACCAGCCGTTAAAGGTGGCGAAACACAGCGCCAGCACGAACAACACCGCCGCCGCGAACGCCATGCGGTTGCGCGACCAGCGCAGCACCTCGTGCGACACCAGCACCGTGGTCAGGGCCGCCATCGCCGCGCCCACCGCGGCGAACAGCCCGAAGTGGTGCACCCACTTGGTCGGCGTGAACATCAAGAAGAACATGGTGCCGAAGATGACACCCATCAGCCGCCACGCCGGCCCGCGGGCCACGCCGGGAATCCGCTTGCGCCGCAACATGATGAACACGGCGGTGAACAGGCACAGCGCGGTGATCAGGAAGCCGAATCGCCGCGACACCGCGCCGTCGACGGTGGGCAGGAACAGGTAGTAGTAGCGCAGGTTCTCGGTGTACCACGCCTGGCTCGGACCGATCGCGGTACGAATCCTGGTGGCTTCCAGCACCGTTGACAGGGTCTGGTCGGCGAAGACGACGGTGAGGATCACGAAACCGGCGGCCAGCATCGGGGCGACCAGCGGCCAGGTGCCGACCAGGCGGTGACGGTGGACCAGGATGCGCACGATCGGACGGCCACCGGCGATCAGCGCGGCCACGGCGATGAGGCCGGTGGGCTGGACGGCCAACGTGAATGCCGCGGTGATGACCGCCAGCGCCGCCGGCGTCAGGCGGCTGTAGCGCATCGACCGCTCGATCAGTACGTAGGTGACCAGCGAACCGAGCGCGATGATCGGCTCGGGGCGCAGCCCGTTGTTGAACGGCATCCACGCGGTGAGCAGGACCAGGCCGGCCGCCCAGTTAGCGGCGGCGCTGGAGGTCACCGCCGGCCCCAACCGGGGCAGCACCTCCCGCGACAGCAGCAGCCAGCACACCAGCCCGGCGATCAGGTCGGGCAACCGCATCCACAGGCTGTGGTCGCTGACGTGGGTCATCAGCGCCAGCAGGTTGTAGTACCAGCCGAACGGGTCCTCTGGGCTGCCGAACCAGCGGAAATAGTTGGACATGTAGCCGGCGCGGTCGGCGACCCGGGCCATGCCCAGGATGTAGCCGTCGTCGGAGGAGTTCGCGCCGATCAGGTGCCACAGCAAGAAGCCGAATATCACCGCGGCGTCGACCAGGGTGAACTTGCGCCAGTTCTGCGGAATCCAGCGCCGCATGCGCCGGCCGTCCAGCTGATCCAGCCGCCACAGGGCGATCAGCGCCACGATGGTCGACAGGATCGCCACGATCATCGCCGCCAGCTTCAGCGTGGTCGGCGTGGTGGAGAACCGGGTGTCGATGGTCGCCGAGAACCGCAGCCCCGGCGGCGCCGGCCCGGTCAGGTCGGTGAACACGCCCACGATCTGCGGCCGCAGGTTGGGGTCGGCGAAACCCCCGCCCACCGGCTTGCCCGCGGGGTCGGTCAGCCCGACGAAGGTGGCGAAGGTGCCCGCGCGGGTGGAGGTGACCTCAATGCGCTGGCAATTCGGGGATGCCGCCTGATCCCGCGGCACGCTGGCGATCACCACGTTGCGGTCGGTGACGTCGACGCGCTGGCTGCTGGCCACCACGAACAGCGCGTTGAGGGCGGCGTCCTTGCCCTTCTTGGGCGCGGTACTGAGCACCACCCCGCCGTCGGGCGGCAGGCCGCGCACCACGGCGCACGGCACGCTCGCCGTCACGTCGACCGGCGTCAACGAGATCAACGGCGCGGTAACGCTGTTCAGTTGGCCGTTTTGCGGCCAGTTCAGCATCGCGGTGGTCTGCACGACCGGCAGCAGCGGCGTCGCGACCGACAAGACGAAGCCGAGCAACCCCGCGATCGTCGCGACCCAGCGCGTCACGCGCACGCCGTCGCGGGCCTCGCCCCGCGCGGCGGCCGCCTGCTGTTCGTGGTTGATGACGCTCACGGCAGCGCCCTGATCGGTCCCTGCCGGCTCCAGCCGCGCACTGTGGTCACACCCTGTTCGACGACGGCCGGCGGCGCCTGGTCGGCCGGCACCAGCGGGAAGTACTGCTCGACCGATCCCCAGTCGCGGTACCAGTCGCCCCGCAGGTATGTCGAGATCGTCGAGGTGCGCAGCATCGCCTGGGTGAACAGGAACGGGCCGCCGGCTTCGCCGGCCTCCCACCCGTTCGACGACGCGGCCGTCTGTTTGTGGTCGGGCAGAAGCCGGTACTGCGGAAGTTCGGCCACGCCAAGGTGCTCGGAGAACGGCCGCTGGCACGGGAAGTTGGCGGCGGTGGCGACGTCCATCAGCACCGGCGTGCGCGATCCGATCAGCCGCTGGAGGGTCTGCAGCACCGGGACGCGCGGCGGCGTGAACGCGAACCACTGCTCGGAACTCAGGTTCGGGTCGTAGGCGACGATGCGTGCCACGTTTGCCTCCGGCGGCGCCCAGGTCAGCGGGAACCGCAGGTTGCGCCACGCCGGTTCCGGCCCGATGTCGATCGGCTGTACCTCCGCGAGCGGCTGGGTGGAGCCGTCGGGCCGGGCGACGCCCCACTGCAGTTTGAGCTGTTGCCCGTAGGTGAAGGTGCCATCCTCTTTATACGACCAGATGGCGCCGGCGGCCGAAACCACCACCAGCGGCCGGTCGCCGGTGCGCGGCGGCAGCTGGTACCAGGCCGAGGTCGCGGTGGCGGCCAGCGAATTCTCGCCATAGCTGCCCATCACCGGCGTGCGCGCCGGGTCGAGGCCGAACGGCAGCGCCGCGTGCGATCCGTTCACCCCGACCGGGCCCCGCCCGCCGGCCGTGCCCGCCGAGTCGCTCATGGTGGCGTTGGGCTTGTTGGGCGACGCGTCGGAGTTCACCACGCCCGGCTTGGTGACCACGGGGTAGGACCTCAGGTCGTCGCCGACGCCCTCGGGCTTGAACCCGACGGGGTTGACGCCCCCCAGCGGGCCCGCGGGTCCGTACTGCTGACCCGGAACCGGTTGCAGCAGGCCGGCATTGGGGTCGGGCTCGGCCAGCACGTCGTCGCCCATGGCGCAGCTGTTCGGCGACAGGCCGCTCGTGATCGCGGCCAGGTTCGCCTTGGCGGTCGTGTAGAGCGGGTAGCGGAAGACGGCGCCCTTGGCCAGCGAGCCCACCTCGCCGAGGACCATGATCGTCGCCACCACCAGCAGCGGGGTGGAGGCCAGCACGCGGTTGCGCCGGTTGTCCTTGACCTCGGTGTGCCCGGCGTAGTCCATCCGGAAGTGCTGCCAGCCGGCGAGCAGGCCGGTGATGATCGACAGCGTCAGGAACATCGACGTCACCGGGTGGCTGGCGACGACGGGTTGGATGTCGTACCACGGCACCCCGTAGTTGCCGACGTAGAACCAGCCGTTGATGCCCGAGGTCGCCCACGCCAGCACGAACAGCAGCGCGGTGACGTACAGCGTCAGGTTGCGGCGGCTGTGCAGGCCGATCCGGGCGAAGGCGAACGCGGTGACCGCGCCCAGGGCGCCGGCCAGCCCGGCGAACGCGCCGAACTGCACGGCCCACTTCGTCGGCGTGAAGGTCAGCAGCAGCAGGCCGACCGCGGTGGTGCCGATCAGCCGCCACGCCGGGCCGGCGGCCAAACCGGGCACCCCGCCGCGTCGCAGCAGCACGACCAGCATCCCGAACAGGCACAGAAGCAGCACGAGGACGGCGAATCGCCGCGCCATGGACCCGTCGGGGTTGGACTCCACCGTGAGGAAGTAGTAGCGCAGGAAGTCCTGATACCAGGCGATGGTCGGGCCGACCTTGTATTTGATGCGCGCCGACTCCGCCACCGTGGCCAGCGTCTCGCTGCGGAACACCACCACCAGGATCAGCGCGAACGACGCGGCCAGCACCGCCAGCGGTGCGAGCAGCCCGTCGGTCGCCCGGCGGCGGCGGATCGCCTGGGCGACGGCGCGGGCCCCGGTCAGCAGCGCGGCGACGGCGATCAGCCCCTGTGGGGCCAGGGCCGCCGAGAGCATGGCGACGAAGACGGCGACCGCGGCGGGCGCGATTGCACGCAGGGCGATCGCGCGTTCCACCAGCATCCAGGTCGCCACGACGCCCAGCGCGATCAGCGGCTCGGGTCGCAGCCCGTTGTTGAACGGCAGCCAGGCGGCGAGGAACACCGCGCCCGCGGTGAGCACCGCAACCCGGTTGCCGCCCAGGCCGCCCCTGCCGGGGCCCAGCCTGCGCAGCATCCAGTGGCTGATGATCAGCCAGCACGCGACGCCGGCCAACAGGGCCGGGATGCGCATCCACACGCCCGCCGTGCTCACCGACGCGAGCTTGGCGAGCACCGCGAGATACCAGTCGAACGGCGCGTCGGTGGTGCCGAAGAAGCGGTAGTAGTTGGCGACGTAGCCGGCCTTCGGTGCGACCCGGGCGATGGTGAGGTTGTAGCCGTCGTCCGACGACGTCGCGCCGATCACGTGCCAGAGCAGCAGCGTTCCGATCACGCCGACGTCGGCGAGCCACGTCGCGGCGCCGATGCGCGGCCACGAGGGCCTGCGGATCCGCGCCCCGCGGTCGCGCCGATCGAGCGCCGCCATCGCGGCGATGGATACCAGCACCGCGAGGGTGCCCACGGCCATGACCGCCGCCTTGAGTGCGGTGGGCGCCGTGATGAACCGGGTGTCGACGTCGACGCGGGCCGAAAGTCCCGGCTGCGCGGGCACTTTCAGGTCGGTGAAGATCCCGCCGACCTGTGGTTTCTTCTCCGGCGGCAGGGTGCCGGACGCGCCGGGGATGCCGACGAAGTCCGCGCCCGCGGCACCCGCGTCGGCCCAGAGGTGCAGGACGCTGCAGGCGCCGGCCGCGACCGCCGAGCGCTTCGCCACCGCGGCCACGGTGTCGCGGAACGCGACGACGATCACGTCCTTGTCGGCCCGCACGAAGAGCCCGTTCTTGCCGGTGTCCACTCCGGCCGCCGGCAGGGTCGACACCACCAGCCCGCCGGCCGGGGGCAGGGTGGCCATCGCCGGGCACGGGATGGAGATGTCCAGCGCGCGCGGCGCCCCCGACACCAGCGGGGCGGTGACCTGCCCGACGTGCCCGTCCGCCGCTCCCTGGGGCCACAGGACGGTCGCGGTCGTCTGCTTCACCGGGAGCAAGGGAACGGTGATGCACAACAGCAGGCCGATGAGTCCCGCGGCGACGGCGATCGACCGTGAGGTGCGCGGCGATCGCTCAGTACGGTCGTGGGGCACGAGGCTCGATGGTAAGGGACGCGACTGAGTGACTTGAGGACGCAGGGCCGCCGCGACGCGCCGATGATTTGCCGCGCCCCTTCCACGAAATAAACTCTCGTGTCAAGAACGGCCCCGATGACCCAGGAGGCTGGCGGCGCGATGACGAGTGCAGGTCTCGGGTTTGGTGCCTTGGGACCGTTGCTGATGACCAGCCATGGGGTGCGGGTCCCGGTCGGCGCGCCAAAGCAGCGGGCGGTGCTGGCCATGCTCTTGATCAACCGCAACCGGCCGGTGTCCGTCGAGTCGCTGATCAATGCGGTGTGGGATGAGGATCCGGTGCCCGCCGCGCGCACCAGCATCCAGGCCCACGTGTCCAACCTGCGCCGGCTGCTGCGCAGCGCCGGCGTCGACCCATACCAGGTGCTGGCGAGCGCGCCGCCGGGGTATCAGCTGAGCGTCGCCGACGCCGACTGCGACCTGGGGCGCTTCACCGCCGCGAAGGTCGCGGGCAACCAGGCCGCCGCCGCGGGCCGCTTCGACGAGGCCAGCCGGCACTTCTCGTTGGCGCTGGGCGAATGGCGCGGGCCGGTGCTCGACGACCTGCACGACTACGCGTTCGTCGACGCCTTCGCCACCGCACTGATGGAAGAAAAGGTGGCCGCTCACACCGCGCGCGCCGAGGCCGAGATCGCGTGCGGGCGGGCCGCTGAGGTGATCGGTGAGCTCGAGGCGCTCACCGCCGAGCATCCGTACCGTGAACCGCTGTGGGCGCAACTGATCACCGCCTACTACGTCACTGAGCGCCAATCCGACGCGCTCGGTGCCTACCGGCGGCTCAAGACGGCCTTGGCCGAGGGGCTCGGCATCGACCCGGGCCGCACCGTCAGCGCACTGCACGAACGAATCTTGCGCCAGGAACCGTTGGGCCTGAGGCGGGCCGACCTGACCACGCACAAGCGTGACGTGTACCGGCAGGAGTCGACGACCGCGGGGATCCAACTGGCCGAGTCGGTACCCGCCGGGCTGCGCGACCAGACCGGACGGCTCCACCCGCTCACCGGCGCCATCACCCGGATCGGGCGCTTCACCGACAACGACGTCGTTCTGGACGACACCGACGTCAGCCGCCACCACGCCGTCATCACCGACACCGGAACCGGCTTCATGATGACCGACCTGCGGTCCACCAACGGGGTGGAAGTGCAGGGGCAGCGCATTCGCGGCAGCGCCGCCCTGGCCGACGGCGACCGCATCCGCATCGGCGGCCACGAGTTCACCTTCGAAACGCGCCCGGCCTGAGGCTATTTCGTGAGCCGCTTGGCCAGCGTGGGCAGGCCCGGCCCGTCCAGGTCCGCCAGCGCCGCCGGCCGGCCCGCCATCGCCATCAGCAGCGCCTCGCCCGGGCCGGTGACCTCGGGCCCGCGGCCGTGCGTCCAGTCGATGTCGTTGGCGCGCAGGCAAAGTCCCCTGATGCGGCGCCCGGCGCCGAGCCTGGGATTGCCGGGCACCAGATCCAGCACCCGCTGCAACCGGTCGGTGGGGACGGCGCGCGGCCGGCCGAGCGAGCGCCGGATGTCCTGGTGGTGGATGGTGCCGTCGACGAGCGCGATCATGCCGCCGAAGCCCGCGGTCAGCCCCTTCGGGGTGAGGTGGTCGCGCACAAAGTCCAGCAGCTGTTGCGGGCTCAGCGCGGCGAACTCGTCGACGCCCACCTGGTTGGCCCGCACCACCCAGCCCTTCGCGAACCGCCTCAGCAGACCCGCGGGGCCTAACTCCTCGTAGCTGATCACATGCGCCACAACGTCTTTGACGGTCCACTTGGAGCACAGGGTGGGCGCCGCCCAGTCCTGCGGGGTGAGCGTGGCCAGGAAGTCGGCGAGGTCGGCCCGCTCGGCGCACGCCATCGTCATCAGGGTCGCGGTCATGGGCGCGCCCCGGCGCTGAGCAGCCGCGCGTAGCGATCGAGATACAGCGGCCAGCCGGCGTCCCCGTCGACGCCGTCGGCGACCGACTCCCAGCCGGCGCCGTGCCGGTCCAGGTTGCGGTGTTCGAGCTCGACGCGGGTGCGGTCACCGGGCTCGGCGGTGAACCGAACCTCGACCTCGCTGGTCTTGGACGGATCGGCTTCCAGCTGCCAGGTCGGGCCGATGTCCCATGTGAACGTCACGCGGTGGGGCGGCTCGTAGACCAAAACCCGCGCCCACCGGCATTCGCTGCCGTCGACGCCGCGGTCGTAGATGTGCCCGCCCACCCGCGGCTCGAACACGGTCTCGGCGATGGGAACGGCCAGCAGGTTGTGCTCGCGCGGTTTGAAGTCGCCGAAGCGCTCGGTGAAGGCGGCGAACGCTCGCTCGATCGGGGCGTTGACGACGACGTGGTGGGTGACGTTCGGTGTCCGCGTCATGACGGTTCTGCCTCCATTTCCTCGACGGTTTTCGCGAAGCCGGCCAGCGCCTGGGCCCAGAATCGGTCGAGCTCACCGCGCAGCGCCTCGAGGCCGGTCGGGTCCAGTTGATAGACGCGCCGCGTGCCGGCGGCCCGGTCGCGGACCAGGCCCGCGGATTTGAGCACCTTGAGGTGCTGCGAGACGGCCGGCCTGCTGACCGGCAGATCGCGGGCCAGCTCGCCGACCGCCGCCGGCCCGTGCGAGAGGCGTTCGACGATCGAGCGCCGGGTGCCGTCGGCCAGCGCCAGCCATGCGTCACCGACCGTTTGGTAAGTGGCCACGAACCGTAAGTCTAGACTTACCGATGCCCCGGGATCAAGGGCCCGTCGCGCCGCAAGAATTTCGCAATCGGCATGCGCCACACTTCCGCTGTCTTCAGCCGCCGAGGCAGAGGAGGAAACCCATGAGCGCCCATCGCTACGCGCAGCGGCTCATCGCCGGGGGCCTGTTGTCGGTCACCTTCGCCGTGGCCGGGGTGGGGCTTGCCGCCGGCACCGCGCAGGCCAAGCCCCGCGGTCCGTACCAATGGTGTCCGGGCCAACACCTGCCGGAGACCGACGTGGTGTGGGACATGAACGTCTGCCACACCTGGTACTGGGTCGACTACGGATTCCAGGCCAACCGCGGTCATTTCGTCTACGAGGGCGACACGCCTCCGCCAGACTTGGGCTGCATCCCCGGGCTGTGCCTGCCCGGCCTGTGACGACGAGAGGAGTTGACAGCGATGAACACGCTGAAGCGGATGATCGCCGGGGCGGTGCTGTCGACCGGCGTGGCGATGGCCGGCCTCGGCGCCGCCACCGGAATCGCACACGCCGATTCCTGGGCGGAGGGCCCCCATCAATGGTGTCCGGGACAGCCCCTGCCGCAGGCCGACATCCGGTGGGACATGGGCGTCTGCCACACCTGGTACCTGCTGGTTGGCGGCCCGAAGGGCAACGTCGGTGGCCGCTGGAACACGATCTGGGACGGCGCTGATCCGCCCGCACCGATCCGAAAGCCGCCGGGAAACTGCGGCCTGTTCTGGTGTCCTGAGCCGCCGGGAAGCTGAAGCACGACGCTAGGTACGGCGCAGCGGGCCCGGATTCCACAGGCCGCTGCGCGTCGCGACCCCCAGCTGCAGATCGGCGGGCCGGGCGTTGGGGTAGTACGGCGTCAACCGCTGCAGCGAGCCCCAGTCGCGGGACCAGTCGTCCTTCAGATACGTCGCAATCGTGGTCGCCTTCACCAATAGCTCCGTGACGCCCAACGGGCCGCCGCCGTTGTTGTCCATCACCGGCGAGTTCGCCTCGGCGCCGAATCGGTCCGGCAGGATGCGCCATTTGGGTGTCTCGTCGACGCCGTTTTGGTGGCCGAACGGTCGCTGGCAGGGGAAGGCCAGCCCGACCAACCAGTCCAGGAAGACCGGGTCGGACGAGCCGACCACGTCCTGCAGCGTGCGCAGGTGCGGAATCCGCGGGGGCGTCAGCGCGATCCAGTGCTGCGGCGCCAAATCGTCGTCGTCGGCGACCAGGCGGATCTGGGTGGCGGTGCCGGGGATGGCGGACAGCGCCAGTCGCAGGTTGCGCCACGCGGGGGACGCTCCCACGTCCGACAACTGGAAGGACCCGCCGGGGTGTCCGCCGGCCGCTTGGTCGTCGGTGGCCCACTGCACCTGGACCTCGCGGGGGTCGAAGCGGCCGGCCGCGCTGACCACCAGCAGCGGCCCCGCCTTGTCGCGGGCGGGCAGGCGGTACCAGCCCGACCGCAGGTGAGCGGGCAACTGGATGCCCGGCCGCCAGCTCCCCAGCACCGGCGTGCGCGCCGGGTCCAGGTTGTAGGGCAGCTGGGCCACCGAGCCGTTGATTCCCGGGGCGGGCGTGGTGCCGCCCTCGGTGCCGGCCTCCGCGCCGGTGGTCACCTTCTCGTCGCCGAGGAAGCTGCGGTCGCCCGGACGTTCCATCACCGGGTCGGCGCGGACGTCGGCTGGAATGCCGTTGGGCGTGAACGCTTCCGACAGGCCCGCGCCCAGGGCTTCTCCTACTGACGGGCCCACCGGGCCCGTCACGGGTGCCAGCATGCCGGCGTTGGGGTCCTGTTCCACCAGCACGTCCTCGGCCAGGCCGCAGGACTTGCCGGTGAGCGCCTCGAGGTTGGAGCGGCCCACCGTCCATGCGGGGTACTGGTCGGTCATCGCCAGCGTCAGCGACGCCACCTCGAAAACCACCAGGATCCACGTCGCAATTGCCAACGGGGACTGGACAATTCCGGCGACTCGCGCGCCCAGGCGGGTTTTGGGTGCGCCGTTGTGGGGATCGACGAAGTGGAACCACGCCGCCAGCAGCAGCACCAGCAGGGTGAGCCCGAGCAGCGCGGTGGCGAAGGCGTAATGCCAGGCGGGGAACGAATTCGACCAGGGCACACCGAAATTGGAGACGTACCACCAGCCGTTGACGCTGGCGAAGGACAACGCCACCAAGAACAGCACCACGGCGGCGAACACGGTGCGGTTGCGCCGGGACCGCATCGCCACGGCCGTCATCGCGACCGCGGCGAGCGCGCCCAGCGGCCCGGCCAGGCCGGCGAACACCCCGAAGTGGTGGGTCCATTTGGTCGGCGTGAACATCATCGCGACGAACGAGATGATGGTGATGCCGACGATGCGCCGGCTCGGCCCGGCGGCGGTGCCCGGAATCTTGCCCTTGCGCAACGACATTGCGACGGTTATCCCAAGCGCCAGCACCAGCGCCAGCACCGCGAAGCGGCGGGCGACGGACCCGTCGGGGCTGGCCATGAACAGCCGCTCGTAGCGGAGGTGTTCGTCGAACCAGCTGAGGCTGGGCCCGACGGCGCGCTTGAGGGCGGTGGCCTGGATCTCGCCGGCCAGCGTCTGGTCGCGGAAGATCAGGATCGCGGTGACGGTGACCGCGGCCAGCAGGGGCGCCACCAGTGGCAGGGCGCCGAACAGTTTGGACCTCCGGTGCAGGATCGTCCGCAGCGGCCCGATCGCGACCAGCAGCGCGCCGATCGAGGCGATGCCCGTCGGCCCGGAGAACAGGGTCAGCGCGCCGATGATGCAGGCGATGGCCACCGGCAACAGCCGGCTGGTGGCCACCGCGCGTTCGACCGAGCACCAGGTCAGCAGGATGCCCAGGGCGATGATCGGCTCGGGTCGCAGGCCGTTGTCGAGCGGCAGCCAGACCGCGAGGAACATGCCTGCCGCCGTCCACGCCGCCGCCCGGTTCTGCTTGACGGCGTGGCCCAGCCGGGGCATCACCTCGCGGCTGATCACCCACCAGCACGTCAGCGCCATCGCCAGGGTGGGCAGCCGCATCCAGATGCTGGTGGTGCTGACGTGGGCCCACACCGCCAGCAGGTCGTAGTACCAGCCGAACGGGGCCTCGGGGGTGCCGAACCAGCGGTAGTAGTTGGCCATGTAGCCGGCGTGCTCGGAGACCCGCGCCATGGTCAGGATGTAGCCGTCGTCGGACGTGTTGGCGCCGACGAAGTGCCACCACACCAGCACGGCGATGACGAGGGCGTCCAGACCGCCGACGGACCACCAGCGCGCGGGCAGGAAACGGCGGTGCCGGGTCCCGTCGGCGGTGTCGAGGACGTGCAGGGCGATCAGGGCGGCTGCCGTCAGGACCACCCCGAGGATCATCGCCGCCATCTTCAGCGTGGTGGGGCTGCTGCTGTAGCGGGTGTCGACGGTCGCCGAGAAGCTCAGGCCGGGCGGGGCCGGCCCGCTCAGGTCGGTGAAGACGCCGACGATCTGGGGCCGGAAGTCGTAGCCACTTTTCTCCCCGCGCAGCGGCGCGCCGGGATGCTCGGCGTTGGGTCCCTGCGTCAGGCCGACGAATTCGGCGGTGACCTTCTCGGCGTGGGCGGTGAAGGTCAACCGTTGGCAGGCCGGGCTGAGCACCTCGCTCAACGGGGCGGTGACCACCGCGACGTTGCGCACCACGAGCACCAGGTAGTCGTTGGCGCGCTGGATGAGCAGGCCGCGGTCGACGGCCTTGGGGGCCTGCTTGGGCACCGTGGACAGCAGCACCGTCTTGCCCGCGTTCTGCGGTCCCGCCAGCCCGGCGGCGGCCTGACACGGCACGGTGACGTTCAAATCGGTGGCGACGTAGCCGATCAGCGGGGCGTCGACGCTGTTGAAGGCGCCATTCTGCGGCCAGTTGAGTTGGGCGGTGGTCTGGTTGACCGGCAGCAGCGGCGTCGCGATCGCCAGCAGGGCGCCGAGCAGACCGGCGACGATAGCAACCACCCGAGCGATCCGGTAGTTACCTCCCGCGTCGTCCACGGGGGTAGATGCTAGTTCCAGCCGCTACGAGGTCGGCTTGCGGATCGCCAGCACGAACGGCCCGACGCTGTCGACGACGAAGTGCGGATCGGCGAACAGGGCCGCCGGCAGATCGACGGTATACCGCCGAACGTTGGGCTGGTTGGGGTACACGTCCTGCGCCAGCCGCAGTGTGTAGGTGCTGTTCGCCCCGCGGCGCATGAGGAAAACCGTCGGTGGGGGCCACGGCGAGGCGTCCAGCGCATCGATGAATGCGTCGGCGGTCTTGAGCTTGGACCACTTCTCGATCTGCGCCGCCCGCAGGTCGAACTGGGCCAGCGGGTTGGCGTAGTGCGACGTCAGGCCCTGGAACCCCCAATAGGGGTAGTAGGACAGGAAGCTGTAGTCGGCCGTCATGACGACGATCTGGTCGCGCGGCTTGCCGGTCACCTTGAGGATGGCGGCGTCGATGACGGGGTAGAACTTCTCGGAACTCGGCGGCCGCCGGTCGCCGCGCTGGCCGTGGCCGTCGGTGTCCGTGTAGGCGATGGTCAGGTCAGGGCGCAGCACGTCGGGGATGTCCTGGCTGAACGCGATCGCGCCGGTTAGCCCGATCGCGGCGGCCACCGGCACGATCGCGCGCCCGCGCGGGGCGAGCGCCGCGACGGCCTCGACGAAGCCGAACACCCCGGCGGCGACCAGCAGCACGCTCAACGTCGGCTGCAGCCGGAAAGAGAGCAGCGTGGTGCGCGCCAGCGTGGTCAGCATCGACAACAGCGACCACAGGTACACGGCGAGCACGCCGACGGCCAACGCCCCCGCCCGCACCGAGGTGCCCGCGCGCACGACCAGCCACAGCGTGCCCAGCATGCAGAGCGCCCCCAGCAGCGAGAACTGCAGCATCGGGAAGGTCAGTTCGGCGCCGTCGGCCGGCAGGTAATGAAAGGCGCTGCCGCTGTTGCTGACCGGGCTGTGGGCCGCGCGCAGCACGAACGGCAGCCAGGTGGTGCTCGCGATGGCCGCCGCGATGACGGCGATCAGGGCCAGCCGGCGCAGCGGGTCGAGCGCCGCCCGGAAACCGTCCCGCCGCCAGCGGGCACCGGATACCAGCGCCGCCATGAGCGCCACCGCGAACGCGCTGAAGGCCAGCAGCAGCGAGTACCAGGTGGCCGCCCAGCCGAGGAACAGCCCGGCGCCGAGCACCGCGGCCCAACCGCCGCGCGCGCCGGCCCGCAGGCCCGACCACGTCAGCACCAGCACCGGCGGCAACATCACCGTGATCATCGCGGCGTAGGGCTCCGGCGAGCTGTAGGCCAGGGTCACCGCTGCGGTCGCGGTGGTGACGATCAGCGCGTATTCGAAGCGGATCATCCGCCACCACAGCACCAGCGCGACGGCGACCGCGATGGCGATCGAGGTGATCGCCCACGGCTTGTACATCTCCCAGGCCGGGGTGCCCGTCAGCGCCGCGACGCGGCCGCCGATCCAGAACCAGCCCGGCGGGTAGAAGGTCGGCAGCCCGAGGTAGGTCATGTCGTGCAGGGCGGCGCTGTCCGCGAGGCGGGTCAGGTATTCGGTGCGGAACTGCTGGTCGACGGAGATGCCGAACAGGTACAGGTTCGTGGCGCCCAGCGGCATGCCGAGCGTCACGACGGTGAACGCGGACAGGAACGCCAGCCCGCCCAGCCGGGCCAGGACGCGACGCCCCCGGCGCCACAGCCAGCCGACCGCGACGAGCCCGGCCAGGCAGCCGACCTGCCCGACGGTGGTCAGCGCGTGCAGCTGGTTCGACGACGGGAAGGCCGGCCACTGCACGCCGGCGATCGCGATCAGCGACGGCACGGCCACGATCACGGCGACCGCCACCGCCGCGGCCATCTGGCCCAGGGTGGCCAGGGCGTTGCGCGCGCTCAGATTGGCAGCTTGCGGAAGATGGCCCGCGGGACGTGTCGCAACACCATCATCACGTAACGGAATGCTGCTGGTGCCCAAACCAATTCCTTACCTTGTGCCGCCGCGGTCACCGCGAGGTTGGCGACGTACTCCTTGTCGACGGTGAGCGGCGCTTCCTTGGCGCCGGTCGCCTGCCAGTGCGCGATCGTCGTCGACGTGCGAACCTGGCCGGGCCTGATCACCAGAACCCGAACGCCGAATTCGCGCAGCGCTTCCCCGAGGCCGAGGTAGAAGCCGTCGAGGCCGGCCTTGGTGGAGCCGTAGACGAAGTTGGACCGCCGCACCCGCTCACCGGCGGCGCTGCTCATCGCGATGATCTGTCCGAAACCCTGGGTGCGCATCTTTTGGCCCACCAGCACTCCCACGGAAACCGCTGCCGTGTAGTTGATCTCGGCTGCCAGCACGGCCTTGCGCTGGTTCTGCCACAGTTCTTCGGCGTCCCCCAGCACCCCGAACGCCACGATCGCGACGTCGACATCGCCTCCGGCGAAGGCCTGGTCGATGACCGCCGGATGGGTGTCGCTCTTGGTGCCGTCGAAGTCGATCCACTCGACCGACCTGGCGCCGGCGACCGTCATCGCGTCGATGGCGTCAGCCTTGCGTGGATGATCGGGCAAGTCCGCCAGCACGATTCGCGCGTGCGCGTTTTGCAGGTAGCGCTCGCAGATGGCCAGCCCGATCTCGGACGTGCCCCCCAGCAGCAGGATGGTCTGCGGATTTCCCACGGCGTCCAGCACCATCTACAGCAGCTCCAAGCGTCGGGCCATGTCGGAGGCGAACACCCCCGTCGGATCCACCTTGCGGCGCACGGCGATCCACTCGTCGATGCGCGGATACATGGCGTGGAAGGTTTCGGCGGTGGTGCGCGAATCCTTGGCGGTGTAGACCCGGCCGCCGAATTCCAGCACGCGGCGGTCGAGTTCGTTGAGGAACTCGTTGAGTCCCGGCTTGATGGGGAAGTCGACGCACACGTTCCAGCCCGGAATGGGGAAGCTCAGGGGGGCCCGGTTGCCCGGTCCGAACAGCTTGAACACATTCAAAAACGAGTAGTGCCCGGACTTTTGGATGTCACGGATGATGCCCTTGAACTCCTCGACCGCGGTAGTCGGCACCACGAACTGATACTGGCCGAACCCGGCGGGACCGTAGGCGCGGTTCCATTCGCCGAACATGTCCAGCGGGTGGTAGAACTGCGTCAGGTTCTGGATTTTGCCGCGGTAGCTGCCGGACTTGCGGTACCACAACTCGCCGATCGGCCCGAAGGTGTACTTGTTGGCCAACCCGTTCGGGAAAATATCGGGAAACGTAAGTAGTTGGGGTGCATCGAATTTCAGCGGGTTGCGTTGCAGCTTCTTCGGCAGCTGATCCAGCTTGGCCAGCGAGCCGCGCGAGATCGCGGCGCGGCCGAGCTTCGGCGGGGCGCTGATCGCGTCGAACCACGCGCTGGAGTAGGTGTAGTTCGCCTCGCTGCCGTCGCTGTGGAACGCGATTGTTTCGTCCAGGCCGGCGGTGACATCGCCGTCGGCGATGAAATACGCGGTCTCCGTCGGGGTCATCTCGACGGTGGCCCGCAGGATGATCCCGGTCAGCCCGTTGCCTCCGACGGTGGCCCAGAACAGCTCGGAGTCCTCACCGGTTGGGGTGAGGTGGCGGACCTGGCCGTCGGCGGTCAGCAGGTCCATGCTGCGGACGTGGTTGCCGAAGCTGCCCGCGCTGTGGTGGTTCTTGCCGTGGATGTCGCAGGCGATCGCCCCGCCGATGGTGACCTGCCGGGTGCCGGGCAGCACGGGCACCCACAGGCCGAACGGCAGGGCGGCCTTCATCAGCTGGTCGAGGTTGACCCCGGCATCGAGGTCGGCCAGCTTGGTGTCGGCGCTGACGGAGTGAATGGTGTTCAGCTCGGTCATGTCGATCACCAGACCGCCGCCGTTTTGGGCGTTGTCGCCGTAGGAACGGCCCAGCCCGCGGGCGATCACGCCGCGCCCGCCCGAGTCGGCCGTGTTGGCGACGGCTTTGGCGATCTCGTCGGGGTCCGGAGTGGAAAGCACCGAAGCCGCCGACGGCGCGGTACGCCCCCAGCCCGCGAGCCGCTTGGTGGTGAACATCGTCAAAGAGGGTACCGCTTGGCCAGGTCGGTCAGCGGATGCGGAAGATAACGGCACGCTGCACGACGAAGTTGATCACCGTCGCGGTGCCCTGGGCGATCACGAACGCGATGACGGGCGCCCACCCCCGGTAGTGCAGAAGCACCAGGCTGACGTGGTTGAGGCCGACCTGGACCGAGAAGGTGATGCCGTAGAGGACCATGACCGCGACGAACCGGGCGGTGCTGGGCGCGGCCTGGAAGGTCCACCGGCGGTTGATCAGGTACGCGGTGATGGTGCCGACGATGAAACTGGTGGCCTTGGACAGGTCGACCTGCACCCCCACGACCTTCCACAGCACCAGGTAGAGGCTGAAGTCGACGATCCCGGCCAGACCGCCGGTGACGACGAAACGCATCACCTGTGTCCTCAGACCCAGGTGTGGGCGCGCGGGAAGGGCGCCGGGTTCTGGGGGGATCATTGCGGCGAGTCTATCGGGGCCGTCGCCGGCGGCGGTGAGTCAGCGGGGCAGCTTCACCGAGATGACCTCGACCTGGTTTTCGCCCTGCGGCGTCGTGTAGGTCACCGTGTCGCCCGCCTTGCGCCCGGCGAGGGCCTGGCCCAACGGGCTGCGGGCGGTCAACGTCTCGGCCTCGCGGCCGATGGGGGTCTCCTCGACGATGGAAATCACGTGCATCGTGACGACCTCCCCGTCGGGGAAGCGCAGCGTCACCTCGGTCCCGCCGGGCAGCGTTTCCGAGTCGTCCGAGGTCGAGGGCCCGCTGCGCAGGCGCCGGTCCAGCTCGTTGATCCGGTCGGCGAGGACGACGAGCTCGTCCGCGCGTTGTATCGCTTCGGCCGCGTCGCCGTGGTCACCGACCATGCCGCGGTCGTTTTTGACCTCGACCTCGAGGCGATCGCGCCGCTGCTTGAGCCGATCCAGCTCCGCGGCGAGGTTTTCCCGCGCCGTGTCCACCGCCGACTTGGCTTTTTTGCTCACGTCAGTCGACCCGATCCTGTCTGCCGTCCCTTGCTGACCTGTAGCGCTACAGTGTTGCACCCACCACCAGGCAGCCGCCACCTTACGCGCACGCAAACTTGATTGTTCGACACATACCCAGTAGGGCGGCGCGCTACGCCCAGCCTCTGGCCGTCACGGGTCCCGCGGTGAGGGTGACCACGTTGTTGCGGCTTTCCCGCGCCTCGATGCGGGACACCCACACCCGGCCACCGGTGGCCAGCGCGACGATGCGCTCGGCGGTCTCGAACGCCCAGGCCGCCGAGCCCTCCATGCCGGTGTTCTCCATGATCCGCAGGTCGACGACGCCACGTTCGGCCAGCAGCTCGAACAGGTCGCGCTGCGGGTCGTCCTCGGCGATCAGCGTGGTGTGGTCGAACTGGTAGCGCAATGCCGACCGGATTTCGGCGACGGTTCCGACGTCGACCACCAGCCCGGTGCCGAGTTCGGTTTGTGCGCAGGCGAACTCGACTTCGAAGCTGCGCTCGTAGCCGTGCAGGAAGAAGCGCTTCCCCGCATTGGCCCACGAGCGATGGCAGCACGGGAGTTCGCCGAAGAGCTTGCGCATGTGGAATCGCGCGCTGCGGCCGATCGGTGCGTCGGCGCGGTGCATGGTTGCGACGTAGACGTCGTCGTCGAAGGTGATGTGATTCATGGGTGCAGCGTCGAGCCCGCGCCTTGTCGGATCCTTGAAAGATTCTTGGCCCCGCTAGAAGGGCGGTGGCTCGTAGCCGGCGGCAATACGCTCGGCGCGTCGCGCCGCCTCCGCGGCCATGCGCGCTTCATTCCTGCCGCGTTCCCACCTGATCCGCGCCGCCTGCTCCTGGGCTCGGGTTCGCCGGCGGGCCGGCATCATGAGTCCGCGGCTTTCATCTGGCGGATCCGGATCGGTGGGGAGCACCAGCGCTCCGGTAGGGACCGCCAACGCCGGAAAGAGCAGGCTCCCGCCGGGTTTGGTGACGTACTCATGCCCCGTCGGCGAGGTCCACACCACAGTGCCGTCGGGCTCCTGCCGATCCCGCCACTGCGCATAGAAGGTCTTGAGCAGGTGGTGGTAGCGGCAGAGCAGTTTGGTGTTGGACGGGTGGGTGGGGCCCAGCGGGAACGGCACCGTGTGGTCGATGTCGCAGACTTCAGCCGGCGCGTCGCATCCGGGGAAGCGACAGGTCAAGTCCCGGAATCGGACGAACTCGGCCAACGCCGCCGACGGCCGGTAGCCCGGCTCCGCCTTGGCCGGCGGAATCCAGAGGGGCTTGACCTTGGCCAGCCCGGCGACCTGGCGCACCAGCTCCGCCGGCAGCGGCCCGAAACCCGCCAGATACCCGGGAGCCTGCGATTTGCCATCGACCGCGGCCTGCTCGGCGAGCACGTGAATGACGACGTTCATCCCCGAAGCGCGTTGCGGCGCAGCGCAATCCGGCCCGCCGCACTGGCAGCCCAGTGCTTCGGCGCCATCGGCCAGCGCACCAAGGGCATCGGCGAGACGCTGGCCTTTGGTGCGCGGGTCGTCGCGACAGACCGTGCTCGCCAACGCCTCAAGCTTGCGCTCCAAAGTGACCCCGTCGGTGGCGTGCAGCTGGGCCCACACCCCGGCCAGCCCCGCGTCGGTGGACGCGATCTCGACGTAGCGATTCTCGTTGCGCGGGCCGGGCACTCGCACGCCGGCGGGGTCATAGCGCGCCACCCACATGTCGATGCGCTCGGCGGCCTTGGGCCCTGATAGCCGCATCCACTTTGGGGCATGGCGCGCAACCGCGGCGTCGATCTTGGCGATCAACCCCGCATCATCGACCACCTCGGTGCGCGTCACCAGCGCCGCCACCAGCCGGAAATCGATATCGCCCCGCGCAAACACCTCCGCCACACAGGGCAGCCGCTCACGCAGGGCGATCGCATATCGTAACCGCCCGCGGGCCCGGCCGCGGCTGACCCGCAGCGCCGCCGCGACCTCGGCCACCACGTTCTCGTGACCGTCGACGACCCAGCTGAACCGCTCGGAATCGTCATCGGGCGCCCGTCGGGCATACAGCTCACCGATGGCCGCCAGCTCCCGCGCGCATGCCACGTTCTGCGCGCGCCCCGCATCGGAAATGGCATCCACCACTTCGGCGTCGGCCATTGTTTCGAACATAGGTTCGACTATAGGCCGACCGACCGACACGGGTTAGGGACCCGGGTCCCCCTCAATGATTTCCGGGGCGACTTGCCGGTTGGCACCGCCGTTGCTCACCCAGGGCTGCGAATGCGGGCTCATGATGCCGATCATGAAGTGGTGGCAGACGCCCATGTCCCAATTCGGCGTACCGCCGCTGGGCTGCGGGAAAGGCATTCCGGGACACCAGATGTAGCTGCAGGCGTGGTAGTTGCACATCGCGGTCGGGTAGGTGAAGGCGTGGGCCGTCCCCGCGGCAAATCCGAGAGCGGCGAAGGCGGTGGCGCCCGATGCCAGCGCGCCGGCGAGTGCCCGCTTGATGAGGTGAGCTTTGGTGTTCATGCGCCGATTCCTATCTTTCGGCCAGGCCTACCAATCCCAATAAGGCCTTCGCTGCGACAGGGATATTTAACCCCTCAATAGGCCGTATGGCAGCAAAATCGCGCCCTTGGTGGCCGGCCGAAGCGGTTTGCTAGACCCAGTACGGCACCCGGGCGCGGTATTGCCGCATCGCGAAGGCGGCCAGCAGCCAGCCGACGGCCGTGAGCAACAAGACCACCACCCAGTGCCGCAGCTCCTGGTGGCCGCCCAGCAACGGCGTCCGAACGATGTCGAGGTAGTGCAGCAGCGGGTTGAGTTCGATGATGCTCGCCCAGCGCCCGGCGCCCTGCGACCGCAGCGTCTCGTCGTTCCAGATGATCGGCGTCATGTAGAACAGCAACTGCACGACCGAGAACAGCAACGGACCGATGTCGCGGTAGCGGGTCGCCAGGATGCCGAAACACAGCGACACCCAAATGGAGTTCAGCACGATCAACCCCAGCGCCGGGATGACCGAGAGATCGGCCCACGACCACGGCTTGGGAAAGATGATGGCGACGACGACATAGATGGCGATGTTGTGTGCGAACAGGATCATCTGCCGCCACACCAGCCGGTAGACGTGCACGCTCAGCGGCGTCGGCAACTGCTTGATCAGCCCCTCGTTCGCGACGAACACCTCGGAGCCCTCGAGGATGGCGGCGTTGATCATGTTCCAGATGATCAGCCCGAGCGTCACGTAGGGCAGGTGCACCGCCAAATCGAGGTGGAACAGCTTGGAGTACAACGCGCCCAGCGCGACGGCGGTGGTGCCAGTGGCGATGGTGATCCAGAACGGTCCCAGCACCGAGCGGCGGTAGCGCTGCTTGATGTCCTGCCAACCCAGGTGCAGCCACAGCTCGTGCCGGCGGAAGCCGTCGAGCAGGTCGCTGCGGGCGCGCGCAAACGTCCGCGACTGGGCCGCCGCGTCGATGAATGTCATGCCGACCCTCCCGGCTTCCCGAAGCGCTCGCGACGTCCCAAGCGGCGCAACCGAATCCACTCGACCAGGCCCTTGGGGTCGCGGCGGGTCACCAGGAAGAACCAGCCGAAGCGGATCCACTCCTGGAACAGAAGTTTGCGCAGGCCGGGTTGCGCCATCAGGTAGCCGCGGTTGCGGTAGGTGAAGAACCGCTTGGCGGCGTTGTCGGGGTATTGGGTGTGCATGCGGCCGCCCAGGATCGGCTTGAACTCGTCGGATCCGCACGGGTGCAGGTAGACCGCGTCCAGGCAGGTGCCGAAGGGCAGGCCGGACCGAACCAGCCGGCGATGCATCTCCACCTCGTCGCCGCGGATGAACAGCCTCAGGTCCGGAACGCCGATCGATTCCAGCGTCGACGCCCGGAACAGCGCGCCGTTGAACAACGACGCGATGCCGCGGAGCAGATCTTGGCCCTCTTCGGTGCGCAATTCGCTTGCGCGCCTGCGCCACACCAGCCCGCGCCGCAGGGGAAACGCGAGCCGTTGCGGGTCGTCCATGTTGCATACCATCGGCGACACCTCGGCCAGGCCGTACTTCTCGGCGCAGCCGAGCAGCGTCGCCAGCACGCGCGAGTCTTGTGGGCGCCCGTCGTCGTCCGCGAGCCACACCCAGTCGGCACCCTGCGCCAGCGCATGCAACATGCCCAGAGCGAAACCACCCGCGCCGCCGAGGTTTCGGCGCGAGCCGAGATAGGTCGTCGGAATGGGTTGTCCGGCAACCAGATCGCGGACCCGGCCCTCGGCCGAAGGCCCGTCGTTGTCGACCACGATCAGGTGATCCGGCAGGCGGGTTTGCGCGCTGAGCACGTCCAGCGACTTGGCCAGCTCGTCGGGACGCCGGTGGGTGACCACGACGGCAAAGACGTTGTCGCTCACGGCTGTCCGGCGGTCTCGGCCAGCACCTCGCGCACGTGCCGCGCCGCGTCCTCGCCCTCGTAGGCGCGCACTACGTCCTCGATGCCGCCGGTCATGCGGATGACACCGTGGTCGATCCACATGGCCGTCTTGCACAGCCGGGCCAAAAATTCGTTGGAATGGCTGGCGAAGACCAGGATCCCGGACCGCTCCACCAGCCTCTGCAATCGGGACTGGGCCTTCTTCAGGAAGTCGGCGTCGACCGCGCCGATGCCCTCGTCGAGCAGCAGGATCTCGGGGTCGATGCTGGTGACCACGCCCATCGCCAGCCGAACCCGCATCCCGGTGGAGTAGGTGCGCAACGGCATCGACAGGTAGTCGCCCAGCTCGGTGAACTCGGCGATCTCGTCGACCTTCGACATCATCTGCTTTCGCGTCTGCCCCAGGAAAAGCCCGCGGATGATGATGTTCTCGTAGCCCGAGATCTCGGGGTCCATGCCGACCCCGAGGTCGAAGACGGGCGCGACCCGCCCGGTGACCTTCGCCCAGCCGCGGGTCGGCTCGTAGATGCCCGAAAGCAGCCGCAGCAAAGTCGATTTCCCGGCCCCGTTGTGACCGACGAGCCCGACCCGGTCACCCAACTCGAGCGTCATGGTGATGTCCCGCAGCGCCTCGATGACGACGACGTTGGAGTTGTTGCGACCGATGGTGCCGCCCGCCTTGCCCAGGAAGGCCTTCTTCAGCGACCGTGACTTCGCGTCGAAGATGGGAAATTCCACCCACGCGTCGCGCGTCTC
This sequence comes from Mycobacterium sp. E3198, assembly GCF_001667015.1. Taxonomy (GTDB): domain Bacteria; phylum Actinomycetota; class Actinomycetes; order Mycobacteriales; family Mycobacteriaceae; genus Mycobacterium. Next base: position 18,024 of record NZ_LZIS01000099.1, on the reverse strand, counting down.
GATATGAGGCCCCGGCACCGTCGGCTACTTAGAGGTATTGCCCGTGTCCGGAGCCGCCGCCCTGCTTGCCGAGGCCCGGGGGCAGCGCGCCCTGGCGCATCTGCTCCAGCTGCGCGCGGGCGGCCATCTGCTGGGCGAACAGCGCGGTCTGAATGCCGTGGAACAGGCCTTCCAGCCAGCCGACCAGCTGCGCCTGAGCGATGCGCAACTCGGCGTCCGACGGCGCGACGTCCTCGTTGAAGGGCAGGGTGAGCCGATCGAGCTCCTCGCGCAGCTCCGGCGCCAAGCCCTCCTCGAGCTCGCGGATGCTGGTCGCGTGGATGTCGCGCAGCCGATTGCGGCTGGCCTCGTCCAGCGGCGCGGCGCGCACCTCCTCGAGCAGCTGCTTGATCATGGTGCCGATGCGCATCACCTTGGCCGGCTGCTCGACCAGGTCGGTCAGGGAACGCTCGTCGGAGTCGTCGTCGGCGTCGCGGATCGCCATGATCCGCGGGTCGACGCCGCCGATGACCTCGATGCCGTCGGCGTCCGGGCCGTCGTTGCCGTTAGTCAATCCATTCACCATCCTTGTTGGGACCTTTAAGGGTGCGGCACCGCGGCGTCCGGGCGCCACTCGTAGATTCGGGCCCCACCGTTGTCGTAGACCATCGTCCACGACGCCGATTTATCCAGAGACCTTAGCCCGTCGGGAGTGGCAAACCCTCTGACGTTGGGCGTGCTGGTCAAGATGTACCTGATATCGAGCGCTTTAATCGCCTCGACCACCTTCGCGTCGGACTCACCTTTGCGCGCCGAGGTCCAGAAGATGTAGCGGTAGTAGCCCGGCCCCGTCTGCTGTGGGAAGTCGTAGTGCGTCCACAACGGGTGCAGGTCGGCCACCGCGTACATCCACGTGCTGCCGTCGACGTTCGAGTCGCCGATCAGCGTGTCGTGAGCGCCGGGCAGGGTGGCCAGGTAGGCCATCGCCATGAGGTCGCGCTGATCGACCATCACCGAGTCGTACTTGTCGCCGAACAGCACGATGTGCCGGTAGAGGTAGTGCCGGGCGGTGAGCACGGTGGCCAGCAGAAGAAGGACCGCCGTGGCGGCGGTCCAGACCGGGGAACGCACCTGTTTGAACCGGCCGGTGACAAGCCTGGCCGCCCCCACCACGACCGCGACGATCGAAAACAACGCGACCGCCGCCATCGGCGTCACCAGCATCGTCACCACGGCGGCCAGGCGTCGCGGATCGTTGTAGAAGAACTGGCTGAACTCCTCGATGGCGCGGCCGACGGGATTGCGGAACGGCGCCCCGGAGTAGATCGTCGCCACGGTCAGCACCAGCCAGACGGCCGGTGGCCACCAGATCCGCCTGTACAGCAGGATCGCCATCCCGAGGTAGATCAGCACCAGCAGGCCGTATTGGGTGGGGAAGTCGTTGAGGTGGCGGGTGTGCAGCAGCAGCGCGTCGATGACGCCCTGCCGCACGCTCTTGAAGCTGGGGAACGCGTGCCCCGCGATGATGTCGGCCTGGCGCAGCACCCCGAGGAACTGCGGCGCCAGGATCGCAGCGGTGGGAAGGGCGACGGCGGCCAGGGTCAGCGCGTCGGCGAGGCGGCCGCGCACCGGATGCCACAGGGCGTCCAGCAGCCACCACGCCAACAGGAACAGGATGACGATGAACCCGCCGGTCAGGTGCACCGACAGCACACCCACCAGCGCCAGCACCGCCGCCGGGACGCGGTCGCGGTGCCGCAACGTCGAGGCGATCAGGACAAACGTCGGGATGGCGACGCCGTAGGCGGCGAGGTTCGGCATCGCCGCGACGCCGAACTCGACGTAGGGGACCGAGGTGAACGACGCCGACAGCGCCGCGGCGGTGGCCGAGACGGCCGCCGTGCGCCATTGGGTGCTGATCGGGCGCAGCAGAAACCAGGTGAGCGTGGCGGCGCTGGAGGGAAACAGCCACACCGACGCGGCCAGCGAGGTCAGGGTGTAGCCGGTGGTGGGCGCCGCACCGGTGAGCTGGCAGTAGATCGCGGTCAGCGCGTGAAAGACCGAGGGGTAATACAGCGGCTGGTGGGTCTCGACGTTGCGCAGCTCGCCCATGTGGGTAGAGGACGCCTGGCCGGTGTCGAGGATGTAGCGCACCTCGTTGGCGTGCCAGGCCGCGTCCCACGTGCTGGGGATCGACTGCCAGAGCGTGAGTCCGCGGTAGCCCGCCCACATGATCAGCGCGGCGCCCAGCAGCACACCGGCGGCCACCAGCGCCGCCGGCCAGCGGCCGATCCCGCGCGCTCCTTCTTTCGCGGCGTCGCCGCGCTGGTAGCGGGCCAGCAGCAGCTGCAAACCCGTCGCCGCCAGGCACACCACCGCGAGCGTCGCCAGCGCAGTCCAACCGTTCCAAGGGATTCCGAGCGCACCGAACGGGATAATCGCCAGCGCCACAACGCCATAGGTCAGCGCCGGGCCAACCGCAATGGCGACCGGCCAGGTTTGCTGGTTGATGCGCGCGACGATCACACCCGGTGCGATCAGCAGGAACAGTGCGATCAGCGTTCCGGTCCACAGGCCCACTCGACTAGTATGGCTGCCCGGGTGACCCGGCTTGCCAATGCCTGAGGGGCACCCGCTACCGTCACAATTTTCGCGGAATTGCGAAGCTCTAAGGTGGCTGGCATGGCTTACGACGTCGCCCGGGTGCGCGGACTGCATCCCTCACTGGGTGACGGGTGGGTGCACTTCGACGCGCCGGCCGGCATGCTCATCCCGGATTCCGTTGCGACCACGGTGTCTACGGCGTTTCGCCGGTCGAGCGCCACCACCTCCGGCGCGCACCCGTCGGCGCGGCGCAGCGCCGCGGTCCTCGACGCGGCGCGGGCGGCGGTGGCCGATCTGTTCAACGCCGACCCGGCGGGCGTCGTGCTGGGCGCCGATCGGGCCATCCTGTTGTCCTCGCTGGCCGAGGCGTCGTCGTCGCGGGCCGGCCTGGGCTACGAGGTGATCGTCAGCCGGCTCGACGACGAGGCCAACATCGCCCCGTGGCTGCGGGCCGCGCACCGCTACGGCGCCAAGGTGAAGTGGGCCGAGATCGACATCGAGACCGGCGAGCTGCCGACCTGGCAGTGGGAGAGCCTGATCGGCAAGTCGACCCGGCTGGTCGCCACGTCGACGGCGTCGGCGACGCTGGGCACGGTCACCGACCTGCGGGCGATGACCAAGCTGGTGCACGACGTCGGCGGCCTGGTGGTGGTCGACCACTCCGCGGCCGCGCCGTACCGGTTGCTCGACGTCAAGGAGACCGACGCCGACGTGGTGGCGGTGAACGCGCTGGCCTGGGGCGGCCCGCCGGTCGGGGCGCTGGTGTTCCGCGACCCGGGGATGATCGCCACGTTCGGCACCGTCTCGACCGACCCCAACGCCACCGGCCCGGCGCGCCTGGAGCTGGGCGCCCACCAGTTCGGCCTGCTGGCCGGCGTGGTCGCCAGCGTCGAGTACCTGGCGGCCCTCGACGAGTCCGCGCGCGGGAGCCGACGCGAACGCCTGTCCGTCTCGACGCAGTCCGCCACCGCGTACCTGAACCGGGTGTTCGACTACCTGATGGTGTCGCTGCGATCCCTGCCGCTGGTGATGGTCATCGGCCGGCCCGAGACGCAGATACCGGTCGTCAGCTTCGCCCTGCAGGACGTCCCGGCCGAACGCGTGGTGCAGCGCCTGGCGGACAACGGAATCCTGGCAATCACCAACGAGAGCTCTCGCGCGCTCGACGTGCTGGGCGTCAACGACGTGGGCGGCGCCGTCACCGTCGGGCTGGCGCATTACTCGACGACGGCCGAGGTCGACCAGCTGGTGCGCGCGCTCGCGTCGCTGGGCTGAGCGCGCCGCTAGACGGTCAGCACGACCTTTCCGGTCACCTTGCCGCCCACCAGCTGTTGGTGTGCCTCACCGGCCTGCTGGATGGGCATGCGCGCGCCGATGATCGGCCGCACCCGGCCCTCGGCGATCAGCGGCCACACCGCCGTCCGCACCGCCTGCACGATCTCGGTCTTGCTGTTCGGCCCGGTCACCGGCCGGGCCCGCAGCGTGGTGCCGATGACCCGCGCCCGCTTGGCCAGCAGCTTGCCGATGTTGAGTTCGGCCTTCAGGCCGCCCTGCATGCCGATGATGACCAGCTGCCCGTCGGTGGCCAAGGCGTCGATGTTGCGGTCCAGGTAAGCCGCCCCCATGATGTCGAGGATCACGTCGGCCCCGTCGGTGTCCTCACGCAGGCGCGCGACGAAATCCTCGTCGTGGTAGTTGATCGTGACCTCGGCGCCCAGCTCGCGGCAGAACTCCAGCTTCTCGGCCGACCCGGCGGTGACGGCCACCCGCGCGCCCAGCGCCGTCGCGACCTGGATCGCGTGGCTGCCGATGCCGCTGCCCCCGCCGTGCACCAACAGCAGCTGGCCCTTGCCCAGGTGGGCGATCATCACCAGGTTGGACCACACCGTGCACGCCACCTCCGGCAACCCGGCGGCGTCGACGAGGTCCACGCCGTCGGGAACGGGCAGCACCTGGCCGGCGGGCACCGCCACGTACTCGGCGTAGCCGCCGCCGGCCAGCAGGGCACAAACCTCTTGTCCCGCAGCCCAATCCGCGACGCCCTCGCCAGCATCGGCGACGACCCCCGACACCTCCATGCCGATGATGTCGCTGGCGCCCGGCGGCGGCGGGTACTTGCCGGCGGCCTGCAGCACGTCGGCGCGATTGACGCCGGCCGCGGCGACCTTGATCAGCACCTCGCCGGGTCCCGCGGCGGCGTCGGGCACTTCTTGCCAGGACAGTTGATCGGAGGATTCGGCGACGATCGCGCGCATGACGGCGACGTTACTAGCCACCGTTACGCTTATCAGCGGTGGCGTGGCAGAGCGGCCTAATGCACTCGCCTTGAAAGCGAGAGACGGCTAAAACCGTCCGGGGGTTCAAATCCCTCCGCCACCGCCGATGTGATGAGTCGAGCCATGGGTTACACATGAGTCGCGTCATCGGTTAAAGATTCCTCGGCCATCGGCCGGGGTCTTTGTTTTGTTGCGTGCGGTGGAGGGGAGTCGCGGTGGGCATCTGGGCCAGCCGCGACCAGGCCGTTACGTCGATTGGTATGCGTGCGGAAGCGGTTGTCGGCAGAGGTGGTTGGCGGCGCCCAGGGCACAGTCCGCGTCACGTCGACGAGGTCGTGGACGGCGAGACGGGGTTTGTCGGTCAACTGGAGGCTTCACCTATGACGCGACTCATGTGTCACTTACGTCGTGAACTCACACAACCCCCGCCACCGCCAACCGGGTCGATGAAGACTCGGCGCGTAGCTATTCCCTTGGAATTCAGCAGACGACTGCTTCCCCGGCGCTCGTACCAGGCGTATGTTCTGAATTTCAGCGCAGCGCAAAGGAGGAGATATGCCCGAGGTTGCGTCCGATCCCTCAGAACCCCCCGTTGAAAACACTCAACTCCAGGCGCCGGATTCCGAGCAGCGAGGATATATCGAAGTCAGTACGTCGATACCGGCAAAATCGGACCAGCCGCTGGTGTCACCGCCTCCGCTAACGGACGCGAAACCTCCATCTACCAACACAGGCGCACCAGGCACGGAAAGCAGCTAGCATTCCTGTGCCTAAGGAAGTCGAACTAAAGGGCGTCTGAATTGCCAACGACACTTTTCGGGTTCATATTATTTATTTGCTTCGTGACGCCTGGCTTTATATTTCTCATGCGCCGAGAGCGGCGCCACGCCCCGCGTAACTATAGCGCGCTGCGAGAGACGAGCATCATCGTTATTTCCAGCGTCGGCTTCTCACTGCCTGCGATCCTAGCTCTGGCGCAGTTGCAAGCCTGGCACTTCCCCGGGCTCCCTGATCTAGATCAATTAGCGGAGACGCCGGAGAAGTACGCTCTTGCGCATCTGACGGCTGTCGTCCTGATGGTTGTTTCGATTGTTGCATTTGCTGTTGTGCTGGCGATGCTCTGTGACTGTGTCATCCAGTTGATCAACCGAGATCCCTTAGTAACACCAAATTCGGTTTGGACTGAGGTACTTACAGGGAAGGCGCGACGTAAAAAATCGAAGGCTGTCGCTCTCTCGATCGAGCTGAAGAACGGCGCGGCCATCGAAGGTGCCGTCAAGGCGCACGGAGTGAAAAATGACACCAACGAACTAGAGTGGATTGCATTGCGGTCGCACCCTCAGTGGCCGATGAGAAGTCGGAGTCCAAGCGGCCAATTTCAATCCTTGGTGAGTTCTTGGTCTTACTATATGGTCGCAGGGGACGAGATCCGTGCAGCGACCGTCGGGTATTTGGATCAGGGGTTTCCGGAAGACAAAGACTAAGTCAAACTTCGAGCTCGTACCCTGTAAAGAAGTTTGCGCGCATTAGCAAAAACGGGATACTGCGCACCTACTGGGCCACCGCCGTTCAGTGCAGGATCGGGGCGTACCGCAGCACGGCGCCGACCCCGTCGGCCGGCGCGACGCGGTCGCCGGCGTGCAGCAGCGACGCCCCGACCGACACCGCGAACAGCGGCAGCGCCTCGTCGGCCCGCAGCGTCTTCGCGGGCGCGGCGCCCTGCTCGGACAGCACGTTCTCGTTCGGCGCGATCGTGGTGAGGTCCTCGTCGGCGACGACGGTGGCGTCGCCGACATCCCCGACGATCAGCGTCTCGACCGCGCCCTGCCGCAGCGCCGAGCAGACGGCGTCGAGGCCCTCGGCGGCCAGCCCGGATTGCCGGCCGATCTCGGCGGTGAAGCGCTGCGCTGTGTCGTCGATCGCGCGCAACTTGCGCTGCACGAACTCGGCCTCGATGGCGTCCTCGATCTCGCCGAAGTCGTGCCCGCTGTGCCGCGCCCCGACCTCGAGCGCCACCGCGCGATCCCGCAACCGTTCCGGCAGCGTGCTCAGCAAGTCCGAGCGCGACCGCACCTCGCCGACGACGAAGATCACGCCGATGCCCTTGTCGTCGACGAGCTCACCGACGCGGTCGGCGACGGCGCGCACGTTCTTGCGGGCGGCCTCGTCGCTGCGCAGCTGGGGGTCCCCGTACCCGGCGGTCTCGGCTCCGGCGGCGTGGTGCACCGGGTGGCCGCCGCCGTCGACGGTTTCCGAACGCAGTGCGCCGCCGATGTGGGTGGTGATGTCGGCGCCGCTGTGGTCGACCACCACCAGGACGTAGTCGGGGTGATCGAAGCTGTGCTCGAGAATGGGCACCAGATAAGGCAATTCGGACACCCGGATGATGGTCCTGGCGGTCGGGCGCGCCAGATGCTCGTTGATCACCACGCCGTCGGGGCCGGCGATCACCGCGCGCCCGCTGCGGCCGATCGGTGGCCGCAGGCCCAGCACCGCGTCCCCGATGCCGTCGATGACGGCTTGGTCGACGCCCTGGTTGTCGAGCTCTTCGCGCACCGCCCGCCACTTCAGCTCGAGCTGAGCCTCGGCGTCGTGCGTGTCGTGTGAGTCGTCGAAGTAGACCGACGCGAACGGGCCGGGCGCGTCCAGCAGCCTACGGAAGCGGTGTGAATCCATGCGTAATTGGTTGCCCCGCTAGTCGGGAGGCAAACCCTAGTAGCTTCGATCGCCCTCGCTGTGGTCGAAGAAGTGCCATTCGCCGTCCTGCTCGACTTCCATGCGCCAGCCGAGTTCGTTGCCCTCGACCGCGTCGTCGGCGAACCACGCGTGGGCCTTGTCGGCGCTGTCGATGTTCTTGGTCGCGACGACGTCGCCCTTCGGGTTGAGCACTCGGTAGGTAGCCATGCCCGCAGTGTTCCCACCGCCGGCAGGGCTCAACCGGTCGGAATCTCGGCGGCGATGGTGTCCATCAGGGCGGTGTAGCGGCGGATTTCGGGATCGCGGCCGGGCTTGCCGCTGCTGATCACGCCGGCGGCGAGGCTGCGCTCGGGGTCGGCCCAGATCGCGATGTTGGCCAGGCCGAGGTTGCCGAATGCCTTCGGCGCGTTGCGCCCGAACGGCCCGAAGCGCTTTGTTCCCAGCATGTATCCGGTGCCCCAGCGGGCCGGCTGCAGGCCGAGGGCGACATCCGGCCGCAACCGCCGGCATTCCTGGACCGCGCCGTACATCCGTTCCGGGCTGATGATCCGCACGCCGTCGAGTTCCCCACCGCGACGCCACATTTCGGCGAAGCGCGACAGCTCGTTGGCGGTCGAGATGGTGTTGGACGAGGGCACCACGGTGGACAGGAACGCCGGGGTGTTGGTGTACGGGATGATCTCGTGCACGGTTCCGCCGATCGCCTTGCGGAAGAGCGCGGCGATCACCGGCGGCAGGGGCTTCCCGGTGGCGTGGCTGGGCGCCACCAACGGGATGTCCTCCTTGGCGACGCCGAAGTTGGTCCAGCGGAAGCCCAGCGGGTCGAGGATCTCGGTGGCCAGGATCTCGCGGATGTCCTTACCGGTGGCGGCGTAGACGATCTCGCGCATCAGCGGGCCCCAGGTGAGCGCGTGGTAGATGTGCACCAGCCCCGGCCGGTACAGCGGCCGCAGCTTGCCGAGCTGTTCTTGCGCGTACTCGTGGTCGTCCGCCCGGCGCAGGTCCGGCTTGGGGCCGGTGGGGAACGGGACACCCGCGCTGTGGGTCAGCACGTGCCGGATCGTGGTGCGGTGCTTGCCGTGGCTGGTGTAGCTGGGGATGTACTCGCAGACCCGGTCGTCGAGCGAGAAGTGCCCCCGTTCGACGAGCATGTGCACGACGGTCGCGGTGATGCCCTTGGCCGCCGAGTACACGCAGTACGGGGTGTCGGTGGTGACGGGCTTCTTTTCGGCGTCGGGCGGATCGGTGGGCGCATTGCCCCAGCCGTGGCCGATCGCGCGGTTCAGCACGACGCGGCCGCGGTGCCGGATGGCCACCTGGATGGCGGGGTGGAAGCCGGCCTGATACCAGTGCCGGGCGGCCTGCCAGACGCGCTCGACGGCCGCGCTGTCGATCTCGGAGTGGTCCTCGGCGCCGATCGCCGTCACGGCGTCCAGGTCTGCCGGGACGCGGATTCTGCCGTCGGGAGTCACTTCCGCGAGAGTAGCCGAGGGGCGCACTACTCCCCGGTGAACTGCGGCGGGCGCTTGGCGAACGTCGCCGAGATGCCCTCGGTCAGGTCCTTGGACGGCAGGAACGCCGCGTTCCAGGCGGCGACGTAGCGCAGGCTTTCCGACACCGCCGCGATGCGCTGCTGGTCCAGGACGTCCTTGATGCCGTTGACGGTCAGCGGCGGGTTGGCCGCGATCTCGGCCGCGGTGGCGTGGGCGGCGGCCAGCGTGGCGTCGGCGTCGGCGTAGACGTCGTTGACCAGGCCGATCTTCTCGGCGCGGGCCGCGTCGATGTCCTTGCCGGTCAGCGCCAGTTCCCGCAGGTGCCCGTCGTTCAGGATCAACGGCAGGCGGGCGAGGCTGCCGACGTCGGCGACGATGGCGAGCTTGACCTCCCGCACGGAGAACTTGGCGTCGGCGCTGGCGTAGCGGATGTCGACCGCGGAGATCAGGTCGACGCCGCCGCCGATGCACCACCCGTGCACCGACGCGATGGTCGGCGTCCGGCAGTCGGCGATGGCCGTGATCGCGCCCTGCATGCGCTTGACCTCGCGGTGGAATTCCGCCCGCGGGCCGGCGAGCGCGTCACCGGACAGCAGCGGGGTGAACGATCCGCCCATCGCGGGCACGTCCAGGCCGTAGCTGAAGTTCTTGCCCGATCCGGTGATCACGATGGCCCGCACGTCGCGGTCGGCGTCCAGCGCCGCGAACACGTCCGGCATCTCCGACCAGAACGCGGGCCCCATCGCGTTGCCCTTGCCCGGTCCGACCAGCGTCACCTGCGCAACGTGGTCCTTCGTTTCGACGGTGACGGATTCGTAGGTTTCGCCCATCAGCAGACCGTAGCGTGGCAAACATGGCTCCCGACTTGCGACCTGGACCTCATTCCCCGCCCACCGACGAGCTGCACAGCGCCGAGGACACGCTCGGGGTGTTGCAGCGCGTCCTGCACCCGATCGCCGCCGACGACCTGGCCCGGCAAACGCCGTGCCGCGAGTTCGACGTCACGCAGCTGACGGCGCACCTGCTGAAGTCGATCGCCGGCCTCGGCGGCATGGTGGGCGCGGAGATGCCGGAGCGCGACGACGGGGATTCGGTGGAGCGGCAGGTCATCGCCGCGGCCCGGCCGGCCCTGGACGCCTGGCACCGCCGCGGCCTGGACGGCACCGTTCCGTTCGGCAAGGGCGAGCTACCGGCGAAGAGCGCGTGCGGCATCTTTTCGATCGAATTCCTGGTCCACGCTTGGGATTACGCCGCCGCCGTCGGGCACCGGGTCGACGCCCCCGAACCGCTGTCGGAGTACGTGCTGGGGTTGGCGCGCCAGATCATCCGGCCGGAGCTGCGCGGCGGCGCCGGGTTCGACGACCCGGTCGACGCGCCCGCCGACGCCGGCGCCCTCGAGCAGCTGATCGCGTTCACGGGCCGCAACCCGGCGCGGTAGCTTCGCGAGGGTTTCCCGCCCCATTGAGTGTGCGATGAGGGCTTCGTGAGTGCGTTCAGGGCGCAATTCGGCCCGTAATCCCGCCCTGGGCTCACACGGAAAGCCGCAGCCGCACAGGCGAAGCCGTAGATGCACGCTCGAGCGGGAGAGCTACACCCGTTCGAGGTAGAAGTAGTAATACCGGCCGTTGTCCAGGACGCCCTTGCCGTTCATGATGCCCATCACGGCGTCGTCGTCGATCTTCTTGAAGTGGTCGTGCACCGGCTGGCCGTCGTAGACCATCGTGGCGGTGACCTCGCCGCGGAAGTCCTCGAGCCACAGGCTGGCCTCGCCCTTGCCCATCGCCTTGTTGGAGAACTTGTTCCCGTCGGCGTCCAGGCAGACCAGCGGCTGCACGTCGGCGGCCGAGGCGAAGGTCTTGCCGAACCAGCCGGCCTTTTCCAGCTGGCCGTTCATCTTGTGGCCGGTGTGGAACTCGCCGCCCTTCCACTCGCCGATCATGCCCTCGATGGTCGCGGGCTCCAGCGTCGCCCAGAAGTCGTCCAGCTCGGCGTCGGCGATGCTGTCGGTGCGTTCCTTGAACTCGGTGAACTTCTTGCGGGCCAGGCTCATTGGTTCTCCTTGATCCAGTCGCGGGCAAACCCCAGCAGGGCGTCGTTCTCCTCGGGCGCCCCGACGGTGATCCGGACGCCGTCCGGCGCGAACGGGCGGACCACGATGCGCGCTTCGGCCGCCCGCGTCACGAAGTCGGACGTGCGAGCGCCCAGCGGCAGCCAGACGAAGTTGGCCTGCGACGGCGGCAGCGCGTAGCCGGCCTCGCGTAAACCGGCGGTGACCCGGGTGCGCTCGGCGACCACCGCGTCGGTGCGGGCCAGCAGCTCCTCGGCCGCGTCCAGCGAGGCGAGGGCGGCGGCCTGGGAGATGCTCGTCACCGCGAACGGCACGTAGACCTGGTCCAGCGCGGTGATCAGGTCGGGGTGGCCGACGGCATAGCCGACGCGCAGGCCCGCCAGCCCGTACGCCTTCGAAAAGGTCCGCAGCACAACGACATTGCTGTGGGAGCGGGCCAGCTCCAGGCTGCCCGGCGCCATGCCGTCGCGGATGTACTCGACGTAGGCCTCGTCGATGGCGATCAGGATGTGCGGCGGCACGGCCTCGACGAACCGGGCCAGGGCGTCGGGGTCGACGACCGTGGACGTCGGATTGTTGGGGTTGCAGACGAAGATCAACCGCGTGCGGTCGGTGACCGCGGCCAGCATCGCGTAGAGGTCGAACACGTGGTCGGCCAAGGGCACCTTGACCGCGACGGCGCCGGCGACCTGCACCATGGGCGGATACAGCTCGAAGCTGTGCCACCCCATCACCACCTCGTCGCCGGCCGAGGCGGTGATCTGGATGAGTTGCTGGCACAAGCTCACCGAACCGCAACTCACGGCCACCTGCTCGGGCGCGAAGTCCGAACCGAGGTGTTTCGCCAGCGCCGCCTTGAGTTGCAGATTGGCGCTGTCAGGGTAGCGGTGGATCGTGTCGGTGGCCCGCTCGATCGCCGCCCGGACACTGGGCAACGGGCCGTGCACCGTCTCGTTGCTGGCCAGTTTGACCGAACCCGGCACCGTTTTACCGGGGACGTAGACCGGAAGCCCCGCCAACTCGGGTCGCAGGCGGGCGGTCACTTCGACAGCATATGTCGGCGCTGTGTACGCTATGCCTCCGGCGGTTCTCCGGACACCCGAAGGGGTTCGGGTACCCTCAGGAAGTTCGATGGAGGCGTGCCAGAGCGGCCGAATGGGGCTCACTGCTAATGAGTTGTCCCCCTCAAAGGGGACCGGAGGTTCAAATCCTCTCGCCTCCGCCGCGCGAGACAACTGAACACAGGCGCCCGTAGCTCAACGGATAGAGCATCTGACTACGGATCAGAAGGTTGGGGGTTCGAATCCCTTCGGGCGCGCTCACTCTGAACAGGCGCGCTGACTCTGAACGGGCTCGCTCACGAGCAGTGGGTTTACCCGATTTGCCGTCAGGGCACGCTCGGGATGTGTACGCCATCACCTCGCTGCTCGCCGTGCTCGCCGTTTCGCTGCTCATCACCAGGTTCGCCACCGTGGTGCTCGCCGCCTCGGGGATGTCCGGAGAGTCAGCGCGGTTCCAAGCGCGGTCGGCCTTCACCGGTTCGGGCTTCACCACCACCGAATCCGAGACCGTGGTGTCCCATCCGGTGCGCCGCCGCGTGGTGATGCTGCTGATGCTGGTCGGCAACATCGGCTTCGTCGCGGCCGCGAGTTCGCTGATCCTCGGGTTTCGGGGCGGCGCCCAGGGGGCCTCATGGTTGCGGGTCTTCGTGCTGGCCGCGGGGCTGATCGTGCTGGTGTTCCTCTCCCGAAGTCCCCGGGTGAACCGCTGGTTGACCGCGCTCATCGGCCGGGCACTGCGCCGCTGGACCGACTTGGCGGGCCGCGACTCCACGGTGCTGACCGAGCTCGGGGACGGATACGTCGTCAGCGAGTTGGCGATCGCGGCGAACGACTGGGCGACCGGACGCACGCTCGCGGAACTCCGGTTGCCGGACGAGGGCTTGCTGGTGCTCCGCATCAACCGCACGGACGGCGACGACGTGGCGCATCCGGCCCCGAGCAGCCGGCTGGCGTGCGGCGACGTGCTGGTGCTCTATGGCCGCGCCGACGCCATCGCCGCTCTCGACCACCGCACCGTCGACGGCGGCGACGATTCCCATGCCCGTGCGGTGCAGCGGCATGCGGCTGAAGCTGGGCGTAGTCCGAATCGTTAAGACGGAGTTTGTTGTGGCCGCGGATATTTGGCTATAACCTCCGGCCCATGATGACGATCAGCAGTGTGGAAACGATGGGTATCGGTGGCGGCGCGGGCGGTGGCCGCTTCGGCGGCGGCGCGGGCGGTGGCCGCATGGGCGGTGGCGCCGGCGGCGGCCGTTTCGGTGGTGGCGCCGGCGGCGGCCGCTAACCCTCTTACAACCTTCCGGCTCGGGACGGGCGCGTCCAAGGCGCCGCCCGTCCCGAGCTGAAGCATGCCTGTCCGCCTAGGTGATCGGGCCGGCCGGCGCGCCCTGATCGGCATCGCCGAGCAGATCGAGTTGCATCCAGGCGACGTCGTGCCAGCTGCCGTGCTTCCATTCGACCCGCCGGTACAGGCCGGCGTCGGTGAACCCGAACGATCGATGAAAAGCGTTGCTGGCCTCGTTGGGTTGGGTGATGCCGGCGATGGCTCGGCGGTAGCCGCGCTCGGCGAGCCGGCGCAGCAGCTGCGTGTACAGCCCGCGGCCGCCGCCGGCGCGGTGGTGGGCGGTGTCGACGTAGATGCCGGTCTGAGCCGCCCACTGGTAGGACGCCACTCGATACAGGGCGTGCCCGTAGGCGTAGCCGATGACCCGGCCGTCCCGCTCGAGGACGAGCCAGTCGTGGGTCTGGCGAGCCGCGGTGATGCGCGCCGCCATCTCGTCCACGGCCGGGACTTCGAGTTCCCAGCTGATCGCCGTGTTCAGGACGTAGGGGCGGTAGATCGCCACGCAGGCCGGCGCATCCTCTGGGCCTGCCGGGCGGACCCGGCCGATGCTCGCGTGCATGCTGGCAGTCTCAGCCGTCAAACCGGTGTCCAGTCATCCCAGAACTCGGGGAAGTCGAGTGTCGTTTGCGGGATCGGGGCGGTGCGGATGATCTCGCGGAAGTGATCCTGCCACCCCCACCACAGGCAGATGATGAAGACGTATTGGTACCAGCTCAGCTGGTAGCCGTCCGGGATGGCCTGCCCCTTGTTCTCCGGCGCGAACACGGCGATCGCCAGCAGACCGATTGCGGCCGCCGCGGGGAGCTGGATCTTCCCGGATTTCCAGAGATGGATTCCCAGGGGTCGGGGCCCGTGCGGAGTCAGTTCGAATCCCTGGGGCAGTTCGTCGTCGTGGCCGTGGCTCCAGCGGTGAACGCCGTACAGGACGTCGGCGATGTCGGGGCGGCCGTCGGGCATGTCCGACTTGACCACGATGGGAAACCGGCTCTGCTCCAAGTCGATGTCCGGCGCCGCCATCACCCGGAAGATGTCCAGCGAGTCGCGGATCGTCCGCTTGTAGCGGGTCGCCACTCCCAGCTGCGGGTAACGCTTCTTCGCGGTTTCATCGACCGCGTTGCCGGCGTGCACCATGGCCGCATCCCACTCGCCGCGTTCCCAGTGGTCGAGTGAGTGCCTTACGGAGTCCCCGACTTCCACGTGTCGGATGCTATCGACCCGGGACCCGCGATGTCTGCACTATGGGCGCGGTTGGAACGGTCGCCGCAGGGGGACGGTCACGGTCAGGGTTGCGTGTCGATCAGCGTGAGCGCCCGCTCGAACAGATGCACCGTGGCGGCGTGGAGCTGGTCGCCGACCTCCTTCTCGGCCTTGCCCGCGCAGGCCCGGGCCAGCGTGCCCTCGATCACGATGCCCAGCTTGAAGCAGGCCAGCACCGTGTACCAGGTGATGTTCGACAGGTCACGGGTGGTGTTGGCGGCGTACCGCGCGAACAGGTCGTCGGTGCTGGCCAGCCCGTCCTGGCCGCCGAGGGCGTGGCTGAAGACGCTGGAGCCGTCGGGCTGGCGCCAGGTGGCCAGCAGCCAGCCCAGGTCCAGCAGGGGGTCACCGATCGTGCACATCTCCCAGTCGACGATCGCGACGACCTCGGGCCCGGTGCGAGAAAACATGACGTTGGCGGCGTGGTAGTCGCCGTGCATGATTCCGGGCGTCCACGTGGCCGGACGGCGGCGCTCCAGCCAGGCCGACACTTCCTCGATCCCGGGGATCTCCGGCCCGGGGTAGCCGTCGTACTCGCGGTAGGAGTCGAGCTCCGAGAGCCAGCGCGGCACCTGGCGCTCCAGAAAGCCCTCCGGCCTGCCGAAATCCGAGAGGCCCACCGCGACGTGGTCGACGGCACCCAACTTCGCCAGCGCGTCGGCCATCGACAGCCCCATCCCGAACCGGATGTCCGGGTCGCCCGCGTGCAACGGCGGCAGCCCCTCGCCGGCGTTGAACCCGTCGACCGGTTCCATCAGGTAGAAGACGGCATCGCCGAGCACGGCGGGGTCCTCGCAGGTGGCGATCAGGTGGGGATGCGGCACGTCGGAGCCGGCCAACGCCGCAAGGACTTTGGTTTCCCGCAGGATCACGCTGTTGCTGCGCGGCCGCAGGTGGCGTGGCCCGCGCCGCAGCACGTATGGCCGGCCGGCCCGAGTGAACCGCAGCATGACGTTCTGCGTTCCGCCGGTGACGGTGGCGACGTCCTCGAGCGGTCCGTCGCCGAGCCCCTGCTCGGACATCCATCCCGCTACGGCCTCGAGGTCGACGTGATCCACGTCCAGCAGCCTAGGTCACCCGGCAGGGGCGGCGGGTCGCGCAGGAGGCTGGAACAATAGTATGCGGAACTAACGGACTTCGGGCCTGAAGGGGATGGCGATGCCGCGTACCGACAACGATTCCTGGGACATCACGCAAAGCGTGGGAGCCACCGCGCTGGGCGTCGCCGCGGCGCGTGCCGCCGAGACCGAGAGCGCGAACCCGCTCATCAGCGATCCGTTCGCGCGCGTGTTCGTGGATGCTGCGGGCGAGGGGATGTGGAGCATCTACGCGGACCCCAAGCTGCTGGCCAAGGCGGTCGAGCTGGAGCCGGACGTGCGGGCGCGGATACAACTGATGATCGACTTCATGGCAACGCGCACAGCGTTTTTCGACGAATTCTTCCTCGGCGCGGCCGACGGCGGCGTCCGACAGGTGGTGATCCTGGCCGCGGGCCTGGACGCACGCACGTGGCGGCTGCCGTGGCCGGACGGCACGGTCGTGTACGAGCTTGACCAGCCCAAGGTGCTGGAATTCAAGTCCAAGACGCTGCGCGAGCACGGCGCGGACCCGAAGGCGCGGCTGGTGAACGTGCCGATCGATCTGCGCCAGGATTGGCCGAAAGCGCTGCGGGAAGCGGGCTTTGACTCCTCGCGCCCGGCGGTCTGGTCGGCGGAGGGGCTGGTCCGTTACCTGCCGGCGCGGGCCCAGGACCTGCTGTTCGAGCGCGTCCACTCGTTGAGTGCCCCGGGCAGTTGGCTGGCGTCGAATGTGCCCGGGCCCGGATTCACCGACCCCGACCTCGTCCGGCGCCAGCGCGAGGACATGCAGCGCATGCGGGCGGCGGCCGCCCGGCTGGTCGACACCGAGATCACCGACTTCGACGACCTCTGGTATCCGGAGGAACGCACCCCCGTCGACGCCTGGCTGCGCGATCACGGCTGGGACGTGTCGACGGCGACCTTCGCCGAACTGATGGCCCGCTATGGCCGCAGCATTCCGGACGGCGCCGGGCACGTGATGCCGCCGACGCTGTATGTGTCGGCGCAGCGGCGCGCATGAAATGCGTGGCGGGGCGGGCGATTAGCCCGCCGTAGTCGCCCGCATCGCCGCCACGTCCTGTTTGATCGCCGCGATCGCGTCGACGGGCGTGAGGTCCTGGCCCTCGCTGTTTTGACCGAGTTGCGGCCAGCCCGCCCCGTCCGGCCCGCGCAGTTGGTCCCAGATGTCGCGGACCTTGCTCAACAGCTCGGCTTGCTCCGCGTCGGTGAGTGCCATCAGCCATCCTCCGTTCGCACTGATGCCGCACGCGGCGGCAAACTCTTCCGGTGTCAGCCCGTCGGCCGAGTTCATGTCGCAGTTTCCGAACGGTGGACACCCCTGCGGCAGGTTCGGGCTGAAGCCCGTGCCGTCGGTGTACTGATGCGCGACTTGGCCCGGCAGGTCGGGGTTGGACCCGTAACCGGCCGCGATGACCCGCAGACCTTCGGGCCGCGTCCGCCACATGTTGTAGAAGTCATAGGCGTTGGCGTAACCGATGATTCGCGCGGGCTCGCCGGTGTAGTCGGCCAGGTTCCAGTACAAATTATTGATCCAGCTCGAACCGTCACCGGGCGGGTTGCCGCCCGATTCCACGTCGAGCATCAAGGCGACCCGCGGATGCAGTCCGCCGCCGGCCTCGATCATCGACCGCACCGTGTTGGCGTTGTCCAACCAATTCGGGCGGACATAGGTGTAGACGATTCCGAATGTCAGGCGCCCGCTGTCCAAGGCCGTCCGCATCCACGCATAGTTGGCCGCGAAGTTGTGATCTCGATAGGTGCCGTCACAGGCGCGGATCGAAAGTACCCGGTAGGGATACGAATCATTCACGGGCACTTGAAATTCGGAGACGTCGGCGAACAGCGTGTCAGTCACCGCTCATCAATCCCCCTTTACCGCAACACCACTCGCCATGCTACAGATCCGGACGGTAATGTCGCGGCCATGGGTGATCGGCCCGCCCGGGTAGGCGACGTGCATCGGATCGCCGCGTCGATGCCCCACGTCAGGAGGTTGGATGGCCCGAAGGGCAACGCGATCTATCAGGTCGGCGGAAAGTCGTTCGTCTTCTTTCGCACTCCCCAACCCGACGCGACCGATCCGGACACCGGCGAACGCTACGCCGACGTGATCATGCTCTGGGTGGAGTCGGAGAGCGACAAGC
>NZ_LZIS01000098.1 GCF_001667015.1 Mycobacterium sp. E3198 | reverse complement strand
CAGGCGCTTCTTATGGTTCACCCCCAACGGAGGCGGCGTCGAAAACATACCCCCATCATCACAACGGGGTACGACAAGTTTCGGCGGTCATGATCGAAGCGGCACAGCCTGATTGGCCGCGAAACGTGGATGACCGCCCGACACGATGCGGTACGTTCCTGGAAGGGGAATGCGATCAGTGCTGATCGAGGGGAGCGGTGATGAGCTTTTTGGTGTGGCCGCCCGAGGTGAATTCGGTGCTGCTGCTTGACGGCCCCGGTTCGGCGCCGATGCTGGAGGCGGCGGCGGCCTGGGACGGGATCCGCAGCGAGCTGAGCGCGGCGGCCAACGCCTTCAACTCCGTCACCTCGGACCTGGCCGGCCAGGCTTGGCAGGGCCCGTCGTCGGCGTCGATGAGCACCGCGGCCGCCGGGTACGTGGACTGGCTGGGCGGGGCCGCGGCACAGGCCGAAGAGTCGGCGGCCCAGGCGCGGGCGGCGGCCAGCGCCTACGAGGCCGCGCTGGCCACGATCGTGAACCCCGGATCGATCACCGCCAACCGCGGCCAGCTGGTGTCGCTGGTGATCTCGAACCTGTTCGGACAGAACGCCCCGGCGATCGCGGCGGCCGAGGCCGAATACGAACGGATGTGGGCGCAGGACGTCGCCGCGATGGGCGGTTATCACGCCAGCGCGTCGGCCACGGTCGCGCAGCTGGGCCAGTGGGAACTGGCGCTGGAAAACCTGCCCGGCGAATTCGTCCAGGCCGTCGAGGGCGGATTCAACAACCTGGCCAACACGGTGCTCGGCACGATCTTCGGCGCACCGGCCGCGCCGCCCTTCTCGGCGACGCAGACCGGGACGTTCACCGGCGGACCGTCGCTGCTCACCAGATTCGAGGAAGCCGCGCTGTACCCGGTCAAACCGTTCCTGGCCTTCTCCGGGCTGCAAAACTACATCGAATCGCCGAGTTCCCCGCTGCTGCAACTGTTTACCGGCGACAACCCGCTACTGGGGATCGGCCTCAGCAACACCCCGCCGAAATTGTTGACGTTGCTGCTCGGGGAGACGGTCCAACAGACGAATTACAACGGGATGCCCGTCGTGCAGATCACGCCGGCCCACCCGAACGGGGACTACGTGGTCGCCATCCACGGGGGCGCGTTCATCTTCGCGCCGTCGATCTTCCACTGGCTCGATTACACGGTGATGGCGTACCAGACCGGCGCGACCATCGAGGTGCCGATCTACCCGTTGCTGCAGCAGGGCGGCACCGCCGGCACGGTGGTGCCCAACATGGCCGGCTTCATCAACTCGCAGATCGCCATGCACGGGGCACCGAACGTCAGCGTGATCGGTGACTCCGCGGGCGGCAATCTCGCCCTGGCGGCCGAGGAATACACCTTGATGCAGAACCCGCTTGCCCCCGTGCCGTCGTCGATGGTGCTGCTGTCCCCGTGGCTGGACGTCACGTTCAGCAACCCCAACATCGCGTTCGTTCAGGATCCGCTGCTTCCGGTGGGGCCCGGCGTGGTGATCGGCAGGGAGTGGGCGGGCGGCCTTTCCGTGACCGACCCGATGGTGAGCCCGCTGTATGCGACATCTGCGGTCCTGCACGGGCTGCCGCCGACGTATGTCTACTCGGGCAACCTGGACTCGCTGTCGCCCGACGTGCTCGTCCTCCAGCAGGAGGCGGTTACGGCGCACGCCCCGTTCAACTTCGTGTTGGCCAACGGCCAGATCCACGACTGGATCATCCTCACCCTGGACGGCCCGCAGTACTGGCCGCAGATCGACCAGGAGCTGGGGCTGACCGCTTAGCCCGTCCGGCGGCGGCGCTTGCGCCGGGCTTCGAAGAACTCCGACCAGGAGCCCACCTCGGGGTGCTGCTTGAGCAACGCCCGCCGCTGGCGCTCGGTCATGCCGCCCCACACGCCGAACTCCATCTGGTTGTCGAGCGCGTCGGCGAGGCACTCGGCGATGACCGGGCAGTGCCGGCAAATCGCGGCCGCTTTGCGCTGCGCGGCTCCGCGAACGAAGAGCTCGTCGGGATTGGTGGTGCGGCACAGCGCCTGGGAGACCCACTCCAGGCGGGCCTCGGGCACCTTCGCGACGGAAACGGTGGTTACATCCCTGATCTTGGACACGTAGATCCTTCTGCCGGGTCCCACCCCCGGGCTATGACTATCCCGGGACGGCCCGCCGCTGTCTGTCCGCCGACTGGTCGGAGCGCGGGATGAATCACGCGTCCCCCGATTGGGGGAAACGGCGGCAACCTCTGTGTGACACTGAGCGGCATGGTCGGCCGGGCAACGACCGAGAAAGTGCGCGTGGTCGTGGGCGACGATCACCCGCTGTTCCGCGATGGGGTGGTGCGCGCGCTGACCTCGAGCGGCGAAGTCGACGTCGTCGCCGAAGCCGACGACGGCATCGCCGCCCTGGCGCTGATCAAGACCCACCTGCCGCACGTCGCCCTGCTCGATTACCGGATGCCCGGCATGGACGGCGCCAAGGTCGCCGCCGCGGTGCGCAGCGACAACCTGCCGACGCGGGTGTTGCTGCTGTCGGCGCACGACGAGTCGGAGATCGTCTTCCACGCCCTGGCCGAGGGCGCCGCGGGGTTCCTGCCCAAGGAATCGACGAAAAGCGAGATCGTGCGGGGCGTGCTGGACTGCGCCGAGGGCCGCGACGTCGTCTCGCCGGCCCTTGCCGCCGGTCTGGCCGGGGAGATCCGCCGCCGCGCCGAAGCCCCGGCGCCGGCGCTAAGCTCCCGCGAGCGCGAGGTGCTGAACCTCATCGCCCAGGGGTGCACCATCCCCGCGATCGCCGCAGAACTGTTCCTCGCGCCGTCCACGGTCAAGACCCACGTGCAACGGTTGTACGAGAAGCTCGGTGTCAACGATCGCGCCGCGGCCGTCGCGGCCGCCATGCGGCGCGGACTGCTCGAATAGCATGGGCCGCCCGGTGGCTCGAATGGTCGACTTCGTGGCGGCCGAGCCCGTCCGCTTGTCGGCGTTCCTGCGCCTGCCGCTGATCGGTCTGATCGTCTTGCTGGTCTCGGTGTGGGAGGTCGAGCACTGGTTGCCGTTGGCCTACGCGGTGATCCTCGGGACCTACAGCGTCGCCGCGCTGGTGTGGGTGGTGGTGGTGCTGCGCGGCCCGGTGCCGCCGTGGGCAGGCTGGGCGTCGACGGGTATCGACGTGCTGACCGTGGTGGCGCTGTGCGTGGTGTCGGGCGGCGCCACGGTGGCGTTGCTGCCGGTGTTCTTCCTGCTGCCCATCTCGGTCGCGTTCCAGGATCGCCCGGCGCTGGCCGCCGCCGTGGGGATCTGCACCGCCGTCGGGTATCTCGGCGTGTGGATCGTCTACTCCAAGCGCGACGACACCGTCGAACTGCCGAGCCTGGTGTACACCCATTTCGGTTTGCTGCTGTGGCTCGCGGCCGCGATGACCGCGCTGTGCTATTTCCTGACCCGCGCCGCGGCGCGGGTGGCGGCGCTGCTCGAGATGCGCCGCACGCTGGTGTCGGAGGCGATGCGCGCCGACGAGCGCAACGCCCGGGCACTGGCCGAGCACCTGCACGACGGGCCGCTGCAGGATCTGCTCGCGGCGCGGCTCGAACTCGACGAGGTCCGCGAACGGCACAACGATCCGGGGCTGGACGCCGCATACCAGGCCGTCCAGGAAACGGCGACCCGGCTGCGCAGCACCGTCACCGCGCTGCATCCCCAGGTGCTCACCGAAGTCGGTCTGACCGCCGCGCTGCGCGAGCTGCTGCGCTCCTACGAGCTGCGCGGGAGCTTCGCCGTCGAGGCCGATCTCGACGAGGTCGACCGGCCCCGATCACAGTCCCTGCTCTACCGGGCGGCCCGCGAGCTGCTCGCCAACGCCTACAAGCACGCGCAGGCCGGCACCGTGCGGGTGCGCCTCAGCCGCGCCGGCGACGCGATCACGCTCAGCGTCGTCGACGACGGAGTGGGTTTCGATCCGGCCATCCTGGATCGATGCGTCGCCGAAGGGCACATCGGGCTCGCTTCGCTGGCGGTTCGCATCGAGGCGATGGGCGGGTCGATGAACCTCACGTCGGCTCCCGGCGGCGGGACGCGGGCATCGGTGACCGCGCCCGCCGGCGCCGACTGAACACGCCGCGCCGGTGCTGAGCTGGCCGGAAATGCGGTGTCAGTACCATCGGTGCCGTGGCACCCAACGGCCCACCCGACGACTTCCACAACCAGCGGACGCAGTTTGCGAACTACGGCGGCCCGGGCGGCCCCCCGAGGCCGGGTGAATCCCCGCCCGCGGACATCCCGTCCGATCAGGCGGGGGCACCCGAGGCGCCCGATGCGCTCGATCCGTTCGATCAGGAACCCGAGCCCACGCCCTGGTATCGGCGGCCCCTGGGGGTCATCGCGTGGGTGATCGCCGTCGCGATCCTGCTCGCGCTGATCGTTTACGGGCTCATGGAGCTGATTCAGGGCGGCCAGGGCACCAGCCCGAGCACCACGAGCAGCACCACCCCGACGACCGCGACGACCACGCCGATGACGACGACGCCGACCACCACCGCGCCGTCCGAGACGCCCGGCAGCAGCGCTGTCGAGCCGCCGGCACAGCAGCCCACCGGGCAGCCGACGCGCCAGCCGACCCAGCAACAGCCGACGCACCGGCATCACCTGCCGCAGCTGCCGTCGGTGATCACCATTCCCGACGGGCCGGTGGTCACGCTGCCGCCGCTAAGGTAGTTGGGTTCGCGCCTCGTTGCGCCGAGCCGGAAATTTTGCAGGCCCTCACTCGCACTTTGGCTGCGGATTTACAGACTCGGCGCTTCGTCAGGGCTGCCGTCACTGCCTGCGGCAGCGCCCGCGCTCATAGACTCGCTGGAATGGGGTGTGCGACATGAGCGAGCCGCTCGGTTTGTCGATCGGCGCGGCCAACCTGGTTGCGGCCCGCGGGAGCGGCGCGCCCGTGGTCCGCAGTGCGGTGCTGACGCTGTTCGAAAACCGGCCCACCGAAATCGGCCTGCCGGAGGAAAACCCGAACCTGACCGAATCCGGGCTGGTGCTGCGCGGCTTCGTCGAGCGGGTCGGCGACCGGGCCCCGTTGGTGGCGGCCGACGGCACGAAATACCTCGGTGAGGTGCTGACGGTCGAAGCGATCGAAGCCATGGCGCGCACGGTCGGCTACGGCACACCGGTCACCGTCGCGGTCCCGTCGTATTGGTCCGACGCGCAGACCACCGCGCTGCGCGAGGAATTCTTCGCCCAACCGGACCTGACGCGCGGCGGGGTGGCGCCGACCCTGGTTTCCGACGCCACGGCGGCGCTCGCGACGCTGCGCGGCACGCCCGGATTTCCGGCCCAGGGCATCGTCGCCCTGTGCGACTTCGGCGCCAGCGGCACCAGCGTCACTCTGGTCAACGCCGGAGCCAACTCCCAGCAGATCGGTCCGTCGGTGCGCTACACCGATTTCTCCGGCGACGCAATCGATCAACTGATCCTCGAGTACGTGCGCGCGGGTGCCTCCGACGCCACCAGCGCCGACCTGGCCGGCACCGCGCGGATCGGTTCGCACTCCCGGCTGCTCGCCGCGTCCCGCCGCGCCAAGGAACAGCTGTCGACCACCACCGCCGCCACGGTCGCGGCGGACTCCGGCGACGAGGTCCGGCTCTCCCGCGCCGAATTCGAACAACTCATCTCGCCACCACTGGACCGATTCGTCAGTTCCCTCGAAGACACCCTGCAGCGCAACGGGATTCAGCGATCCAGCCTGGCCGCCGTGGCGGCCGTCGGCGGCGGCGCCGCCATTCCGCTGATCAGCGCCCGGCTGTCCGATCGCCTGCAGGCACCGGTCCACGCCGCGCCGCATCCCGCGCTCACCGCCGCCATCGGCGCGGCCGCGCTCGGCGGGATACAGGCCGCGGCGGGCGTCGCGACCGCGGCCGGCCCCGTCGTCGAGAACCCGACCGAACTGGTGGAGACGGCGCGGGTCGCCGAGGGCGCCAGCCCCGTGGCGTGGTCACAGGACGAGGACGACGCCGCCGAGCCGGTGCCGTACGCCGGACCCGACATGACCGGCCAATATGGCCGGGAGCCAACGGGATCCGGCGACGCGGACAGCGGCCGGTACGCGGCCGCCCCGGGTTCGCTGCCGTGGTACAAGCGCACGGCGCTGGTGTTGAGCGTCCTCGGCGCGGCCGCGGCCGTGCTGGTCGCGGTCGTGTTGGCGCTGACCCTCGGCCACCCCAAGCCGAACCCGGTCAACAACACCCCGCCGAACGAACCGGCCGCACCGCAAACGTCACAGACAGAGACGATCACGGCGCCCAACGGCACCACCACCGTGACGGTGCTCCCGCCCCCACCGCAACCGTCGACGCAGCCGCCCGACACGACCACCAGCCAGGCGCCCACCACGACGACGCCCGCGCCCACCACCACCAGCGCGGCGCCGACCACCACGAGCGCCGCGCCGACCACCACGAGCGCCGCGCCGACCACCACGTCGGCGGCGCCGACCACCAGGCAACGGCCTCCGCTGCTGCCTGAACCGCCGTTCCGCCGCTAAACCCCGGTTAAGACAATCGTCCGGTTTTTCCGCCGGGCCGTGGGTACCCCCACGGGCGTGGGTGGACAGGGGCGCAGGGAGTGAGCGATTCGCTCGGATTGTCAATCGGAGTGGCCAATCTGGTGGGGACGTGCGCGGGGGGCACGCCGTTGACCCGCAGCTCCGTATTGACACTTTTTCAACACGGAGCAACGAAAGTCGGTGACCCGGAACCGAACTCGATCGAGTCAGGCCAGGTGATGAGGGGATTCGTCGAGCGGGTGGGACGCTCCTCTCCCCTGCTGGCGGCCGACGGGACCCAGCACAGCTCCGAGCTGCTGACCGCCGAAGCGCTCGATGCAATGGCGCGCATGGTCGGCTACGGCGCGCCGGTGACCGTCGCCGTTCCCGCGTACTGGTCGGCGGACCAAACTGGTTTGCTGCGTGAGGCATTGTTCGCGCAGCCGGCCCTGACGCCTCCGGGCGGCGTGCCTCCGGTAACGATCCCGGACGCGACGGCCGCACTCGCGGCTCTGCACTCCAAACCGGGATTCCCGACCGATGGCGTCGTCACCCTGTGCGACTTCGGTGCGAGCGGCACCAGCGTCACCCTGACCGACGCCACGTCGAACTTTCACCAGATCGGCCCCACCGTCCGGTACGGCGAGTTCTCGGGCGATCGGATCGACCAGTTGATCCTGCGAAACCTGCAGACAGCAGAAGACTTTCCCGAGGGCGCCGACCGCACGGGCACCAACCCGATGGCGTCGCTGAGCCGTCGGTTCGACGAATGCCGGCGCGCCAAGGAGCAGTTGTCGGCGGCCACCGTGACCGTCGTTCCGGCCGCGATGCCGGGTTTTGGTCAAGACGTGCGGCTGTCCCGCGGCGAGTTCGAAAACATGATCTCCGACCCGCTCGACGAATTCGTCGCGGCCGTAGAGGACATCTTGCAGCGCAACGGGATTCCCAGGACCAACCTGGCCGCCGCCGCGACCGTGGGGGGCGGCGCCTGCATTCCACTGATCACCTCGCGGCTGTCGGAGCGCCTGGATGTGCCGATCTTCACCACGCCGCAGCCGGCGTTGAGCGCGGCGATCGGCGCCGCCGAGCTGGGCCGGCAGCGGACCTCGCCGAGCGTCCCCCCGGCCCCGGGCGTGCTGGAAGCACCGCCCCCCGCGCGAGGCCAGCTGACCGACATCGCGCCGGCTGGCTGGGCGATTCAGGCCGCGAGCGAGGCGGCCGGTGAATCGGCCGCCGACGCCGACCAGTCGGCGACCTACCGCGCGCTGGCGTGGTCGCAGGACGCCGACGCGGGCGCCGAACCACTTCCCTACGTGGACGACGGCGCAGATTATGAGCACCCCGCATCCGAAAGCTCCGCTCCCGCGCGCAGGCGCTGGTTCGCCCGCCCCGGACTACTCGTCGGCGTCACCGGCGCCGCCGCCGTCGCCCTGGTGAGCATGGTGGTGGTCGCGGTATTCAAGCTGACCTCCATCAAAAGTCCAACCCCTTCGGACGTCACCTCGCCGGTCGAATCGTCAGCAGTGCAAAAGAACTCGGAGTCACCCTCCCCGAGCGTGCTCAGCCCGAGCCCCGCAGAGGCGCCCCCGCCGCCGACGCCGGTGACCACGGTGACCACTGTGACCACGGTGACCACCCAGCCGCCGCAGACGTGGGCCTCCACTCGGCCGACGTCCACCGCGACCGCCCGGTCGACAACCCCGACCCGGACGACGACAACCGCTCCGGGCACCACGGCGCCAACCACCACTACCTACCCGGCACGGACCTATCCGCCGAGCAACCCGGCGACGACCTACCCGCCGACCTACCCGGGTTCGACCTACCCGACGACGACGCTTCCCTGGCCGATGACGACGTCGCCGCCGCGGGGCTACTGACGCCGGCGGATGCGCCGCGTGTCAGGCCGACGCAATCACAGGTCAAGGCCACCCCGGCCGGTAAGTTAGGGCAGCCTTTCTCGCACCGTTAGCGGCGGAGATGCAACTATGAGCAGGGCTAATCGGGAAACAGAGCAGGCTAAGTAACTAGGCATCGGGGAGAGTTTTTGTGACCACGCAGATGCTCATCAGACTGATCGTGGGCATGGGCATGACGTTGCTCGTGCTCGCCTTCGCGGCACGGCGGGTGCTTTTCCTGTTCAGGCTGGTCACCGCCGGGAAACCTGCCCCGGGGCACACCGACGACGTCGGTCGGCGGCTCTGGACGGAGATCGCCGAGGTCTTCGGGCAGCGCCGGTTGCTGAAGTGGTCGATTCCCGGCCTGGCGCACTTCTTCACCATGTGGGGTTTCTTCATCCTGCTCACGGTCTACATCGAGGCCTACGGATTTTTGTTCCAGGCGAACTTCCACATCCCGATCATCGGGCGCTGGGACGCGCTGGGCTTCCTGCAGGATTTCTTCGCCACCGCCGTCTTTCTCGGCATCACCACGTTCGCGATCATCCGGTTGATGCGCAGCCCGCGTGAGATCGGCCGCTCGTCGCGGTTCTACGGCTCGCACACCGGCGGCGCCTGGCTGGTGCTGTTCATGATCTTCAACGTCATCTGGACGTACGTGCTGGTCCGCGGGTCCGCGGTCAACAACGGCACGCTCCCCTACGGCAAGGGCGCCTTCCTGTCGCAGCTGTTCGGCGCGATCCTGCGGCCGCTCGGCCAGCCCGCCAACGAGATCATCGAGACGACGGCCCTGCTCTTGCACATCGCGGTCATGCTGGCGTTCCTGATCATCGTGCTGCACTCCAAGCACCTGCACATCTTCTCGGCGCCCATCAACGTCATCTTCAAGCGGCTGCCCGACGGGCTGGGCCCGCTGCTGCCGATCGAGGCCGACGGCAAGCCGATCGATTTCGAAAATCCGCCCGACGACGCGGAATTCGGGCGCGGCAAGATCGAGGACTTCAGCTGGAAGGCGATGCTCGACTTCGCCACCTGCACCGAATGCGGGCGGTGCCAGTCCCAGTGCCCGGCCTGGAACACGGGAAAGCCGTTGTCCCCCAAGCTCGTCATCATGGACCTGCGCGACCACTGGATGGCCAAGGCGCCGTACATCCTCGGCGACAAGGAGACCCCCGCCGAGAACACGCCGGAGGGCGGGGTCGGCGAGGAACTGTCCGGCGAGAAGCACGCCGAGGAGCACCACGTCCCCGAGTCGGGCTTCGGCCGCGTGCTGGGCTCGGGACCGGCGCAGGCCACCCGACCGCTGGTCGGCACCGAAGAACAGGGCGGCGTCATCGACCCCGACGTGCTGTGGTCCTGCGTGACCTGTGGGGCCTGCGTGGAGCAGTGCCCGGTGGACATCGAACACATCGATCACATCGTCGACATGCGCCGCTACCAGGTGATGATGGAGTCGGAGTTCCCGTCCGAGCTGTCGGTGTTGTTCAAAAACCTTGAGACCAAAGGCAACCCGTGGGGGCAGAACGCCTCCGACCGGACCAACTGGATCGACGAGGTCGACTTCGACGTCCCGGTGTACGGCGAGGACGTCGAGAGCTTCGACGGTTTCGAGTACCTGTTCTGGGTGGGCTGCGCGGGCGCCTACGACGACAAGGCGAAGAAGACCACCAAGGCCGTCGCCGAGTTGCTGGCCATCGCCGGCGTGAAGTACCTGGTGCTGGGCACCGGCGAGTCCTGCAACGGCGACTCCGCGCGCCGCTCGGGCAACGAGTTCCTGTTCCAGCAGCTGGCCGCCCAGGCCGTCGAGACCCTGGACGGCGTCTTCGAGGGCGTGGAGACCGTCGACCGCAAGATCGTGGTGACCTGCCCGCACTGCTTCAACACCCTCGGCAGGGAGTACCGGCAGCTGGGGTCGAACTACACCGTGCTGCACCACACCCAGCTGCTCAACCGGCTGGTGCGCGACAACAAGCTGGTGCCCGTCACACCCGTGTCGCAGGACATCACCTATCACGACCCCTGCTACCTGGGCCGGCACAACAAGGTGTACGAGGCACCCCGGGAATTGATCGGCGCCGCGGGAGCCAACCTCACCGAGATGCCGCGCCACGCCGAGCGCAGCTTCTGCTGCGGCGCCGGCGGTGCCCGCATGTGGATGGAAGAGCACATCGGCAAGCGGATCAACCACGAACGCGTCGACGAGGCGCTGGCCACCAACGCCGCCACGATCGCCACCGGCTGCCCGTTCTGCCGGGTGATGGTCACCGACGGCGTCAACGACCGGCAGGAGGAAGCGGGCCGCAGCGGCGTCGAGGTGCTCGACGTGGCCCAGATCCTGCTCGGGTCACTCGAGTACGACAAGGCGACCCTGCCCGAAAAGGGCACGGCCGCAAAGGAAGCCGAGAAGCGGGCCACCGAAAAGCCCAAGGCGGCACCCAAGGCCGCGACCGCGACCGCGCCCGCCGAGGCGCCCGCCAAGGCCGAGGAGCCCGAACCCGCCAAGGCCGCCGAGCTGGCGAAGGCCGCCCCCGCCAAGGGGTTGGGCATCGCCGGCGGCGCCAAGCGACCCGGCGCCAAGAAGGCCGCGCCCGCGGCCGCACCCGCCGCCGAGGCCAAAGCGCCCGCGGCCGAGGAAGCCAAGGCCCCCGCCGCGCCCGTCAAGGGACTGGGCATCGCCGGCGGCGCCAAGCGACCCGGCGCCAAGAAGGCGGCACCCGCCGCGGCCGCCAAGGCGACCGAGGCGCCCGCCGAGGCCCCGGCCGCGGAGGCGCCGGCTGAGGAACCCAAGGCACCCGCCGCGCCCGTCAAGGGGCTGGGCATCGCCGCCGGCGCGAAGCGACCCGGCGCCAAGAAGGCGGCGCCCGCCCAGGCGACCGAGGCACCGGCCGCGCCCGAAGCAAAAGCGGAGCCCGAGCCGACACCGGAGCCGTCCACACAGTCCGACGGCGACGCAGCAAAGCCCGCGGCGCCCGTGAAGGGGCTGGGCATCGCGCGCGGCGCTCGCCCCCCGGGTAAGCGTTGATCACAAATTGATGCTGTCAGCAAATTTCGCTGGACAACGATGGCACCATAGGTGACGTGACTACTCACCAGCTGCCCGTGCACGCCGTCGGTCATCACCGGCAGCGGACCTTCGTGCAGTCGTCCAAGCTTCAGGACGTCCTGTACGAGATCCGCGGCCCGGTGCACCAGCACGCCGCGCGGCTGGAGGCCGAGGGACACCGAATCCTCAAGCTCAACATCGGCAATCCGGCGCCGTTCGGCTTCGAGGCGCCCGACGTGATCATGCGCGACATGATCCAGGCGTTGCCGTACGCCCAGGGCTACTCGGATTCGCAGGGCATCCTGCCCGCCCGCCGCGCGGTGGTCACCCGCTACGAGTTGGTCGAGGGCTTCCCCCGGTTCGACGTCGACGACGTGTTCCTGGGCAACGGGTGCTCCGAGCTGATCACGATGACGCTGCAGGCCCTGCTGGACAACGGCGACCAGGTGTTGATCCCGGCGCCGGACTACCCGCTGTGGACGGCGTCGACGTCGCTGGCGGGCGGCACCCCCGTGCATTACCTGTGCGACGAGACCCAGGGCTGGCAACCCAACATCGCCGACCTGGAGTCCAAGATCACCGAGCGCACCAAGGCGCTGGTCGTGATCAATCCCAACAACCCGACCGGCGCGGTCTACAGTCGCGAAATCCTCACGCAGATGGTCGAATTGGCGCGCAAGCATCAGCTGCTCCTGCTCGCCGACGAGATCTACGACAAGATCCTCTACGACGACGCCAAGCACATCAACGTGGCCTCGCTCGCGCCCGACATGCTGTGCCTGACCTTCAACGGCCTGTCGAAGGCGTACCGCGTCGCCGGCTATCGGGCCGGCTGGCTGGCCATCACCGGCCCCAAGGACCACGCCAGCAGCTTCATCGAGGGGATCAGCCTGTTGGCCAACATGCGGTTGTGCCCGAACGTTCCGGCGCAGCACGCGATCCAGGTCGCGCTCGGCGGCCATCAGAGCATCGAGGACCTGGTCCTTCCCGGCGGCCGGTTGCTCGAGCAGCGCGACGTCGCCTGGACCAAACTCAACGAGATCCCGGGCGTGTCCTGCGTCAAGCCCGAGGGCGCGCTGTACGCGTTTCCCCGGCTGGACCCCGAGGTCTACGACGTCGCCGACGACGAGCAACTCGTCCTCGAGCTGCTGTTGTCCGAGAAGATCCTGGTGACCCAGGGCACCGGATTCAACTGGCCGGAGCCCGATCACCTGCGGATCGTGACGCTGCCGTGGTCGCGCGACCTCGCCGCCGCGATCGAGCGGCTGGGCAACTTTTTGACCAGTTATCGCCAGTAAGCCGGCTCGCAGCGGCGCCCTTTACCCTCGACCGGGTGACCCACTCGCACTCGCACAGCTTGTCCGGGGGCCCGTCTCCGCTGGGTCCGCGACCCGCCAAGATCGTCGTCGGGCTGCTGGTCGCCATCGGTGTGGCCGTGATCGCCGGCGCGGCGTTGCTCTGGCCCAGCCGCCAGCACGTCGACATCCCGATGCCCTTCCAGAACGCCGACGGCGGCGCCGTGAGCACCCAGCGGGGACACGTGCTGTCCAGCGCGCTGGCCGACTGCGGCAGCGCGTCCGCGGGTCAGGTGCTCACCACGGCGCCGCAACCGGCGGCCCCCGGCGCCGGGCGATGCATCCAGACGCTGATGGCCATCGACTCGGGGCCGAACGCCGGCGCCACGACGCTGTTGGAGGCGTCGCCGGGACCGGGACAGCCGCACTTCGCCCCGGGTGATCGCGTCCGGCTCGTCCGGCAGGTCGACGAGCAGGGCGCGACCAGCTACGCCTTCTACGACTTCGAGCGCGGCTGGCAACTGATCGCCCTCGCGGTCGCGTTCGCGGTCGTGGTCGTCGCGGTGGCCCGCTGGCGCGGGCTGCTCGCGCTGGTCGGCATCGTGGTCGCGTTCCTGGTGCTGGTGGTGTTCCTGCTGCCCGCGCTGCGCGACGGCGCGCCGGCGGTCCCGGTCGCGCTGGTGGCGTCCGCGGCCATCCTCTACGCCGTGATCTACCTCGCCCACGGCGTCAATCTGCGCACCAGCGCCGCCCTGCTGGGCACCCTGTCGGCGTTGCTGCTGGCCGCCGGATTGTCCTGGGCCGCAGTCGATCTGGCGCATCTCACCGGCCTGTCGGACGACCAGAACGGCCAGGTCTCCGCGTATCTGGGCAACGTGTCGATCAGCGGGCTGCTGCTCGTCGGGTTCATCATCGGGTCGCTGGGCGTGCTCAACGATGTGACGGTGACCCAGGCGTCCACCGTGTTCGAGCTCGCGCACCTCGGGGGCTCGCGGCAGGCGGTCTTCCTCGGCGCCATCCGGGTGGGCCGCGACCACATCGCCAGCACGGTCTACACGCTGGTGCTGGCCTACGCCGGCACGTCGCTGCCGTTGCTGCTGCTGTTCAGCGTCTCCAACCGGTCGCTGACCGACGTGCTGACCAGTGAGAGCGTGGCGATCGAGCTCGCCCGCTCCGCGGTGGGCGGCATCGCGCTGGCGCTGTCGGTGCCGTTGACGACGGGGATCGCGGCGGTGCTCGCCAAACCCGCCTTGACACCGGCCCCGGTCACCGCCGCGGTCCCGGCGGCGCGATAGGCGTGCCCGGCTGGGCCTGAAAACGAAGATTCTCGATAAAGCCGGACGCAGCCGCGCGGGTCGGCATACGATGCCGAAACTGTCAGTCGGCGGTGACGATCCCGGGTAGCCGCCGTTGGTCCTACGCGCCGGAGGTTTCGATGTCCCTGCTTGTCGTGACACCAGAGGCGTTGGCGGCGGCGGCGTCCGACGTCGCCG
>NZ_LZIS01000097.1 GCF_001667015.1 Mycobacterium sp. E3198 | reverse complement strand
GCCGCGGTGGGCATCGCCTCGGCGATGGCCGCCGGTCGCGCCGCGGCGTCAAGGGCCTCGGCCCAATCGCGTTGGCGGCGCCGCGCATCGGTGATGACGCCGGGCAGGGCGCCGGCGACGCGCAGCTCCGGGGCATGCTCGAGGGCGATCATCGCCGACGTGTCGCGATCGGAATGGTGTTGGCGGGCAAGCTCTTCCTGCGCCGCGGCGGCCCGGCCGGCCAAGCGCGGCGCGACGAAGCCGGCGACGAGCAGGCACATCGCCAGCACCGCGGCGGCCGGCGGCGAGATGACCGCGACCACCGCGGTGGCCGCCAACCCGAGCACGGCCGCGACGGCGATCGGTACCACGGCGCGCACCACGACGTTGGCGAGCTCGTCGACGTCGGCGCCCACCCGGGCCACCAGCTCGCCGCTGTGCAGCCGGACGGCGGACGCCGCGGAACCGCGGGCGAGCCGGCGATAGATCTGCGCCCGCGCGGCGCCGGCCGCGCGCAGCGCGGTGTCGTGGGTGGCCAGCCGCTCGCAGTAGTGCAGCACGCCCCGCGAGATCGCGAACGTGCGCACCGCGACGACCGCGATCGACAGGTCCAGCACGGGCGGCATCTGCCAGGCCCGCGTGATCAGCCAGGCTGAAAACCCGGCCAGGGCAAGCGCGCTGCCCAGCGACAGCACCCCCAGCGCGACGGCCGCGAGGATGCGTGGCAGGCGCGGACGCAGCAGTCCCGCCACCGCCAGGAGCGGATCAGACCCCGGCATGGTCCACCCCGGCGTCGGCGGCGACCTCGACTACCCGGTCACCGATCGCGACGACGGGCTCGCGATGTCCGACGACGACGACCGTCGCGCCGGCGCGCGCCCGCTCGACGAGGGCCCGCAGCGCCCGCTCCTCGGTGCACGCGTCCAGGTGCGCGGTGGGTTCGTCGAGGAGCAGCACCGGGGCCGGCGACCCGAGCGCCCGCGCGAGGCCCAGCCGCTGCCGCTGCCCGAGCGACAGCCCGACGCCGCCGCGCCCCAGCCGGGTGTCCATCCCGTCGGGCAGCTCGGCCAGCACCGCGTCGAAACCGGCTGCGGCACATGCCCCTTCGAGGTCGGCCAGCGGTCCCAGCAAGAACAGGTTGTCCCGCACGGTGCCGGGGACCAGCACCGGGCGCTGCGGCAGCCAGGACAGCTGTCGCCACCACGCCGCGGGATCCAGGTCGGTGACGTCGGCTCCGGCCACGGTGACCCGGCCCGAGGACGGCACGGTGATGCCGGCGATGGCCTGCAGGGTGGTGCTCTTGCCCGCGCCGTTGGGCCCGGTCAGCACCGTGACCCGGCCGGGCTCGATGACGGCGGTCAGATCGCGCGGCGCGCGGCCGTCCCGGCCCGCCACGCTGAGATTTTCCACCCGGATCTCGCCGCGGCGCGCGTCCACCGTCCTGGTGCGCACTGTGGGATCGGCCGGCTCGCCGATGAGGGCGAACGCCTTGTCGGCGGCGGTCCTACCATCCTGGGCGGCATGGAATTCCACGCCGATCCGGCGCAGCGGCCAATAGACGTCCGGCGCCAGCAGCAGCACGGTCAGCCCGGTGGTCAGGGTCATCTCGCCGAACACCAGGCGCAGGCCGATACCGACCGCGATCAGTGCGACGCCCAGGGTGGCCAGCAATTCGAGCACCAGCGCCGACAGGAAAGCGATCCGCAGCGTTGCCATCGCCGAGCGCCGATGGGCGGCGGCCAGTTCGGCGATCCGCCGTTCCGGGCCCCGGCCGCGGCCCAGCGCCCGCAGCGTTGGGATGCCGGCGATCAGGTCCAGCAACCGGGCCTGCAGGGTCGTCATGGCGTCCAGCGCCGCCGCCGAGCGGTCGGCGGTCGCAATCCCGATCAGCACCATGAAAATCGGTATCAGGGGCAGCGTGATCGCCACGATCACCGTGGATTTCAGGTCGTAGGCGGCGATCACGGCGACGGTCGCCGGGGTCAGGATCGCGGCGAGCAGCAGGGTGGGCAGGTATCCCGCGAAGTACGGGCGCAACCCGTCGAGCCCGCGGGTGACTACCACCGCGGCGGCGTCGCGCTGAGTGGCGAGCTCGCGCGGCTGCCGCGCGGTCACCGCCGCGAGAACCTGCCCGTCCAGGTCGGCGATGACGGCGCTGGAGCCCCGCTGACCCAGGCGTGCCTGCAGCCACTGCGTCACCGTGCGAACGGCCCACAGCGCCAACAGGATCGACAGCGGCGCCAGCCAGGGGCGCAGGCCGCGCCCGGCGGGATCGCCGACGATGCGCGCGACCGTGCTCGCCAGCACGACCGCCGAACCGATCGCGCAGCCCGAAATCACCACCCCGCAGGCCACGCTGGCGAGCAGATAGCGCCGCAGCGCGGTCGATGCCCGCCACAGCCGCGGGTCCAGTGGTGCCCGGCTGCTCAGGACGGACGCCTCGCCAGGCCGATGGGCGGCGGTATCCGGTCGGACGAGATCCGTTGCCGGAACACCCAATACGTCCACGCCTGGTAGACGACCGTCAGCGGCGCCATGACCGCGGTCACCCAGGTCATGATCTTCAGGGTGTACGGGGTCGACGAGGCGTTGTAGATCGTCACGTTCCACTGGCTGTTCAGGGTCGAGGGCACCAGGTTCGGATACAGCGAGCCGAACAGCAGGATGACGACCGCGGCGACCACCAACGCCGTGCACGTGAAAGCCCACCCGTCCGACGCGCGCCGCCACACCAACAGCACGGCCGTCAGCTGCGCGACGACCGCGACGCCCAGCACCAGCCACGTCCAGCCCTTGCCGTGCGCCAGCTGCGTCCAAAGCCCAAATGCCGCAACCAGTCCGGTCACCGGAAGCGACAGCCACGCCGCGAACCGGTGCGCGTCGTCGCGGATGGTGCCCGAGGTCTTCAGGGCGACGAACACTGCGCCGTAGAGCAGGAACAGGCCTGCGGTCGCCAGGCCGCCCAGCAGCGTGTAGACGTTGAGCACGTCGGTGATCGACAGGTGGATGCGCCCGGCGGCGTCCACCGGCAGCCCGCGGACCAGGATGGCGAACGCCACGCCCCACAGCACCGCGGGCAGCCACGACCCGGCGGCGATCGCGAAATCGGCCCAGCCGCGCCATTTTGTGTCGTCGACCTTGCCGCGCCATTCGATGGCCACGGCGCGCACGATCATGCCGAACAGGATCGCCAGCAGCGGCAGATACAGCGTGGAGAACACGGTGGCGTACCAGCCGGGGAACGCGGCGAACATCGCCGCGCCGCCGGTGATCAGCCAGACCTCGTTGCCGTCCCACACCGGGCCGATGGTGTTGAGCACCGTGCGCCGCTGCAGTTCCGGCTCACCGATGCCGACGCGCGCGAACGGCTCCATCAGCATGCCGACGCCGAAGTCGAAACCCTCCAAAATGAAGAATCCGAGGAACAGCAATCCGATGATGCCGAACCACAACTGTTGCAATGCCACCGGTCAGCTCCTTAATACGCGAACGAAAGGGGGGCCACCTCGTCGTCGCTGGGTGCGCGAGGCGGCGCCGGTTCCGCGTCGTGTTCCTGCGGCCCTTCGACGATGTAGCGCTTGAGCAGCCAGAACCAGATGACCGCCAGGACCGCGTAGACGAGGGTGAAGGTCACCAGGGAGGTGACGACCATGCCGGACGTGAGGTGGGAGACGGCCTCGTGAACGGTGAACCGAACCTGCTGATCACCGGTCGGGTTCGGGGCGACGATCCATGGCTGGCGGCCCATTTCGGTGAACACCCACCCGGAGATGTTGGCCAGGAACGGGGTGGGGATGGTCAGCAGCGCGAACCAGGACAACCAGCGCTGGTTGGGTGCCCGGCCGCCGCGGGTGAACCACAACGTCGCCAGCGCGAACAACACCGGAACGGCGAGGAAGCCGATCATCGCGCGGAACGACCAGTAGGTCACGAACAGGTTGGGCCGGTAGTCGTTGGGCCCGAATCGGTGCTCGAAGTCCCGCTGGATGTCGCGTACCCCCTGCAGCGTCACGTCGCTGGTCTTGCCCTCGGCTAGGAACGGCAGCACGTAGGGCACCTGGATGACGCCTTTGACACCGTCACAGTTGTTGTGGCGGCCGACGGTCAGGATGGAAAAGTCGGGATCGGTCTGGGTGTCGCACAGCGTTTCCGCCGACGCCATCTTCATCGGCTGCTGCACGAACATCAGCTTGCCCTGGCGGTCGCCGGTGAAGAACAGGCCGACGGCGGCGAGCAACACGACCCAACAGCCCAGGATGGCCGCGGGACGAAACACGGTGCGGGCGTCCGCTTCTCCGAGGGTTGACGTGGACTTGCCGGAGCGGATCAGCCACCAGGCGCTGACGGCGGCCACAAACGTCCCGGCGGTCAGCAGCGCGCCGGTCACGGTGTGCGAAAACGCAGCCAGCGCAGTGTTATTACGGAGCAGGGCGCCGATGCTGTCCAACTCGGCGCGGTGTGTCGCCGGATTGTAGTGCGCACCAACCGGGTGCTGCATGAACGAGTTCGCCACGATGATGAAGAACGCGGACACGTTGACGCCGATCGCGACGATCCAAATGCACGCCAGGTGCACCAGCCGCGGCAGCCGGCTCCAGCCGAAGATCCACAGCCCGATGAAGGTGGACTCGAAGAAGAAGGCGAACAGGCCCTCCATCGCCAATGGCGCGCCGAAGATGTCGCCGACGAACCGGGAGTACTCGCTCCAGTTCATCCCAAACTGAAATTCCTGAACGATTCCGGTCGCCACGCCGATGGCGAAGTTGATCAGGAACAGCTTGCCGAAGAACTTGGTGAGCCGATACCACGCCGCGTTGCCGGTGGCCACCCACACCGTCTGCATGATGGCGAGCAGGGGAGCCAGCCCGATGGTGAGCGGCACGAAGATGAAGTGGTAGACGGTCGTGATACCGAACTGCCACCGCGAAATGTCGACGACATCCATTGTCATCTCTCCTGAGGCTGGGCCAGCTACGACACAGTGTAGTAGTTAGGTCAGACCGGCGCTATGCCGTGTCCGCCGAGTTCTTTGGACGCCTTGCGGATGCCGATCGACGACACGATCTCGAAGACGCCGATCACCACGAACCACACGCCGACCACCAGCGCCAGGGTGACGATCGACGTGAACGGCGACGCCAGGACCACGATTCCGGCGAGCAGACTGATCACGCCGACGAAGATCGACCAGCCGCGTCCGGGCAGCGCCGGATCGCTGATGGCCGAAACCGTCGTACCGACCCCGCGGAAGATGAAGCCGATGCCGATCCAGATGGCCAGCAGCAAGACGGCGTAGCCCTGGCCGAAATGGCGAAACGCCAAGACCGCCAGGATGAGTGACGCCGCCCCGCTGATGAACAGCAGGATGCGGCTGCCCGCCGAGACGTGCAGGCTGAACGCGAACACCACCTGCGCGACGCCGGTGATCAACAGGTAGACGCCGAACGCGATGGCGGCAGCGAGAATGGTGATTCCCGGCCACGCGAGGATCACGGCGCCGACGATCAGCGACAGGATTCCCGATACCAACGTCGATTTCCATAAGTGCGGCAACAAGCTTGGAACCGGGGCGGTCCCAGGAGTGGTTTGCATGGCCGCAGTCTGACACAGCCGGCGCCGCGGGGGATAGGGACTTTCGGCTCAGACGCGGGCGGTGCGCGGTTCCTCGGAACGCAGGTCGGCGGACCGTTCGGTTGCCTTGCGGCCGATCAGATACCAGGTGCGCATGGGGCCCTTGCCCTTGACCTCGATGCGGCCCCGCTCCTGCAGCACGAAGTCGTCTTTGAGGCGCTGATACATCGCCTCGGGCACCTGGATCCGGCCCACCGAGTCGGTGGCTTCCATCCGGGAGGCCACATTGACCGCGTCGCCCCACACGTCATAGAAGAACCGGCGCGAGCCGACCACGCCCGCGACCACCGGGCCGCACGCCATGCCCACCCGAAGCGGCACCGGCTCGCCGTGTGGATCCTTCAGTCCCGCAGCGACGTTGGTCATGTCGAGCGCGAAATCCGCGAGCGCCTGCGCGTGGTCCGGTCGCGGGCGCGGGACGCCGCTGACCACCATGTACGAGTCGCCGCTCACCTTGATCTTCTCCAGCCCGTGTTTGTCCACGAGCGCGTCGAAAGCGCCGTAGAGACGGTCGAGGAAACGCACCAGGTCGGCCGGCGGGGTGGCGCTGGCGCGTTCGGTGAACCCGACGATGTCGGCGAACAAGACCGTGGCGTCGTCGTACTTGTCGGCGATGACGCCGCGGCCCGGTTCCTTGAGCCGCTCGGCGATGCTGGCGGGCAACATGTTTTCGAGCAGCGTCTCCGAGCGGTCGTACTGGGCCTCCATCACGGCCTCTGCCCGCGCGGTGTCCCGTAGGGCGAACCACACGGTCACGACGACCATCACGACGCTGGAGATGGCGGTGACGACAAAGCCCGTCGACGTGGCCCAGGCGGGCTGCAGCCCGGTGTTTTCCGGCACCAGGAACTCGACCGCGATGATCAACCCGGCCGCGACGGCCGCCAGCGCGGACGCCAGCAGGATGTGTTCGATGCCCAGCAGCAGCACGACGATGCAGGCGCCGACCAGGAAGAAGAACTGAGACCCCGAACCGGTGCCCACGTCCAGGCAGCTGGCGAACACGGAGACGTAGGCCGCGCCGATAAAGGTAAGCGGCGCAACCAATTCCCCGAACCGCTGCAGCCACGGGACCATCGCGAAAACCATGGCGCCGATGACATTGATCGAGCTGACCTGCCACGTCCAGGAACCGGTGGCGACCTGCACGACCACAAAACTCACGCTCACCATCACGGCCAGCCACGCGGTGATCATGAGGATCCGGCCCCGGCGTGCGGCGCTGGCGGCGTAGTGCTGATTGCGGTCGCGCGTCTGCTCCCGCACCGCGGCCACGCAGTCCGGGCGATTCGACGAGCCGTCTTTCCGGGGTGGGGCCCCGCATTTCTTGGCCACCACGTTCAAAGCCTAACCGTTGACCTTGCTGTTTGTCCTAGCCAAAGGGGCCCGCGCCGCCCGGCTATGCCGCGCTTGCGATCGCAACTAACCAAGCTCGCGGGTCAGCCACTCCGATGGGTGGTGCGGCGCCAGCGAGCCGTTGGGCATGATGTGCTGCACCGGGTGGCCGTCGCGGGTGGCCAGGTCGGCGATCATCCGCCGGTGACAACGCCACCAGGTGGGTTCGCCGCACATCACGGCGACGTCGCCGGCCTCGGCATCGCTCAGCAGGCGCCGGTATGCCGCCTGAAAGCCTGGTGTGCGGGTGTGCGCCGCGTAATTGGCGAACGCCGCGTTTTCCCACCACTGGTCCTGGGGCACCGGGTCGGCCGGCGGCTTGCGCCGCCCGCCGAGGTCCGGCTCATGGCGGTACGCGATCCCGGCGGCCTTCAGCCACTCGGGCATGGCTTCCTTGGACACGTCGGGGTTGCGCCGCGAGCCCGGGAAACTGCGCACGTCGACCAGCAGCGTGATGTCGTGCCGGCGCAGCGCGGCGGTGAGCTCGTCGGCGGTCTTCGCGCCGTGTCCGATGGTGTACAGCATTGCCTAGGTATGCCCGTGGTGGGACTCGAACCCACAGGGGACAGGTTTCTAGTCCGATTCCATTCTCTGTTGAGCCATTCTTTATAACCTGGGGCGAATCAAGGATGGTGATTACGTCGCCAATACGGTCACAGAACGGGCAAAACGAACATATCGCGCGATCCAGAAACGACGCCGGCCCAGGAGATTGCGGATCACCCTGGTACACCGGCGGAGCCGCGCTGGCCGGGTTCGGATTCGACGGCGATCAAAAGGACGGGAAGGCGTGCGGCCCTGCAACTGAGCATCGGCGCGAAGGGCTCAAATTATCGCAATGACACGACGCATGACTACTGTGGCGGCTGACGCCGAAGTGCTACCGGCATCGCGCGTGCGCGACACCGAGCGTGGCGCCCGAAGCCCCTATCGGTAGGGATTTAATGGCCCGGGTTTTGGCTTCCCCGTCGGCGGGTGATCCCGGAAGGCGTCGAGGCAGCCTCTCATGTAGTCGTCTTGATTCGCCGGATGATCCGCATCCTGGATGGACGCGAGGTTGGACTCGTTGTTGATGGCCCTGCTACAGGCGTTGTGTTCCATCTCGGCGACGGTGGCGCCGGTGTTGTACATGTCGTCACCGTAGCCTTTGCGTGCCAGGCCGGAAGTGCCACTGTCGTAGCCCTCTTGGTAGTACGGGGACTGGGATTGCTGCGAGCCTGGAGATCCGGAGGCCGGAGCGGAGGACCCTTTCTCAAAGAAGCGGGGGTAGATCGAATGCTGCCAAAACGGAATCCCAATTCTGTTGATCGCCACTCCCGCTAAGACGACGAGCACAAGCGCGGAAACGAGCCAGACTTTGCGTTGGCTAGACAAACCCTTCGAACCGGCCGGCTGCGCGGTCTCGGATGTTTGGGGGATGTCAAGGGCCGGGTTGGTGACGCCGATCGCACCAGCGGCCTTGGGTGTCGCGCTTCCCCGCCTTTCTTTGGCCATGAGCACCAAGCCGACGACGAGCACCACCAAGCCCACGGTCCACAGGATCGGGATCGTGAGCACAAACCCCACCCCGAGAAGCCCGATTCCGAAAACGGTGATCAGCGGCGGCACTTGTAGGCCCGCGCGAACGTTTGACGGCGGCGGTGATGAGGTGCCGGCGGTGGATGTCGCGGGCACTTCGCTGTGGGGTGTGGCTGCCGTGTCCGGGGCGGGTCGGTGCCACGCCTCGCCGTCCCAATACATCTCGCCGGGCTTCCCGGTGGGGTCCGGGTACCAGCCGGCGGGTGGCTGCGGTGGCGGTGAAGTAGTAATTTCCCCTTCCCCTTTCTGCTGAAATCTGACGTGGGGCTTAACAGTATCGCCATTACTCCTTATCGGAGGCCGTCATTACGGTGCGCCTTGGCGGCTCGCTTCGTAATTCAGGAGGGCGGCGAACTGCAGCGCGCGCGCTTGATTCAAATCAGCGTCAAACGCCTTGCGGTAAACGAACCTCGTTTCTGGCCCTTCGATGGTGATATAGACAGTTTGGCCCGTCGTGACCGTGGCGGTGAGACCTCGCAGTGGAATGCGCTGGGCGTTCTCCTCGTAGCCTCTGATCAGTTCGGTTCGAGTGATACGAAGATCGTGAAAGGAGAAGATGACACCCTCCGCGCGGTCCTGCTTTTTCGGGTTTATTCCGACGGCTTTCCTGTCGGGCGCGTGGGACCGGAAGGCTCGCAGATTGGGGGGAGGGGGGACTTGCAGAGCCGCTAGAACGCCGTAGCCCAACGTGCGGCCGACGAGCTCACCGCCGCCGACCCTTGCGGCTCGACGAACGATCGCCATCTCTTCCTTATCGAGTTCGCCGCCATTCCTTGCGATCCTGCCGGCGATCATGCCGCCTGTTATGAAGATCATCGGTACGCCGAATACCACGATCAAGGTCCACCAGGCGCTGCTCATGTGGTGATCCTTTCTCGCGAATGCGCCTCATCATGCTCCGAGGCCGGTCGTCGTGGCCGGCAATGCGCAAGGTAGGGCAGGATTCTTGAAAGATTCTTGACGCCGCCGCAGGCGTAGATCGACGTGGCGGATGGCTGCCGCCGAGCCGCCCCCATCGTCATTGCGTCAGCGGGGGACCGGCCGGCCGCTGCGCGCGTGCCGTCCCGCGGAAATGCTCCTGAAATGGTGTTTCTTGGTGCCCTCGGTGGGATTCGAACCCACACTGGACGGGTTTTGAGTCCGTTTCCTCTGCCAGTTGGGATACGAGGGCTGGGCAGCCTCCCACCATAGAGGATCGCCGCGCCGACCGATTCTCACCGCCCCCGAGTTCGCTGGTCGCGGGCGTGCACGACAGAATGTCCGTCATGACAGGCCCCACGACCGACACCGACGCCGCCGCGCCGCGCCGGGTCCTGATCGCGGAAGACGAAGCGCTCATCCGGCTGGACCTGGCAGAGATGCTCCGAGAGGAGGGGTACGAGATCGTCGGCGAGGCCGGCGACGGCCAGGAAGCCGTCGAACTGGCCGAGCGCCACAAGCCGGACCTGGTGATCATGGACGTGAAGATGCCGCGACGCGACGGCATCGACGCGGCCTCGGAGATCGCCAGCAAGCGCATCGCGCCGATCGTGGTGCTGACCGCGTTCAGCCAGCGCGACCTGGTCGAGCGCGCCCGCGACGCCGGCGCCATGGCCTACCTGGTGAAGCCGTTCACCATCAGCGACCTGATCCCGGCCATCGAGCTGGCGGTCAGCCGGTTCAGCGAGATCACCGAGCTGGAACGCGAAGTGGCGACGCTGTCCGACCGGCTGGAGACCCGCAAGGTCGTCGAGCGCGCCAAGGGCCTGCTGCAGACCAAGCAGGGCATGACCGAGCCCGAGGCGTTCAAGTGGATTCAGCGCGCGGCGATGGACCGGCGGACCACCATGAAGCGGGTGGCCGAGGTCGTCCTGGAAACCCTTGGCGACGCGCCCAAGGACGCCGCGTCCGACTAGCGCCGAAACTGCGCTCAGATCGCAAATCTGGGCGAAATCGCGCGCTGGTTGCAGTTTCGACGGGCTGTGCGGTGATGGCTTTTGAGTGTGCAGCCGGGCACACGACATGAGCCGGCCCGCCGTGACTTCACAGTCAGCGGCCGCGAGAGACCCAGAATGCTAGCGGGCCACGATCACCGACGAGCCGTGCCCGAACAGGCCCTGGTTCGCGGTGACGCCGACGGTGGCGTTCTCCACCTGTCGGCCGGTGGCCTGGCCGCGCAGCTGCCAGGTCAGCTCGCAGACCTGCGCGATGGCCTGGGCGGGGATGGCCTCGCCGAAGCAGGCCAGCCCGCCCGACGGGTTGACCGGGACCCGGCCGCCGATGGCGGTGGCGCCGCTGCGCAGCAGCCCCTCGGCCTCGCCCTTGGCGCACAGCCCCAAATGCTCGTACCAGTCGAGCTCCAGCGCGGTGGACAGGTCGTAGACCTCGGCCAGGCTCAGATCCTGCGGCCCGATGCCCGCCTCGGCGTAGGCCGCGTCGAGGATCTGATCCTTGAACACCCGCTCCGGCGCGGGCACCGCCGCGGTGGAATCCGTTGCGATGTCCGGCAATTCGGGCAGGTGCTGCGGGTAGCGCGGGGTCACGGTGCTGACCGCGCGCACCGACGGCACGCCCGCCACCGAGCCGAGGTGCTTCTCGGCGAACGACTTGCTCGCCACGATCAGCGCCGCCGCCCCGTCGGACGTGGCGCAGATGTCCAGCAGCCGCAGCGGGTCGGAGACCACCGGGCTCGCCAGCACGTCCTCGATCGAGTTCTCCTTGCGGTAGCGGGCGTTCGGGTTGTTCAGCCCGTGCTTGGAGTTCTTGACCTTCACCTGGGCGAAGTCCTCGAGCGTGGCGCCGTAGAGGTCCATCCGCCGCCGCGCCAGCAGCGCGAAGTACACCGTGTTGGTGGCGCCGATGAGGTGGAAGCGCTGCCAGTCGGGGTCGTTTTTACGCTCGCCGCCGACGGGCGCGAAGAAGCCCTTCGGCGTGGTGTCGGCGCCGATCACCAGCGCGACGTCGCAGAACCCGGCCAGGATCTGGGCGCGGGCGCTCTGCAGCGCCTGCGAGCCGCTGGCGCACGCGGCGTAGCTCGAGCTGACCGGGATGCCGTTCCAGCCCAGCTTCTGCGCGAACGTCGCGCCCGCGACGAACCCCGGGTAGCCGTTGCGGATGGTGTCCGCCCCGGCGACCAGCTGGATCTGGCTCCACTCCAGGCCGGCCTCGGCTAGCGCGGCTCGCGCGGCGACGACCCCGTACTCGGTGAAGTCCCGGCCCCACTTGCCCCAGGGATGCATGCCGGCGCCGAGGATGTAAACGGGTTCGGGCGCGCTCATGAGCAGATC
Organism: Mycobacterium sp. E3198; assembly: GCF_001667015.1. Taxonomy (GTDB): domain Bacteria; phylum Actinomycetota; class Actinomycetes; order Mycobacteriales; family Mycobacteriaceae; genus Mycobacterium. The sequence goes on along the minus strand of NZ_LZIS01000097.1, from coordinate 2,269 downwards.
CTCCATGCGTGCACGATTCGCTCCACGCCGTCGTCGTCGGTGAACAGCGGCATGGTGGTCAGCTCCATCTCCATGCCGACCTTCAGGTCGGCCGCGAGCGTGCCCTCGACCACCTTGCCCAGCACGATCAGCCCCTCGTCGGCCAGCTGCACCGCGGCGACGGCGAACGGCTCGAAGGGGTCCCGGGACGGGTACGGCGGCGGTGGCGCGTAACGGTTTTCGGTGTAGCTCCACAGCGTCCCGCGCGTCGAGAGCGCGACGGACTCCAGCGCGTCGTTGGCGCAGGCCGGGTTGGGGCAGTTGTTCTCCCGGGGCGGGAAGACGTAGGTGCCGCAGTTGGGGCACTTGCTGCCGATCAGATGGGCGCTGCCGGCGTCATCGGTGGCGAACCATCCGTCGATCGCGGGTTGTTGGCTGGTGACCTCTGGCACTTCGCCAGACTACCCAGCCCGGGCGCAGAACTGAAACGTGTTGCAGTTTCGCGGCAGCGCCGAGGCCGTCGGACCGGATGCCTAGAGTGAATGCCGTGCCCGCCGCCACCCCTCAAAAGACAGAGGAACAGACCAAACCGACACTCATGCTGTTGGACGGCAATTCGCTGGCGTTCCGGGCGTTCTACGCGCTGCCCGCCGAGAACTTCAAGACCCGCGGCGGCCTGACCACCAATGCGGTCTACGGGTTCACCGCCATGCTGATCAACCTGCTGCGCGACGAGGCCCCGACGCACATCGCGGCGGCGTTCGACGTGTCGCGGCAGACCTTCCGCTCCGAGCGCTACCCGGAATACAAGGCCAACCGGTCGTCGACGCCCGACGAGTTCCACGGCCAGATCGACATCACCAAGGAGGTGCTCAACGCGCTGGGCATCACGGTGCTGTCCGAGCAGGGTTTCGAGGCCGACGACCTGATCGCCACGCTGGCCACGCAGGCCGAAAACGAGGGCTACCGCGTGCTGGTGGTCAGTGGCGACCGCGACTCGCTGCAGTTGGTCAGCGACGACGTGACCGTGCTGTACCCCCGCAAGGGCGTCAGCGAGCTGACCCGGTTCACCCCCGAGGCGGTCGTCGAAAAGTACGGGCTGACCCCAAGGCAGTACCCCGACTTCGCCGCGCTGCGCGGCGATCCCAGCGACAACCTGCCCGGCATCCCCGGGGTCGGGGAGAAGACCGCGTCGAAGTGGATCGCCGAATACGGCTCGCTGCAGGCGCTGGTCGACAACGTCGACTCGGTGCGCGGCAAGGTCGGCGACGCGCTGCGGGCCAACCTGGCCGGCGTCATCCGCAACCGCGAGCTCACCGATCTGGTCAAGGACGTGCCGCTGGCCCAAACGCCGGACACGCTGCGGCTGCAGCCCTGGGACCGCGACCAGATCCACCGGCTCTTCGACGACCTGGAGTTCCGGGTGCTGCGCGACCGGCTGTTCGAGACGCTGGTCGCCGTCGAGCCGGAGGTCGACGAGGGCTTCGACGTGCGCGGCGGCGCGCTGGAGCCCGGCACGGTCGGGCGGTGGCTGGCCGAGCACGCGGGCGACGGGCGCCGGGCCGGGCTGGCCGTGGCCGGCACCCACCTGCCGCACGGCGGCGACGCCACCGGGCTGGGCATCGCGGCCGCCGACGGCGACGGCGGCTACATCGACACCGCGGCGCTGACCCCCGACGACGACGCCGCGCTCGCGGCCTGGCTGGCCGATCCGGCCAAGCCCAAGGCGCTGCACGAGGCCAAGCTCGCCATCCACGACCTGGCGGGCCGCGGCTGGACGCTGAACGGTGTCAGCTCCGACACCGCGCTGGCGGCCTACCTGGTGCGGCCCGGGCAGCGCAGCTTCACCCTCGACGACCTTTCGCTGCGCTACCTGCGCCGCGAGCTGCGCGCGGAAAGCCCTGAGCAGCAACAGCTTTCGCTGCTCGACGACATCGAGGGCACCGACGAGCAGGCCGTGCAGACCCTGATCCTGCGGGCCCGCGCCGTGGTGGACCTGGCCGACGCGCTGGACGCCGAGCTCGATCGCATCGACTCCACCGCGCTGCTGGGCGAGATGGAGCTGCCGGTCCAGCAGGTGCTGGCCGACATGGAAAGCGCCGGCATCGCCGTCGACCTGCAGCTGCTGGGCGAGCCCAGGTTGATCTGCTTGCCGATCACGGCGTAGGCCGCCTCGGCGGCGTCGCGGATCTGGTCGCCGAACTGGCTTTGCAGCTCGCCCAGCAGCTGCAGGTCGACGGCGATGCCGGCGCTTTCCATGTCGGCCAGCACCTGCTGGACCGGCAGCTCC
>NZ_LZIS01000096.1 GCF_001667015.1 Mycobacterium sp. E3198 | reverse complement strand
CGTTTCACCTGCAGGGCGACCGGATCGACAAGGACCGACTTTCGGCCTGCGCGGACCTGCTGATGACCACCCGCCCCCGCGCGATCGCCGCGCCCGCCGCCTCGAACAGGCCCTCGTCGTCGCACAGCTTGGCGAGCACCAGCACCGCGCCCAAAAACCCCACCACGCCGGACAATCCGGCCACCTCCTCGGTGGCCTGCCGCACCGAGACCGCGCCGACCGCGACCAGGATCAGCGCCGCGGGAACCGCGGCCACCGCCTCGGGCAGACCCCGCGGGCGGACGACGGCGAACACGAGCACGGCAGCAAGCAACACCAGCGCAATGGCCAAGGGCATGCGTTCTACGTCCAGGGGTCTTCGCGCCGCCACACCGTCGGCATGTGCAGCGCGACGCCGTCGCGGGCGGCCAGCTCGTCGAGGACGCGGATGGACACGTCCAGGTCGTCGCCCGCATACGGCAAGGCCCGCAAGGGCTTTGACAATGGGCTGAAGAAGTCGTCCCAGTGGATGAGGATCACCCGGCGCGCGCCCACCGCGCGCACGGTCTCGGCCCAGTAGTCCAGCAGGTAGGAACGCGGCTGCAGGCCGAGCTGGCCGACGCTGAGATAGACCGCGTCGGCGCGCTGTCGTGACAGCGCGTCTTTGACGAAGCCGGCGCTGCCCTGGATCAGTAGCCGCCGGCCCGACGGCCGGTGGTGCACCAGCGTCGACCACGCCTCGCCGCAGCGGTATGCCGACGCCCGCACCGGCGGGGTCAGCGGCGCGTCGATCGTCCCGGGGAACCGGTCCGGCGGGCAATGATGCGACGCCACCAACGTTACGTCGTAGGCGCCCAACCGAATTGGTTCACCCGAGGTGGCGACCGTAATCCGGTCCTCGGGCAGCCCGTATCCGCGCCCGACGTTGGCCGCCGACTCACCGCCGACCAGCCGCGCCCCCGTGCGGTCGGCCACCAGGGCGGAGTCGAGCGCGTGGTCGATGTGGGTGTGCACCGGGATGACGGCCTGAAGCCGCGACACCCCGGCGCGGGCCAGGCAGCCGTCCACGCGGGCCGGCGACGGCGCCACCTTGCCGGCCGCCACCCGCGCCAGGCTGGGCCGCGAGAAGTAGCCGTCGGTCAGAAGCGCCGACGACCCGTCGTCGAGCAGCAGCGTCGCCACCCCCAGCCACGTAGCCGACAGCGGCGCATCGGGCCCGGCGGCGGGCGCGTCGAACCGGTCCGAGTAGCGCGCCAGGTCGGGCCGGCCGGGTTTGAGTCGCATCAGCAAAACGCCCTGACGTCGGCGCCGGCCGCGGCGAGCCGATCCCGCACCGCCGTCGCGATCTGCACCGCGCCCGGCGAATCTCCGTGCACGCAAACCGATTCCACGGTGACATCGATCTGCGTGCCGTCGATCGCGGCGAGTTGCCCGGAGGTCACCATCGTCGCCACGCGGTCCGCGATCTGCGCCGGATCGTGCAACACCGCGCCCGCTTCGCGACGGGACACCAGCCGGCCGTCCGGTTGGTAGGCGCGGTCGGCGAACGCCTCGGCCACGGTGCGCAGGCCCAGGCGGGCGGCCTCGTCGAAGAACGCCGAGCCCGCCATGCCCAGCACCGGCAAAACCGGATCCACCAGGCGCACCGCCTCCGCGACGGCGGCGCCCTGGTCCCGATCGGTCACGATCGTGTTGTACAGCGCGCCATGGGGTTTGACGTAGCACACCGCCGAGCCGGCAGCCGCCGCGATCGCCTGCAGCGCGCCGATCTGGTAGACGACATCGGCGACCAGGTCGTCGTGGGCGACGTCGATGTAGCGCCTGCCGAATCCGGCCAAATCGCGGTAGCTCACCTGCGCCCCGATGCGCACGCCGCGCTCGGCGGCCGACCGGCACACCTGCAGCAGGCCCGCCGGATCCCCGGCATGGAACCCGCATGCCACGTTGGCGCTGGTGACGATGCCGAGCATGGCGTCGTCGTCCCCGAGGCGCCAAACGCCAAAGCCCTCACCCAAGTCGGCGTTGAGGTCGATGGCGGACACCCGCCTAGCTTATGGGCCGCGCGGACGCCGCCGCACCGCCTATTGGCGGGCCACCTTGGCCGCGATCCGCTCGGCGATGCCGATGGCCGAGCCGCCGGCCAACGGGGAGGCGCACGCCAGCACGTCGACGGCGACGTTGTTGCGCACGGTCAGGGCCCGCTGGCAGGTCCACCCGTCGCCGCCTTCCTGAACCTCCGACGTGCTGAGCGTGCCGTTGACCTTGTCGATGCCGGCCACCGTCCACACGACCGGGGGCTTGCCCTGCGGCAAGTCCGAAAACCGCCGGTTGGCGCAGGCGGACCAGGTTTGCGCCGAGGAGTCGTAGAAGGCGTTTGCGTCGCGCGCCGACGGGTACGCGATCACGGCCTGGATGGCGTAGTGGTCGCGGCCCTTGGAGTCGTCGACGCTGTCGTCGAGCCGCTGGCCGCGGATGGCGGTCCAACTGCTGCCGGCGTAGACCTTGTCCTGCGCGGGCCCGTCGAGCGGCAGGCAGTCCTTGTCGCTGATGCTCGAGCTCCAGTCCCACATCGCGTCGGCGGAAAACCACACCTTCATCGATGCCGCGTTCAGCGCGGTGTTGATCTGGCCCTCGTCGAGCAGCAGCCCGTCGAGGGCCGACACCGCGACGGGATTGCGTGGCAGGGGACCGGAGTGGTCGGCGGGGACGGCCCTGCCGCCCGAGACGGTGGTACAGCCGACGGCCAGCGCGGACACCGCGGCGAGCACAAGCACGGTGAGTCGCTGGCGCACTGCTGGCCCCCTCCCCGCTTCGTGCGACCAAGCTTAAGTGGCGACCTCGCGACGTCGCCCGACGAGCCAGCAAATCAGGTAGATGACAAACGAGATGGTCGCCACGAACACCGATACCGGAACGCCGGGCGCCAGCGACAGCAGGATGCCCCCGACGGCGGCGGCTTCCGCGAAGGCCACCGAGGCCGCCACCGCCGCCGCCGGCGAGGCGACCACCGCGGCGGCCGCGGCGGCCGGGGTGATCAGCAACGACATCACCAGCAGCGCGCCGACGATCTGCACGGCCTGCGCGGCCACCACGCCGACCAGCGCGGCGAACACGATGCCCAGGGACCGCACCGGAACCCCGCGCGCCGCCGCGACGTCCGGGTCGACGGTGGCGAACAACAGCGGCCGATAGCAGGCGCCGAGCACGGCGACCACCAGCAGACACACCAGCGCGAGCATGGCCAGGCCCGTGTAGCCGACGCCCACGATCTGGCCGGTCAGCAGCGCGAAGGCGGTGCCGGTGCGCCCCGGGTAGAGGTGGATGAACAGCACCGCCAGGCCCAAACCGAACGCCAGGACCACGCCGATCACCGAGTCGCGCTCCCGCGCCCGTTGCCCCAGAACGCCGAACAGCGCCGCCGCCAGCGCGCTGCCGATCAGCGCCCCCGCGCCAACCTCGAAGCCGACCAGCAGCGCGAAAGCGGCTCCGGTCAAAGACAATTCGCTGGATCCATGCACGGCGAACGACATCTGGCGCATCACGATGAACGGCCCGATCAGCCCGGCCACCAGCCCCAGCAGGGCGCCGGCCACCAGGGCCCGCTGGACGAAATCGTGGCGCAGCAAGTCGGCGGTGATGTCGAAGGAGAACAGGCGGCCGAGCATCCCGGCGAGCCGGTGATTCATCCGCCGCACCCGTCGTCCGGCTCGCCCACCACCACGTAGCCGCCCCTGACCTTGACCACCTCGATGTCGGCCCCGTACAACGCCGAGAGCGTTTGGCTGGTCATCACCTGCTCGACGGTGCCGATCCGGAAGTGGCCGTCGACGAGATAGAGCACCCGGTCCACGAACGGCAGGATCGTGTTGATCTCGTGCGTGACGACGATGACGGTGGTTCCGGCGTCGCGACGGCGCCGGTCGATGAGCGCGGACACCAGCTTCGCGTTCGCCGGGTCCAGCGTCAGCAGCGGTTCGTCGCACAGCAGCAGCCTCGGGTCGCTGGCCAGAGCCTGGGCGATGCGCACGCGCTGCAGCTCGCCGCCCGACATCACGCCGACCCGGACGTCGGCCAGCGCCTCGCCGTTGACCTGATGCAGCGCCTCGGCCACGGCCGCGCGCCGGCGGGCCCGGTCCGCCGATCGCAACGGCCCGCCGCCCCAGCGCCGCCCGTCGATGCCCAGCCGGACCAGGTCGCGCCCCCGCAGCATCACGTCGGAGTCCATCGGGCGGTGTTGTGGCACATAGCCGATGCTGCCGCTGCCCGACGTGATCGGTTTTCCGTCGACCAGCGCGACGCCGGCGCTCAGCGGGAGCTGCCCGAGCAGGACCTTGAGCAGCGACGTCTTCCCGCTGCCGTTGGGGCCGAGCACGGCGACGAACTCGCCGGGCGACACCGACAGGTCGAGGTGGTCCCACAGCACCCGGTCGCCGAACGCCAGCCGCGCGCCGCGCAGCGACACGGTGTGGGCGTGGCTGGCGACGGCCCGGGGCGCTTCGACGCTCATGCGCTGTTATCGGCTCGACCGCAACGCGGCCAGCAGGTGGTCGACCGTGTTGCGTTGCCAGGTCAGGTAGTCGCTGCCGTCGGGCAGCGTCTCGGTCACCTGGGTGACCGGCACGCCCGCGCGCCGTGCGGCGCCCTGTAGGCCGTTCACCGCGGAGCTGGACGTCTGGGGGTTGACCAGCAGCGCCGACACCTGCCGGTGGTCGATCATGTCGAGCACGGCCGCCAGGTCCGACGGCGAGGGATCGGTTTCGTTCTCGCCGGCCGCGGCGAACGCGGCGGGGGTGCGGTCCACCAGGCCCGCCGCGGCCAGCAGGTAGTGGACGTCCGGCTCGGTCGCGATGACGCCGGCCTCCGGGTAGGCGGCGGCGATGGCGCGCTCGGAGGCGGCGATCGAGTCGGCGCCGCGGCAGAACGCCGCCGCGTTGGCCCGGTAGTCGGCGGCGTTGGCCGGGTCGATGGCGGCCAGGCGCTCGGCGATCGCGGCCGCCACCGACTTGGCGACGCTCAGGTCGTAGAAGACGTGCTCGTTGGGGGGCTCGCCGGCGGCGGCAGGGACGAACGAGTAGGCGTCGACCGATTTGATGCCCGGATGCCCGGCCAGCACCTGGTCCACCCAGGGGTCGTAACCGCCGCCGTTGTAGACGACCAGGGCGGCGTCGGCGAGCGCGGCGGCGTCCGAGGGACTCGCCATGTACGAGTGCGGGTCGGTGTCGGAGCCGCTGAGGATGGACCGGACGGAGACGTGGCGGCCGGTGACCGCGCTGGCCACGCTGCCCCACACGTCGGTGGAGGCCACGACGGTGGCCGCGCGGGCGCGCGCCGTCCCACCGCACCCGGTGATCGCCACCAGGCCGGCCACGACGACGCCGACGGTCAGGGCGACCGGCAGCCAACGCCCTACATGCACCTGTGTTTTCCTCTCGCCGGCCCGGCGGCCGCCCCCTAAATACTAATGAAAATCGTTTCCATTAGAAAGTGCCGCCGAGCGGCCTGGTAGGCGCCGGCGGTGCGCCGCTGTAGCGTCACCGAGCGTGAGGAGTCCCACCCCGCGTCGGCGTGCGACTCTGGCGTCATTGGCGGACGAACTGCAGGTTTCGCGCACCACGATCTCGAATGCCTTCAACCGGCCCGACCAGCTGTCCGCCGACCTACGCGAACGGGTGCTGGCGACGGCGAAGCGGCTGGGTTATCCGGGACCCGACCCGGTGGCGCGGTCGCTGCGGACCCGCAAGGCGGGCGCGGTGGGTCTGGTGATGGCCGAACCGCTGACCTACTTCTTCAACGACCCCGCGGCGCGGGATTTCGTCGCGGGGGTGGCGCAATCCTGCGAAGAACTCGGGCAGGGGCTGCTCCTGGTCGCCGTCGGCGCCGGCCGCAGCCTCGACGACGGAACGGCCGCCGTGCTCGGCGCCGGCGTGGACGGGTTCGTGGTGTATTCGGTCTGCGAGGACGATCCCTACCTGCAGGTGGTGCTGCAACGCCGGCTGCCGGTCGTGGTGGTCGACCAGCCGAAGGGGCTGCCCGGGGTGTCCCGGGTCGGCATCGACGACCGGGCGGCGATGCGCACGCTGGCCGACTATGTGCTCGGGCTGGGGCACCGCGAGATCGGTGTGCTGACCATGCGGCTGGGCCGGGAACGCCGCCAGGGATTGGTGGACGCCGACCGGCTGCGCTCGCCGGCCTTCGACGTCCAGCGCGAGCGGATCATCGGCGTGTGGGAGGCGATGGCGGCCGTCGGTGTCGATCCGGATTCGCTGACGGTGGTGGAGAGCTACGAGCACCTCCCCGAGTCGGGTGGCGCCGCGGCCAAGGCGGCGCTGGAGGCCAACCCGCGGATCACCGCGCTGATGTGCACCGCGGACATCCTGGCCCTGTCCGCCATGGATTACCTTCGCGCACATGGCATTTACGTGCCGGGTCAGCTGAGCGTCACGGGGTTCGACGGCGTGCCCGACGCGATCGGCCGCGGGTTGACCACGCTGGCGCAGCCGAGCCTGCAGAAGGGCCGGCGGGCCGGTGAGCTACTGCTGAAGCCCCCGCGATCGGGCCTGCCGGTCGTGGAACTCCTCGAGACAGAGCTGATTCGCGGCCGCACCGCGGGGCCGCCCGCCTAACTCCGCCTAGCTCTTCTGGGTCTCCTGATCGCCGATCAGCAACCGCACGGCCAGGTCCAGCCGCTTGCTGACGTCGGTCGCCGAGGCCCGCCGGGTGAGCCACGCCAGCAGGTTCGACAGCCACACGTCCGAGATCACCCGCGCGATGTGGTACTGGTCCTCCGTCGGTTCGCCGTCGGCCATCGCCCGCGCGAACATGCTGTCGATCAGCTTCTCGACCTGGTCGACCTCGCTGGCCGCCGACGCGTCGGCGAAGACATAAGCGCGCGTCATCGCCTCGGTGAGCAGCGGGTTGCGCTGCATCGCCCGGTTGAGCTTGCCGACCATGAAGTTCAGCCGCTGAAACGGCGTGCCGCCGGCGACCGAGGAGCGGTCGGTCTTGGCGTCGATGCGGCTGAACTCCCGCCCGAGCGCCGACACCAAAAGATGCACCTTGGAGGGGAAATACCGGTACAGCGTCCCCACCGCGACGTCGGCGCGGTCCGCGACGGCGCGCATCTGCACCGCCTCGTAGCCGCCCTTGGACGCGATGGCCATGGTGGCGTCCAGGATGCGCTTGCGCCGCTCCCGCTGCGCCTCCGAACCGAGCTCGGACTCAGCCAGTACCGCCACGTTCATGACCTCGCGCGGCTGCGAGTCAGGAACGCGGGCCGAACCCGGGTTGGCTGACGACATCTGAAGAAAGGCTCCTTTTTCAGGTGGTTCGCTCGCAAACGATACGCATGCTGTGCGTAAATTTCCCACCTCCCCGCAGCAGGGACAACCACGTGTACTGCTGTAATGGCGTTCGACTTGACGCTCGATCGCTGGCACTATTAGAACACGTTCTAGTGGGCTTAGCGCCCCTTCATCCCGAACCAGGCACGCGGAGGACCAGAGGGTGGTAGCGACCGTCACCGACGAGCAGTTCGCCGCGCGTGCGCTGGTGCGCGACTGGGCGCGAAGCTCGGGTTCGAGCGAGGCCGTACGCGCCGTCGAACAGGGCGATCCCGACGCGTGGCGCCCCGTCTTCGCCGGCGTTGCCGAGCTGGGGCTGTTCGGGGTGGCGATACCGGAGGATCGCGGCGGGGCGGGCGGCAGCATCGAGGACCTGTGCGCGATGGTCGAGGAGGCGGCCAAGGCGCTGATCGCCGGGCCGGTTGCGACGACCGCGCTGGCGACTCTGGTCGTCGATGACCCGGACTTGCTGGCCGCGCTGGCGTCCGGGGAGCGCTTCGCCGGGGTGGCGCTGGAAGGTGACGTTCGGCTCGACGGCGCGGCGGCACGCGCGTCCGGCACCCTGCCGTGGGTGCTCGGCGGCGCGGAAGGCGCCGTCGTCCTGTTGCCCTCGGACGGCAAGTGGCTGCTCGTCGACACCGGCGCCGACGGCGTCAAGGTCGAACCGCTGACGGCCGCCGACTTCTCCCGGCCGTTGGCCCGGGTGGTGCTGACGTCGGCGGCGGTCACCGTGCTCGGGGCGGCGGAGCGGCGGGTCGAGGAATTGGCGGCGACCGTGCTGGCGGCCGAGGCGGCCGGCATCACCCGGTGGTCGCTGGACACCGCGGTCGCCTACGCCAAGGTGCGGGAACAGTTCGGCAAGCCGATCGGCAGCTTCCAGGCCGTCAAGCACCTGTGCGCCGAGATGCTGTGCCGCGCCGAGCAGGCCGAGGTGGCCGCCGCCGACGCCGCGCGCGCCGCCGCGGACCCCGACGCCGACCAGTTTTCCATCGCGGCCGCCCTGGCCGCGGGCATCGGCATCGCCGCCGCCAAGGCCAACGTCAAGGACTGCATCCAGGTGCTCGGCGGCATCGGCTGCACCTGGGAGCACGACGCGCACCTGTACCTGCGCCGCGCGCACAGCATCGGCCGGATTCTCGGCGGCGCCGAACCCTGGCTGCGGCGCATCACCGCGCTGACCCAGGCGGGGGTGCGGCGCCGCCTGAGCATCGACCTCTCGGAGGTGGAGGGCCTGCGCCCGCAGATCGCCGCGGCGGTCGCCGAGGTTGCCGCGCTGCCCGAGGCGCAGCGCCAGGCCGCCCTCGCCGAGGCCGGGCTGCAGGCCCCGCACTGGCGGCCGCCGTACGGGCGCAGCGCGTCACCGGCCGAGCAGTTGCTCATCGATCAGGAGATGGCGGCGGCCGGCGTGGTGCGGCCGGACCTGGTGATCGGCTGGTGGGCGGCGCCGACCATCCTCGAACATGGGACGCCCGAACAGATCGAACAGTTCGTGCCGGCCACGCTGCGCGGCGAATTCCTCTGGTGTCAGCTGTTTTCCGAGCCCGGCGCCGGGTCCGACCTGGCGTCGCTGCGCACCAAGGCGGTGCGGGGCGACGGCGGCTGGCTGCTCACCGGGCAGAAGGTGTGGACGTCCGCCGCGCACAAGGCGCGCTGGGGCGTATGCCTGGCGCGCACCGATCCCGACGCCCCGAAGCACAAGGGCATCACCTACTTCCTGGTGGACATGCGCTCACCCGGCATCGAGATCCGGCCGCTGCGCGAGATCACCGGTGACTCGCTGTTCAACGAGGTCTTCCTGGACAACGTGTTCGTCCCCGACGAGATGGTGGTCGGCACGGTGAACGACGGCTGGCGGCTGGCGCGGACCACGCTGGCCAACGAGCGGGTCGCGATGGCGACCGGCACCGCGCTCGGCAACCCGATGGAGCAGCTGCTGCGGGTGCTGGCGGCCATGGACCTCGACGCCGCGCAGCAAGACCGGCTGGGCCGGCTGATCGCCACCGCCCAGACGGGCGCGCTGCTCGACCAGCGCATCGCGCAGTTGGCCGTGGGCGGCCAGGACCCCGGCGCGCAGTCCAGCGTGCGCAAGCTGATCGGCGTGCGCTACCGGCAGGCGCTGGCCGAATACGGGATGGACGTCTCCGAGGGCGGCGGGCTCGTCCACAACCAGGCGGTCTACGACTTCCTCAACACCCGCTGCCTCACGATCGCCGGCGGCACCGAGCAGATCCTGCTCACCGTCGCCGCCGAGCGGCTGCTCGGCCTGCCGCGTTAGTCGAGATCGGCTGCGGCAGCTTGCAATTCGCGCAGCGCCTCGCACGCCATGGCGCCCAAGTCCCCGCTTTCGTCGGCCCAGCGGGCGTAGGCCGTCTTGAACGCGAGCGCACCCAGCTCGGCGGCCAAGACGGCCGTCGGCTCGGGCACGCCGCGGGATTGGAGCGCTTCGACCATCGCCCGCGCTAGCCCAATATGTTTGAGCGCGTTGCGCGCTTGCAGTTCGGCGCTGGCGGCGATCGCGGCCTTGAGCCGGGCGACGAGGTCTCGATTGAACGTGAACCCGGCGGCTGCCGACTTCAGGCCGGAGCATACGGCGGCCAGCGGTGTCGCGTCGTCGGGCGCCGCGGCGATGCCCTCGCGCAGCAGCTGCGCGATGGCGTCCTGGCCGGCGGCGAGCACGTCACGCTTGTCCGGGAAGTGCCGAAAGAAGGTGCTTTTCGTCAGGCCGGCGCGCTCGGCGATCTGCATGACGGTCGTCTGGTCGTACCCGCGTTCGTTGAACAGATCGAGCGCCGCGGCGACCAGGCGTTCGCGCGCATCGGGTTGCCAACGAGCCATGGCCCCACCCTAGTGATGCGACTATGGTCCCGTCACGGGTGTAGGGTGAGGGGACCATAGTCTCATCACTCGAAGGAGTTGCTCGTGCGCGTATTCGTCTCCGGCGCCAGCGGAGGAATCGGCTCGGCCGTCGTCTCGCAACTGGTCGCTGCCGGCCACCGCGTCGTGGGCCTGGCCCGTTCGGATGCTTCGGCCGCGATCATCAGCGGACTCGGCGCCGAGCCGCTGCACGGCGACGTCACCGACCTCGATCTCATGCGGAAGGCGGCGGGCGACGCCGACGGCGTTGTCTACCTGGCGTTCTCGCACGACTTCACCCGAATGATCGGGGACGCGATCGGCGACGAATCCCGCGCCGTCGCCGCGATCGGCGCCGCGCTCGTCGACACTGGTAAACCGCTGGTGGTCGCCAGCGGCACCCCGGCGCGGGCCGGCCGCACGAGCACCGAGGAGGACCCCTTCAACGCCGAGGGGCCGATGGCCGGACGCGGCCGCACCGGACAGGCCGTCATCGACCTGGCCGAGCAAGGCGTCCGATCGGCCGTGGTGCGGCTGCCGCGGTCGGTGCACGACGCCGGTGGCCGCTACGGCTTCTCCGGCATCCTGATTCAGGTCGCACGGCAGCGCGGCGTGTCGGCGTTCGTCGGTGACGGCGCGCAACGCTGGCCCGCCGTGCATCGCGACGATGCCGCGTCGTTGTTCCGTCTCGCCCTCGAAGAGGCCCCACCCGGTGCGGTGCTGCACGCGGTGGGCGACGAAGGCGACCCGATGCGGGCGATCGCCGAGGTGATCGGTCGCCGGCTCGGCGTGCCCGTCGAATCGGCCCCGGCCGAGGATTTCGGCCCGCTCGGCACCATGTTCGCTATCGACCAGCCCTCGTCGAGCGCGCTGACCCGCCAGAGGTTCGGATGGAGCCCCACCGGCCCGAGCCTGCTCGAAGACCTCGAAACCGGCGTCTACCCCTAGGAAAACGTCGTCTGCGCGCAGGTGCTGGGCGAGGTGATGTTGACGCCGCCGTAGACCACCTGGATGTGGGTGCAGGCGATGACGCTGATGTCGGTCTTGGGCTGGCCGGTCTGCCAGTCGGTCGAGTCGATGCGCCCGGTCGTCTGATATTTGTCCGGCGGTCCCTCGCCGAAGTAGACGGTGGTGATCTCGTCGGACCCCATCGCCTTGTGCACCCTCTCGTATTGGCCGTTGGCGTGGGTGTCCAGGTAGGCCAGCCGATTTGGCGACCGAACCTCGGTCGTCTGGCGCGCCCACAGCCCCGGCGGGAACCCGATCACGCCGCCGTCCGGCGTGCGGGTGTCCGCCCCGGCGGTGAAGTTGCAGAAGCCGCCCGAGCTGAAGCAATCGAGGGTCACATGCGTCTCCAGCTGGTTGGGGCCGTCCAGCGGGAACAGGGTGGTGGCGGTGTTGCTCGCCGCCGAAGCGGGCGCAACCGGCAGCAGCGCCAGCACGGCTGCGACGACCGCAAATCCCGGCAACAACCGCTTCATCGGCGCCCCCTTCGGGTTCGCTACGCGACTACTCGTCGTAGGTGACTTCTACCGAATCAGATTCCGGGCGAGATTGACAGGCCAAAATCAGGCCCTCGTCGAGATCCTGCTGTTCCAGGACGTCGTTGACCTCCATGTCGACCTTGCCCTTGCGCAGGGTGCACGCGCACGCGCCGCAGTGACCCTCCCGGCACGAGAACGGCGCGTCCAACCCCTTCGCGAGCAGCACGTCGAGCAGCTTGGCGTTGCGTGGCCACGACACCGTGTGCGTCTCGCCGTCCAGCTCCACGACGACCGTGGCCGGCGGCTGGTCGCCTTCGGCGGTGTCCTCGATTTTCACCGCCGCGAACGGATCCGATTCCAGCGACTTGAACACCTCGATGTGCACTTGCGCGGCAGGCACTTTCAGCCCGTCGAGAGCGGCACGCGCGGCGTCCATGAACGGCCCCGGACCGCAGATGAACACGGGCCGATCGGTGAACGGCGAGGCGAGCTTCGCCAGGGCGGTCGTGCTGGGCAATCCCTGCAGCGATTCCAGCCAGTGCAGCACCGTCAGCCGGTCGGGATACTTCGCGGCCAGTTCGCGCAGCGCATCGGCGAAGATCACCGACCGGTCGTCGCGGTTGGCGTAGAGCAGCGTCACCTGCCCGCTGCCCTCGGCGAGCGCGGACTTGCAGATCGACATGATCGGCGTGATCCCGCTGCCGGCGGCCATCAGCAGAAAGTCGTCGTCGAGCGTCTTGGGCACGAAGTTGCCCGACGGCGCCAGCACGTGGATGCGCATGCCGGCGTGCGCGTGCTCGCACAGCCAGTTCGACGCGTAGCCGTCGGCGGTCCGTTTCACCGTGACCGTCAGCGCGTCGCCGGTGAATGGCGAGCTGCACAGCGAGTAGCACCGCGCCACCGAGCCGGTGCGCTCGCTGGGCACGCGCAACGTCAGGAACTGCCCGGGGGAGTATCGGAGCCGTTCCGGCGGGATCTGCGGATCGCCGGGCGCGTCCGGCACGGCCAACACGAGCGACCGCGCCTCGTCGGTTTCGGCGACGACCTCGGCGATCTGCAGTTCGAGGACGTGGTCGCCGAGCGGCTCGTCGGGAATCGCTTCCGTCAAGACCCGTCCCTTCCCTTGTTGCCAACTAGAACATGTTATAGAAAACCGGATTCGTATCGCTACCAGCCGCAGGAATACCCTGCTCGACACAAATCGGAACGTGTTCTAGTCTTCTGGGTAAGTCCGCACTCCCGGGGAGGCAAACTTACGTGACGTCCATTCAACAGCGCGATGCGCAGTCGGTGTTGGCTGGGATCGACGATCTGCTTCCGCAGATCCGGGAGCGCGCCCAGGCCACGGAGGATCTGCGCCGGCTGCCCGACCAGACCGTTCAGGAGCTCGAGGACGTCGGGTTCTTCACCCTTTTGCAGCCCGAGCAGTGGGGCGGGCTGCAGTGCGACCCCACCCTGTTCTACGAGGCCGTCCGCCGGCTGGCCAGCGCCTGCGGGTCCACCGGGTGGGTGAGCTCGATCATCGGCGTGCACAACTGGCACCTGGCGCTGTTCGACCAGCAGGCCCAGGAGGACGTCTGGAGCGACGACCCCAAGACCCGCATCTCGTCGTCATACGCCCCGATGGGAGCCGGCGTCGTGACCGACGGCGGCTACCTGGTGAACGGCTCGTGGAACTGGTCGTCGGGCTGCGACCACGCCTCGTGGACCTTCGTGGGCGGTCCGGTCATCAAGGACGGCCGACCCGTCGACTTCGGCAGCTTCCTCATCCCCCGCAGCGAGTACCGCATCGACGACGTGTGGCACGTCGTGGGCCTGCGCGGCACCGGCAGCAACACGCTGGTCGTCAAGGACGTCTTCGTGCCCCGGCACCGGTTCCTGTCCTACAAGGCGATGAACGACGGCACCGCGGGCGGCTACGAGACCAACACCGCCCCGGTGTACAAGATGCCGTGGGGCACCATGCATCCCACCACCATCTCGGCGCCGATCGTCGGCATGGCCTACGGCGCCTACGACGCGCACGTGGAGCACCAGGGCAAGCGGGTGCGGGCGGCGTTCGCCGGCGAGAAGGCCAAGGACGACCCGTTCGCCAAGGTCCGCATCGCCGAGGCGGCCAGCGACATCGACGCCGCGTGGCGGCAACTCAGCGGCAACGTCGCCGACGAGTACGCGCTGCTGTCCGCCGGCAAGGAGATCCCGTTCGAGCTGCGTGCCCGCGCCCGCCGCGATCAGGTGCGCGCCACCGGCCGGTCGATCTCCGCGATCGACCGCTTGTTCGAGGCGTCCGGCGCCACCGCCCTGGCCAACGACCAACCGGTGCAACGGTTCTGGCGCGACGCGCACGCGGGGCGGGTGCACGCGGCCAACGACCCCGAGCGCGCCTACGTGATCTTCGGGAACAACGAATTCGGGTTGCCGCCAGGCGACACCATGGTCTGATGACCGCGATCGGGGAACTCACGTTCGAGTCGACCTCGCGCTTCGTCGAAGTGGACGTCGACGGACCGCTGAAGCTGCACTACCACGAGGCGGGGGCCGGTAACGACCAGACCGTGGTGCTGCTGCACGGCGGCGGCCCCGGCGCGTCGAGCTGGACGAACTTCTCGCGGAACATCGCGGTGCTGGCGGAGCGATTTCACGTGCTGGCCGTCGACCAGCCCGGCTATGGGCATTCGGACAAGCGGGCGGAGCACGGGCAGTTCAACCGCTACGCCGCGCGGGCGCTCGCCGGGCTCTTCGACCGGCTGGGCCTGGGACGCGTTCCGCTGGTGGGCAATTCGCTGGGCGGGGGCACCGCGGTCCGGTTCGCGCTCGACTACCCCGACCGGGCCGGCAAGCTCGTGCTGATGGGCCCGGGCGGGCTGAGCGTCAACCTGTTCGCGCCGGACCCGACCGAGGGCGTCAAGCGGCTGGGCAAGTTCTCCATAGACCCCACCCGCGATAACCTCGAAGCCTTCCTGCGGGTGATGGTCTACGACCAGAAGCTGATCACGGAGGAGCTGATCGACCAGCGCTTCGCGCTGGCCAGCACGCCGGAATCGCTGACGGCCACCCGGGCGATGGGAATGTCGTTCGCGGGGGCCGACTTCGAGCTCGGCATGATGTGGCGCGAGGTGTATCAGCTGCGCCAGCCGGTGCTGCTGATCTGGGGGCGCGAGGACCGGGTCAACCCGCTGGACGGCGCGCTGGTGGCGCTGAAGACCATCCCGCGCGCGCAGCTGCACGTGTTCGGGCAGTGCGGGCACTGGGCGCAGGTGGAGAAGTTCGACGAATTCAACAAGCTGACCATCGATTTCCTGGGAGGCGCGCGATGAGTATCCGGTCGCTGGGCTACCTGCGCATCGAGGCCACCGACATGGCGGCCTGGCGTGAGTACGGCCTGAAGGTGCTGGGCATGGTCGAGGGCAAGGGCAGCACCGAGGGCGCGCTCTATTTGCGGATGGACGACTTCCCGGCCCGGCTGGTCATCGTGCCGGGTGAGCGCGACCAGCTGAGCGAGGCGGGCTGGGAGTGCGCGAATGCCGAAGGCCTGCAAGAGATCCGAAATCGGCTCGACGTGGAGGGCACGCCCTACAAGGAGGCCACCGCGGCCGAACTGGCGGATCGACGCGTGGACGAGATGATCCGGTTCTCCGACCCGTCGGGCAACTGCCTCGAGGTCTTCCACGGCGCCGCCCTGGAACACCGCCGGGTGGTCAGCCCGTACGGGCACCGGTTCGTCACCGGCGAGCAGGGCCTGGGGCACGTGGTGCTGACCACCCGCGACGACGACGAGACGCTGCACTTCTACCGCGACGTGCTGGGCTTCAAGCTTCGCGATTCGATGCGCCTGCCGCCGCAGCTGGTGGGGCGGCCGGCCGACGGGGCGCCGGTCTGGCTGCGGTTCTTGGGCTGCAACCCGCGCCATCACAGCCTCGCCTTCATGCCCGGACAGACCCCGAGCGGCATCGTGCACCTGATGGTCGAGGTCCAGGAGGCCGACGACGTCGGTCTGTGCCTGGACCGGGCGCTGCGCCGCAAGGTGCCGATGTCGGCGACGCTGGGCCGCCACGTCAACGACCTGATGTTGTCCTTCTACATGAAGACACCCGGTGGGTTCGACGTCGAGTTCGGTTGTGAGGGCAGGAAAGTCGACGACCACGACTGGATCGCCCGGGAAAGCACCGCCGTGAGCCTGTGGGGCCATGACTTCACGGTCGGCTTCCGCGCCTAACCTGAAGACATGTCAGGTCAGATCGATCCGCGGGCTTTCCGGCAGGTGCTGGGTCAGTTCTGCACCGGGATCACCATCATCACCACCGTGCACGACGAGGTGCCGATCGGCTTTGCCTGCCAATCCTTCGCGGCGCTGTCGCTGGACCCGCCCCTGGTGCTGTTCTGCCCCACCAAGGTCTCGCGATCCTGGAAGGCCATCGAGGCCACCGGCCGGTTCTGCGTCAATGTGCTGAGGGAGAAGCAGAAGGACGTGTCGGCCCGGTTCGGCTCCAAGGAGCCCGACAAGTTCGCCGGCATCGACTGGCACCCTTCGGAATTGGGTTCACCGATCATCGACGGGTCGCTCGCCTACATCGATTGCGCGGTGGCGTCCGTGCACGACGGCGGGGACCACTTCGTGGTGTTCGGCGCGGTCCAATCGCTTTCGGAGGCCCCCAAGGTCAAGCCGCGGCCGCTGCTGTTCTATCGCGGCGACTACACCGGCATCGAGCCCGACAAGACCACGCCGGCCCAGTGGCGCGACGACCTGGAAGCGTTCCTCACCACCACCACCCAGGACACCTGGCTCTAGCACCTCGGTGACGCGCCCGACGGCGAGCCCATGTTTGGCGGCCGCGGGCTTCCGGGAATCCGTCGTGTCATGCGCTCACCGGCCGCCCGAGCGTTGACGGACTACCTGGACGCACAGCTCGACCAGATAGAACACGGCGACGCCCAACTGCGCCGCGGGGAGACCCCGGACACCATCCACGACACCCGCGTCGCGACCCGGCGATTCCGGAGCACGTTGCGCGTCTACGCCAAGGTCCTCGATGGCGCCGCGGGCGACGTGGACCGCGAACTGAAGTGGTATGCCGGGCTGCTCGGCGATGTCCGCGACTGCCAGGTCCAGGGGCGCCGGTTCGACGCGGCGCTGGACGCGATGCCCGACGAACTGATCCTGGGTCCGGTCCGCGCGCGGATCCGCAGCGACCTGCGGGCGATCGAGCTTCCCGCCCGGGCCCGGCTGAGCGAGGCGATGGACTCCGACCGCTACCGCCTGCTACAGGCGGCGCTGCGCCGCTGGCGCGACGAACCGCCCGTCGACGCGCGGCTGTCCGCCAAGGCGCTGCGCAAGCGGGCGCGGCGGGCGCAACGCAAGGCGGACCGCCGGCTGGCCGCGGCGCTCGACTCCGGTGACGACGTGCTGCTGCACAAGGCGCGCAAGGCGGCCAAACGGGCTCGCTACGCCGCCGAATTGCGGAAACCACTGGACAAGCGTGCCAGGCGAATAATCAAGCACTACAAGCGGATTCAAGGCTTGCTCGGTGACCACCAGGACACCGTCGTCGCCACCGAGGCGCTTCGGCAGATGGCGTTGGCGGCGGGGACCACGGTGGGTGAGAACGGCTTCAGTTACGGCATGTTGTACGCGCGCGAGCAGCAGATCGCCCGGCGATGCCGCGAAGGCGCCTTGCAGCTCGTGTGAGAGGCACACCCGATGGCCCGCTTGAGGGGGGCGGGCCATCGGGTGTGCCCGGGTCTTTAGCCTGGTGCGCGCCGGTCCGATCGGACCGATTCGGCGTCGGTCACCGACTCCTGCGACTGCGACGCCTCCCCGGTCGTCTCGCCCGGTTCCCGGACGTTCGGGTCGAGGCGGTCGGCGCGCCTGAACTGCTCGTCGAGCTGCTCGCGCGATGTCGCCGCGTCACTGTGGTGACTGGCGGCTCGCTCCTGCAGCCGCGCGGCCTCGGCGGCCTTGGCCTCGGCCTCGGCCTGCGCGGCACGCGCCCTGGCGGCCGTTTCGTCGGCGAGCGCCTGCCGCCGTTCTACTTGCGCCGACGCGACCTTGGCCTCTTCGCGAATCTCCTCGGCCCGCCGCTGGCGGCGGTGACGCGTCGCTGCGTTCGCCGCGACGATCGCCGCGGCGATCACCAGGACCGCCACGATCACGGCGATCACGATCCAAATAGTGGTGCTCATCAGGGGCTCCGTACGTTTCGTGGGTGGTGTGCTGCGGCCCGTCCGTATCGGGTCCCCATATTCGACAGATATAAAACAAGCCCGGCGTCGGCGGGCTACTTGAAGTCGAGCGCCTCGACGGTCGGGATGGGACCTTCGTGGGTCGGGCGGTCCGCGCCGCCGATGCAGTAGACCGTATTGCCGACCGCCGCCACCGCCGCGGCGTGGCGCGGCGTCGGCATGGGGGTGATGGTGCTCCACTTGCCGGCCGCGATGTCGTACATCTCGACCACGTTCAGCACCATCGTCGGCTCCTCGCCACCGACCACGACGATGCGGCCGTCGAGGTAGGTGGCGCCGTAGCTGCCGCGCGGCGTCGGCATGCCCACCAACCGGGTCCACGTCCCCGCCGCCGGATCGAACCGTTCCAGCGCCGCGGAGTTCTTGTCGGAGGACAGGAACCTGCCGCCGATCGCGTACACGTAGGTCCCGTCCGACACGGCGGCCAGGTGTTCGCGCGGGGTCGGCATGTCGGCGGCGTCGCGCCACGAGCTGCCGTCGAAGACCTCGGTCTGGGGGACGAGTTGCTTGTCGTTCTGGCCGCCGACGACGACGAGCTTGTCACCGGCAGCGGCCGCCGCCGGCGCCGCCCGCGCGTGGATCAGGCTGGGTAGCTCCACCCAGTTGCCGCCGCGCAGCGCGAACACCTTGTTGGAGGCGTCGGCGATGTTGTCGCTGGTGCCGCCGAGCACGACCACCTCGCCGCGGAAGGTCGCCGCCGCGGCGTGGTGCAGCGGGATGGGCAGCGGCGGTCCGGTCGCCCAGGTCGCGGTGCGCGGGTCGTAGCTCTCGACGGTCTGCAGGGTCGCGCCGTTGCGCAGGCCGCCCATCAGCCAGATCTTGTCGCCCTGCACCGCCCAGGCCATCATCAGCCGGGGCGTCGGCGCATCGGGCAGCGAACGCCATTGCGGCGCGGGCTGGATCTGGCGGGCGGGCAGCTTCAGCGTCTCGGCGGTCGCAACCAGCTGGCTGTCCCCGACGGCCGTCGAGCCGCCGATCGCGTACACGGACTTCTCGACCGCGGCAACGGCCATCCCGTGTCGCGCGGTCGCCATGTCCGGCAGCGTGTCCCAGGTCTTCATCATCAGGTCCAACACGGACACGCTCTTGAGCACCCGCCCGGACGACACGCCCCCGACCGCGACCAGGCGCCCATCGGCGATCGCCACGCCCAGGTCACTGCGCGGCTGCGGCAGGGCGGCCAGCGCCGTCCACGTCTTCGCGGCGGGGTCGTAGGCCTCGACCGCGGCCAGGTCCGTGCCCCCGCTGCTGCCGCCCACCGCGTACACCAGCTTCCCGTCCGACGCGGCGGCCAGCAGCTGCCGCGGGGTCGGCAGCGGCGCACCCAGGGTCCACGAGGTGCCGTCGAAGACCTCGGTGGTGTTCAGCAAGGCGCCGTTGGCGTCCACGCCGCCGGTGACGACGAGGCGGTCTCCCGCCACCGCGGCCGCCGCTGCCGCCCGGGGCTGCAACAGGTGCGGCAACTCCACCCAGCGGCTGTTGACCACGCGCCAAACCTGGTCACTGGCAACGTTTTTGCCGTTGTCGGTCTTCCATCCGCCGAGCACGACGGGGTTTCCCTGCCACGTGACCGCCGTCGCGTGCTGCAGCGCCACCGGCAGGTCGTCGCCGCCCTTCCATTCGTCGATGGCGGGGTCGTAGCCCTCGTGCCTGGTGGTCGCGGTGCCGTCGCTGCGAATGCCGCCGAAGACCCAGATCGTGCCGTCGGCCTGGGTGGTCGCGACCGCGTCGCGGGCGACGCGGGCGTTGGTGATCGGTTTCCACGCCGCCGGTGCCGGGGCGCTCGGCGCGCTCGCGGCGGTGTGGTGGTCGTCGTTGGGCCGCAGGCCGAGAAAGACGGCGCCGGCCACCAACGCGGCGACCAGGGCGGCCGCACCGGCGACCAGGCCGATGCGGGTCCGCCGCTTGCCCGGCTCCGCGAACCACTCCTTGATTCGCACCGCCACCGGTTTGCGCCATGGCGGCGGGACTGGCGGCGGTGCCGCGCCGCGACCGGGGTCGGGCGGCGGGCCGTTCGAGCCGCCGCCCGGCGCCTCGGGCTGCGTCGGCGTGCCGTGGCCGGTGCGCAACAGGCCGGCCGCCGCGGAGTATTCGCCCGGATCGGGTCCCGAGGGGGACAGCGGCGCGGTCGGTTTGTCGTGGGCGGGCGACCGCGCTTCCCCGCCGTTGGTGTCCGGGGCGACCGCGGGCCCTCCGGTGATCGCCATCGCATCGGCTTTTAGGCCGTTGAGGCGCTGCGCGGCCTGCAATTCGCGGCCGAACTCCTCGGCCGACGCGGGGCGGTCGGCCGGGTCGAGCGCCATCGCCCGCTCGATCGCCGAGCACACCGCGTCCGGGATTCCGTCGGGGCGCATGTCCGGGACCCCGGTGGTGCTGATCCGCAGATACTGCGCGATCAGGTCTTCGCCCTTCCTGCGCTCGTGGGCGGCGTTGCCGGAGATGAGGGCGTAAATGGTGGCACCCAGCGAGTACATGTCGGCGGCGACCGTGGCGGGGCTGCCGGTCATCACCTCGGGAGCGGTGTAATCGATGGTGCCGGAGAAGAACCCGGTCGCCGTCTCGTAGCCGCCCTCGATGTGGGCGATGCCGAAATCGCTCAGCTGCGGTTCGCCGTAGTCGTTGGTCAGTACGTTCGCCGGCTTGATGTCGCGATGCAGCGTTCCGGCCCGATGCGCGGTTTCCAGTGCGCCGCACAGTTTTACGCCGATTCGCAAGGCTTCGGGCCAGGGCACCGGCCCCTCCCGGCGCAACCGCACCGCCAGCGAATCCGCGGCGTGGTAGGGCATCACGATGAAAGGCCGGTTGCTGGTGGTCACGCCGACCCGCAGGATGTTGACGATGTTCGGATGCCCGGACAGCCCGCCCATCGCGTAGCCCTCGCGCAGGAACCGTTCCCGGCTCTCCTCGTCCATGTGCGACGGCAGCACCTTGACCGCAACGTTTCGACCCAGTGCCGTCTCGTAGCAGCAGTAGATGACGCCGGCGCCGCCCCGGGCCACCTGGCGTGCGTCCTCGAAGCCGGCGGCCGCCAGCTCCGCGGCGATTCCGCCGGCTACCGACGCCACGCCGTCGGACCTGGGTTCTTCGGGCATTCCTCGCCGCTTAACCTCCGGTTAATGGAGCTCAGAGAGCTCAAGAGTAACGCCCGCGACCTCGCCGGCATATCTTTCGGCGCTCTTCGTTATCAAGCCAAGATCTGCAACGGGTTTGGCCCAAGCGATTCGAGCGGGCGCACGCCAGAATGGCCCTATGACGCTGGATCTCAACGGGTACTTCGATCGCATCGGCTTCGGCGGCGCCGCCGAACCGAACCTGGACGTCTTGCGGGCCCTGGTGACCGCCCATACGCGAACGATCCCGTTCGAGAACCTCGATCCACTCACCGGGGTGCCGGTCGACGACCTGAGCCCGGAGGCCCTGACCGACAAGCTCGTTCACCGGCGCCGGGGCGGCTATTGCTACGAGCACAACGGGCTGATGGGTTACGCGCTGCGCGAAATCGGGTTTCGGGTACGGCGATTGGCGGGCCGGGTGGTCTGGATGCAGCCGCCCGACGCGCCGTTCCCGGCGCAGACGCACACGGTGCTGGCGGTGACCTTCCCCGGCTCCCAGGGGACGTATCTCGTCGACGTCGGCTTCGGCGGCCAGACACCGACGTCGCCCCTGCGCATCGAAACCGGCACCGTCCAACAGACGGCGCGCGAGCCGTACCGGCTCGAGGACCGTCGCGACGGGCTGGTCCTGCAGACCCTCATCCGGGACCGCTGGGTGCCGCTGTACGAATTCACCACGCGAACCCAGCCGGACGTCGACCTGTTGGTGGCCAGCTGGTTCGTCTCCACCCACCCCTCGTCGCACTTCGTGACCGGCCTGATGGCGGCGAAGGTCACCGACGACGCCCGACTGAACCTGGCCGGCCGCGACCTAAGCATCCACCGCGCCGGTGGCAGCGAGAAAATCCGCCTGCGGGACGCGGCCGCCGTCGTCGAGACCCTCGCCGAGCGGTTCGGCGTCAACCTGGCGGATCTCGGCGAGCGCGCCGCGTTGGAAGCCCGCCTGGACGAGGTCCTCGACGCCTAATCCCCACGTCACCGGACGTGACGACCGCCATACCGAGGCAAATGCGGCAAATTATAAGGACGTCTATTAATCTTTCCCGACGTGAGTCGGGATCACGGGTCAACCCATACTGTCGGCGTCGCCTCGGGCAACGCTGCCGCTGACGCCGCCGCGACCGGCAAGATCGTGGTGCCCGAGGGTGTGACGCTGACCTCGAATTTCGACCAGAACCGGGCCTCGCTCGGTGACAGCCCGGCGTACCGCTTCCTCGACTACTCGCAGGACCAGGATGGGCGGGTCGTCGAGCTCAGCTGGAACGAGCTGTGGTCTCGGGTCTGCGCGATCGGCGCCCGCCTGCAGCAGGTCACCCAGCCCGGGGATCGGGTGGCGATCCTGGCGCCGCAGGGCCTCGACTACGTGGCGGGCTTCTTCGGCGCCATCCACGCGGGCAACGTCGCGATCCCCCTCTTTGCGCCGACGTTGGCCGGGCACGGCGAGCGGCTGGCGGCGGTGCTGGCCGACGGCCGGCCCGCCGCGGTCCTGACCACGACCGCGGCCGCGGAATCGGTGCGGACGTTCATCCGGACGTTGCCCCCGCAGGAGCGGCCGCGGATGATCGCGGTGGACGCGGTGCCCGCGACCCTCGCCGAAACCTTCACCGACCCCGTCCGGGATACCGACGACCTCGCCTACCTGCAGTACACGTCGGGCTCGACCCGCACGCCGGCCGGGGTGGAGATCACGCACCGCGCCGTCTACACCAACGCGATGCAGATGATCCTGCACGGCGGTCTGAACACCGACGTCCAATGCGTGAGCTGGCTGCCGCTGTATCACGACATGGGACTGATGATGATCGTGTTCACCGCGTATTTCGGGGCGCACGTCACGCTGATGGACCCCATGGCCTTCCTGCGCCGGCCCTACCGATGGATCAAGCAACTGGGCATCGCGGCGACCCGCGGCCGGACGATGGCGGCGGCACCGAACTTCGCGTTCGAGTTGACGGCCCAGCGGGGCCTGCCGCCCCAGGGCGAGGACCTCGACCTCAGCAATGTGGTGTGCCTGCTCAACGGGTCCGAGCCCGTGAGCATGTCGGCCATCGAGCAGTTCACCAAAGCCTTCGCCCCATACGGCCTGCCCGCATCCGTGGTCAAGCCGTCCTACGGCATGGCGGAAGCGACGCTGTCGGTCGCCAGTATCGCCTCGGACGCCGCGGCCAGCGCGATCTCGCTCGACCGGGTGCAGCTCGGCGCCGGCCGTGCGGTGGTCGTCGACCCGACGGACCCCGGAGCGGTTTCCCTCGTCTCGTGCGGCCAGCCGATCCTCGAGCAGTGGGCGGTCATCGCCGACGCGGACGGCGCGGAGGTGCCCGACGGCACGGTGAGCGAAATCTGGTTGCACGGCAACAACGTCGGCCGCGGATACTTCGGCCGCGAGGACGAGACGCGACGGGTGTTCGGCAACAAGCTGCAGTCCCGCCTCGAGGTCGGCAGCCACGCGGAGGGCGCCCCGGACAACGGGTCCTGGCTGGCCACGGGCGACCTCGGCGTCTACGTCGACGGCGAGCTGTACCTGACGGGGCGGATCAAGGACCTCATCATCATCGACGGCCGCAACCACTACCCGCACGACATCGAAACGACCGTGAGCGAAGCCTCGCCGGCCATCCGCACCGGCTACGTCGCGGCGTTTTCCGTTCCCGCCGAGGCGGTTTCAGCCATGACCGGCAGCGGCGGGTCCGGCGAGCAGGTGGTCGTCGTCGCCGAGCGCGCCGCCGGGGCGGGCCGCGACCTGGCGCCGATCGCCGACACGGTGCGGGCGGCGATCTCGCGGCATCACCAGATTCGCGTCGCCGACGTGCGGCTGGTGGCCGCCGGGGCCATCCCCCGCACGACGAGCGGCAAACTCGCCCGCAACGCCTGCCGGGCCGAGTACCTCGACGGGCGTTTCAACCGCTGACCGGCAGCCAGCGCCCGATCCGTCGCAGGGCCTCCTCGATGTCGCCGGTGGGTCCGGCAAACGAGAGCCGGACGAACGAATTGCCGCGGACGGTGTCGAAGTCGATGCCCGGCGCGATGGCAACGCCGGTGTCCGCCAGCAGCTTTGAGCAGAATCCCAGCGAGTCGCCGGTGTGCTCCGAGACGTCGGCGTACACATAGAACGCGCCGTCGGTGGGCGCCAGCCGGTCGACGCCGATCGCGCGCAGCCCGTCGAGCAGCAACGACCGGTTGACCGCGTAGTGGCGCAGATTGCCGTCGGCCTCGGCCGTGGCATCCGGGGTGAACGCCGCCACCGCGGCGATCTGCGACAGCACCGGCGGGCAGATGGTGAAGTTGCCGGTCAGGCAGTCCACCGCGCGGCGCAGCTCGCCCGGCACCAGCAGCCAGCCCAGCCGCCAGCCCGTCATCGCGTAGTACTTCGAAAAGCTGTTGACCACCACCGCATCTCGCGACGTCCGCCAGGCGCAGCTGGTCTGCGGTGCCCCGTCGTAGACCAGGCCGTGGTAGACCTCGTCGCTGATCAGCCGCACCCCGGAGGCCGCGCACCACGACGCGATCGCGGCCAGCTCCGCCGGTGGGATGACCGTCCCGGTGGGATTGGCGGGGCTGGCGACGATGACGCCCTGGATCGGTGGGTCGAGTTCGGCGAGCATCGCGGCAGTGGGCTGGAACCGCGTGTCCGGCCCACACGCGATGTCCACCACCTCACAGCCCAACGCCGACAGGATGTTTCGGTAGCAGGGGTAGCCGGGGCTGGCCAGCGCCACCCGGTCGCCGACGTCGAAGCACGCCAGGAAGGCGAGCAGGAACCCGCCCGACGAGCCGGTGGTCACGACGACCGCGTCGGGCTCCACGTCGAGGCCGTGCTTGCGTCGGTAGTCGGCGGCGATCGCGGCGCGCAGCTCCGGAATGCCCAGCGCGACGGTGTAACCCAGCTGGTTGTCGCGCAGTGCGGCGGCCGCCGCCGCGCGCACCGGCTCGGGGGCGCCGACGCTGGGCTGGCCGGCCGACAAGTTCACCAGGTCGCCGTGGCTGCGCTGGCGCTCGGCGGCGGCCAGCCAGACATCCATCACGTAGAACGGCGGGATGCCGGCGCGCAGTGCGACGTGGTCGGTCACGGCGCGCTGAGCACCTCGGATTCCAGTTGGCGCAGCAGCTCTCGCGGCGAGCCGAGCAGGTGCGCGCTGCCGTGGGCGCGTTTGAAGTACAGGTGCATGTCGTGTTCCCACGTGATCGCGATGCCCCCGTGCAGCTGAATCCCCTCTGCGGCCACGTCTTTCAGGGCCTCGGTGGCGGCCAGGCGCGCGGTGGCGGCGTTGGTGGGCGTGGGGTCGTCGCACGCGTCGGACACCACGGCCTTCGCCGCGGCAACGGTGACATACAGATCGGCCATCCGGTGCTTGAGCGCCTGGAAGCTGCCGATCGGGCGGCCGAATTGCACCCGGCTCTTGGTGTATTCGACGGTCAGCTCCAGGCAACGTTCGGCGGCGCCGAGCTGCTCGGCCGCCAGTAGGATGGCCGCGGTGTGTGCGATGCCGGGGTCGGCC
This sequence comes from Mycobacterium sp. E3198, assembly GCF_001667015.1. Classification (GTDB taxonomy): domain Bacteria; phylum Actinomycetota; class Actinomycetes; order Mycobacteriales; family Mycobacteriaceae; genus Mycobacterium. Next base: position 26,314 of record NZ_LZIS01000096.1, on the reverse strand, counting down.
CCGATCTCCTCGGATTCTTCGGGCCTGACCCGGGCCAGCCGGCGGGTGGGGTCCATGGTGGCCACGGGCTGCGCGGTGAAACGGGTCCACCTGTTCAGCCGGTCGCCGTCGGCGGCGACGACGACGTCGGCCACGTCCCCGTTGACCACGTAGTCGGCGTCGAGCACCAGCGCGCCGATCGAACCACCCTCGGCCAGCCCGGCCAGCGTCTCGCCGTCCGGCTCGGCCGCGGCGAGCAACGCCAGCTCCGCCAGCGTCGTACCCAGCAAGGGGGAGGGCACCAGGGCGCGGCCCAGCTCCTGCAGAACCGTTGCCGCGTCGGCCAATTCGCCGCCCGCGCCGCCGAGCTCCTCGGGAATCACGAGCGCGGCCGCGCCGACCTGCTCACAGAGCAGCCGCCACAGCGATTCGTCGTAGCCGCGCTCGGACTCCATCGCGGCGCGCACCGCCGGCGGATCCGCGTGCTTGGCCACCAGGGCCGCGACGGTTTCGCGCAGCAGCTCGCGTTCTTGGTTCATAGCGCCTCCAGCACTCGGCGCCGATGCGCCTCGGGCGTACCCCAGGCCGAGCGTAATGCCTGCACCCGCAGCAGCCACAGCGACAGGTCGTGTTCCTGGGTGAACCCGATCGCGCCGTGGGTTTGCAGCGACGCGCGCGCCGCCAGCAGGGCCGCCTCGGATGCCGCGGCCTTGGCCGCGCCGACGTCGCGCGCCTCGACCGACAGCGCCGCGCCGTACACCAGGGGGCGGGCCAGCTCGATCGCGATGTGCACGTCGGCGAGCTTGTGCTTGATCGCCTGGTAGGAGCCGATCACCCGGCCGAACTGGCTGCGTTGCTTGGCGTAGTCCACGGCGCCGTGCAGCAGCGCCTCGGCGGCGCCGACCAGCTGCGCAGCGGTGGCCAGCGCGCCGAACTCGTAGGCGCGCTGGACGTCGGCCTGCCAGGGCTCGCCGGACGCGGTGACGTCGTAGAGGCGGCGGCTGGGGTCGACGGACTCGTGCTCTGCGCCCGGGGCGGCCTCGCTCACGCCGCTGCCGCCGGCCAGCAGCACCAGCCCGGCCGTTTCGGCGTCGACGGCGCGCGGGGTGTGCGGCGGCATCGCGACGGTGGCGATGAGCTCGCCGGAAGCCAGGCCCGCGCAGCGCTCGTCGTCCGCGAGCAATATCGGTGCCACCGCGATGGATTCGGCGACCGGGCCGGGCACGCACCAGCGGCCGAGGCGCTCGAGCGCGACCACCAGGTCGACGGGCTCGGCGCCGATGCCGTCGAATTTCTCCGGCACGGCCAGCGCGGTGACGCCCACGTTCGCCAGCTGCTCCCACACCTTGCGGCCCGGCGCGGTATCCCCCGCGGACCACGCGCGGATCGTGCCCGGCAGGTCCGCCGCGCCCAGCGCCGCGTCGATGCTGGCCGCGAAGTCGCGCTGCTGTTCGTCTAGTGCGAAGTCCATTACCTTTTCTCCCGGGGCAGACCCAGCAGACGTTCCGAGATGATGTTGCGCTGGATTTCGTTGGTGCCGGCGTAGATCGGGCCGCCCAGGGCGAACAGCAGCCCGTCGGTCCACGGACCGGCCAGCTCGCCGTCGGCGCCGAGGACGTCGAGGGCCGTCTGATGGATGGCCACGTCCAGGTCCGACCAGAACACCTTGGTCACCGACGATTCCGCGCCGAGCTCGCCGCCGGCGGCCAGCCTGGTCACCGTGCCGAACGTCTGCAGCCGGTAGGCCTGAGCCTTGATCCACGCATCGGCGACCCGGTCGGCGAACGCGGCGGGGGACCCGCGGTCCTTCCACAGCTGCACCAATCGTTCGGCCGCCGCCAGGAAGCGGGCCGGGCTGCGCAGCGACATGCCGCGCTCGTTGCTGGACGTGCTCATGGCCGCGCGCCAGCCCTCGTTCGGGGTGCCGATGACGTCCTCGTCGGGAACGAACACGTCGTCGAGGAAGATCTCCCCGAAGCCGGTGTCGCCGCCGAGCTGCACGATGGGCCGAACGGTGACGCCCTTGGCCTTGAGATCGAACATCAGGTAGGTCAGGCCGTTGTGTCGCTCGGCCGCGGGGTCGGAACGGAACAGCCCGAAGCCCATTTCGGCGAACGGCGCCCGCGAGCTCCAGATCTTCTGACCGTTGAGCAACCAGCCGCCGTCGGTTCTGGTGGCGGTGGAGCGCAGCGACGCCAGGTCGCTGCCCGACTCGGGCTCCGACCACGCCTGCGCCCAGATCTGTTCGCCGCTGGCCATTTTCGGCAGGATCCGGTCGAGCTGCTCTTCGGTGCCGTGCGCGAACAGCGTCGGGGCCAGCATGGAGGTTCCGTTCGCGCTGGCCCGGCCGGGTGCGCCGGCGCGAAAGTACTCCTCCTCGAACACCACCCAATGCAGCAGCGGCGCGTCGCGGCCACCGTAGCGCTCCGGCCAGGTGATCACCGACAGGCCGGCGTCGAACAGCACCTTGTCCCAATGCCGGTGCTGGGCAAAGCCTTCGGCGTTGTCGTAGCTCTTGGTCGGGATCTCCCCGGCGTTGGCCGCCAGGAAGTCCCGGACCTCGGCCGCAAAGGCCAGCGTGTCGTCGTCCAATTGCAGGTCCATCAGGCCAGCTCCCGCAGTTGTGGTTTGACCACCTTGCCGCCGGGGTTGCGCGGCAACGCGTCGACGAAGCGCACCGACCGCGGTGCCTTGAAGTTCGCCAAATGCTCTCGGGTGTAAGCGATCACGGATTGCTCGTCGAGCTCGGCGCTCGGCCGGGCCACCACGAACGCGCGGCCGACCTCGCCGAGCCGCTCGTCGGGCACCCCGATCACCGCCACGTCGGCGACCCCTTCCATCCGGGCCAGGACCTGCTCGACCTCGGCCGGGTAGACGTTGAATCCGCCGCAGATGTACATGTCCTTGAGCCGGTCGGTGATGCGCAGGTTGCCGGCCTCGTCGACGGCGCCGATGTCGCCGGTGTGCAGCCAGCCGTCGGCGTCGATGGCTGCGGCCGTCGCGGCCGGGTCGTCGAGGTAGCCCAGCATCACGTTCGGCCCGCGCAGCAGCACCTCACCCGCTTCCCCGGAATCACTTGAGTCGATGCGCAATTCGAAGTCGGCGAAGGGCCGCCCGCAGGTGGTGGCGACGGTGACCGCGTCGTCGTCGGCGCGGCACATCGTGCCCATGCCGTTGGCCTCGGTCAGCCCGTAGGCCGTCAGCACGATGTCGATGTCGAGCTCGGACTGCATGCGTTCGACCAGCACGACCGGCACCGTGGCCGCGCCCGTCACCGCGAACCGCAGGGAGCTCAGGTCGTAGTCGCGCCGCGCCGGATGGTCCAGCAGGGTCTGGTAGATGGTGGGCGGCCCGGGCAGCACGGTGATGCGGTGTTGCTCGATCGCCTGCAGCGCCCGCAGCGGATCGAAGGTCAGGTGGGGGATCAGCGTCGCGCCGGTCTGCAGGCAGGCCAAAATCCCGGCCTTGTAGCCGAAGTTGTGGAAGAACGGGTTGATGCACAGGTACCGGTCGTCGCCGGTGATCTTGCCGTTGGCCGCCCACGACGCCGAGGCGGACAGCGACTGCCGATGCGCACACAGCACGCCTTTGCTGCGACCGGTGGTGCCGGAGGTGAACAGGATGTCGCTGACGTCGTCCGGGGCGACGGCGGCGGCGCGTTCGTCCACCGCATCGAAGTCTGTTCCCTGGGCGATGAAGTCGTCCCACGTCCCGTCGTCGCCCTCGATCGGGATGCGGACGATGTGCCGCAGCGCCGGTAGCGACATGCGGTCCAGGTCGGCGACGCGATCGTTGCCCAGGAACTCGCCCATCCCGAACAGCACGGGCGCCGCCGTGCGCGCCAGGATGTCGGCGGCCTCCTCGGCGGTGTAGCGGGTGTTCAGCGGCACCATCGCGGCCCCGGCGTGGTGAATCGCGAGGCACGCCACCACCCAGTGCCAGGTGTTCGGCGACCAGATCGCGACCCGGTCTTTCGCCCGGACGCCCAGCGCGATGAGCGCGGCCGCCGCCCGGTGCACCTCGGCGCGCAGCGCGGCCGACGTGAAGGACCGCTCGTCGGTGATCAGCGCGTCGTGATCGGGGAGCTGCTGCGCGAGACGATCCAGCGCCGCCGGAATCGTCCGCGAGCGTGCGTGTTTGTACAGCGGCACGCCGTAGCTGCTGGCATTCTGCGCACGCTCGTCGGTGATGGCCCGGCTCCTCCTCACGCGGCTTCACCGCCGCGCTAACAAAGCAAGTGCTTGGTAGGTTAGCCTACAGGGCATGCAGGACGTCGAGGAGTTCCGGGCCGAGGTCCGCCAGTGGCTCGCCGACAATCTGGTCGGTGAATTCGCCGCGCTCAAGGGGCTCGGCGGGCCGGGGCGCGAGCACGAGGCCTTCGAGGAACGCCGCGCGTGGAACCAGCACCTCGCCGAGGCCGGGCTGACCTGCCTGGGGTGGCCCGTCGAGCATGGTGGTCGCGGACTTTCGACCGCGCACCGGGTGGCGTTCTACGAGGAGTATGCGAAGGCGGACGCGCCGGACAAGGTCAACCACTTCGGCGAAGAGCTGCTCGGTCCGACGTTGATCGCGTTCGGCACGCCCGAGCAACAGCAGCGCTTCCTGCCGCGCATCCTCGACGTCACCGAGCTGTGGTGCCAGGGCTATTCGGAACCCGGCGCCGGCAGCGACCTGGCCAACGTCGCGACGACCGCCGAACTCGATGGCGACCAATGGGTGATCAACGGCCAAAAGGTGTGGACGTCGCTGGCGCACTGGGCGCAGTGGTGCTTCGTGGTCGCCCGCACCGAGAAGGGTTCCAAGCGGCACGCCGGGCTGTCGTACCTGCTGGTGCCGCTGGACCAGCCCGGGGTGGAAGTGCGCCCGATCATCCAGCTGACGGGCGACTCGGAATTCAACGAGGTGTTCTTCGACGACGCGCGCACCGACGCGTCGCTGGTGGTCGGCCAGCCCGGCGACGGCTGGCGCGTCGCGATGGGGACGCTGACCTTCGAGCGCGGCGTCTCCACGCTGGGACAGCAAATCCGCTATGCCCGTGAGCTTTCCAATCTGGCCGAGTTCGCGCAGCGCAACGGCGCGGCCGAAGACCCGTTCATCCGCGACCGGCTGACCCGGGCCTGGACCGGCCTGCGCGCGATGCGTTCGTACGCGCTGGCCACCATGGATGTCGAGCAACCCGGCCAGGACAACGTGTCGAAGTTGTTGTGGGCCAACTGGCATCGCGACCTCGGCGAGCTGGCGATGGACGTGATCGGCAAGGCCGGGATGACGCTGACGGGCGGCGAGTTCGACGAGTGGCAGCGGCTGTTCCTGTTCACCCGCGCCGACACCATCTACGGCGGGTCCAACGAGATCCAGCGCAACATCATCGCCGAACGGGTGCTCGGCTTACCCCGAGAAGTTCGTGGATGAGCGCTTGCGCGAAGACATGGGAGGAAGCATGAGCCTGTCCGAAACTCCGAAAGAGGTTGCCGGACACGGCCTCTTGGAAGGCAAGGTGGTCGTCGTGACCGCGGCGGCGGGGACCGGCATCGGTTCGGCGACCGCCCGCCGCGCCCTGGCCGAGGGCGCCGACGTGGTGGTGTCCGATCACCACGAGCGGCGGCTGGGCGAGACCGCCGACGAGCTTTCAGCGCTGGGTCTGGGGCGGGTCGAAAAGGTCGTGTGCGACGTGACGTCCACCGCCCAGATCGATGCCCTCGTCGACTCGACAACCGCGCGCATGGGCCGCCTCGACGTGCTGGTCAACAACGCCGGGCTGGGCGGGCAGACGCCGGTGGTGGACATGACCGACGACGAATGGGACCGCGTGCTGGACGTGACGCTGACGTCGGTGTTCCGGGCCACCCGCGCGGCGCTGCGCTATTTCCGCGAGGCGTCGCACGGCGGCGTCATCGTCAACAACGCCAGCGTGCTGGGCTGGCGCGCCCAGCACTCGCAGTCGCACTACGCCGCCGCCAAGGCGGGTGTGATGGCGCTGACCCGTTGCAGCGCAATCGAAGCCGTCGAGTACGGGGTACGCATCAACGCGGTCTCGCCGAGCATCGCGCGGCACAAGTTCCTCGACAAGACGACCTCGGCCGACCTGCTGGACCGGCTGTCGGCCGGCGAGGCGTTCGGGCGGGCCGCCGAGCCCTGGGAAATCGCGTCCACCATCGCGTTTTTGGCCAGCGACTACTCGAGTTACCTGACCGGCGAAGTGATTTCGGTCTCCAGCCAGCATCCGTGAGCCGTTAGGGCAACATCCGGCTGAGGCCGAACATGCCGGACGAACCGGTGATCGCGTTGAAGAAGCCCGACGCGTATCCGCTGACGGCGGTGCCGAGGAGGCCGTTGTTCGGGTCCGGGACGATGTTGTTCCCGATGCCGGAGACCTGGTAGTCGAAGACCGACCCGCCGGTGACCTTGTTGAAGAACCCCGACACCTCGCCATTGAAGCCCGTGCCGCCGCTGGCCGTGTTGAAGAAGCCCGAGATGTCTTCGCCGACATTGCCGACGCCGGAGTTGGAAAGGCCCGAGTAGGTGGTGAAGCCGACGCCGGTGTTCGTGCTCCCCGCATTCCACATCCCGGTGTTGACGAAGCCCGAATTCCCGTCGCCCGTGTTGACGCCGCCCGAGTTCCAGTTCCCCGTGTTGTCGACGCCCGCGTTGCCCATGCCGGTGTTCTGGGCGCCCGAGTTCCCGAAGCCTGTGTTGAACTCCCACGAGTTCCCGAAGCCGTTGTTTCCGAGGCCGGAGTTCCCGAAGCCGATGTTGTTGCTGCCGGAGTTCCCGAAGCCGATGTCGTTGATGTGGCCCAGCGGATTTATCGTGTTGGCTCCCGTGTTGAAGATGCCGACGTTGCCGGTACCGGAGTTGAAGAAACCGATGTTGCCGGCGCCCGAGTTCCCGATGCCGATGTTGCCGGCGCCGGAGTTCAGTCCGCCGAAGCTGAACTGGTTGGTCGCGGTGTTGAAATAGGTGTTGCCGATGCCGATCTCGTTGTTTCCGGTGAGCCCGAAGCCGATGTTGTTGTTGCCGGCGTTCCCGCCGCCGATGTTGTTGTTGCCGAAGTTGCCCCCACCGCGGTTACCGATGCCGTAGTTGCCGAAGCCGACGTTGTTGTCGCCGTTGTTGCCCATCCCGACGTTTTGCCCTGTGGTGGGGCTGAAGCCGGCGTTGCCGAAGCCGATGTTTCCGAATCCGGCGTTCCCCGAGCCGAAGTTGCGATTACCGGTGTTCCCGTCGCCGACGTTGTGGTTGCCGGCGTTCCCGCCGCCCAGGTTGGAGCTGCCGGTGTTCCCGTTGCCGGCGTTGCCGCTGCCGGTGTTGCCGCCGCCCAGGTTGGCGCTGCCGAGGTTGCCGAGGCCCAGGTTGGGCAGGCCGGCCAGCAGGTCCTGCAGCGACGCCGCGGGCGCTAGCTGCGCGGCCGCCGCCGACGCCCCACCGTGGTAGCCCACCATCGCCGCGACGTCCTGGGCCCACATCGCCTCGTAGTCACCCTCGAGCTGGGCGATCGCCGGCGCGTTGAAGCCGAACCAGTTCGACATCACCATCTGCACCAGCGAATTGCGGTTCAGCTCGACCATGAACGGGTGCACCGTCGCCGCCTGCGCCGCCTCAAACGCGCTGATCACCGCGCGGGCCTGCCCGGCCGCCGTAGCCGCCTGGGACGCCGCCGCGCTCAACCAGCCGCTATAGGGCACCGCCGCCGCCGTCATCGCCTGGGCGGCCGGGCCCTGCCAGGCCTGACCCGCCAATCCCGACGTCACCGACGCGAACGACGACGCCGCCGAACCCAGCTCGGAGGCCAACCCTTCCCAGGCGGCCGCGGCTTCCAGCATGGGAGCCGAACCCGCGCCAGCAAAGATCAATGCCGAATTCAACTCCGGGGGCAACACCAAAAAGCTCACGACCGTAGCCTCCTAGCTGTCCAGCCCGCCGCCCCGGCGAGCTTTAGTTGATGTGGGACACTGTTTGTTTGGTGGCCGATGCCGTCGCCGCGCTTGGCTGTGCGCACACGAATGACGCGGCTCCTCGATCGGCTACCGCCTTCCTGCTGACGCCACAGCAAACCGCCACGGTGGGTAGGGTACGTCGCGGCGGCCGAAAGCGGACGTTTTCGCGGAAATGTTTCACCGGGACCTACGCGGCCGCTGCATTGGCCGAGCAAGCGCTTGGTTGATACCCTGATCGAGTGGACCGAGTGGCCGGTCAGGCAAACAGTCGCCGAGACGAGTTGTTAGAGCTCGCCGCGACGATGTTCGCCGAGCGCGGATTGCGCGCCACCACGGTACGGGACATCGCGGACGGGGCCGGCATCCTGTCCGGCAGCCTGTATCACCATTTCTCCTCCAAGGAGGAGATGGTCGACGAGCTGCTGCGCGGCTTCCTGGACTGGTTGTTCGCGCGCTACCGGGAGATCGTCGACAGCGAGTCCAATCCGCTGGAGCGGCTCAAGGGCCTGTTCATGGCGTCGTTCGAGGCGATCGAGGATCGGCACGCCCAGGTCGTCATCTACCAGGACGAGGCCAAGCGGCTGCTGTCGCAACCCCGGTTCTCCTACATCGAGGACATGAACCGACAGCAGCGAAAGATGTGGGTCGAGGTGCTCAATCAGGGCGTCGACGAGGGTTACTTCCGGCCCGACCTCGACGTCGACCTCGTCTACCGTTTCATCCGCGACACCACCTGGGTGTCGGTGCGCTGGTATCAGCCCGGCGGACCGCTCACCGCACAGCAGGTGGGGCGGCAATATCTCGCCATCGTGCTTGGCGGCATTACCAAAGGAGCCTGAAAGATGGCTTGTGTCGGCGACGACGCAGAACGAAGTGATGAGGAGGAGCGACACTATGGCTGAGGCGTACGTCATTGACGCTGTCCGCACCGCGGTTGGCAAGCGCAACGGTGCCCTGGCCGGGGTACACCCGGTCGACCTCGGGGCTTACGGCTGGCGCGGACTGCTCGACCGCGTCGACGTCGACCCCGCCGCCGTGGACGACGTGATCGCCGGTTGCGTCGACGCCATCGGGGCGCAGGCGGGCAACATCGCCCGGCTCTCCTGGCTGGCCGCCGGCTATCCCGAAGAAGTTCCCGGCGTCACCGTGGACCGGCAATGCGGATCCAGCCAGCAGGCCATTTCCTTTGGCGCGCAGGCGATCATGTCCGGCACGGCCGACCTGATCGTGGCCGGCGGCGTGCAGAACATGAGCCAGATCCCGATCTCGTCGGCGATGACCGTCGGCGAGCAGTTCGGGTTCACGTCACCGACCAACGAGTCCAAGCAGTGGCTGCACCGCTACGGCGACCAGGAAATCTCGCAATTCCGCGGCTCGGAGCTGATCGCCGAAAAGTGGAACCTGTCCCGCGAAGAGATGGAGCAGTACGCGCTGACCAGCCACGAGCGCGCCTTTGCGGCGATCCGCGGCGGACACTTCGACAACGAAATCATTACTGTGGAAACTGAATCCGGGCCGTTCCGGGTCGACGAGGGCCCCCGCGAGTCGTCGCTGGAGAAGATGGCCGGCCTGAAGACCCTGGTCGACGGTGGCCGGCTGACGGCGGCGATGGCCAGTCAGATCTCCGACGGCGCTAGCGCGGTGCTGTTGGCTTCCGAGCGGGCCGTCAAGGACCACAAGCTGACGCCGCGGGCGCGCATCCACCACATCAGCGCCCGCGCCGCCGACCCGGTGTTCATGCTGACCGGCCCCATCCCCGCCACCCGGCACGCCCTGGACAAGACCGGGCTGTCCATCGGCGACATCGACACCGTCGAGATCAACGAGGCCTTTGCGCCGGTCGTGATGGCCTGGCTCAAGGAGATCAAGGCGGACCCGGAGAAGGTCAACCCCAACGGCGGCGCGATCGCCCTCGGCCATCCCCTCGGCGCCACCGGGGCCAAGCTGTTCACCACGATGCTCAACGAGCTCGAACGCATCGGCGGCCGCTACGGCTTGCAGACGATGTGCGAGGGCGGCGGCACCGCGAACGTCACGATCATCGAGCGGCTGTAACCCCCGTTCCGCCCGAGCCTCTACCGCCCAGCGTGCGTGTTTGTACGCCGACACGCCGCAGATCGCGTACAACTGTGCACGCTCGGCGCGGCGGGCGAGTGATCAGCCGCGTGCCGGATCGAACTCGAGCACTTGGGTGAGCCGAATGTTGTTGCCGGAGGGGTCGCGGAAGGACGTGTCGATACCGTAGGCCTGCGGCGTGGGGGGATCGTTGAATGTCACTCCGCGAGCGGACAATTCGTCGTAAGCGGCTTGGCAGTCGTCGGTCTCGAGGAACAAGGTGCCACCGGCTCCCTTGGCCACCAGCTCGGCCAGTTGCGCGCTGGCCGCGGCGTCGAGCATCGGCGGCCCGGGAACGGGCATCAGCACCAGCCCGATGTCGTCCTGCTCGACGGGCCCGACGCATAGCCACCGGAAATTCCAGGCCGGCATCGTCACGTCGGCCCGGACTTCCCAACCGAGCGTTTTGGTGTAGAACTGAAGCGCCGCCTCTTGGTCGTGCACCCAGAACTGCGCGTTGGCAATCTTAAGCATCGGTTCTCCTGACTTCGTTGCGTTGCGTTGACGCTACGGACGACGCGGGTTCGTCGTCTTCTCGAAACGTGCGGTTTTGCGGGCGCCCGTAGGCCAGCGCGACGCAGCGCGGAATTCGTACGTGACGCTCCGCGGGCGGGAAGCTCGCCCGGTACCGCTGTGGCGTCACGCCGAATATCCGGCGGAAGCTCGTGGTGAACGAGCCGATGCTTTCCCAACCCACAGCGATGCAAACGGCGGCCACCGTCCAGTCGGTCGCGCGGAGCAACGCGGCCGCGCGTTCCAGCCGCCGCGTCAGCAGGTATTGGTGGGGCGACTCGCCGAACGTCTGCTTGAAGCGTCGGCTGAAGTGCGCCGGGGACAGGCCTGCGGCTGCCGCCAGGTCGGCGACGAAAAGCGGCTCGTAGTAACGCGCGTCAACGAGGTCTTTGGCCCGAAGCAGGTGCCGGGCCGCCGGTGCAGATGCCACCCCCACAGTCTGCCCGCCCTTAAGGGGCCCCCAGCACCAGCGCAATCCCGCCGAGCGCCAGCAGCCAACTCGTGAAGCTGCCCACAAGGAAGTACTCGGTCACCTCGTCGATGCCGACATCCCCGTTGCGGTTCTTCTGGGCGCTCAGCTCGGGGAAACGGATGATGCCCTTGGCGGCGACGACGGCGCTGGCGGCGGCCACCTGGCCACCGACGCCCAGGCTAAGGATCAGCAGCCGTTCCATCGGGCCCAGCAGCCGACCGCCCTTGAGCCGGTCCGACGGCTGCGGCTCCCCGGCCGGGCGCACCGCACCCACCGAGCCAAGCACCAGGCGCACCAACTGATTTCCGGTGGCGAACTGCATCAGCACCACCCCGAGGATCATCAGCAGCCGCGTGGGCGTGACGTGGCTCAGCGGCAGCTGCACCCACGCCGACCATCGCCCGATGACGCCGCCGACCGCCGACGACCAGCCGGACAGGTCGATCAGCAGCACCAGCGCCGCGGTGAACACGGCCAACGGGGCCGCCTGCTGGCGGCCGCTGCGCTCGCTGCGCAGGCAGAGCCACTCCCAGACGACCGCGGCGGCGGCCGCCACCGCGAGCAGCGGGATGTCGCCGCGATGCCACAGCGCGCCCAGCGCCGCGCACGCGACCACCACGACCGGTCCGGCCGCCAGCGACGGCCACGCCGCGCGGACCGCGCGCCGGCACAGGTCGGCGATTCCGACCGCGAGCAGCAGGACCGCCACGGCGCTCACGGCAGACCCCGAAGATCTTGAGCGGCAACGACAATCAGGTCCAGACCGTCGCGGGCCGCGCGCTGGGACACCGCGGACGGGCTGATGCCCTCTGCCGCGGCGAGTTCCTTTTTGGTCCGGCCGGTCATCAAGCCCCTCAGAATCCGCAACGATCTTTCATCGAGCGATCCAAGCAGATGGTCCCGACAAATCAGGGCCGCGTTGACGGCACCGACGTCGGCGCGCGTGTCCGCGTCCGCCCGGAACGTCGTGCGCACCAGGGTGAAGCCGGGCTGCCGCTGGGTCTCTGCCGTCTGCTGGATGGCCTCACGGGCGGTCCACCAGCCCGGCCCGTCCTGGATTCCGGCCTCGGCGTCCAGGACGGTGACCGTGCCCCAGCCGATGCCGAAACGGACGTCGATCTCCGGGGCGAGCAGCAGCCGGATGGTCATCGCGGCGTCGATGGCGGCGCCGAGCGTGGCGTAGCTGCCCTGGAACTCGTCGCCGACGGTGAAGGCGGGCGGGTCGATCGCGCCGGCCGCGGCCTCGTGCAGCGCGGCCGCCACGCGCCGGTGCAGCGCGGGACGGTCGCCGGTCCGCCGGGACCCCACCACGTCGCCGATCACCGTGGCGCGCAGTGAAGGATCAGCCTTCACCCGAAGCATATGAAGATTATAGCTTAATTCCTGACCAAATTAGACGTCAGCTTAATTCGCTGGACAATCCTCGACCCTGAGGTACTGCCCGATGCCGACCCGCTGGAAGGTGCGGCGCCGCCGGTCCGACAACAGCGGCAGAGCCGTCGCCGCATCGACGATCGCCGGCCGCGTCACGTCGTAACTCTCGCCGTGGACCGCGATCGTCGCCCGGCCCGCCGTGAGCACGTTTTGTAACCAGTCGACCCGCGTGCCGTAGGGCAGCGGAATGATGAAGCCGCCGGCCACGCGTTCGGCGACGACGGGCGTCGCGTACTGCTTGCCCGAGCGCCGCCCGGTGTGCCGGATCGCGGCTGCGTACCAATGCCTGTGGCCGGCCAGCCGCAGCATCACCGGGTTGAGCAGGTGCCTGTTGGAGGCGCGGATCGCGTTCAACAGCGGGGTGGGCCAGGAGCCCGGGGCCAGCGTCATCACCCGTCCAGGATGATGCCCCGCCATCGGGCGGGCCAGGGTCGTTGGTCCCCGGCTCAGGGTTCTTCGACGTGGGCGGCGGCGGCCTTCAACTGGGTGATCGCGTCGCGCACGATCGACTCGATCAGCTCGGCGCACGACGGCAAGTCGTCGAGGACGCCGGCCACCTGCCCGGAGGCCAGTACCCCGGCCTCGGTGTTGCCTTCGACCAGCCCGGCTTTGAGCAGCATCGGGGTGTTGGCCGCCATCACCACCTGCGACCAGGTCAGCTCCTTGCCGTGGCGCATCGCCAGGCCGTCGCGGATCATCGAGGCCCAGGTCATCTGAGACATCTTCTTGAACTTCGCCGCGTTGCCCACCGCCGCCGCGAAACCCCGTACCGGAGAGCCGCTTTCCAGGCGCTCCACCAGGCCGGTGCGCAGCACCCGGTGCGGCATGCCGTCGACGCGCGTGGTGACCACGGTGCCGTCCAGCGCCGCCTCGAGGTAGCGCCGCTTGACCGCATCCGGCACGGTCGAATCCGAGGTGAGCAGGAAGCGGGTGCCCATCGCGACGCCGGCGGCGCCGTAGGACAACGCCGCCGCGAGCCCGCGGCCGTCGAAGAATCCGCCCGCCGCGATCACCGGGATCCCAGTGCCCTGCACGGCGTCGAGCACGGACGGCAGGAGCAGTGTGGTCGCGACGGGCCCGGTGTGCCCGCCGCCCTCGCCGCCTTGCACGATCATCGCGTCGGCACCCCAGCCGGCGACCTTGCGCGCGTGTTTGGCGGCCCCGATCGACGGGATCACCACCGCCCCGGCCTCTTTGAGCCGGGCGATCAGCTCCTGCTTGGGTGCCAAGGCGAAGGAGGCCACCTTCACGCCCTCGCGGATCATCAGCTCGACGCGGTCGCCGGCGTCAGCGGCGTCGGCGCGGATGTTCACCCCGAACGGCTTGTCGGTCGCGGCCTTGACCTTGCCGATGGCCGTCGCCAACTCGTCCAGCGTCATCGTCGCCGAGGCCAGGATGCCCAGCCCGCCCGCGTTGGCCGTGGCCGACACCAGCCGCGCGCCGGCCACCCAGCCCATCCCGGTCTGAACCACCGGATGCTCGACACCGACCAGTTCGGTCAGCGGCGTGCGCAGTTTCATGACCGAATCTCTCGGTCGCGCAACGCCTTCGGATCGACGACCTCGCGGATCAGGCGCAGCTCCTCGTCGCTCGGCAGCCGGCTCTCCTCGGCGGAGTCCAGGCCGTCGATCTCAAACGACGTGTTCTCGCGGACGTCATCGGCCGAGACCCCGGGATGCAGGCTCAGCGCTCGCATGGTGCCGCCGGGGCCCGCGAAGTCGAACACACCGAGGTTGGACACCACCCGGTAGACCTTCGCGAACCGGAACGCCGGGTTGTCGGCGTCGACCTTGTCGGTGCCGATGCCGCAGACGATGTCGACCTTCTCGCAGAACACCCGCTTGGAGTGGTTGCCCACCCAGTAGCTGGTCGCGTGGTTGATCGCGTTGCCCGGGGCGCCGCGCAGGCCGAACATCTGCCGGGTCGGGTGCTGCAGCGGGCCGAACGCCGAGATGTTCTGGTTGCCAAAGCGATCCACCTGATTGGCGCCCATCACCACGTGGCGGCGCCCCCAGGCCAGGGTCTCGAACACGCGCCCGAAGGGCATCCAGCCCTCGACGGGTCCCGTCTTGCCCAGCGCCGGCGTGTCCGCCAGCAGCTGGGCCTCGCCGTCGGTCAGCAGGATGTCCGGCGAGAAGGTCAAGCGCGCCAGCCGCGCGCCGACGGACGCCATGTTCGTCATCGGGCTGATCATGATCTCGCCGGCGTCCCTGAACAACTCGGCGCAGGCGACGGCGCAGATCTCGGCTCGCGTGCTGCTCACTTGGAGGCCTCCTCTGCGAATGCGCGAACCGCCGCCTGGTAGTCGTCCTCGCCGCCCGACAGATAGGTCTGGACGAACTGCTGCCAGCCCTCGTCCGTGGAGGCCGCCTCGGCGTAGTGTCGCTGAAACTTCTCGTCGCGGCCGTAATCCGGTGCGGCGGTGGTGAAGTGGGCACCGCCCGGCGCTTCGACGACCGCGTCGACCATCATCCGGTTCACCAGCAGCGCCTGCGGGGGCACCGCCTTGACCAGCTCCTCGGTGGACACGACGCGCTCCACCGACAGGTAGCGCCGCTCGGCGGCCATCAAGAAGAGGTCGTCGAAGTAGGGGTCGATGCCGGTGTAGGCCGCATTGCCCCGGCTGTCACCGAGATTGAGGTGCACGAAGGCGGCGTCGAGGCGCAGGGCCGGCATGGCGAGCAGCGTCTCGTGCCCCCCGCCGGGCGCCGGATAGGGGCTGGTCACCGTCCGCAGCTCGCCCTCCCAGAAGTCCGGGACCGAACTGCCCAGCCCGGCGCGGATCGGCAAGAACGGCAACCGATTTGCGGCCGCTTGCAACCCGCAGCGCAGCATGCCCTCGTCCATCTCCCGGGCCTCGATGGCACCGCCGGTGCGTGCCTTGGCGAACCACGGGTCGTAGAAGGGGGCGGAGTCCAGCGACACGAATCCGTAGTAGACCCTCTTGACCTTGCCCGCCGAGCAGAGCAGTCCCAGGTCGGGTCCGCCGTAGGTGACCACGGTCAAGTCCGTGACGTCCGTGCGTAGCATGGCGCGGACGAACGCCATGGGCTTGCGCCGCGATCCCCAGCCGCCGATGCCGATCGTCATGCCGCTGCGAAGTTGGGCGACGGCCTCGTCGAGGGTGGTTCGCTTGTCGCTCAAGACTTTTCGCCCTTCGTCGTGCCGGCAAACGCGTCCCGGTGCTCGTCGGAGACCCCGGCGAGGTTGAGCTCGAACGTAAACCCTTGCTCCATGCGGTAACTCGAGTTGACCCGTTGCACGTCGATGAGGTTGAGCGCCTCCTTGGCGGCGCGGATGACGCGCGTGTCCTTGGCGGCGATGTCGCGGGCGACCCGCAACGCGGCCTCGTCCAGCTGATCCCGGGGCACCACCTCGTGCACCGAGCCGAAGTGGTGCAGGGTGGCGGCATCGACCGTGGCGGCGGTGAAGAACAGCCGCCGCATCATGTGCTGCGGCACCAGCCGCGACAGGTGGGTCGCGGCGCCGAGCGCGCCGCGCTCGACCTCGGGCAGGCCGAAGGTGGCGTCCTCAGAGGCCACGATGACGTCGGAGTTGCCCACCAGGCCGATCCCGCCGCCGACGCAGAACCCGTTCACCGCCGCGATCACCGGCACGGCGCATTCGTAGACCGCGCGGAACGCCGCGAAGCAGCCGCGGTTGGCATCGATCAGGGCGGTGAAGCCCTCGGTGCGCTGCATCTCCTTGATGTCCACGCCGGCGTTGAAGCCGCGGCCCTCGGCCCGCAGGATCACCGCGTGGGTATCGGGGTCGGCGCCGGCCGCCGTGATCGCGTCGGCGAGTTCGAACCAGCCGCGCGACGGGATGGCGTTGACGGGCGGGTAGTCGACGGTGACCGCGACGATGCCCGGTTCGGTGGTGGTGGAGTTGATCGTCATTGCACTTCCTGGGTGGGCTGACTACCTAAGCAAGCACTTGCTTGGTACGCTAGCACAGTGACTCCCGCCGAAGCAGCCGACGGTATCAACCTGGGGCTGGTCGGGCGGGTGGTCCTCGTGACCGGCGGCGTGCGCGGCGTAGGCGCCGGCATCAGCTCGGTTTTCGCCAAGCAGGGCGCGACCGTGATCACGTGCGCGCGCCGGCCCGTCGAGGGCTGCCCCCACGAGTTTCACTCGTGCGACGTGCGCGACGACGACGCCGTCAAGGCGATGATCGACGCGATTGTCGACCGGCATGGCCGGCTCGACGTCGTCGTCAACAACGCCGGCGGTTCGCCGTACGTGCTGACCGCGGAGTCTAGCGCGAAGTTCAACCGCAAGATCATCGAGCTCAACCTCATTGGGGCGCTGTGGGTTTCGCAGCACGCCAACGAGAAGATGCAGAACCAACCGCAGGGCGGGTCGATCGTCAACATCTGCAGCCTGTCCGGCCGGCGGCCGTCGCCGGGCACCGGGGCGTACGGGGCGGCCAAGGCCGGCCTGGAAAGCCTCACGCAGACGCTGGCGGTCGAATGGGGGCCGAAGGTCCGGGTGAACGCCTGCGTGGTCGGGATGGTGGAGACCGAACAGTCGGAACTGTTTTATGGTGACGCCGAGTCGATCGCCGCGATCTCCAAGAACGTGCCGCTGGGGCGGTTGGCCAAGCCGGAGGACGTCGGTTGGGCCACAGCGTTTTTGGCCTCGGATGCGGCGTCCTACATCAGCGGTGCCGCCCTGGAGGTGCACGGCGGCGGCGAGCCGCCGCACTATCTGGCGGCAACGAACGCAAGCGCGATCAAGTAGAGGAGACGGGAGCTATGGGACTGGTTGACGGCCGGGTCGTCATCGTCACCGGGGCGGGCGGCGGTATCGGCCGCGCGCACGCGTTGGCCTTCGCGGCCGAGGGCGCGCGCGTGGTGGTCAACGACATCGGGGTGGGCCTGGACGGTTCGCCGGCCGGCGGCGGCAGCGCCGCGCAGGGAGTGGTCGACGAAATCACCGCTGCCGGTGGGGAAGCCGTCGCCAACGGGTCCAACATCGCCGACTGGGACCAAGCGGCCGGCCTGGTCCAGAGTGCCGTCGACACGTTCGGTGGCCTCGACGTCGTGGTCAACAACGCCGGCATCGTCCGCGACCGGATGATGGCCAACACCAGCGAGGAGGAATTCGACGCCGTCATCGCCGTGCACCTCAAGGGCCACTTCGCGACGATGCGCCACGCCGCGTCGTACTGGCGGGGGCTGTCCAAGGAGGGCAAGGGCGTCGACGCGCGGATCATCAACACCAGTTCCGGGGCGGGCCTGCAGGGCAGCGTCGGGCAGGGCAACTACAGCGCCGCCAAGGCTGGCATCGCGGCGATGACGCTCGTGGGCGCGGCCGAGATGGGCCGCTACGGCGTGACCGTCAACGCGATCGCACCGTCGGCGCGCACCCGGATGACCGAGACCGTCTTCGCCGAGATGATGGCCACGCAGGACCAGGATTTCGACGCGATGGCGCCGGAGAATATCTCGCCGCTGGTGGTCTGGCTGGGCAGCGCCGAGTCCCGCGACGTCACGGGCAAGGTGTTCGAGGTCGAGGGCGGCAAGATCCGCGTCGCCGAGGGATGGGCGCACGGCCCGCAGATCGACAAGGGCGCCCGCTGGGACCCCGCGGAGCTGGGGCCCGTCGTCGCCGACCTGCTGGCCAAGGCGCGCCCGCCGGTCCCGGTCTACGGGGCGTAGCGGGGCTCACACACCACCAACGGGATCACCCGGTCCGCGGCCTCGCGGTAGTTCTGGTAGCGCGGGTACATCCGCGTCAGCCGCGGCCAGTAGCGGTCACGTTCGGCATCGGTGGCGTCCCGGGCGACGAGCGACAGCCGCTCCGCCCGAATCTGCACCTGCACCTCGGGATGCTCCTTGAGGTTGAGATACCACAACGGATGTTCCTCGCGCCCGCCGAAGGACGCCGGCAGGATCACCCGCGCGCCGTCGCGCAGGTACAGGGTCGCGGTGGTTCGCGGCTCGTTCGACTTGCGTCCGGTCGTGGTCACCAGGGCGGCCGGAAAGCGCAACAGTTTCGCGCCGATCCTGCCGTCGGTTCGCCGATACACCCAGATATGCGCGCGCGCAAACCACTTGAGCAGCAGCGCTATCGGCCGGGAGTTGCGGATACGGTGTCGGCTCGACACCGTCACGGGTCGCAGATGACGATCGGGATGGTGCGGTCGGTCCAGGACTGGTAGTCGTCGTAGGACGGGTACATGTCCACCAACTGCGGCCAGTACCGGGCCCGCTCCTCGTCGGTCGCGTCGCGCGCGGTCAGGTCGAGCACCTCTTTTTTGATCTGGACCCGCACCTTGGGATTGGCCTTCAGGTTCAGGTACCACATCGGGTTTTTCGCGGCGCCGCCCTTGGACGCCGCGACGATCACCCGGTCGCCGTCGCGCAAGAAATACAGCGGGCTGACGCGGGGCTCGCCGGACTTGCGGCCGGTGGTGGTCAGCAGCGCGACGGGAATCTTCTGGAACGTGCCTCCGAGGCCCTCGCCGCCGTTGCGGCGGTACATGAACGTGTTGAGGCGCGACATCCACTTGATTAGGAAGTCGGCGTAGGGCGAGTCGTGAAACCGTGGGGGTGATTTCGGCATGACCGTGATTCTAGAGGGGCCTCAGCGCTGGATGAACGGACGCAACCTGGCCCTGATGTGGTGGATCAGCCCGTCGGATTCCGGTATCACGAAGGTCTCGTCGACCCGCGACGCGACCCGCCGCCCACCGAACGCGACCTTGGTCAGCACGTCGTACACCGCGCGCACCTCAGCACCCGACACGGTGTAGTGCGGCTGTGTGGTGGCCGCGATGATGCGGTATTGCGGTCCCCGATTGAGGCTGCGCCGCAGGTGATTTCCGGAGAATCCGGATTTGAGGCCCACCTCGATGCGGGTGCAGCCAGCCGCGAACGGGACGGCGTCGGCGTCGTGGGAAACCAGCGCGTCGATGTACGCCTGGGCCGCCGCGACGCGGTCGGCCTCGGAGACGCCCACTCAGATGCGCTCGATGATGGTGCCGGTGGACAGGGCGCCGCCCGCGCACATGGTGATCAGCGCGGTTGTCTGATCGGTGCGCTCCAGCTCGTGCAGCGCGGTGGTGATCAGCCGGCTGCCGGTGCTGCCCACCGGGTGGCCGAGCGCGATCGCGCCGCCGTTGACGTTGACCTTGGCCATGTCGGGCTCGTGGACGCGCGCCCAGGACAACACGACCGAGGCGAAGGCCTCGTTGATCTCGGTGATGTCGATGTCGCCCATCTTCATCCCGGCCTTCTCCAGCACCTTCGCCGTCGACTGCACCGGGCCGTCGAGGTGGTAGTAGGGCTCGGCGCCGACGAGCGCCTGGCTGACGATCCGGGCCCGCGGCCGCAGCCCGAGCGCCTTGGCCTTGTCTTCGTCCATCCACAACACCGCCGCGGCGCCGTCGGAGATCTGCGACGACGTGCCCGCCGTGTGGATGCCACCCTCGATCACCGGCTTGAGCTGGCTCAACCCCTCCATCGTGGTGTCGCGCAGGCCCTGGTCGCGGCCCACCATGTGGCGCTCGCTGGTGGGCTGCTTCTGCTCGTCGAGCACCGGCGCCTCGATCGGCGAGATCTCCCGGTCGAAGCGCCCCTCCGCCCAGGCCTGCTTGGCGCGCAGCTGCGACTGGAAGCCCCAGGCGTCGATGTCCTCGCGGGTGATGCCGCGCCGCTTGGCGATCCGCTCGGCGGCGGTGAACTGGTCGGGCAGGTCGATGTCCCACGACGCGGGCCGCAGGATGCTGCGGTCGGGGCCGGCGTTGGCGCCGAGTCCGACGCGGCTCATGGCCTCGATTCCGCAGGCGATGCCGATGTCGATGGCGCCCGCCGCGATCAGCCCGGCGACCAGGCCGTTGGCCTGCTGGCTGCTGCCGCACTGGCAGTCCACGGTGGTGGCGCCGACGTGCTCCGGCAGGCCGGCGACGAGCCAGCTCACCCGGGTGATGTTGTTGGATTGTTCGCCGAACTGCGTCACGCAGCCGCCGACGACCTGCTCCACCTCAGCGGCGTCGATGCCGGCCTTTTCGACCAGCGCCTTTTGCACCGCGCCGAGCAGCTCGGTGGCGTGCAGTCCTGACAGCCAGCCATTGCGCTTGCCGATCGGGCTGCGGGTGGCTTCAACGATTACCGGGTTACCCATGGGGCCAGGCTAGAACACGTTTCATTACTATGACAAGCGACGACGCGTCCGCGCCTTTTTTCTACGGTGGAGGCATGTTTTACTGGCAACAGACCTCCACTAGGGAAGCTAGTGTCCTGGGATTGCCAGTCACTGGCCAGTCGCCAGACCAGCATAGGGACCAGCAGTTAAAGGAGAAGTAGCGTGCCCAGCCCCAACCTTCCGCCCGGGTTCGATTTCACCGACCCCGACATTTACTCGGAGCGGATTCCGGTCGAAGAGTTCGCCGAGCTGCGCGCGACCGCGCCGATCTGGTGGAACGAGCAGGCCCCGGGCCACGGCGGCGGGTTCAACGACGGCGGCTTCTGGGCGATCACGAAGCTCAACGACGTCAAGGAGATCTCGCGGCGCAGCGATGTCTTCTCCAGCTACGAGAACTGCGTGATCCCGCGGTTCAACGACGACATCGCGCGCGAGGACATCGAGCTGCAGCGGTTCGTCATGCTCAACATGGACGCGCCGCACCACACCCGGCTGCGCAAGATCATCTCCCGCGGCTTCACGCCGCGGGCGGTCGGGCGCCTGGAGGCCGAGCTCAGGGAGCGCGCCCAGAAGATCGCCCGGGACGCGGCGTCCGCCGGCTCCGGTGACTTCGTCGAGCAGGTGTCCTGCGAGCTCCCGCTGCAGGCGATCGCCGGGTTGCTCGGGGTGCCGCAGGAGGACCGCGAAAAGCTCTTCCGCTGGTCCAACGAGATGACCGGCAATGACGATCCGGAGTATGCCGACGTCGATCCCAAGACGTCGTCGTTCGAGGTGCTCAACTACGCGATGCAGATGGCGGCCATCAAGGCCGAGAAGCCCGGCGACGACATCGTCACCACGCTGATCAACGCCGACATCGACGGCGAAAAGCTTTCGGACGACGAGTTCGGCTTCTTCGTGATGATGCTCGCGGTGGCCGGTAACGAGACCACCCGCAACTCGATCACCCAGGGGATGATGGCGTTCGCCGACTACCCCGACCAATGGGAGCTGTTCAAGAAGGAGCGCCCGGAGACCGCCGCCGACGAGATCGTCCGCTGGGCCACCCCGGTCACCTGTTTCCAGCGCACGGCGCTGGAGGACTACGAACTCTCGGGAGTGCAGATCAAGAAGGGCCAGCGAGTGGTGATGTTCTACCGCTCAGCCAACTTCGACGAAGAGATCTTCGACGACCCCTACACCTTCAACATCTTGCGAAACCCCAACCCGCACGTCGGTTTCGGCGGCACGGGCGCGCATTACTGCATCGGGGCCAACCTGGCGAAGATGACGATCAACCTGATCTTCAACGCGGTGGCCGACCACATGCCCGACCTCAAGCCGATCTCGGAGCCGGAGCGGCTGCGCTCGGGTTGGCTCAACGGCATCAAGCGCTGGCAGGTCGACTACACCGGCACGTGCCCGGTGAACCACTGATGGACTTCGACCTCACCGCCGAACAGCAGGCGGTCGCCGACGTGGTGACGTCGGTGCTGGACCGGGACCTCTCGTGGGAGGCGCTGGTCAGCGGCGGCGTGACGGCGCTGCCGGTGCCGGAACGCCTCGGCGGCGACGAGGTGGGCCTGCCCGAGGTCGCCACGGTGCTCACGGAAGCCGGTCGCCACGGCGCGATCACGCCGGCGTTGGCCACGCTGGGTTTCGGCGTGCTGCCGCTGCTGGACCTGGCCTCCGACGAGCAGCAGGACCGCTTCCTGGCCGGGGTGGCCAAAGGCGGCGTGCTGACCGCGGCGCTCAACGAGCCCGGCGCGGCCCTGCCCGACCGGCCGGGGGTGGCGTTCGCGGACGGCCGGCTGTCCGGCACCAAAGTCGG
The DNA here is from genome assembly GCF_001667015.1 of Mycobacterium sp. E3198. Classification (GTDB taxonomy): domain Bacteria; phylum Actinomycetota; class Actinomycetes; order Mycobacteriales; family Mycobacteriaceae; genus Mycobacterium. The sequence goes on along the minus strand of NZ_LZIS01000096.1, from coordinate 3,904 downwards.
CGTCGGCTATGCCGAGCAGGCGGAGTGGATGATCGTGACGGCCGACAGCGCCGTCGTGGTGGTGTCGCCCAAGGCCGACGGCGTGCGGCTGGTGCACACCCCGACGTCCAACGGCTCGGACGAGTACACCGTCACCTTTGACGCTGTGGCGGTAAGTGATTCGGACGTCTTGGCCGGTGCGTCGGCGCACCGGGTCAACCAGTTGGCCCTGGCCGCGATGGGGGCCTTCGCCGACGGGCTGGTGGCCGGGGCGCTGCGGCTGACCGCCGACTACGTGGCCAACCGCAAGCAGTTCGGCAAGCCGCTGTCCACCTTCCAGACGGTGGCGGCGCAGCTCTCCGAGATCTACATCGCCTCGCGCACCATCGATCTGGCGGCCAAGTCGGTCGTCTGGCGGCTGTCGGAAGGGCGGGATGCCGACGACGACGTGGACGTCCTGGGCTACTGGATCGCCTCGCAGGCGCCGCCGGTGATGCAGCTCTGCCACCACCTGCACGGCGGCATGGGCATGGACATCACCTATCCCATGCACCGGTACTACTCCACGATCAAGGACCTGTCCCGGATTCTGGGCGGGCCATCTCATCGCCTCGATCTGGTGGGAGCGCAATGTTCATAGAACTGACTCCGGAGCAGCGGCAGCTGCAAGCCGAACTGCGGGAATACTTTTCGAACCTGATCTCGACCGACGAGATGAAGGCGATGGAGCAGGACCGCCACAACGAGGCCTACCGCGCGGTGATCCGGCGCATGGGCCAGGACCGCAAGCTCGGGGTCGGGTGGCCGAAAGAGTTCGGCGGCCTGGGCTTCGGGCCCATCGAGCAGTCGATCTTCGTCAACGAGGCGCATCGCGCCGACGTGCCACTGCCCGCGGTGACGTTGCAGACGGTCGGCCCCACCCTGCAGCAGTTCGGCAGCGAGGCGCAGAAGAAGAAGTTCCTGCCGGCGATACTGGCTGGCGAGGTGCACTTCGCGATCGGCTATACCGAGCCCGAGGCCGGTACCGACCTGGCTTCGCTGCGCACCACCGCCGTGCGCCAGGGTGACGAGTACATCGTCAACGGGCAGAAGATCTTCACCACCGGCGCCCACGACGCGGATTACATCTGGCTGGCCTGCCGCACAGACCCGGAAGCCGTGAAGCACAAGGGCATTTCGATCCTGATCGTCGACACCAAGGATCCGGGCTACTCGTGGACGCCGATCATCCTGTCCGACGGCGCCCACCACACCAACGCCACCTACTACAACGACGTTCGGGTGCCCGCCGACATGCTGGTCGGTGAGGAGAACGGCGGATGGCGGCTGATCACCACCCAGCTCAACAACGAGCGAGTGATGCTCGGCCCGGCGGGACGCGTCGCCGGCATCTACGACCGAGTGCACGCCTGGGCCAGCAAGCCGGGCAGCGACGGTGTCACGCCGATCGACCATCACGACGTCAAGCGGGCGCTCGGCGAGATCCACGCGATGTGGCGGATCAACGAGTTGCTGAACTGGCAGGTCGCCGCCGCGGGCGAGGACATCAACGTGGCCGACGCCGCCTCGACCAAAGTCTTTGGCACCGAGCGCATTCAGTACATCGGTCGGCTCGCCGAGGAGATCGTCGGCAAGTACGGCAACCCCGCTGACTCGGACACCGCGGAGCTGCTCGACTGGCTGGACTCGCAAACCAAGCGGAACCTGGTCATCACCTTCGGTGGCGGCGTGAACGAAGTCATGCGTGAAATGATCGCGGCCGCCGGCCTCAAAGTGCCGAGGGTGCCACGATGACGGACATCGCCGAAGCCGTCGCCGAGATCAAGGCGGCCGGCGACCCCAAGCCGCGCGCCGGCCGCGATCCGGTGAACCGTCCGATGATCAACAACTGGGTGGAGGCCATCGGCGACCGCAACCCGATCTATGTCGACGAGGCCGCGGCCCGCTCGGTCGGCCATCCCGGAATTGTCGCCCCGCCGGCCATGATTCAGGTGTGGACGATGTTCGGCCTCGGCGGGGAACGCCCGACGGACGACCCGATGGGCCCCATGATGAAGCTGTTCGACGACGCCGGCTACATCGGTGTGGTCGCCACCAACTGCGAGCAGACCTACCACCGCTACCTGCAACCCGGCGAGCAGGTCAGCATCAGCTCGGAGATGGGCGACGTGGTGGGCCCCAAACAAACCGGTTTGGGCGAGGGCTACTTCATCAACCAGCACATCATCTGGCGGGTGGGCGACGAGGACGTCGCCGAAATGAATTGGCGCATCCTCAAGTTCAAGCCCCGGGAGGCCGCGCCGTCCGCGGTGCCGGCGGATTTGGACCCCGACGCCATGATGCGCCCCTCGTCGTCGCGGGACACCGCGTTCTTCTGGGAAGGTGTCAAGGCGCACGAACTGCGGCTGCAGCGGCGTCCCGACGGCAGCCTGCAGCACCCGCCGGTGCCGGCGGTGTGGCAGGACAAGACCGCGCCCATCGACTACGCGGTGGCCAGCGGTCGCGGCACGGTGTTCAGCTTCGTGGTGCACCACGCTCCGAAGGTGCCGGGTCGCACCCCGCCCTTCGTCATCGCCTTGGTCGAGCTCGACGAGGGCGTCCGCATGCTGGGCGAGCTGCGCGGGATCGACCCCGCCGCGGTGAAGATCGGATTGCCGGTGCGCGCAACGTATATCGACTTCCCGGCCGGCGACAGCGGCCCGGAATGGACCCTCTACGCCTGGGAGCCTGACGCATGAGCGCGCCGGTGATCGAAGTGGGCACCAAGCTGCCCGAGCTGAAACTGCACGGCGACCCCACATTCATCATCTCGACGGCCCTGGCCACCCGCGACTTCCAGGACGTGCACCACGACCGTGACCTCGCGCAGGCCAAGGGGTCGAAGGACATCTTCGTCAACATCCTCACCGACACCGGGCTGGTGCAGCGCTACGTCACCGACTGGGCCGGGCCGTCGGCGCTGATCAAGTCGATCGGCCTGCGGCTCGGGGTGCCGTGGTACGCGTACGACACGGTGACGTTCTCCGGTGAGGTGACCGCCGTGGCAGATGGCGTGATCACCGTGAAAGTGGTGGGCGCCAATAGCCTTGGCGATCACGTCATCGCGACGGCCACGCTGACGATGGGGGATGCCTGATGCTTTCGGGTAAGGCGGCCATCGTCGGCATCGGGGCCACCGACTTTTCGAAGGACTCCGGCCGCAGCGAGCTGCGGTTGGCGGCCGAGGCCGTCCTGGACGCGTTGGACGATGCCGGCCTGAGCCCGGCCGACGTCGACGGGCTGACCACGTTCACGATGGACAGCAACAACGAGACCGCGGTGGCGCGCGCGGTCGGCATCGGCGACCTGAAGTTCTTCTCCCAGATCGGTTATGGCGGCGGGGCCGCGTGCGCGACCGTGCAGCAGGCGGCGATGGCCGTCGCGACGGGGGTGGCCGACGTCGTGGTCGCCTACCGGGCGTTCAACGAACGGTCAGGGATGCGGTTCGGCCAGGTGCAGAGCCGGTTGGCGGGAGACGGTGGGGCAAGCGCGGATTCGACGACGGCCGACAACGCGTTCTCGTACCCGCACGGGCTTTCCACGCCGGCCGCGCAGGTCGCGATGATCGCCCAGCGCTACATGCACCTGTCCGGTGCGACCAGCCGGGACTTCGGCGTCATCTCGGTGGCCGACCGCAAGCACGCCGCCAAAAACCCCAAGGCGTACTTCTACGAGAAGCCGATCACCATTGAGGATCACCAGAATTCGCGGTGGATCGCCGAGCCGCTGCGGCTGCTGGACTGCTGCCAGGAGACCGACGGTGCGGTCGCGATCGTGGTGACTTCGCCTGAGCGCGCGCGCGACCTCAAGCAGCGGCCGGCGATCATCGAGGCGGCCGCGCAGGGATCCAGCCCCGACCAGTACACGATGGTCAGCTACTACCGGC